>SUWJ01000003.1 GCA_015061545.1 Lentisphaerota bacterium | reverse complement strand
ATGTATTCAAGGCATCTTGCCGCTGTTTAAGCTGAATGCTCTAATAGCTCAATACCTTATTATACAAGCGGCTTCAGACGCTTGTGCTTCACAGCCGCAGCTGCTTCATATTGTGGAGCGTCAGCGGAACAATGCTTCATCTGACAAGGCTTGTAAAAAATGAAGCACGGCTGTCGCCGTATGAAGCACATTGCAGCAATACTGCAATGTATGAAGCTCCGCTTGGCAGCGGCATGAGGCGAAGCCTTGGCAGGCTTCATTTTTTGCCAAAGGCAAAAATGGTACCCGGAGCGGGGATCGAACCCGCACGTCCTTTCGGACAACGGATTTTAAGTCCGTTGCACCAAGCTCAAAAAGCGTGTTTTTGTGGGCCATTTGTTGCCCAAACTTGAATATTCCTTGTTTTGTGTTATATTACGGATAACATAATATAACATCATTAAAGGATTTTTCAAATATGGCACCAAAGAGTAAACAACGCAAGGGCATGGGGCATTTATACAAGCGCGACAGCTCCGGCAAAGAGGTGCCCGCAAACAGTAAAAAAGCTGGCACATATTGGCTGGCTTACCGAGATACTACTGGCAAACGGGTAAAGGTGCGGTTGGAGATTAACGGGGTGCCGGTAACCGATTATGCAACCGCACAAAAAGAACAGCTGCGCTTGCGCGCGCCGTACCTTACAGGGAGCAGGCTGGAAATACTTAAAGCGGTGGAGGCAGATATACGCAGGCTGGAAACGCAAAAAGAGCGTGAAATGGAGGAGGCAAACCCGCCGCTTAAAATTGCGGATGCGTGGGCAGCATACGAAAACGCAAGCAATAGGCCCGAGTGCGGGCCCGAAACAATACAGTATTATAAGATCACGTGGTGGCGGCTGGTGGAATGGGTGGAGGATACATACAAAGATACGCCGCTGGTGTATATGCGTGATGTAACGGACAGTGTTGCAAACGCACACATGGCGGCAATGCGCCAGCTGCCATGGTCAGCAAACACATACAACAAACATCTTGCATTTTTGAAATTGATCTTTCGCGTACTTGCCAAACCCGCCCGGATGAAAGAAAATCCGTTTGCGGATATTACGCGGAGAAAACTTACAACAAACAGCCGCAGAGTACTTACCATTGAGGAGCTGCGCAGGGTGATAACTACGGCCACAGGTAATTTACGGGCACTGTTTGAGATTGGCACGTTTACAGGGTTGCGGCTGGGAGATTGCGCAACGTTGCGCTGGTGTGATGTGGATTTGCAGCGCGGGATTATCAGGCGCAAACCAAACAAAACGCTGCGCAGCAGTGGTGCAGAGGTTACAATAGGGATACCGGGGGTTTTATATGGTACATTGGCGCAGTGTTCGCAGGATACTGAGTATGTGCTGCCGGATATTGCCGAGATGTACATGGATAAAAATAAACGCACCTATTTAAGCAAAATGATACAGCGGCACTTTAAGGCGTGCGGCATTAAAATACACGCGGATGGCACCGGGCATAAATCACACTATGAGGGCAAAAAAAAGGTGTACGAAGACACAGCGCGGGCCATTGTCCTTGTGGGTTTCCATAGCTTGCGCCATACCTACGCCAGCCTGCATGCCGCAAGCGGTACACCGCCAGCGCTGATACAGGAAAATATGGGACACAGTAACCCAGCGATGACCGAGCACTATACACATATAGATGCGGAAACCGCACGCAATGCGGCAGCGGCATTGGATTTGCCGCAGCTGGTTGCTGATGATGAGCAGCTGGCTGCAAGTGGGAAAGAGGAAAAAATAAAGCAGCAGCTTATTGGCATAATACAAAATGCCGATGGCGCGCTGTTAAATAAGCTGCTGCGGGTTATTACTGGCGGGCTTTTATTGCCGCCTCCGGCTGATGATCTTTAATAAGTAAACACCTCGTACATTACCACCGGGCAAATCATGGTAAACATCCCCCTTGCCTCTGCCAGTTTCCCCGTTGTTTTTTCAGCCCCGCACGATATTGTAAAGCTGCCCCCTTTTACCGTATATATCCCCAGCAGTATTTGGCCGGTACTTGTTACCGCCAGCACCAACCCGCCATTGCGCGGCTTTGTGTTTTCGCTTGCATACAGCCGTGCCCCGGCAGGAACCCCAACTATTGCCTGCGGCAGATCATAACAAAAGATGCTGCCAAACCCCGCAATGTGTTGCCGGTACTCGCGCCGCTGCAAATTGTTTACACACGCATATTGCTCCACGCTTTCCACCATGCTATTGTATCTCCGCAAATCCTCCTGCGTAAACACCGGAGCCATTTGTGGCACATACTTGGGTTCAAAGTACGCTTTGCCTCCCGTGCCCTCGTTTAAGCTGCTATAATGCTCCTCCCCGTTGCTTGCCACAAAAATGCGATCTTGCGGCAGATAGCTTTTGATGTGCTTGTAAAGCTCCTGCCACCTGCGGCCGGTAATCCCGTTGCCTTGCCTGCGCCATTTTACCATTGTTGCCGGGCTTATGCCCAGCACCTCAGCAAACGCATTGGCTGAAATCTTGTTTGCCAGCATATATTGGTCAATGGCATTTACAATGTTGATGTCAATTTTCATTCTTTTTTCTCCTTGTGGTTTGCGGGCGGGTGGTTTTTTGCCGCCCGTGCGCGCCCTATTATAATTTATTTCATTTGCGCCGTTTTTCAATCCGTTTTCAGTTTATTTTGTAAAAAAATCCGTTATTTTTTGCTTTTTCGGCTTGCATTTACAAAATACACCGTTATATTTTATTATTGTTGAGTGAATAAAGTAAACAGACCCATAACCAAGGAGGTATAAAAAATGATGGTGGCAATCAGCAACCCGGCTTGTATCAGCTATTTGCGAAATACAAGCAAAACAAACATGGAGGTTGTGGAGCGTGCGGTATGCGCCCGGCTGGGCATTACCCCACGGCTTTACACTACCAAAACGCGGGGCAGACCCAAGCACACGGAGTGCTGCAACCGGCTGCCGGTAAAAATCCGTGATGAACGGGTGGTGCAGTTTATTTTGTTGCAAAAACGCACCTGCGGGGCGTGCTACCGGCATACAGTTGAGAGTGCTATGCTGGCCAGTATGCCACGTAAACGCAAGGGGGTGAGGTAATGAAAAAGGAAACTATTAACAGTATAAGGATACTGGCGGCAGCCGACCCAACAGTTACGCCGGAGCAGGTGGAAAACATTGTGCGAGCGTGCGAGGTAAAACAGGTGCACCGGCAACTTATAAGCGGCAATGAGGCCCGGCAAATAATTGGTGGGGAAAGGCCGATAAGCAAAGTTACGCTGGGGAAATGGATTAAGCAGGGTAAGGTTACCCCGGTGAAGATCAGCCGCAGGATTTACAGGTATGACAGATTGGAAATTGAACGCCTTGCCTATGGTGGGCAGGCATAAAACCACAGGGCAACAGCCCGAAAACCACAAGGAGAAAGTATTATGAGTAACGAAACCGCAAACAAGGAAACCGAAAGCAGCATGGTTTTGGCAGTACCGGAGGCAACCATTACTGCGCTGGATAAGGCCGCGCAAAATGGCGTTATTGCACAAAATGTGGCCAGCCAGTTTAAGAAAATGTTTATGCTGGGGGCCGTGATGCAGGAGTTGAAAAAGCTGCTTACACCGGAGGTGATGCAGCCCATTATGGCGCTGCAAAACAGCCCCATTGGCTTTATGACCGACCGCCCCGGTGGTTACGATATTGACACAGTGCGGGATGCTGTTATTGAGGCGGCAGTTAATGGTGTGAGCGTGTGCGGCAATGAGTTCAATTTGCTGGCCAAACGCTGCTACGTAACCAAAAACGGGATGAAACACAAGTTGCGCGACATCCCCGATTTGTACAAAAATGTTACACCCGGCATACCCAAGATTATGAGCGACAAAGGCGCGGTGGTGCGGATGCACATTGATTGGACTTACAGAGGCAAGCACAATACCGTTGATCTTGATTTGGCAATCCGCGTTAATAGCGGGATGGGCGCAGATGCTATTATTGGCAAAGCCACCCGCAAAGCATACGCATGGTTGTATGAGGAGGTAACAGGAAACAGCGTGCCGGAGGGCGAGGTTGCGGATATGGAGCCTATTGAGGTAACAGTAAGCCCGCTGGAAACGGCACCGCAGGTTGTTGCGGGGATTGAGCAGCAGCAGGCCCCGGCCACCGGCCGCCCGGATGAGTTGCCGATGTAATAGGATATAACAGGTGCGGGGCAAATGCGCCCCGCATATTACAAAACCACAAAGACCACAAGGAAAAAGACCATGGAAAAGATTACAGTACAAACAGCACCGCAGGCGCAGCACCACGAATTTAGCCCCAGCAAGTTGCAGCAGTACAGGGATTGCCCCGGCAGCTACAAAATGCAGATGGGTATGCCGGACAACAGCAGCGAGGAGGCAAAAGAGGGGAGCATGCTGCACGCTTGCATTGCCACAGGTAATTTTGATGGATTGACCGAGGAGCAAAGCGAGCTTTGTGCCGCTTGCCTGCAATTCCTGGCCGAAATTGCAGGCGGCGAAAACAGCGGAGCCACAATTTACCACGAACTGCCCATACAAGTGCGGGATGCCAACGGCAACATACTTACAGAGGGTACCGTTGATGTTGCCATTGTTTTTGCCGATGGCGAGCTGGCCACGATTGATTGGAAATTTGGCCGCACCCCGGTAACAGAGGTAAACCGTAACATGCAGCTGGCCACATACAGTGTTGGTGTAATGCAGAAGTTTGGCGGCACCCGTTGCACCGGCCACGTTTTCCAACCCCGCATATACTCCCGCAGCCAATACACCTTTTCCCGCCCCGATGCCATTATTACCAACATTGCGCGCGTGATTGATCGCTGCAAAGATAGTGCACTGCTGCTTAATGCAGAAACAGATGCGTGCAAGTATTGCCGAGCCAAAAGCAAATGCCCGGCATTTATGGCAAAATTTAACGCGCTGGCAATAAACGAGGTAAACACGCTTGATAACCCGGAAACGCTGGCCGCGTTGTACGAAACCAGCAAACAGGTGGAGAAGTTTTGCCGAGAGATCAAGGCGGCAATGGAGCAGTACATTGATGCCCACGGTGAGTGCTGCGGTTATCGGTACAAAGAACGGCCGGGCAACCGCGAGTGCACAGATGTGCTTGGTGCGTACCAGTTGGTGCAGGCTATGATTACGCCCGCAGAGTTTACAAAGGTGTGCAAAATGAGTATTGGCGGCCTTACAGATGCGCTGGTGGCAAAAATGCAGGCTGCGGCAGAGGCCAAGGGGGAAAAACTTACCAAGGCCGCAGCAAAGGCGCAAATTGATACAGTGCTGGCGGCTGTTGTGCAGCGCGGAGCAGCTACCAAAAGCATTGTTATGGGATAACCAGCACCATGGACGGTGGATGGATTAAACTGTATAAAAGCATATTGCAATGGGAATGGTGGGACGAGCCTATTATGGTGAAATCCTACCTTGCCATGCTGCTTAAATGCAACTGGCAGCCAACCCGGTGGCACGGTATAGAGCTGGCGGCAGGGCAATTTATCACCAGCTTGGATGGCCTTGCGCACGAGCTGCATATTAGCGTGCAGCAAGCGCGCACTGTACTGCGCAGGCTGCGCGATACGGGCGAGATCACCATTACCGCAACCAACCGTTACACGCTTATTACAGTATGTAATTGGGCCGCATACCAAATGCCTGATAACGAGCAAAGCAACAAACAAAACAACACAGATAAGTGCTTGATAGAAAGCGCATTAAATAATTGCGGCAACAAACAAACAACAAACAGCAAACAAACAATCAACAAACAAACAACAACAGAAGAAGATAATAAAGATAATAAAGATAATCCCCCTTATACACCCCCCATTGCAGATGATGCGCAAAGCTGCTTGCCTTTTACAGCGTTTTGGGATATGTATGCAAAAAAGGTGGATAAGGAAAAATGCAAGCGCAAATATGCCAAGATCAGCGAAACCGACCGGGCCGCAATCAAAGTGGCGCTGCCAAGATACGTTGCCGCGCACCAAGATTTGCAATACCGGAAAAATCCGGTAACATGGCTTAATGGCCGATGTTGGCAGGATGAGTGGCAACCGGCTGCTGATGCAAGCACGGTGCAGGCAAAAAGTAAGGATTACAACGGGATATGATTATAGAGGATTTGGCAAACGGGATGTGCCGGATTGATTGCCAAGATTGCGGGCAGCTGTATGAGGTGCCGGATTGGCGGCAGGATGCCTTTGCGGAGGTTTTGCAGGCGTGCTATGAGAAACACAGGCTTTGCCCGGAGTGCGATGCAAAGCGGGCGGCGGCAGAGGCAGAGGCCAAAGCAGCTGCACAGCGTGCAGATTGGCAAAGACGGTTGCCGGAGATCATAAGCAAAGCCGGGATACCGGAAAAATACAGCCATGACCGGGAAACAGGGGAACTTTTTACCAAGCCACCGGTGCGATTTTTGGCGGTATGGGTATGGGAGCACCGCAACGCAAATTTACTGTTAAGCGGGCCAACAGGCTGCGGCAAAAGCACGGCTGCGTGTTTTGTTGCAGCCAAGATGCTGGCCAGTGGCCTTAAAGTGCAATACACCAGCTTACGCAGGCTGCTGGCTGATTGGCGCGAGGCAAAACGCAGTGATAGCGCGTATGCTGACGAGAAATTATTGGCGCGGATTTACAGCCAAGATGTTTTTATCATTGATGAGGTGGCCAGCAAGGCGCATATCACCGAAAGCGGGCAAGATTTGTTATGGGATATTTTGGAGGCGGTAAATAACGGGGAGTGCCGCACCAAAGTGTGGTTGCTGGGTAATTTTTACGCTGGCAGTATTGAGGATATTTTTAGAGATCCCGAGCCGGTACGCCGCCGATTGCAGGAAAACTTTATTTGTGTGCGCGCTGACCGAGAGAACCAGCAAACAATACCGGTGCCGGTGTGGGAGGGATAAGCGGAGGCAAACCAAGGCGCGGTGCCTTGCTTATAACGAATGGAGGTTTGTATGGAAAAGCACACAGCAAGCGAATGGGAAAGTTTAACAGATGAGGAATTGCGCAGGGCGGCAGAGTTGCTGGTGCGCCCGGAGTGGCTGCGGGAACGCCCGGTATTGGTGGCGGTTTTAGAAACGCTGGATTTTAACGCACAGGATGCAAAAGAGCAGCTGCAAAAAAGCGAGCCGCTAAATGATGGGCCTATGTTGAGCTTGTAAAATCGCTGCAAAAAAATGCGGAGCCGCGCACAGATTGTTTTTTGTGATTTATTTACAAAATAAACTATTTGCATATTGCATTTTGTAAACTTTGTGCTATATTTTGATTTTGTAGGGCATAACGCCATAAAACAAAAACCACAACACAAGGAAAGTAAAAGAAATGAACAGAATTAACCAACACGGAGTAACCACAACCGCCGCCCCCGGACAGGAGCAGCACGAAACATTTACCCGCCGTACAGCAGGCAAAACCAAGCGTTATGTGCAATACGATTACCGGCACACTGATGGCAGGCTTTTTACCTGCGTTGCCGCAACGTTGGAGCAGTGCCGCGCAAAGCGTGATTGCTGGATGAATAAAAAACAACAGGCGGTGTAAGATATGAGCAGCGTGCGTTTGCGTACAGATCAAATTGCCAAGTTGCGCAAAAGTGGCAATGGCGCTGCAATTATCCGGTATGCCGTGGCCCGTTACAAAAGCGGAAAGCTGCCAGTGCCGGAGGATTACGCAACAATGCCGCAGGGATGCTTGCATATATACGCTGTATGGCGCAAGCCGGAGGGCATTACAGATATGCTGCTGCGGGCAATACTTGATGCGCATTTTACCACACCGGATGTTGAGAGGCAGCAGGAGTTGGAGCGCAGTATTGCACACTTGGATAAGATCATTGAGCAGGAATTTGCACTGTTGGCCAGCAAAGGGCCGTTTATTATTGAGGATGTAGAGCAAGGCGAGGATTGAATATTATGGAAAAGAAATTTGAGCTGGTTGAACGTTTGAAAGTGGAGAAATGTTGTTTTACGGGCAAAGTGTTTGATTGCGGCCGGTGCCAGTTGCAGCCGGAGCGCATAAAACCACCGTGCGGCATACACATGGGTATTTGCATTGATGGTTATATTGAGGATAACGCACCGATGCGGGAGTATAACAGGTTGGCCAAAGGTTTTAACAACAAGGTTATTACCGGCCGGGTGCTGCGGGAATATTTTTGCCAGTTGTACGCGCTTGGGGTGCGAATTATCCCCGTGGGGGAATGCAGCAGGTTTTGTTACCGCCACGGCTGCATGGGGCACAAAACAGAAGATGGCGCGGAGGAGTGAGATATGGCAAACAAAAAGCAATTACGCAGCGCGTTGGCAAGTATGGTTGCGTGCGCTGGCAAACTTGTTTGTGATACGCCGGAAATCGCGGCCATTGAACAGGCTGCATTGGAGGCGCAACGGCTGCTGGATGAGCCCGAGGCGGCGGGGTGCGACACCCGGCCGGATTTACCGCAATGGCATGTGCGATACAGCAAAGTGCCGCACCATGAACACGAGCTTACATTGGCGGTGTATGATGCCGCGACAGGCAAAGCGGTTTGCCGCGTGGTGGATACAGAGGACAGAGGGAGCGCGGAGAGAATAACGCGGCTGTTGGCGGCAGCACCAGTACTATGTGATACTTTGGGCAAGGCTTGTGATAATATGCGCAACTTTGGCTGCTGCATTTATCCTGCGTGCGACAAATGCAAGATCGGTACCGTTTTGGCAGAGGTGCGCAATGGCAAAGGCTGATAAGGATATTGCACAGCTTTGGCAACTTGGCAGCACAGATAAATTGATACACAGGCAAATGGCCCACGCCAGCACGGCAATAAAACGCGTGGCATTTTTGCTGCGCGAGTATAAAGGGGCAGATGCAGGATGGGTGCAGAGCGCAGAGGAGGCAGAGAGGGCGGCGCGAGTTTTGCAAAACTGGATGTGGGCACTGCGAAAACAGGAGCATAAACGGAGATGCAAAAATGGACAATAAAGAGTATTTGGCAGGGATAAAAATATATACTGATGGAGCTTGCAGCGGCAACCCCGGCCCCGGAGGCTGGGGCGCGGTATTGCTTTATAATGGCACCATAAAAAGGTTGCAGGGTGGTTTTGCGTACACAACCAATGGCAGGATGGAGTTAATGGGGGCAATTATGGCACTGAGCGCATTAAAGCGGCCGTGTGGCGTTACGCTGTACACTGATGCAGCATATTTGGCCAATGCGGTAAACAAAAAATGGCTGGAGCGTTGGCAAAAAAACGGATGGCGCAAAACAGATAAAAAGCCGGTGCACAATGCAGATTTATGGCTGCAACTGGCGGTGCTGCTGCATAAGCATGATGTGCAGTTTGTGTGGGTAAAAGGGCACGCAGAGAACGAATATAACAATATTTGCGACCGCATGGCGGTGGAGGCTGCGCACGGCGAGGGGTTACCGGAGGATATAGGATATAAGGAACAGCAAAATGAGTGAGTGCAAAATGTGCGGCAAAGCGTTTGCACCGTTGTTTGCATACAAAAAAAGCAAATACAGTATGATTGCAAGACCGCAGGATTTTTGCGAGGAGTGCAACGCGGCGCGCTTACAAGGGTGTAAAACTTGCGCCTATTATGCCCCGGCAGCAAACCCAAATGCCCCCGAGATGTACGCATACCGCAGACACGGGCCACATTGCAGATTATACCACATAACAGCACCAGCGCTGCACCGACCGCTGCGGCATACAATGTGTGCGGATTGGAAACGCGGCAGGCGAGTTTAAGCCAAGGCGAAGCATTAAAAACCGGTTTTTTGCCGGTTTTTTTGTGTATATATACGTAATTTATTTGAATTTACTTTGTTTACTGCTATATTATTACATAAAGTAAACTATAATATACGAAAGTGCTTACATGACAGATGATTGCCCAATATGCTTTGGCAAACCAGCCAAATGCCGCAAAACGCCACAATGCGCTGAGTGCGTATATGTGGCCAGTTGCGCGTGGTATTGCGACAATCCCCCGCCTAAACGTTTTGCCCGCAGCAGTACCGGGCACCATGTAAGTATGGAGCAGTATCAGTATGCAGAGGAGGTTGCGGCGGTGCCGGATGATGCGGCCAGCGTGTACGATGCTGATACGGAAGATGATTATAGCACCCGACCGATTTACACAAATGCAGATATGCAGTATATGTTGGAATTTTTATTGCGTGAGGTTGATGATTACACACTGGCAGTTGTTGAGTGTGTATTGCGCGAGGGGCACACCACGGCCAGCCAAGTGGCAAAAGCATTTGGTGTAAGCCGGGAGGCGATGCACAGGAAACTGGTTGACAGCTGCCAGCAGTACCCGGCGTTGCGTGAGGTGCTGCGCGGCGCATTGTACCGGTGCAAAGCGTTGGCCGATGCTGACAATCGCAGCAATATTACCGGGCGCAGGGCACGGCCCGCAAAACCTAAAAACACACAAATGGAGTTTACTTTTAATGGCTGATTTTAACTTGGTAATAATCGGGGGCAACATCACCAATGCACCGCAGGTACGCACTACCAGCACTGGCAGCAAGGTGGCAGATTTTTGCGTTGCCGTACACCGCAGGCTTAAAGATGGGGAAGATACTTGTTTTATGCCGGTTACGGTGTGGGGAAAAATGGCCGAAGTTTGCGCAACGTACTTGCAAAAAGGCAGCGGGGTTTTGGTGCGCGGATATTTTAAGCAGGAGCAATGGCAGGCGCAGGATGGCAGCACGCAGCGCATGACCAAAGTAATAGCGGAGGAGGTGCAATTTACCAGCCGCCCACGGCAACAGGATGGCCAGCAAAATAACCAGCAAGCACAGGCACAAAAACGGGCCAATGATCTACACAAATACGCACCACAGGATGCACGGCAGCCAAGTGTGCAGCCGCCCAGCGATGATATACCGTTTTAAGGAGTTGCGATTATGCCAAAGGTAAAAGGATTTGTAACAAGCTACGCGCAAGAGGCGGGATTAGATGCCCAAGATGCCCACGCGCGCGCGCAAACCGGCAACAATGGCGCAGAGCCGGGGCGTGAGTTTAAGGTAAGGAAAGACCCGAACAATTACCGGATGCACCCGGACAATAACCGGCGCATGATTAAGCGCAGCCTGCGAGATTTGGGGGCCGGGCGCAGTATCGTGGTGGATAACACCGGAGCCAGCATTGGCGGCAGCGGCGTACTTGGCGAGGCCGAGGCGTTGGGGTTGCCGCAGCGCATTGTTGAAACGGACGGGAGCGAGCTGGTTGTGGTGGTGCGCAAGGATATGGGCCCGGATGACCCGCGCCGCAAGTTGTTGGCATTGGCTGACAATGCGACAACCGACCAAAGCGAATGGGATGTTGAGGCATTGCAGGCGGCGTTTGATACAGAGGAGTTGCGGGAATGGGAGATTGATTTACCGGCACTGGATGATGTGGCAAACGATGCCGCAGGTATAGGCAGCGCAGAGGCCCACGGCAGGCTGGCAGATAAGTTTTTGATACCGCCATTTAGTGTGCTGGATACCCGGAGGGGGGATTGGCAAAACAGGAAAAGGGCGTGGAATGAGCTGATAGGGGATAATGGCGAGAGCCGCGAGGGCAAATTGGGCACGGAGCCAATAACCGGCAATGAGAAATACGGCAAAGCTGGTTTTGCAACGGTAAGCATACTTGATGCAACGCTTGCGGAGATCGTTACAAAGTGGTTTACCCCGGTTGGCAAGTGCAATATATGCGACCCGTTTGCGGGGGATAGTGTTTTTGGTTTTGTTAGCGCGTATCTTGGGCATTGCTTTACCGGCATAGAGCTGCGGGAGGAGCAGGCAGCGTTAAATAACAGCCGTGTGCAAGGGATGGATGCGCATTACATTTGCGATGATGGGCAAAACATAGGCAAACACCTGCGGCCGGAAAGCCAAGATCTTGTTTTTAGCTGCCCGCCGTATTTTGACTTGGAGCATTACAGCGATTTGCCCAATGATGCCAGCAACCAAAAAGAGTACGCAGGCTTTTTGCAGATATTGGATAATGCGCTTACCGGCGCAGTGCAGTGCCTTAAAAAAAATCGTTTTGCGGTGATTGTGATGAGCAATGTGCGGGGGGGGGCTGGTGCATATTATGATATTTGCAGCGATATTACCCGCATTATGCAGCGTAATGGGCTGTTGTTGTATAATGAGCTTGTATTGCTTAACTGCTGCGGCACCGCACAGATCAGGGCGGCCAATTATATGCGCAATAGAAAAATCATCCGCATACACCAAGAGGTGCTGGTGTTTTACAAAGGCAACCCCAAAGCGATACAGGGGGATTTTGCAGAGATTGAAATTGCGGATATTGAGGGAGTGGATGATGAAAGCGCAGATATATAATTGGCACGGCTGGTGCGGCGAAACGGAGCCGGACAGATTAAGGGCGTATTATTTGGAGGCGCTGGCGGCGTGCGGGTTTAAGGTGCTGCGGATTGCGGAACATTATTTTACGCCGCAGGGGTACACGGCCTTGTTTTTGTTGGCCGAATCCCATTTTGCCATACACACCTTCCCCGAACACTCCCGCACCTATTTGGAGTTATCCAGCTGCGTACCTTTGCCCTTTGCGCGCTTTACCGCCGACTTTACCGCCGATACCACCCCAAACCCGTAACCCAAAGGTGCAGATTATGGCAAACAAGATGCGAAGAACAAAAGCAGAGGTGTTGGAGGCCTGCAAAGGCTGCTTGGGGATATTGGAGGATGCCCGTAAACAGCTGGGTGTGAGCCGCCGCACTTTTTACAACTACCGGCAGCGCTGGCCGGAGGTGCAGCAGGTAATTGAGGATGAGCAGGAACGGGGGCTGGATTTTGCAGAGAGTAAATTGCTGCATTTGGTAAAGGGTGGCGATTTTAGAGCCATTGCGTTTTACTTGGAGCGCAAAGGCAGGCACCGGGGATGGGGTGCGCAGCAGCAGTTGCAGCTTACCGGCGCAACGGTGCAGCCACCGGTGATATGTTTTGAGGACACCGCCGCCGCGCCTGCTGATGCAGCAGAGGGCAGCGAGGATGGCCAGCAATAAGATTGTATTTAACCGCAAATATGCCCCGTTGTTTAACCCGGCATGCCCGTGCCGGTATTTTATCGTAACGGGTGGGCGCGGCAGCGGTAAAAGCTATGCTATAAGCAGCGCCGTTGCGACAGATCACGCCACGGCAGATTACAACATATTGTATCTGCGGCAAACGCTTGTATCTGCCAAAGTATCCATTATCCCGGAGTTTTACGAGAAATTGGAGCTGATGGGCCTTGCGGGCATTGTTACCAAAAGCAATACCGATATGCGCAACACCTCCACCAATTTCTCCATGTTCTTCCGTGGCATTCAAACCTCCCGTGGCTCCAACGAGGCCCAGCTAAAAAGTATCAAGCGCATAGGCCTTGCCTTGGTTGATGAGGCCCAGGAGCTTGTTGATGAGGCCGCGTTTGATCGCATAGATCTTACATTGCGCGATGTGGATATAAAAAACCGGGTGATATTATCCTTGAACCCAACCGACAAAAAGCACTGGATATATCGCCGGTTTTTTGCTGAGCGCAACGTGCCCGATGACTTTAACGGCATTGTTGGCGATACCTGCTATATACATACCGATTACCGCGACAACAGGCAGCACTTAAATGCCAAATTTTTGCAAATGGCCGAGGATTGCAAGGCGCGCAATTACCAAAAATACCTTAATATTTACTTGGGATTTTGGGCGGGAAATACAGAGGGCGCATTGTGGAATGAGGAGCTTATTGCACCGTACCGCGTGGCGGCGGTACCTATGCCCTTGGAGCGCATTGTTGTGGCGGTTGACCCGGCAGTAACCAGCGCAAAAGGCAGCGATGAAACAGGCATTGTGGTGGCAGGCAGCAAAACGATACGCGGCCAGCGGCATTACTTTGTGTTGGCAGATCGCAGCACCCACGCCAGCCCGAGCGCATGGGCTGCGGCCGTGGTTAATGCGTACAATGAGTACCGGGCAGATCGCGTGGTGGCTGAAACCAACAACGGCGGGGATATGGTGGAGCAAATGCTGCGGCAGGCGGCGCAGCGCGTGCCGTACAAGGCGGTACACGCCAGCCGGGGAAAGATCGTGCGAGCGGAGCCGGTGGCAGCGTTATACGAAAAGGGGCTGGTGCACCATTGCGGCAGCTTTGGGCAGTTGGAGTGGCAGATGTGCAACTACTGCGGATATGATAAAGAGGCCAGCCCCGACCGCATGGATGCACTGGTATGGGCAATCACCGAATTGAGCAGCAAACGCGGCAGCGGGCCCATTGTATAAAATTTTTTGGGAAATATTTACAAAATAAACCAAACAGGGCTTGCATTTTGTAAATGAAGCATTATATTTTATCATTGTAGGGCACGATGCCACAGAAAAAACCACAACACAAGGAGAAGAAGATGGCACAAAAAAACATTGTGAGTTGCAGCTTTGGCAAAGACAGCTTGGCCATGCTGCTGCTTTTGATTGAAAAACGCATACCGGTGCACGAGGTTGTTTTTTATGACACCGGCAAGGAGTTTGATGCCATATACGCAACGCGGGATGCCGTGCTGCCTATTTTGACTGCCAACGGCATAGCATACACAGAGCTTAAACCCCAAAACAGCATGGATTACGATATGTTTGAACGCCCGGTAAATGAAAAGGGCGGCGGGGTGCATTATGGGTACAGCTGGTGCGGAGGAAGGTGCCGCTGGGGCACGACCAAAAAGATTGCTGCCTTGAAAAAGCATTGTGCTGGGTGCATCGAGTTTGTGGGCATTGCGGCTGATGAAACAAGGCGCATCACAAAATCAGCGCGGGAAAACCGGGTTTTGCCGCTTGTCGAATTTGGCATGACCGAGGCAGACTGCCTTGCATACTGTTACGGCAAGGGCTTTGAATGGGTTGAACACGGTGTGCGGCTTTACGAAATTTTGGACCGCGTGAGCTGCTGGTGCTGCGCAAACAAAAACCTGAAAGAGCTGCGAAACATTTACACCCACCTGCCACACTACTGGCAGCGCCTGCGCAACATGCAGGCGCGCACCAACCGCCCTTTCAAGGGTGATATTGGCATTTTTGAGCTTGAAACCCGTTTTTGCAACGAGAAATAAACCACCGGGGGGCCGCAAGGCCCCTTGTAAACACAAGGAGCATAAGATCATGGCAAAGCACACTTTTGAGGCAACAATAGATACTTTTAACTGGCGGCAGGATGAAAACCACGTGCCGCAGATCACCGAACGCCGCACCATTACGGTTACCCGCACCAGCAGCCACGATTACCATTTTTATTGGGAGATTTTGCAGGTGAGTTATTGGTACCGGCTGAACGAAAAAAAGGAGTGGGTACCGGTGCCGGAGCTTACCACGCCGCACCACGATTGCGGATTTAGAACAATGCCGGGGCCGGGTACGGTGGGCAATGTAACCACCAAAACCGGCTACTTGCAGCACGGCAGCAGGCACTATTACAAACGCGAAACAGTTACGCTGTTTGCCAAAAACACCCCGTGCAAGATTGTAAAATAAAAGTAACAGCCACGCCCCCGCGAGCGCGGGGGTATGGCAATAAAGAGGTGCGGATATGAAATATTTGCTTGCAGATGCCAAAAATGGCAAAGTATATGATGAGTTTGCCACACTGTTGTGGGCAAAACGCTGGCTGGCAGAGTATGAGGAAGTCGACAGGGAGGATGGCGTATATGAGCCCAATAGCTATGCCATAATACGGGTGCCGGAGGATTTTGAAAACAGCAACGCGGTTGCGGTACAAAAGGTTATTGCAGAGCAATGCAAACGCATTGACAATGCAGGCAAAGGAGCACAGCAGGATGCGGTTTAAGATCATAACAGTTGAGCGCTGGATAGGGAGCCAGCTTACAGGGGCAGATGTAAGCGCCTTTTTTGATGAGCAGCACCCGTATATGGCATTTGATGGAGAGGGCTGGAACGCATTAAAATTAAAGCTGCCGGATGAGGTTGATGCAGCAGCGCGCTTAATGAAAGACACGCGCAAGGGCAACAACGATGCGATAGGCAACTATTTAAGCAGCCGGGCAAGGGATGAAATAAAAAAGCATGCGCCGCAAATTGATGTGCGATACATGAGATAAAAAACCACAGCCCCGGTGTTGCCGGGGCAAACAACCACAAGGAGTATTACCATGAACAAAGCAAGACGCAAAACCCTTGAAGAAATCCGCGAAGCGCTGGGCGGCCTTATGTTGCAGGTTAACGAACTGGCAGAGGCCGAGCAAGAGGCTTTTGACAACCTACCGGAAAGCCTGCAAGAAACGGAACGCGGCGAAGCCATGCAGGCGGCCATTGACAACCTTGACAGCCTGCGCAACAGCCTTGAAGAAGCCGGGGAATACATTGAGGACATTACAAACGCATAAGGAGAAAAAACAAGATGAACAAGGTACCGACAAGAGAAACGGCAACGCCGGAGCAGCTGGCGCGCGGAGAGTATGAGGTTGAGGGCGTAATGGGAGGCCAAGGCCGTACCCCGGAGGAGCTTATTGCAAGCGCGGATGCGGTGGGCTTGGTGTTTGTTTGTGTGTTGGCATTGGCTGGCATTATTGCAGTGGTGCAGGCAGTTATTTGATATAAGGAGCAATGGATATGAGAGCAAGACTTTATCAAACGGGTAAAACTTTGCAGCTGGATGGCAAACCGCAGGAGATCATTGCGGTAATGCGCAATTTGCAACAGGGTGCTGCAACAAAACAAAAGCCGGTGCCGGATAAAATGGGGCTGGATGATACCGGCCTGCGGCCTGCGCTGCTGGATTGGGAAAAGGTGCGGGGAGTGTGCCGCGACAAGAGAGCCGAAAGTATTTTTAAGGTGGGGCAGCTGGTGGCAACACCGCATAAACAGCTGGGATGGCAGGGCGGGTGTATCATTTGGCGCGTTTGCGCAGTTACGGCCAGCGCCGTAACGCTGGTGGTAACGCAGCCGGTGGCGTTTGATTTTGAATTTGACGAGGGCGAGCTTACCACCGACAATACAGGGAAGTGCAATACGCGCGGCCGAGATTACGGATACAACAGCTGGCGCGAAAGCGCGTTGCGGCAGTGGCTTAACAGCAGCGGGGCCGCTGGCAAATGGTGGGGGATGCAAAACAGCTGGGATGTTGCGCCGGGCTATGCCCACAATGTGCCGGGTTTTTTGGCCGGGTTTGATGCTGCTTTTTTGGAATGTGTAAAAGATCACAATACCATAACAGCATTATGGGATAAACCGGGGATGGCAGAGAAAACCAAAGATAAATTTTACCTGCTGAGCCGCACAGAGGTTTTTGGCGATGCCAACAATGATGTGGCAGAGGGGGAAAAACTTGATTTGCCGCAGCAGTTTTTGCGCGGCCATTATTGGTGGCTGCGCTCCCCGCACCCCGGTTATACGAATTATGTGTACATCGTTACTACCGCGGGCACGCTGAACTACTACTACGCTAACTATGCACGCGCCGTGGCCCCGGCTTGCGTAATCGGGTAAATCCAAACAATCCCCACCCCCTTGTGGGTGGGGTAAAAGAGGTGTACAATGATGCGACAATATAAAGGTAAATTGGGACCGGCGATACTGCGCAGCGCGGTGCTGGATGAGATGGCAAAGCAGGGGCGCAGCGCGGCAATGACACGGGGCGGGCATATTATATGGGTGCTGCCAGCCAGCAGCTTGTTAAACCGGCAATACAAAGATGTGCGCAAAATGCTTGATACAGGGGAGCTGCACGAGTATATAAAACCGGAGCAGCAGAGGCCCAAAAGGATATTGCGGCCGGAGCAGGCAACACCAACGCAGCAGCGCAACGAGGCGCTGGCCATAGCCCAAGGTGCATTGGCGATACTGGCAGAGGTTTGCAAAGCAATAAACACAACAGCAAGGCAACAGGGGATAGACATATCAAAACAGCTTGCAAGCCGTACAAATAACTTGCAAAACAGATATTATTATTTAACTATTATGCGCGCGATTATGCCGCAGGATGGAGGAGAAAATGCAGATCAGATTTAAGAAAATGCACCCAATGGCAAAAACCCCGAAACAAGGAACAGCGGGGGCAGCCGGTTATGATTTAATGGCGGTGGATTACAGCAAAGAAAAAGAGGTGGATGCGTGGAGTTACCGCACCGGCATTGCGGTGGAGATACCGGCCGGATATGTGGGATTGATAACCCCGCGCAGCAGCATTTACCGCACCGGCAGCATGCTTTGCAACAGCGTTGGCGTGATTGATAGCGATTACCGGGGGGAGATTACTGCGAAATTTACCGGCAGTACAAAACCGTACAATGTGGGGGAAAGGATATGCCAGCTGCTTATTGTGCCGGTGGAGGTGGTGGAGTTTACGCGGGTGGATGAGTTAAGCGAAACAGAACGAGGCGCAGGCGGCTATGGGAGTACGGGGAAATGAGTTTTTTTGTAACGCCGCACGCCATACACAGAATGGTGGAGCGCGGGGTAAATCTTGATACCGTGGCCGCAATCATAAAACACGGCAAACGGTGTTATATGCCAGCACGCGAGGCGTGGCGTTACACCTTAAAAATACAACACGGCGCGCCGCCCGCACACGTGGTACTGGATAAAGGCCGCCATATCATTATAACTGTTTACCGCAGCCAGCGGCAGCAAAGGCGCAAGCACAGTTAAAAAAGCTGCCATGTTGACACCCCCGGCATAGTAAAATAAACTTAACATGCCGGGGGTTTTATTATGCCTGCAATAGATCACAATTTAATTTTTAGCCGTGAAAATCCTTTTTATACTGCCAATAAAAATTTATGGCAGCGTTGTTTGGCCGCATACGGCGGCGGCACAAAATATATCAAGCGCGCGCTGGTGCGGCACATGAGCGAGATTGAGCCGGAATATATAGAACGGATAAACCGGGCCAGTTATATGAATTACCCGCGCAGAATTGCAACGCTGATTACCCAATATGTGCTGGCGAAACGGCCGGAGCGCGAGGGCGCAGATAGCGAGGTTGTGGAGGATTTTACCCGCACCGGGCTGCGGGTTGATGAGGTGATGCGGCAGTTTAGCACGTACCTTAATATTTGTGGCTGCGCGTGGCTGGCTG
Organism: Lentisphaerota bacterium; assembly: GCA_015061545.1. GTDB lineage: Bacteria > Verrucomicrobiota > Lentisphaeria > Victivallales > Victivallaceae > SIG78. Next base: position 103,259 of record SUWJ01000003.1, on the reverse strand, counting down.
TTGATATGCCCAGCTTTGACGGGTACAAAACCAAGGCAGATGAGATTGCAGAGCGCTTGCGGCCGTATGGCGTTGCGTTGAGCCCGCTGCAAGTGCCCGATTGGAGCTATGCAGCAGATGGCAAGCTGGCGTGGGTGTTAGAGGCTGAGGTGCGTTTGGATAACAGCGACCCGATGGCAGAACCAAGTGTTATTGAGGTGCGCAAATTATGGAACCGCACGGAGGTGCTGGTGTTGACCCACAACAAACGCACCGGAGAGCGCACAGAGAGCGTTGTGCAGCACGGACTTGGTGCGGTGCCGTTTGTGCGGCATGTGGAGATTGACGGGTACGGCCTTGGCGAAAATCATTGGTTTGAGGACGTGGTGCGCATTAGCGACAGCATATTAAATGCGGGGAGCGAGGCGCAAATGAATGTGGTTAAGCAGATGTTTGGCCTGCTGGTAATCCCGGAGGATTTTTTAGACACGATCAACCGCCAGCGGGATGAGCAGCAAACAAACACGGATGATGCCACCGGCAAAGATGAGCCGTTATCTTACACGCTGGCCCGCAGTGCTGCATTATTTGAGAGCGCAGAGGGCAAAGGCGTAAGCCGCTATATCAGCCCCAGCGGAGCGGAAACCACAACGATACGCAGCGAAATTGATGCGCTGCGCAAAGAGATGTACAGCACCGTGGGGCTGGCAACGAGCAAAGAAAACACCAAAGCGGTGGAGAGCGCAGAGGCAAAAGCGTGGGATTACCAAAACATTGAGCATTATATGGCCACGCGTGCAGATGTGCTGGAACAGTGCGAAATGCAGGCGTGGCGTTTTATCAATGCTTGGATGCCTACAATACCGGTGCCAACGATCAGTTACAACCGGAACTTTGCTATACTTGAACTGCAAGAAAGCGTGGCAACGCTGCTGGATTTAAGCGGGTTTAATCAAGACAATGAACCGTACCAGCGTGAGGTGGGCAAAACGGCACTGGCGATGCTTAACCGGTTGCGGCAGCTGCCTGCGGATAAAACAGAGGAAATATTAAGATTGATTGACAGCAGCACACCGGGCGCAGATAAAACAGAGCGTGATGCGTTGGTGAGAGCTATGCAAAGCGGCGCAGGCGGCGGCAATGTTGACAATACAAGCAATGATAAGTGAGTGATTGCATGGGCGAACCATGTAAAACACCGTAAACAATCACATAACAACGGAGCAAAGCATGAAGATTGAGGAGATTTTGGCCAAAGTTGCCAAGGGTGAAGCCATTACAGAGGCCGAAAAAAAGTTTTTGGCAGATTACAAAGAGCCGGTGGCAGACGATGCAAGCAGCAGCAGCGTACCGCGAACCCGGCTTAATGATGAGATTGCCAAACGGAAAGAGGCCGAAAAAGAGGTGGAGCAGCTTAAAACGCAGGTGGCCGACCTTACCGACAAGGTGGAGGAGATGGAAACCAACGGGATGAGCGAGGCAGATAAGGCCAAAAAAGAGGCTGACCGGGAGCTTGGCAAATTAAGGGCACAGGTTGATGCGCTTACCAAGGAACGCGATGAGGCAACGCAGAAAGTGGCCGAAATGGAGTTTACGGGGTGGGTGCGCGAGCTGGCCACCAAGCACAATTTTACCGATGCCGAATACCTTGGCTTTAAGCTGCGCGCCGCAGGGGTGAAAACTGATGATGCAAACGGCGTGGCGGCCTTTATGAAAGGGCTGGAAAAGGATGCGCCGGGCATGTTTAAGAGCACCGCAAAACCGGGCGCTGGAACGGCGGCAAATGGTGGGCAAAATGCACCGCAAAGCACCGCAAAACAGCGCTTAGAGGAGCTTGGCAAAAAAACCGAACTGACCAACCGAGAGGTGGCAGAGGTGATTGAGCTGCAAGCAAAAGTAAAAGCCGAGGGCGCAGATGGCGCCGCAGGAAAACAGGAGTAAGGAAAAATGGCGTTTGAATTTGGCCAGTTTAACGAGTTTAGCGATAGCGTAACCTGCGCAGACCCCATTATTGCTGCGGCCGCTAAGGCTATCAACTTGGGCCCGTGGACGGGCAAATTTTATGAGGCGATGGTTGCGCCGGAAGTGGCGTTTGACACCAAGGAATTTGAAATCTACACCCGCAGCAAAACCAGCCGTGATGGCGTTATTGGCAGCGCGTGGGCAGCTACCGGCGCCACCGGGTTATCTATGACTGCCGCAGCGTGCAAGGGCCTTACCAAAGGGCACGTGCTGCTGGTTGGCGCAGAGGTTGTTATTGTATCCGGTGTAAACCGCACTGCCAATACCATTGACGTGCTGGCCCGTGGTGGGGCTGGCACCACCGCCGCCCAGCATGCTGCTGGCGCTGCGTACAAGGTTATTGGTTTTGCTGGCGCAGATACCGACCTTAAAGATGTGGAGGGGATGCACGAAACCACCGCAAAATACACCAACTACGTGCAGACCGTGTTTGAGATCATTGATTGGACGAAACACGGAACTTTGAAACGCAAGGGGCTTACGGATGCACAGGCAACCGCCCAGCTGATTAAAGAGGCTGAGGTGCGTGTTGCTGAAATGCTTGCAACCATGAGTGTGAACGGTTACAAAGCCGCTGCCAACATTAACGGCGGCCGCTTTATGAGCGCTGGCCTTATCCAGCAGCTTACCGACACCAACGGTGGCGCACGCGCACCGCTTACTTATAATGTGGCGGGCACACTTACAGAGGCAAAATTGCTGGCAGCAATCAAACAGTGTTTTGATGCTGGCGGCAACCCCAACACCATTTGGGTAAACCCGACCTGCAAGGGGTACGTGAACACCTTTAACATTGCCAACAGCAGCCTTGCGTTGCAGGCAAACAAGGAAGATCACACCGCTGGCGGCCAGTACATTACCCACGTGGATTATGAGGGTAATATTTTGGCCGTGCGCGTTGACCGTGATATGCCGGGAGATGGCATTGCCGTTGTCAATCAGGGGCTTTGCAAAAAGGGCTGGCTTACTGATGATGGCCTGCGGATGATGGATGAACCGGCTGCCAGCAGCCGCGAAACCCGCAAATCTTTGCAGGGCAGTGTTGGTTTTGCCATTGAGGGTGTGGGCAGTGAGCATATCCTGCTTACCGGCATTACCGGTGGCCCGACCGAGCGCGTTTACAAGACCGCCAGCGCAAACTGATGCGTTGAGCGCGATGCGCCACACGGGGGCGGCGGCGTAATGCCCCGCCCCGTTTTTTTATCATAACCACAAGGAGCGTGTACAAAATGACCAAACAGGAACTTTATCAAAGTTTGCAGGCCGTGGGTATTAAATTGCCGGATTACAGGCGGGTAACAGCCAAAGAGTTGGCGGCACAGTACGCTATACATTTGGGCGAGGTGCCCGATGGGGTACCGGATGATGAGGAGCGCAAAGGCCAACAGGATGGAGCAGCAGAAAGCTCCGGAAACGGCGATTACAGCCCGGAGGATAACGGCGGCACCCAAGATGTGCAGCAGGATGATAACGCACGGGAGGGGGGCGAAGAAACGCAGAAAAACGATGATGTAAAACAGCAGGGGCAACCGCCTGCATTGTGGTTTAATACTGCGGGCTGGTGCGAGGAGTTGCAGGATAGCTATTTTATGGGCCATTATCAGTGCCGGAGTTGGGAGGAGTACAACGCGCTGAAAAAATATGCGGCAAAGGGTGGTGAGTGATGACCGGCGCGGAGATTGCAGAGGCGGTAAACGCAGTAATGGCTGCGCACCTTGATGCTGCATTTTGGGCAAGCCAGGAAAGCGCACGGACAGCGGCAGCTGTTAATATGGCCACAGGGGATGTGTTGGCCAAGCTGCCGGGATTAACTGCGGATAAAATAACAGATGCCACGGGGCCGGTTATCTGCGCCATTGCAGAGCAGGCCGTGTATCTGCTGCACAACTACGATGCCCAAACTGAGGGCAAAGTGGTTACCAGCGAGGGCGTGGAGGGGCTTAGCGTTGGATACACGTTGATTGGCGATGCGGGCAATGTTGGTTTTGCACCGCGCGCAATGGCGTTTATCACGCAGGCAAAGCAGGCGTTGCGCGGCAAAAAAATGCGCTTTAATCGGGGTTGATAATGGCGAGCAAAAGACCGGTTAAAACCGTGATGAGCACAGAGGCAAAGGTGGCACAAATCTGCGAAAAAGCAAGAGAGCAGATATATGCCAAAGTGCTGGCGCATTACCGCAAGCACCCCGGCAGTGCGTGGAGTGGGCATTATTTGGTGGATTTAGAAAAGACCATTAAAGCACTTTATGCACAAATGGGGGTGGATATTGGCGGGGAGTTTAGAGCCGGTTTACCCAAAACAATGCGTGAGTTTTACGATATGGCCGCAGCCGATATGCGTAAAGCTGGCAAGCGTAATGCGATATTAGGCAAGCCCGATACGGAGCGCATTAACTATTTTTTGAACAATAGTTTTGAGCAAATAGCGATGCGCACGCAGCGCATGAGTTTTGACCACATAAAGCAGCTGCGCACGATCAGCGCAGATGTTTTGCGCACGGCCAGTTTAACCGGGGCAAGCCGTAAACAGGTTACCAAAGAGCTGTTGGCAAAGGCCACGGAGATACCGGGGTTTAAGTTTACAGCAGCAAATGGGGCGGTTTGGAAAGATGAAACGTATTTTAAGATGCTTGCGCGTACAGAGCTGATAAATGCGGGGCGCACCGCGTATGATGATACTTGCGCGCAAAATGGGTATGATGTGGTGATGCTGGATTTTAGCGGCAACAGCTGCGAGGCCTGCGCGCAATACGAGGGGTGTTTATTTAGCCTTACGGGTGCCACCCCCGGCCTGCCCACAAAAGATGATCTAATATCCTCCGGCGTTTTCCACCCCAACTGTACCCACAGCTACACCGCCGTACCCGATTTTATACGCGAAACAGAGTTTAACCCCGATGGCACCCCGAAAGCTGGCGGCGCAGGAGAAAACCACAAACACCGCGCGCAGCACAAAGAGGAAAAGCAGCAGCCCGCACCAAAACCAAAGCCGGAACCGGCAGCGGCACAAAAAGAAAAGCAAAGCCAGCCGCAAAGCCACAAAGAGCTGCGGCAGGAGCAGTTAAAGCGGGCACGGCAGGCAAGATTGCAGCGCGAATGTGATTTGGTGGGCTGCACCCCGATAAAAGGGAAGCATACCGTTACCCAAGATCTTGCCGACACAAACCCGCATTATGACCCAAATAAAATTGCTTACTCTTACAACTGCCAGCGTTGCGTTACCACCTACGAGGCGCGGCGGCGCGGCCTTGATGTTACCGCGTTGCCAACGTACAAAGGCGATACATGGCCAAATGGGCAAAAATATGCAACTGCATATAAAAATGCACATATCATAAAATGTGATGCAGCACGGAGTAATGGGGCACGGGCTAATGTTGAAAGAAATGTTTTAGCGGCACCTGATGGAGCGCGTTTTATTGTGCGCATTGGCGTAAAAGGCAACCCATTAAACGGACATGTTTTTATTGCAGAAAACAGAGGCGGCAAGGTTGCGTATGTTGACCCGCAAATACACGGAGATAACAAGCAGGCAGATGCCAGCAGCCATTGGGATTGGGCCAGCGGCAAGCGTTGTACGTGCATGCGGGTTGACAATTTGAAATTTACTGATAAATTAAAAGAAGTGTGCGAGGTGAAAAAATGATTACTTTGAAAAAGGCTTTTGAGATTGCAAGCAAAAACAGCAACGGTGTAACATTAAGCCCGCAGGCGTATGATCTTGGAGAAAGCTGGGCGTTTGATTATGGCGGCACCGATGAAATAAACGGTTTTTTCCCCGTTATAATCCACAAAACCACCGGCGCTGTTATCCCCTTTAATTTTCCCGCCGACTACATACGCATTAGTAAAGCCCCCCGCGTAAAAAAATAACCCCATTGCCGCCGCGTGTAATATGTTTGGCGGATTTTTGTTGTTTTGCATAAAACATATTACACTTGCGCAATATAGATTACGTATGTAATCTTAAATATATCTTATATCTTATACTGTTGTTGATTTTGGCAGCACCCGTTTGTGGCTGCAATACGCAACAAACTTACTATCAGCGCATTACCTTTGCTGCACCGCGTGTTGTTTGTTTGTTGATTGTTTGTTGCAATATATTGCAAGTGCTTGTAAGATAAGATACTATATTTGTTGCAGCGTGTGAGATTACTGTACTTTGCCTTTGCGGGCAGTTACGGTAAAATATGCCCCCGTAACATCACCGCGCTGGTTATCCACCGGCACCACCCAAACCGTGCACCGGCTGGGCGTTTGATTGGCTGCGACCAGTGCCCGGCTGCCGTTGGATGCAGCGGCGTTGGCAATTATGGTATAATCGTTTGGGAGGGTGTTATTTTTGAAACTGATAAATACATCACAGCCCACAACATCCACCCGGCAAATATCTGCAACGTTTTTAAGGTATGCCACCGCGCTGGTTATAACAGGATTGCCGGGGTGTTTATTATCCTGCTCCTGCGCAACATCCGGGCCGCTGCCGGGCGCTGCGGTATTATTGCTGCCGCTGCCTGCTGCCCTGCTGGCAGCAATGCCCAATATGACCAATATAAACACGATCAGCACAAACAGCGCGCAACCGCTGGTGCGTTTTATTTTATTGCCGCATTGTGGGCAAATTGTTGCGCTTTTTGCGATCATACCGCCGCACGCTTTGCATTTTTTAAGAGCCGTCATATTTGCACCTTGGTTATGTTGTGGTAAAATGGTGCCCGAGGCGGGATTTGAACCCGCAATCCACATGGGCAGTTGATTTTAAGTCAACTTTGTATGCCAATTCCAACACTCGGGCCTTTTTTCTCCTATTCTCCAACCTCCCGTAATATATCACATTTTTTTACATTTTCAACCAAACTTATATTTTTTTATCCCATTTTATTTACCCGTCCCATTGTTTTGTTGACACTTGCGGCAATATCAACAACCAACAAAACCGGGCAATAGCCGCACAGGAGGATATTATGGCAACAACAGATACCACACAAGAGCTGATGGATGCGGAGGCAATAAATACAGCCGCCGATTATACAGGAGGCTTAAAGCATTGCTGGGCCGAAGGCTGCCGCTTTAACACAGCAGGCATTTGTGATTTTAAGGGCATAGAGATTGGAGCCAATGGGCAGTGTATTACATACGAGAAACGAACAGAGCCGGTGCTGCGGAGCTATCTTAAAGCACGCGGATTGCCGCCGCAGGCAATAGAGCAGATCATTAAAGAGGCCGGAGAGTGATAAAATGGCTGGTATTATTGAGAAGATAGCAAAAAACGATGTGGCACTATTGCAGCCAAGTGGCGCAATTACTGATGGGCAATATGATCTTGATGTTATCACCGGCGTAAAGGCGTTTGTGCTGGAAAGTGTTAAGCAGGGGTACAATGAGTTTGGGCAGGTGATATATGGCAAAGTGTTTTTGGTGGCACCGCTGCCCAAAACACCGGTTGTGCCGGGTTATATACGCACAGCAGATGGCACAACATACAGCGTTGCCAGCGTAAAACCGTACCGCAATATGGCTGGCACTTTGTTGGGGTACCGCATTGCGGTTGCCGGGGGTGAATAATGGCAGCCAAAGGGCAAACATTTAGAGTTAATACGCGTAATTTGGAGGCTGGCATACGCAAGTTGTTGGCGCGTGATGCCAATTTGGCAAAGGCGGCAATGCAGGATGTTACGCAGTTTTTAATACTGCATGCGCGGAAACGCGCACCAAAGCACGAGGGGCATTTGGCAAACAGTATAAGTGGGCAAGTGATGGCCTACAAAAAAAGCTGGGCCGCCGTTGTTTTTGTGCCGGTGAACAGCCCGGCTGCTGCGTATGCCATACCAATGCACGAAAACGATTATGAGCTTGGCGCAGCCAGCTTGGATAAACAGAGCAAAGAGGGGGTTGTGGTGGGCCGCCGATACCTGACCCGTGCCATAGAGGAAAACAGCAAAAAAATTGTGGATATAATTGGCAGCAAGGTGAAAAAATGAATGTAGAAGTAACAAAGCTGGTGGAGCGAAATTTAACGGAGTATTTTGCAGAGTTGCTGGGGTTGACAGTGGATAAAAACATATACCGTGGGGCGATCCCCGAAACGGCAAACAATGCGGCAGCAGTAAGGATTGCCAGCAGAATAAACACCACAAAAATAGACCACCTTACCTTTGATTTGCAGGTGATGGGAAAATTTGCGAACAGAGATGATGCATGGGTATTGATTACCAAAGTGCTGGCCAGTGTGCCGCTGTACGGTAAAAAAATCCACGAAACAACTATTGTGTGCATGCTGCCGATTGATGGCACCAGTGCGCCATATACAGCATTGGAAAAGGGGCAGGTAAAACATTACGCCAGTGTTAATTTGCGCGTGGCAGTAATTAACACGTATTGACAACGGCGGCATAGTTGCCGGATAGCATTTTGGAACCATAAATAAAACAGGAGATTGGCACAATGGCAGAATTAACGCAGGAAAAAATTGAGGAGCTTATTGGCAAGCTGAAAAAACATCCGTATTTGTGCAGCGCTGGCAGTACCGATTTGGGGCCGCTGAGTGGGCCGCCGCAGGTGGCACCGGAAACAGAAACCAAAGATGTTACGCTGTACGAAACCCAAGGGGATGTGCAGGCAAGTTATTTAATTAAAAATGACTTAAAGGTAACGGTAAAAACCCGTGATGTTGATACCGCCATGACCTTGCAAAGCGGGATTAAAAAGGGTGATAATATCTATGACCCCAGCAAAAAGGTGGCGCTTACACTGGTACCGATTACCGGAGCAACAGAAAAAACAATCACATTTGCCAATGCCTATTTGCAGCCGGGGTTGACTTATACGCCGGGCGAGGATGGCGAGCCCAGCGAGGTTGAGCTGGTTTATTTGTGCAAAGCGGATGCCGCAACCGGGCTGCCCTTTGCGTATGCGTAAAACGGAACACGGCCCCGCCGCCATGGTGGGGCTTTTTTTGTAAAGGTGATAAAATGGCAATAATGTTTGATGAGTTGGTAAAAACCACCGTGCATATCGGTATTGGCAAAGGCAAATATATTGAGGTGCCGATGCTGACGGTGGAGGATTTTAACACGTTTAAGGAGTTGCAGCGCAACTTGGCTGAGCTGAATAGTGCCAGCGATACAACGGAGTTGCAGCGCATTGATGCGATCATTGAGGGGCGCGGCAAATTGGCGGCGATGGCGGCCAAGGTGATGCCCAAAGAGCTGCACGAAAACTTAAAGCGGATGGATTACCCAACAATAAGTATGCTGGTGATGGTGCTTTGTACTGGCAAAGATAACAGCGAGGACGATGACCCGGAAAAAAAAACGGCGCTGCCCAGCCAGTTGGCGTAACCAAAGAGGTGGATTATCAATTTGCGGCGTTGCTGATAATGCAGTGTTTGGGTTGGCGCATTACAGATGTGCTTAACCTGACATGGCCGCAATTTGAGTATATAAGCACCAACATTGCCCGGCTGGGGTATTGGCGGGCAAAAAACGAGGTGTTTTTTGGCGTAACCGCAGCCCTTGGCGGGGAGGATAGTAAAAAAAACCTTTTTGCCTGCGCTGGTGAGATTGTAACGGAGCCGGAGATCAATATGGATTACACGGCAGAGGATTTGGCAGCGGCCAGGAAAAGGATGCAAGATATACTGGCGCAGCGCAGAGCAATGGAGGATACAAACAATGTTTAATGCTGGTATTATTGAGGCAGCAGCAACGCTGGATGACAGCCAATATAAACAGAAGTTGCAAGGCATGCCCGGTATGGCGCAAAAGATGCTGGGTAAATTTGCCGGGTTGGCTGCTGGATATTTAAGTTTTAAGGCTGGTGTAGGCGCAATAAAGGCTTGTACCAGTGCCTTTATGGTGCAGGAGGATGCGGTTGATAACCTTGAAGATGCCTTGCGTTTGAAAGGTGCCGTGGGGTACAGCGCGGAGCTGCAACAGTTGGCAAGCGACTTGCAGAAAACAACCACATACGGCGATGAGCTTACAATGGGAGTGATGGCCCAAGGCTTAAATATGGGGCTGGCCGCCGATAAAATAGGCGATGCAACGCAAGCCGCAATGGGGCTGGCCGCTGCATATAATATTGATCTTAACACTGCAATGCAGCTGGTGGCCAAAGCGAATGCGGGGCAAACCGGCACGCTGAGCAGGTACGGCATTGTATTAGATCAAACCAAAAGTAAGCAGGAGCAGTTTGCGGAGTTGTTAAGAAAGGGCAAGGATTTTATGCCGCTGACAGAGGCAGATACTTTGAGTGCAAAACTTACGCAGTTGCAAAATGCGTGGGGCGATTTAACAGAGGTTGTGGGGCAGTTTATTGTGGAGCTGTTTGGCGTTGGGGATGCCAGCGGCGGGGCAATGGAGATAATCACAGCCTGCACGGCATATTTGCAGCAAAATATGGATGAGTGGGTATTTTGCATACGCAGCGTGTATTATGAGGTGGAGGCCGGAGTAAAGGCAGTTTGGGCGATCTTTGAACCGGCAGTTACCTTTTTGTGGCAGTGTTTTAAGGCTGGTATAACCAACATCATAAACATTTGCCAGTGGGGGTTTGAAAACGCCGGTAAAATTTGGGAAAATCTGCCCAGCATTTTTGTTGGGATTGGCAAAGATATTTTGCAATACTGGAAAAATGTTTTTACCGGGCTGCTTAATCTTGCAAAAAACCTTGGCAAAGCGATTTGGCGAGCAATTAAAGGGGATGGGCTGGATGGCTTTAAGGATATGTTTGACCAGCTTTGCCAAGATGCGGTAAAGACAATCAGCGACAGTGGAAAATACACAGAGGAGGCATTGAGCCGGGCCGGTGTATCTGCGCTGCCGGAGATGCAAAGCGGCGATTTTAGCGGCATGGTGGACAAATATAAAAATATTGGCAGCAAATTTGATGCGATAGACCGGGAGCGCAGAGAAAAGCAGCAGCGTTTGGAGTTTAATTACGCGCGCAAATTGGAAGAAAAGGCGCGGGGTAAGAAAGGGCGAGGAACCGGCGCAGCTGCGGCGGCAGGAGGCCCGGAGGCGGCAGCGGCAAAAACAGATGTGGCAGGAAGTTTTAGCGCGGCGGTTTTAAGTGCGATGCTGGGCGCTGGCAGCCCCGAAAAAGAAACAGCCAAAAACACCAAGGAAATGGTGCGATTGCAGCGGCAGCAGTTGGAAAAGCAAGCAACGGCAGATGCTTATTTATAATGGAGTACACAGATGGAAATTAAGAGATTGAACGAGGGCAGCGAAACTTGGAACGCAAATACAGGGGCGTGCACCAGTGCAGAAATACCGTTTTATATTATGCAGCCCGGCAGCAAGGCCGAGGCCATACAAGCGCTGCTGGCGGCAGCGCCGGGGACATACAGCGGGTTGCCCCTTAAAGAGATACGATTTGAGGGGTACGATGCTGGCGGCAATATGGATTTAACAGCAGTGTACAGCGAGCGCGAAAGCAGCGGCGGCGATGATGACGAGGGCGAGGAGGCCACAGAGAGTTTTGATTGTGGCGGCGGCACAAAGCACATGACCCACGCGATCAGCCAAACCCGCGTGTACGGCGGCAGCGGGGACGATGCAGGCGGCGGGATTGGATGGAATGGCAAAAGCGGCAGCGAGGCCGAATTTAGCGGGGTGGATGTACCTTGTGCGGATATGAGAGAAACATACACCAAAACGATGAGCCGCAGCAAGGTTACCGGCACCAGCTACAAAAAGAAAGTGGCGGCGCTGGTGGGTAAGGTAAATGCAGGCACGTTTAAGGGGTGGAGCGCCGGTGAAATTATGTTTTTGGGTATGAGTTTTAGCACGCCCAGCAAGGGGGCAAAAAAAGTTACCGTAACCTTTAATTTTAGAGTGATGCCAAACGAAAGCGGGTGTAAGGTTGCTGGCAAAAACGTGGGCAGCAAAAAAGGGTTTGAATATCTTTGGGCACGCAGCGAAACAAAGGATGGCGGCAACGGGTACCCCGAGGTGCAGGTAAACAGCATTTATAAAAGTATTGTATGCGAGAGCGCAAATTTTGGCGCGCTTGGATTGTGAGGCAGTAATATGGGTTTTTGGCCTGATGTAAAGCGCGGGGACGGTGTTAAACACCACATGGTGCTGGAAAATAACCTGCGGCATATTGTGAACAGCTTAAATGGGTTTGGCGCAGGGGTAAGCGTTGGCGCGCACAGCGGTGTGGTACGCATACAGATAGTAAACAGCAGCGGTGGGGAGTTGGCTGCTGGGCAGCCGGTGGCGTTTGACGAAACAAAAAAAATGTGCGGCAACGCGCTGCCGGTAATAAAAGTAGAGGATGTAACCAAACCATTTGGCGTATGTGTAAGCAAGTTGGCTGCCAACAGTATTGGAGATTGTATTGTTGCTGGGCCTGCCACGGTAAGTATTACCGGAGATGCCGGAGATTTTGCAGAACCGGTGGCCAATGGTACTGGATTTAAGCGGGCAGATACCGGCACAGCGCGGATTTTGTTTGCAGCCGGTGGCCGTGGGGTTATCCTGCTGGGGGTTGGCACCAGTGATATATACGATGGGCCATTTGCAATAACGTATGATGCGGAGGCCAAGCAATTAAATGTTGCTGCCGGGTATATCAACACCAACGGCACATTTGCAGAGGTGGCAGCCGCGACACTGGCCCCGGCCACCGGCTTGCTTTGTGTATATAGCGAGATTGCAGAAGATGGCAAATGGAGTACGCCGGAGATCAAATTTGCAACGCCGGATAAATACAATTACCCGATTGGAAAGGTTAAGGTGAACGGGGAAAGCGTGGTTGTAAGTTGTTTTAGGGTGCCGGTGGCAATTATTATTGATGCAGCAGAGTGCCCGGTAAGTGCGCAGGCTGATGAGGAAAACAACAATGGCTGATGATAAAATGCGCATACGCATAGGCAAAGATGGCAGGCTGTTGTTGTTGGCGTGTGCTGCTGGCAAAGGCAAACTGGCACTTGGCAAAACCCCCTGCGCGTTTGACAACTGGCACATAGCCATTAAAACCGATGATTTTCAACACCCCAGTTGCATAGATTTTACTTTATCGCAAAACCGCCAGCACAGCCTATACAGCAACACCGACACCAGCAAATACAGCCAGTGTTATGTGGTTGGCCCCGGCACTGGTAAATTTGTGGTACAGTTGCGTTGGGCAAGTGGCCATAGCCCATACCCCGAGATTGAAAATATGGAGGTTTGGGTATTTGGGGTATATATGGGTAATAAAAGTTATCCCAAAGCGTATGATGATTATACCAACGTGGCCACCGTGGAGGTGCGCGACACAGGGCAGGTTTTGGTTAATGGCAAAAATGCCGGTTTTTGGCCAGAGATGTTGAGATATTGACAATGGCGGCACAATAAACAGTAAAGCACAGGAGTACGCAAGATGCAAAATATAATTTTTTATGTGGCGGCAAATGAAACGCTGGGGGCGGTAAAGGATTACGCAAACGCTAAAACGATGGCCGCACCCACATTGGTACGCGGCGCAGGCTGCTGCTTGCGTATGCGGGTTTTTGAGAACGCGGACGGGGAAACACCATACCCGGTGGAGGAGTTGGCCAGCGTGGCTGCGTGGGAATGGGTGATGGATACGGATTTTAACGGCGAAACGGCGTATAAGCTGGTGGCCGATGCTGGCAGCATTACAGTGGATACCGTAACAGCGGAAATTGATGGAAACGATCACACCTATACAGAGTTTACCATACCCATAAGCAATATGAATACCGAGGAGCTGGCGGCGCTTTTGGGTACAAGCGAGGCAATAAGCAACCTTGCAGGCGAGCTTTGCGGATATGCTGCCACCGGCGAGCTGGTTTTTATTGTGCAGGTAAAAGGGTTTACAGTGCGCAACCGCGTGGCCAGTGTGGCTGCACCAACCGAGTTGGAGAGCGACTATTTAACAGCAGCGCAGGTGCGTGCGCTGGTTGCCGCTGGGGTTGCGATGCAATACGCAGAGAGCGCGGCAGGAGATTGGCACGATATACAGAGCAGCACAGATACCCATTTGCGTGTGCGCAGCGCCAGCGATGATGCAGCGGTATGGAGTGAGCCAATTATGTTGGTGCGTGGGCCGCAAGGCCAAACCGGCCAAAGCGTGTACCCGTATTACGCTTGGGCCACCGATGATACCGGCGCTGGTTTTATCCTTGATACGGCACAGCGCACCAGCGCGCATAAATATTTGGCAATATTGATGGCCACCGTTGAGATCACAGCACCGGCCGCAGAGGATTTTGCAGGCCTTTGGGTAAAGGTTGTGGGCGATGATGGGCAAGGCGTGGGGGATATGACCAAGGCAGTGTACGATACCAACGGAGATGGTATTGTTGATAAAGCCGCAAGCGCAAGCACAGCCGATGCTGTACCATGGACGGGGGTTACCGGTAAACCGGGTGCATTTACCCCGGCTGCGCATACGCATAGCACGGTGGATATTGCCGATGCTGTACGGCAAAAAGAGTATAGCGCCAGCGGCAGCAACAAAACGCTGTATCTTGATTGCCCGATTATCCGCAATACCACAAGCGCCAGCGGCACCATTGATATTGATTTTACCGCGATTGCGGCCACGGTTGGCGGCGATCTTTATACCGGCACAACCGGCGATGTGTTTACGTGGGAGTATCATTTGCGGGCAACAGGTGAGATTACCGGCATAAATATTGGCAGCAACAACAGCACTATGGCCGGGGTAAATATCCCCGATAGTTTACCGCTGGTGAATGATACAACAACATACCATGTTTTTGTGGTGCGCGGCGTGTATAAAAGCGGCGCGGTAAATAATATTGCACTACATGTAAATTATGCGTATAGTTATGAGGCGTAATTATGCCGATACCGTACAGATTTGACCCATTGGGCGCAAACAACGCAACGCTGAAAAACAGCGCAACGCCCGGCGTGTGCGGGTGTTTTACATACCTTAGCACTGGCCGCTGTAATCGCAGCGCAATGGTAATGCGCGGCGTGTATTTGTACCGCAATATGGCCGCCAGTATGGTGGTGAGCAGCGGCGGCAATGCCATAGAAACGGAGATCAATAGCGGCTGCCGGATGTTAGTTTATGACGGCGGCAGCGCCAGCGGTGTTGCCGTAAACAGCAATGGGAGTGTGTATATCCACAGTGGCGGCAGCGCCAGCGGTGTTGCCGTAAACAGCAATGGAGTGTTTTACATAAGCAACGGTGCGCAAATAACCGATGTTACATTAAGGCGCAGCGGTTATTTATCTGCGTTATCCGGCGCTAAACTTGGCAATCTTACCATATCCAGTGCTGGGTACATGAATGTGTATAATGGAGTATCTGCCATGGGGGTGCGAATGTTGCCGTATTGCGGTATGTATGTGGGCAACGGCGGCGAAGCAGGGCAGGTTGATGTTGCCAGCGGCGCAAGTGTGTTTTTGGGTTACGGGGCCAAGGCCAGCAACGTTGTGTTGAGCAGCGGCGCGTATATGTACGTGAGCAGCGGCGCGCAGGCGCTTGCGGTTACCAGCGCAGCAGGCGCAGTGTTGGGCTTTGTTATACAGGGCGGCGATACCCAAACCAAACTGACCATAACCGGCGAAGATGGCGATTTTTATATGAGCAACGGCACGGGGTGCGGCTTTTGTTTGGCCAGCGGCGGCATATATGTGAGTTACGGCGGGCTGGCGTTATCCACCACGGTTAATTACAGCGGTGTTATGTATTTGTATTTTGGCGCAAAAGCCAGTGCTACCGTATTAAACAGCCGGGGCGGCATGTATGTGTATGCCAGCGGCAGAGCGCTGTACACCACCGTACACTATGGGGCCAGTGTAACATTGGATGATGGCGGCATAGCCGAGCACACAACCATTGGCAGCGGCGCATATATAAGCGTTGCAGATTACAGCACTGCACTGCATACTGTTATTGGCAGCAATGCGTATATGTATGTAACCAATGGCGCACAAGCAACAAGCACAGTGCTGCAACAGCAGGCAACGTTGAGCGCAAGGCAGGGGTGCAATGTTGAGCACACAACCATTGGCAGCGGCGGCAATATGGTGGTGAGCTATTTTACCACAGCAAAACACACAACCATTGGCAGCGGCGGCAATATGGTGGTGAGCAGTGCCACGGCAGTGCAGGTTGATGTTGCCAGCGGCGCAAGTGTGTTTTTGGGTTACGGGGCCAAGGCCAGCAACGTTGTGTTGAGCAGCGGCGCGTATATGTACGTGAGCAGCGGCGCACAGGCACTTGCGGTTGCCAGCGCAGCAGGCGCAGTTGTAAGCAGTGCCGGTGGCGCTATAATTGAGTATGTGGAGTAATAATATGGAAGATTTTACAATCAAATGTGCACCGCTTGTGGATGCGGTGCCGGAGTTGACAAAAGCAAAAAAACAAGAGCAACCGGCACCCGAGATGCCACCGGCTTTTGCGCCGCCACCGGCACACCCCTGCATGGCGCTGGGGGATGGGGTGGATTTTGATTTTAACGATGGTGCACGCATTGCGGTGCCTGCTGATGGGAAAACGCGCCGTATAGTGCTGAAAGATGGGGAAACGGATTGCATAGTATATGCGGCGGATGTTGCGCCGGGTGCCACCGTGGTAAGCTATAAAAAGTTTTTTGTTGAATGGGTGGTGGAGCTTTACGGCGAAGATGGGGAAGTTGTGCACCGGCACCAGTACGATGCACGCGGCAAGCTGGTGTTGCTGCAAATCCCGGTTGGAACGCTGGGAGATAGCATTGCTTGGTTTAGCTATGTGGAGCGTTTTGCAGAGGCAACAGGGGCCAAAGTGGTGTGCAGTATAGCACCGCGCATGGCTGCCATATTTGCGGCCCAATACCCGCAGATACAGTTTGTAACACAGGAGGAGGCGGCCAAGCTGCAACCTTATGCAACATACAATTTGGGGCTGTACTTTAATGGAGATACCGACCACCAACCCGAAGATCACCGGTATGCTGGGCTGCACCACAGTATTGGTAATATTTTGGGTGTGGAGAAAAGAGATATACCGCCGCGAGTTGATTTAAGCGCACAAAGAAAGATCACAGAGCCTTATGTGGTGATAGCCACGCAAGCAAGCAGCCAAGCAAAATACTGGAACAACCCATACGGCTGGCACGAGGTAATAGAGTGGTTGCGTGGCATTGGGTATAAAGTGGTGTGTATTGACCGCGATAAGGTATATGGCGCAGGGCTGGTGTGGAATCACATGCCGCATGGCTGCGTGGATGATACCGGGGAAAAGGATTTGCAGCAGCG
Organism: Lentisphaerota bacterium; assembly: GCA_015061545.1. Classification (GTDB taxonomy): domain Bacteria; phylum Verrucomicrobiota; class Lentisphaeria; order Victivallales; family Victivallaceae; genus SIG78. Next base: position 86,023 of record SUWJ01000003.1, on the reverse strand, counting down.
CATAAACACCATTAAGGATGCGGATTGTTTTATTGGGTTATCCAGCGGTTTGAGCTGGTTGGCATGGTGCTGCCAAGTGCCGGTGGTGTTGATAAGTGGATTTAGCGCGCCGGACAACGAATTTTATACACCATACCGGGTGATAAATCGGCATGTATGCAATAGCTGCTGGAATGATATGCGGTGTGATTTTGACCATTTTGATTTTTTATGGTGCCCGAGGCACAAAGGTACCGACCGGCATTTTGAGTGCACAAAGGCGATCACCGGGGCGCAGGTTATCAAAATGCTGCAAAAAATACCGGCAGTGGCGGCGCGTATTGACAAGCAAGGCACAGATATTACAACCCGAAAGGAGATAATAAAAAATGGAAAAATTGGTTGATTTATGGGGGCGCAATAGCTTGGAGCCCAATTACAACACCAAACCGGCAACAGTTTATGAGGTGGATGCACCGGCAAGCGGGGATGGCGTTATTTACAAACGCTTTTTTAACCGCGAGGTAACCGCAGTACACCGCATTACGGTTGCCACCAGCAACGGCCGCACCAGCGTGATTACCGAGGTGGCATACGGTGCTTGGGCCGACCGTGAGGCGCTGACCTATGGCAGCGGCGCAGATTACCCCAAACACGTGGAGGACTGAAAAAAATGGGCGTTGTTTATGATTATATGCTGGATGAGGTGCGCACCGATGGCGGCAGCGGTGGCAGTGGCGGGTATCCCGTGCCGCCTTGCAGCAACATACGATGCTTGCAGCAGGGTGAAACAACAGTACGCATAAAATGGGATGACCCGGAGGATTTAACGGTTGATGGCGTGGCGCTGGCAGAATGGGGCAGCACAAAGCTGCTGCGGAAAGCTGGCGATTATCCGGCAGGGCCCGATGATGGCACGCTGGTGGTAAGTAATACCGTGCGTGGTCAATACAGCGCAAATGCGTTTATTGATACGCTGCCGGACACCAGCCAGCAATATTTTTACCGTTTATTTACCATAACCACGGCGGGGGTGGTAAATGATGATGCCAGCCAACGGTTTATGCCCGGTGCATTTACTTGGGCAACGGTGGCAGATGTGGTGCGCAGCGGTGAGGCGGCAGATGTTTTTGCGGTTGGTGATGTGCTTACCGTGGCACATGCAACCTATGGCGAAATTGAAATGGAGATTGCAGGGTTTGACCAGCATACACCGGTGGATGCTGCCAAAACACATACCATGCTGCTGCTGGCAAAAAACACCATTGCAGATCTTATGTTTGATGCACCTGAGTTGCAGTATGGAGTTACTGCCGATACGGTATTTAATACCAGCGAGCTGCTGGCGATCAACTTAAAAGGGGCCAGCGCGGTAACCACGTTTAAGCAGGAGGCTGCGGCAACTGGCACCGCGCGGGTGTGGTATAGCTTAAACGGGCAGTACAAGCTGTATTACAGCACCAGCAATAAACGCTGGGAGATTTGGAGCTGCAACAGCGGCACGCATATTGCCAGCGCAAATTATGACTATCAAAGCACCGCAGCAGCCGCACCAACTGGCGGCGTATGGAGCGGCGGCACCACAGCGGTGGCGGCCAAGGCGTATTATACGTTTGATGGCAACGAATATGCCTTGGCAACGGTGGCAGATGGCGCAGCGGTGCTGCCGGATACTTATTATGAGCCCAACCCGAATGCAAGCCGGTACAGCTACGGATACAACAGCTGGCGCGAAAGCGCGTTGCGGCAGTGGTTGAATACCGACAAAGGCAGTGGCACGTGGTGGCAGGCGCAAAATATTTGGGATGTTGCGCCGGGTTATGCCAATACGCTGCCGGGTTTTTTGGCGGGCATTGCAGATGCAGATTTTTTGGCGGCCATTGGCCCGGTAAAATTGACCACCGCACGCAATACAGTTTGCGATTGCGGGGGCTATGATGTTACAGAAGATCTTGTTTTTTTAGCCAGCCGCACAGAGGTTTTTGGCGATACCAACAACAGCGTTGCCGAGGGTGAAAAATTGGGCTTATATGCAACCGCTGACAGCACAGACCGCATAAAATACAACACCGCTGGCACTGCAAAATATTGGTGGCTGCGCTCCCCGTACCCCGGTTATGCGGATGATGTGTACCTCGTTCATACCACGGGCACGCTGTACCACAGCCACGCTCACACTCCCTACGCCGTGGCCCCGGCTTGCGTAATCTGCTAAAAATCAAAACAATCCCCCCCGAATGGGGGGTAAAGGTTTAATAAATGAGCGTTATAAAAAGCAAACGAACCGAGGCAACATTGAGCGTGGTTACCAAAGCAGAGGAGCTGGTGGTATATACCATGCGGATTGCCTGCAACGAAAAGCGGCTGCCCAAACGGTACCGCTGGTGCATTACCGCAAAAATTGTAAACGAGGCGCAGGAGATGCTGCGAAAACTTACCTTTGCAAACAGTATAAAGGTTGAGAGCGCAGCAGATTGGCAGCGGCGCAGGGTGATGCAAAGCGAGGCAATGGCGCACACATTTTGCCTGCTGACAGAAATAAACCTTGCGTATAAAGTGTTTTGCATACCGGCCAACACGGTACAGTTTTGGACGGGGCAAATAATGGAGGTACAACGCTTGCTTAAAGCGTGGCAAAAAAGCGACACCGCGCGCTATGGCGCGCTTTGTTGAAGGTAACGGGCTGTTGGTACCACGGTTGGTGGCTGCGCTCCCCGTACCCCGGTTATGCGGATAATGTGTACCACGTTAATACCACGGGCACGCTGTACCACAGCCACGCTCACACTACCTACGCCGTGGCCCCGGCTTGAAAACAAAACGTGCCAGCATAAAGTAAGCCCACCCGGCCGAAATCCGTGCCGTTTTTCAAGGAGCCTTGTTACCTTGCCGCCCGCGCCATTGTTGCTGCGGCGGTAAACACATGCTGCTGATGCAGCTTGCGCCCGCGCAAGTGCTGCTATACACGGCAGCTTTTTTATTGAGGTGAGATTATGACAGATTACCAAAAAGCAACCAGTTTTGCCGAGCTGCATAAAGCAACATTAGAGTGCGCGCGCGGCGTGAGGTGGAAAGATAGCGTACAAGAGTATTTACGGAACATCCTGCCGCGCACCATAACATTGCGCAATGATCTATTGCGCGGTACCTACAAAATACAGCCATACATACGTTTTTACATATTATCCCCAAAACGCCGCGAAATTGTAAGCACCCGCCTGCGCGACCGTATTTTCCAACGCTCCATGTGCAACAACGGCCTATACCGCAACATCACCCAAGGCTTTATTTACGATAACTGCGCCTGCCAGCTTGGCAAGGGCCTGCACTTTGCATTAAACCGCCTGCAATGCCACATGCAGCGTATGTATCGCAAGACCGGCCCACGCGCCTATGCCCTAAAACTTGATATAAAAAAGTTCTTCCCCTCCATCCCCCACACCATAGCCAAAGCCGCCGTTGCCAAACGTGTATCCGACCCCGATTTTGTACGCCACGTATATGCGATAATAGATAGTTTTACCGACCCGCGCCCGCCTGCGGAAATAGCCGCAGACCCATTTGGGCCGCGCGGTATTGCCCTTGGCAGCCAAGTGAGCCAGCTTATTGCGCTGGCCGTGCTGGATGATATAGACCATTACATAAAAGAGCGTTTGCAAATGCGTTATTATGTGCGCTATATGGATGATCTTGTTATTTTACACCCCAACAAAGATGTATTATATCATTGTATGTTGACAATAGAGGCAAAATTGGCGGCAATAGGTTTAACCTTAAACCCCAAAAGCTGCATATACCCGGTTGGCCAAGGTGTGTTGTTTTTGAAACAGCGTTTTATCTTTACGGCCAGCGGAAAGGTGATACGCAGGATAACAAGGCAGGCGATAAGCAGGGAACGGCGCAAGCTGCGAGCGCTGCACCGCTTATATGTGGCTGGTAAGATCACCGGCAGTGATGTAAATGTACATTTTACAACATGGGCTGCACACATGGCGCATGCCAACAGCAGGGGCGTAATAGCCGCAATTAAGCAATATGGTAAAATGCTTTTTGGACAAAGGAGCGAAATATGAAATATAAAACGCGGGAACAATCCCGGCAGGAAACGCTGAAAAAGCGGCTGGATGCAATGCAAACACCGCGCAGTACTGACCCGGCCGCATTTGATGCTGCATGCGGAGCTTTTAAGGAGGTTTGTGCGCAGATCAAAGAGTTTGCGGGCTTTGATGATTTTAAGGGCGGTTTTGAGGAGGCTATGGCGTTTTTGCAATGCGCAGCCTTTGCCGCCGACAAAGCGCAGGGCACGTATCTTTTTAGCTTATGGCAGGGGGCTGACAAGGCCGCTACCTATGAGGCTGGAAAAATTGGGCTTGGGCAGCCGGAATGGTGGTACCGGTGCTGGGGTTTGGAGATGCCGGAGGCGTAAAGATGTGCAGCGAAGAACAAGCAAATGAGATGTACCGGCTGGCGCTGGCGCAAGGATTGGCAGGCGCAGAGCAGTTGGCTGACACGGCCAAGGTGATGCGTAACTGTAACGGCATTGGCGCGGAATGGTTTGCGCCATGGCTGCGCTGGTTGATATGCAAACTGCACCCAACATTGGTGCCAACCAGTTTTTTGCACGATCTTGCCTATGCCGCTGGTGGCACCTGGCGCGACCGGTGGCGGGCAGATTGGGTATGGTTATGCAATGGTTGGCGTGCTGCAAAAACATACGCTTGGTGCAATGTGCGCAGGTATGTTGTGCAAGCGCAGGCGTTGTTTTTTTGGTGCCTGCTGCGCATAGGCGGGCACGCCGCTTTTGCGTGGAGCAAGGAGGCGGACAATGTTTAAGAGCGAGAGCATTGTAAAAATCATTTTGGGCGTGCTGCTGGCTATCATAGGCTTTTACAGCGCCCAAACCTTTTACAGCATAAAAGCACTGGAAAAAGAGGTGGTAACAATCCGGGTTAAGCTGGCCGAGTTTGAGGCCAAGCGGATAAGCCGGGAGGAAATACGGAACCTTATAGCGGATTACCACGATAACCACCCGTGTTACTTTATCAAAAAAGAAAGGAGTAAGTAAAAAATGGGTAAGTGTTTTGCAGCGTTGCTGCTGGTGGCGGTGGCCTTTGTGTTGACGGGCTGCGCTGGATTGGAGAACAAGGCCTTTGTTGCTGCTGGCGGCGTGGATGCTTTTAAGGTGGAAACAAGCGGCAGCACAAGCACCGGCACTGTTTTGCCAAACATCACGGCCGGTGGTGCAGTAAGCGTGATTGCGACCAGCCCGGCAATGGAAAATGGGAAAACAGCTGCACCGGTTTTTGGGCGCAGCCGCCGCAACAGTTTTTTTGGCAGTTTGTTTGGTGTGGATTGTGCAACAGAGGCGATGGTATATATTGGGGTACCCGGCGAAAGTAGCGAGCAAACAGCGCAACGGCTTAATGCGTTGCGTGGTATGCAGCCAGCCGAGAAAAAAACGGAGGATGCTGCGGGAGATGACAAACCGGCCGCGCCGGAGCCCCCGGCCGCCGTAACCACACCAGCGGGCGGCGCACAATGATTATGCGCGCCGCCGCAATGTTGTTGTTTTTGTGCTGCTGTATGTGCGGTGCTGGTTGTACGTGGCTTACGCCGGAGCAAAATGCGGCAATACTGAATAAACTGGCAGATGCGTGGCACAATAAGGGTGCAGATGCCGTGGCAGCCAAACTTGCAGAAATGGTTGCTGCTGGCAAGATCACACAAGCACAGTCTGATGCGCTTAATGCAGCAGCGCAGCGTGGGTATGATGCTTTAATGGAAAAAGCAGAAGAAATTGCCCAAACGCAACTTGAAAAAAACAATAACTGAGTTATATTTATCTTAGTGCATTCCTTGTGGTTTGCCCTACCGCCTCACCGGTTTGTGGTTACTCCGGTGGGGCACCTTTTTTTATCCCCCCTATATCGCCTCCCTGCATTGTGGGCCATTTGTGGGCCAAACTGAAACAATACAGAGAAAAACAAGATACAACAACGATAAACAACAACAAACGCAACGCGGCAAACCGGAACTTAAAAACGGTTGATTTGAGGTAATTTTTGCCCCGGCGCAGCAATGCAGCCGACAGATTTTAAGTCCGTTGCGTCTGCCTATTCCGCCATCCGGGCGCACTTGATTATTTGATCGGATCGGTAAATACTGCCGGTCTTATGTAGATAAGATCACGCAGATTATTATCGAACTCTTTGGACGATCTCAACAAGGCTGACAAATCAAATTCTGATACCTTCTGCACTTTGGCAAAAACTTCCGGCGGCACTATCTTTTCCACCGCTTCTGCTTCCGAACTCTGCACGCAAAGCATAGCAAATTCGTTCTCAGAAAAATATTCCGCCGCGGAGTCGATGTTCAACACCACTCCGTCGCCAAAGCCTTCGTCAACTCCGTTGATGCGCTTTACACAATATAGCAGTATTTCGTGATTTCTGCCATCAAAAAGCACTGCACTTAATGAATTTTCCGCTAAATTTTCTGCCGCAGACATACTTATTGCCGATGCAGTAGCCACTCCGCGGCTCACAACGCCGCTTATTCCGTGGGTCAAACCTGCCACCAGTGCCGCCGCCAGACGCATACCCGTAAAGCTGCCCGGACCGATCCCCACACTCCATTTGGTCACATCGCCCAGCGTTCCGCCGCAGCACGCGATTTCGCCGGCGGCAAATTCTGCCAGATGTGCCGATTCCCGCCGCTTCATCGGCAGTATGCCGTTGCGCAGAATATTGCCGTTTTCATCGGCTACGCACATTCTTGCTGCGTTGCCGGAAAGATCCAATGCCGCCTGAAACTGCTTTGTCATAGCTTTTACACCAGACTTTCCGCCAGCAGATTGCTGACCAGTTCCTGATTGCTCAGGCGTTTACGCACCAGCTTGGCATTACCGTTGCTGATGACCACTTCGCCGGGCATACTGCGCAGATTATATACGCCGCCCATGCTGTAGCAGTAAGCTCCTGCATTGTAAATTGCCAGCACATCGTATTCCCGAATCTCAGGCAGCTCCCGCTGTTCGGCAAAACGGTCGCCGCTTTCGCAGATATTGCCGCAGACATCGTAAACTTTCCGTTCGCCGTCGGGATTGGAAAGATTCTCTATCTGGTGATACGCCCCGTAAAAAACCGGGCGGATCAGCTGTGGGAAACCTGCATCGCAACCGGCAATCGTGCGGGTACGGTTGAATTTAAGAGTATTGACTGTGGTCAGCATCACTCCGGCCTGGGCAACCATGTATTTACCGGGTTCAAATTTAAGTTCCAGAGCCTTGCCGTAAGTTTGGCAGAAATCTTCAAACAAGCGTACGATTTCCGCCCCCATAGCCGCATAATCCACCGCCGCTTCGTCAGGCTTATACGGCACTTTAAATCCGCCGCCGAAATCCAGAAACTCCAATTCAGGGAAACGCTCTCTGCCGGCAAGACCCATCAGATTTTTCATACTCTGAAAGACCGATTCGGTATGCTGCAGACCGCTGCCGGTATGTTCGTGCAGACCGACGATATGCAGATCGTATTGGCGGGCGATATCCACAACTTTATCCACATCCTGCATCAGTATACCGAATTTGGCAAGATCGCCGCCGGTGGCAGTTGCGGCATTTTCGCCATCGACCACATCGGGATTGAACCGCACGCAAACCCGGCTGCCGGGATAAGCCCTGCCGAATTTTTCCAGCCGGGAAATACTGCCGATATTGAACAGGACTCCCAAAGCCTTGACTTCGGCAACTTCTTCGTCTTTAAGATTATTGGCTGTAAAAATTATTTTTTCGGGCGCAAAGCCCAACGCCAGCGCCAGCTGCACTTCGCCGGGGCTTACCGTATCCAGCGCGGCGCCTGCATCGCGCAAAGCTGCCAGCAGCGCAACGTTGTAGTTGGCTTTGAGCGCATAATGCACCTGCAGCTTGCTGTAGGGTATATATTTATAGAGCGACTTATACTGTTCTACCACCCGATCGGCGCTGTAGACATAAAGCGGAGTGCCGTAAGTTGCCGCCAATTCCAGCAGTTGAGTTTGATCAAACATATTCCTGATAATCCTGAATTATTCAGCAAACGGCACAATGATCGCCATAAGCTGCAAAGTTTCGGGGCCCAGACTTTTGACCGCATGGCCTGCGCCGTTGCCGGTAAGAATAGCATCCCCCGGGGCAACTTCAACTTCCGTACCGTTATCGTCGATCACCGCGCGGCCCGAAAGCACCACAAATATTTCCTCTTCTTTTTCGTGCTGATGAAAACCGATCGACGCGCCCGGTTCCAGCTCCAGTCTGGCACAAAGCCGTGCGGGAGAGTTGAGTTCATTTTTTTCATCGAAAAAATGAGTGATTTTAACCGATTTTTCGCCGCCGCGCATATTTTCGCGCACTTCGGATACACATTCATTTGCTTTGCGGATCATAAGTATAAATCTCCCGGATTATTTACCTTAATTCCCCTTAATATAACACCTTTCCGCAATATTTACCACAAAAAAAGCATTTTTTCCAATCGGAAACAGCATTTTGGAGGGCTTCAAAAATTGCAAAGTCATTTTCCAGCGTTAAATTATGTATAAATGGAGTTTTTTACCCCAAACATAAGAAAGGTTAGAAAAAATGGAAAAAGTCAAGTACGGTCTGATCGGTTTCGGCGGTATTGCGGAAAACCGCATTGCCAAAGAAGGTTTTGCCTGCGACAAATCGCGTTTTGAAGCATTGTCCAACGCTGTGCTCGTCGGCGCTACCGACGTCAATCCCGCCCGCAAAAGCGCTGCCGAAGCGCTGGGGCTGAAATGGTACAACACCAGCGAAGAAATGATTGCCGATCCCGAACTGGATGCCATCTACGTTGCCACCAACAACGCCACCCACGCCAAGCTGGCGATCGCCGCACTCAAAGCGGGAAAACACGTCATCACCGAAAAACCCATGGCTACCAGCATTGCCGATGCCAAAAAGATGGTCGAAACCGCCAAAAAAATGAAGCTCTCGCTCTCGGTTGACCACATGATGACCAACAACATCTACAACATCAAGGCCCGCAAAGTGGTTGCTTCCGGCGCGCTGGGCGATATCAACGATGCCTGCTTCCATATGGAATTTGCCTTCGGCTATGATCCTGCCGAAGCTGCCTCATGGCGCTGCAGCAATATCAAGGAAATGGGCGGTCCCATCGGCGACGTTGCCAGCCATTGCTTCTACGTTGCAGAATATGTTTTCAACTCCACCGTGGAATGGGTGGCAGCAGCTTATCTGCCCAAACTTATGGATATCAAAGCCGAAGACGGCGCTTACATCAAGTTCGGTATGGCCAACGGCATTGTTGCCAGCGCCAAAGTAGCCTTCAGCGAACTGCGCGGCGGTCTGGCCGGTACTCTGACCAATCTGGGTTACGAAATCTACGGCAGTCAGGCGGTTCTGCGCGGCTACGGTACCATGTTCCAGCTCTCCGGTTACGAAGATGAACCGATCAAGATGCGTTTGGAAATGGACAACGGCAAAACCCAGAAAAAACTGGCTGCCGGCAAGGTTCAGAACATCTATCAGGCGCTTATCACCAAACACGCCAAGAGCGTTATCGCCAAGCGCCCGCTGAACGCCTGCGACGGTCTGCGCAATCTGGAACTTTGCGATGCTGCGCACAAATCTGCCCGCAGCGGCGGCAAAAAGATTTCGATCGTCAAGTAAGTTGCCGATCAGCTTCAAATATATAAAACACTCCTTAACCTTTCGGGGGCGGGAGTGTTTTTTTTATCTCCTCGAAATACAGTTTTATGCCAGAATGGGCATGAGGGCAGAATTTTTCCGCGAAGAGAGTTCAGTCAGCGCCCAGACCAGCGCATCCAAACGGTCGGGGCTGCTTTGCGAATCCAAACCGCGATAGCTGCACATCTCGTCTTCCAATTCGGGAAAAAATCCCACATGATGCACCTTATTCTGCTCGTAAAGCGCGGCAACCGGTTCGGCGCGCAGCAGTTTGCCGCGGGTGGCGCGCACCGCTTTGTAGGGTATATCAGGCGCCACATTACGCAGCGCCATTTCGATCAAGTCTCCGCCCTGATTGACCTCGCTGACCACCCGATCAGCGGCGTATTTACTGTAAAGATGCTCCACCGTGCGCGCCCAGATCATGGGCGATGATTGCAGCGAAGCATCTTCCAGAACGTAATATTCGCCATTGCTGCTGCGCCCTGCCGCCACAATACCGGTCAGGTCGGAACTGCTGCTGCCGGTAACTGCGGGGTCAACACCGATCACCAGCTGCTCCAGATCTGCGGGAACATCGGACACGCGGCTGCGGTCGATAAGTTCCTGCGTCCAGAGGGAGTTGCTGCTGTCGTCCTGCCACAGACCTTTCAGAAAACGGTTTCGCTGACGGTCGCTCAAGCTGCCGAGGGTATTTTCTATATAGCCTTCGGGCAGGTTGACCGAGTTGTCGGCAGGATTCATCAGCATTGAAACGTAATTTCCGGGCATTGCCAACGGTCGGCGGCTTTCCGGTTCCACTTTCTCAATAAAGAGTTTGTAACTCCAATGCGAACGACCTGAAGGGTTGCAGTCGTAGTAGGCGCGGTTTTTCAAACCACTCTTCTGTGCCAGTCGGGTCAAAGCGGTGGTAATGCCCGAATAGGGTATTTCGGAACACTCGTTGAAATAGATCGTGGCAAACTCTCTGCCCAGGATCCGGTCGGCACGCTCATCGGCATCCAATCCGCCCAGCCAGATCTCGGAAGAGTTGGGCAGCCGGAAAAAGTTGTCGCTTTTTATGTAGTCTATCTTCAAGCCCGGGAACGCCAGTGCCATAACTTTGGGCAGAGTATCAAAGCCTACTGCATAGCGGGCGCCGTTGCCGTGATAACGCAGAACCGCATGGCGGCTGCCGGGAGCCTTGAGCGCCCGCACCAGCAAAGCGTAAATCAAAATAAACGTTTTGCCCGACCGTGAACCGCCGAAAAGCAGAATATGACGGGCCGGACTTTGCAGCAATTCAAGGGCGTGCTGCTGCGCCGGAGTTTTTTCAAATCTTGCCATTGCGTTAAAAACCTGCATTATTTTGCGATAACTACCTGGTTTTTGTCAATATAAGATTGAAAAACCGCGCGGATAAGAGTATATTATAATGATGATTATTTGCATATATATTTAAGATTCAGGAAAGGTTTGATATGAGTAAAATCAACGTTAAGCATATTTTTACTTCGGAATCGGTTTCCGAAGGGCATCCGGATAAGGTCTGCGACCAGATATCCGACGCCATTCTTGATGCCTGTTTGAAAGACGATCCCGAAAGCCGGGTTGCCTGCGAAACGCTGGCAACTACCGATCTGATCGTTATTTCCGGCGAAATAACCACCAAAAGCAAAGTCAACTGGCAGGAAATCGCCCTCGATGTGGTGCGCGATATCGGCTATACCGATTCGGAAATCGGTTTTTCTGCCGATACGGCTAAAGTGATGGTGGCAGTTCATCAGCAGTCGATGGATATTTCGCAGGGCGTCACCGCCGGAGAAGGATTGTTTACCGAACAGGGCGCCGGCGATCAGGGCATGATGTTCGGCTATGCCAGCAACGAAACCGAAGATCTGATGCCGGCAACGATCCATTACGCACACCGCATCGTGGAAGAATTGGCACGGCTGCGGCATACGGAGCCGGAGAAATACAGCTATCTGCGGCCCGACAGCAAGAGCCAGGTTTCCATTGCCTACGAAAACGGCAAGCCTGTATCGCTGGAAACGGTAGTCGTATCCCACCAGCATACGCCCGATATGGTGCGCAGCGAGCTGGAAGCGCTGGTAAAAAGCGTGGTGGAAAAAGTCGTACCTGCCGAACTGCGGAAAAAAGAGATCAAATATTTTGTCAACCCCACCGGCAACTTTGAAATCGGCGGGCCCCACGGCGATACGGGTCTGACCGGCCGCAAGATCATTGTGGATACCTACGGCGGAGTCGGCTCCCACGGCGGCGGCGCGTTCTCCGGCAAAGACCCCAGCAAGGTTGACCGTTCGGCAGCGTATATGTGCCGCTATATTGCCAAAAATATCGTGGCGGCCAAGCTGGCGGAAAAGTGCGAGATCCAGGTTGCTTATGCCATCGGTGTGGCAGAACCGCTGAGCATCAATGCCGCCACCTACGGCACGGGCAAACTCTCCGATGACCAGTTGGAAAAAGTGGTGCGGGAAGTCTTTGACCTGCGCCCCGCGGCGATCATCGACACGTTGCAGCTCAAATATCCTGCTGCCAACAACTGGAGCTACCGCGATACTGCTTCTTACGGTCATTTCGGCCGCAGCCAGTTCCCGTGGGAAAAGGTCAACAAAGTTGCCGAACTGCTCAAGGCGGCGGAAAAATTCTGCTGAATCATGAACGAATCTTTTTCAGTAATCGCCGTCGGGTCGCCGATCATTGACCTGATTGCGCGGGTGGACGAAGCCTTTCTGCAGCAAGTTCCGGGCGAAAAAGGCGGTATGGTCATGATCAGCAGCGAAGAGCTGACAGATATTCTGCAACAGCTGGGCAACCATGTAAAACGTACTCCCGGCGGCTCGGCAGCCAATACCTTGTTCGATCTGGCGCACTTCGGCGTAAAAACTGCGCTGATGGGCACGGTGGGCAATGATGATGCAGGAAATTTTTACCGTCAGCAGCTGGCGGAAGCCCAAAGTTCGCTCCACGCCCTGCGCCTCAGTTCGCAGAACACCCCCACCGGGCATTGCATATGCCTGGTCACGCCCGATGCTGAACGCACCATGCGGCCTGCGCTGGCGGCGGCGCTGGAGTTTGATCCGGCACAGGTTGCCGTCGAAGATTTTGCGGGGTACACGCTGGCGCATCTGGAAGGCTATCTGCTGGCACATTCCGAAGAAAAATTAGCCAAACTTATGTCAACTGCCCGCGCGGCAGGGTGTCTGATAAGTTTGGATCTTGCCAGTTTTGAAGTGGTCAATGCCTTCCGCCCCGCGATCAAACGTCTGCTCAAAGAGTATGTAAATATCGTCTTTGCCAATTCCGACGAAGCCGACGCTCTGCTGGGCAAACTGCCCCCGCAAGAGCAGCTTTGCGAACTGCGGAAACTCTGTCCTGCCGCCGTAGTCAAGCTGGGCGAACACGGGGCATGGGCGGATTGCGGTTCAGGCGCAGTGTTTATTCCTGCCAATCAAGTCAATGCAATTGATACAACTGCGGCGGGTGACTCCTTTGCGGCAGGATTTCTCTACGGTTATCTGAAAAATCTCCCTGCGGCAGAATGCGGCAGGATCGGCGCGGCACTGGCGGCGGAAACGGTGCAGGTATTCGGTGCCGTGCTGCCCGATATTGCGTGGGAAAAACTCAAGCAACTTATTTAACAGCAATTTTATACGGCGGTGGATTATGCAGTTTGCGTGTGATTATTTATTGCTCAATATTATATTTTTTATAGTCGGCGTTGCCATATTGGTCAAAGGCAGCGACTGGTTTGTGGATGCAGCGGCGGCGCTGGCGCGCAGTTTCGGGGTGCCGGAGCTGATTATCGGGCTGACTCTGGTCAGTATCGGAACGAGCTTACCCGAGCTGGCATCCAGTTTATGTGCAGCTTTTTACGGCGAATCCAACTTCATTATCGGCAATATTGTCGGCAGCAACACAGCCAATATTGCGCTGATCCTCGGCGCTGGATTAGTGCTGGGCGGCGGCATGAGTTTTTCCCGTCAGCTGATATGGCGCGATATGTTCTTCCTGTTGCTGCTGCAATCAGGACTGATGGCGTGGTATTACTTCAAAATAGATGTTTCTTCGGCTGCTGAATACGGTTTCGGCAGAATCGGCGGAGCTTTACTGTTGATAATATGCGTCATTTACAGCCTGGTGCTTTGCCGTCAATCCGCCGCAGAACCGGAAAATAATGATGATAATGAAGCGCAAATACAGAAAATTTCCCGCAGCAAAGCCGCCGCGTTGATCGTGCTGGCGCTGGTCATGATCACCGTCGGCGCCAAACTTATGGTCGATACGGTGGTCTGGAGCGCGGTCAAACTGGGAGTCAGCGATTTGATGATATCGCTGACGATCGTTGCAGTCGGCACCAGTCTGCCTGAATTGGCGGTGACGATTTCTGGGATATTGAAAAAACGCAACGATATTGCGCTGGGCAACATCATCGGCAGCGGGATCTACAATATATTGCTGATAATCGGCGCCTGTGCCGCAGTTTCGCCCCTGACCGGCAGCGGCAGAAGCAGCGTGGACTCCATGCTTATTATGAATGGTACCGCCCTGCTGTTGTGGATGTTTTTGCTGACAGGCAAACGGCTCCACCGCTGGCAGGGAGTGATCTTTGTAGCACTCTACGCAGCATTTATTGCCTGGAGTATAATCTGCGCCAGATAAGCGCCTGCAAGTGCGCTGCATAAGCTGTTATTGTCATGCCGCAGGATCATGCGTGATACGCCAATAAGCTGCTCAAACTTCGCTGATCCGACTGACCAGCGCCCGCAGCAGGCGGCGTTTTTCCTGACAATCTTCGATATTGAGCCGTTCCTGCGGCGAATGAACCGCCTGAGTTTCCGGAGCAAAGGAGATCATCTGCAAAGACGGATTCATTCCGCAGAAGATCCCCGGCTCCAACCCGCCGTGAATGACCGCAGTTTGTGCCTGCTTGCCGCTCAATTCCTGATAAATATTGCACGCGTAACGCAGAAATGCCGAATCCCAGCGGGGTTCCCAGCTGGAATATGCAGAATCGATCTGCGCTGAAAAGTTGAACTGCTGCATTAATTTTTGCGCCTGACAAGTCACCTTGTCGCGCTCGGCATTGTAGACGCTTCTCGCCAGCATGGTGATCTGCCAAAGTTCCCCTGCCGCACCGGTTATAACCCCCAAATTGCAGCTGGTGGCGCTGGAGTTATCGGGATTTTTTGCCAGTACGCCGTGGGGAAGAAGTTTCCACAACCTCAGCAAATCCCGCTGGGCGGCATCGGTCAGCACCAGCTTCGGCGGCGCGGAAAGCGTTTTCATTGCCAGTTCGATCCGCCGATTGGGTTCAGGGCGCAATTCCTTATTGAGTCGGCAATTATAGTTTTCAATAAGCACAGTTGCTTTTTCCAATCTATCATTTGCCAGCAATCCGCTGACTTCGCCACTGCGGGCAATGGCATTATGCAGAGTGCCTGCATTCACGGCGGCAAGTTCAAAACCTTCCAGCTCCGTCAGAAAACTGCCCAGCGTGACCGTGGCGCTGCCCACATTCAAATGTATATCCATGCCCGAATGGCCGCCGTGCATACCTTCCAGAGTAAACTTTACCGCCGTTTTACCCGCAACATCGGCAATTTTTGCCGCGGGACGGGCTGAACCGAGCAATCGCGCCCCGCCTGCACAGCCGATAACAAAGGGTTCGTCGCTGTCCAGATTTATCAGGTAAGCAGCATCCAGAAATTCCCGGGCGATATCTTCGGCACCGCCCAAACCAGTTTCTTCGCAAACGGTAAAAACTGCCCGCAAAGGTCCGCATTCAAGGGTGGGATCGGTCATAAGTTCCATTGCCAGCGCTATGCCCATGCCGTCATCCGCCCCCAGCGTGGTACGTCCGTTGGTGGTCAGCCACGAACCTTCCAGCTGCAAAGGAATCGCATCGTGCAGAAAATCAAATTCCACCCCGGGTGCCACCTGGGGAACCATATCCAGATGCGCCTGCAATATTATGCACGGCAGCGCTTCAAATCCGACTGCCGCCGCCCGGTCGATCGCCAGATTTCCTGCCTTATCCACGCGGCAGCTCAAGCCGTGCCGCTGCGCTTCAGCTTGCAGTATATCGCGCAATTCGGCTTCGTGACCGGAAGGGTGAGGGATGCTGCATATCTTTAAAAAATACTTCCAAAAGCCGTTGGCAGGCAGCATTGATTCAATTTTTGAGTTCACGGTCTTCCTCCATCGCCAGAATATTGCGCCGATACACCGACTGCATAAAGCCCAGCGCCAGCATCATTGAAACCACAAAACTGCCGCCGTAGCTCAAAAACGGCAGCGGCAGCCCCGTAATGGGTGTAACGCCTACACTCATACCGATATTGATAAATAAATGTACAAAGATCAATACTGCAATGCCGATCCCGCTCTGCCTTGCAAAGCTGTCCTGCGCAAAAAATGCGCTGCGCAATATCGTATACAGCAGCAGAATATATGCCGTCAGCAGCGCCATTGCCCCAACAAAACCGGTTTCTTCTGCCAAAACTGAAAAAATAAAATCGTTGTTGGATACCGATTGCGGCAGAAAACCCAGCAGATTCTGCGTACCCTGCCCCAAACCTTTACCCAGCAGACCGCCGGAGCCGACTGCCAGACGCGACTGATAAGCGTTGTAACCGCCGTTGGCGAGATCCCGTTCGGGATTCAAAAAGGTTTTGATACGTTCCCGCTGATAATTTTTCAGCAGCGGTTTGATTTCCAGCAACTCATTAGCCGCAAGCGCTCCGAATACAGTTATGCCGATCGCCGCTGCCGCCGCCATATATTTCCACTTGACACCTGCCGTAAAGACCATAACCGCCCCCACCGGCGCCAGCACTACCGCGCTGCCGAAGTCCGGCTCGATACCAATCAGAAAAACCGGTATCCCCAACGCCGCCAGACTCAGAAAAATATGCGTCAGCTTACGGATCTTGAAAAGCATATTGCCGTGCATTGCCGCCAGAAACCATATCACCCCCAGCTTGGCAAATTCCGATGGCTGGATCCGCATCGGGCCCAGATCTATCCAGCTCATCGCCCCGTTGACCCGCCGGCCGATAAACAGCACCAGCACCAGCATCGCCACGCTGAATATGTAGTAAAACCATACCCACGGAATCAATTTGCGGTAGTCGCAGCGGGCGGCGGCAATGTAGCCGATACTGCCGATAGCGATCCAAATGAGCTGCTTATTCAGAAAACTCTCGCTGTGAGCGGTACCGATCTGCTCGCCGGTAGTGCGGATAAACAAAACCCCCGCACCCAGCAGCACGAGCATAACTGCCAGCTGCAGAAAATCCCAGCAGGCAAGTTCCCGCGCAAGGGTCTTGAACTTGAGCGAATAACTGCCTTCCGGCATATTTTTTAACAATCCGCGCCGCATAAGCTCATCACCCTTTGGATCAACGGGGGTTGAAAAAAGGCCCGCCTGAACAGAATCCCTGTTGTCTGCGAGCCTTTTACTTTAATTATTTTTCAAAAGTCTGTTCCCGTTTGGGACCTACCGAAACGATGGCGACTTCGGACTCGACCAGCTCCGCCAGCAAATCCAGATAACGCTTGGCGTTTTCGGGCAGATCAGCGTAGCAGCAGACATTTTCCGTCGAGCAATTCCAGCCCGGCACCACCTTGTAAACCGGCTTGACTGCCGCCAGATCTTCCACATCGCTGGGCACATAGTCGATGACTTTGCCGTTGAGGTCGTAGCCAACACAAATCTTGATCTCTTTCATCGTATCCAGCACATCCAGCTTGGTGATCGCCATTTTATCCACCCCGTTGATCATGCAGCTGTAACGGGTGGCAACTGCGTCGAACCAGCCGCAGCGGCGGGGACGGCCCGTGGTGGCGCCGAACTCTCTGCCGATGCGCCGCAGCTCTTCGCCGTCAGCATCAAAAAGCTCCGTGGGGAAAGGTCCTTCGCCAACGCGGGTGGTGTAGGCCTTGACCACACCCCAAACAATACCGATATGACGGGGCGCGATCCCTGCACCGGTACAAGCGCCGCCCGAAACGGTGCTGCTGCTGGTAACATAGGGGTAAGTACCGTGATCCACGTCCAGCAATGTACCCTGAGCGCCTTCGCAAAGCACTTTTTTGCCCGCCTTCAGCAGTTTGTTGATTTCCACGACCGTATCGGCAACAAATTCGCTCAGATATTCGGCTGCGACCTTGAGTTTGGCGTATTCTTCGTCGATATTGAGTTCTTCCATACCCACGGCGGCGAACTCTTTATTATACTTGGCGCAATTATCGTAAAAAGCCTTTTTCAGCGCTTCGGGCTTGGCAAGAATACCTGCCCGCAAGCCCGTGCGGGCGGCGCGGTCGCAGTAAGCCGGGCCGATGCCGCGGCCGGTGGTGCCGATCTTTTTGCCGACTTTGGCTGCCGCCGCTTCCTTCATGGCATCGGCGCGCTTGTGATAGGCAAAAATAAGCTGAGCCTGATCGCTGAGCATGATCTGCTTTACATTCAATCCGCGTTCGGTCAGCGCCGTCATTTCTTCCATCAGACCGATGGGATCGACCACCACGCCGTTACCGATGATACAGGTCACATCCTTGCGGAAGATACCCGACGGCACCAGATGCAGCACATATTTTTCGCTGCCGATTTCCACCGTATGCCCCGCATTGCTGCCGCCCTGAAAACGCACCACGCAATCCACATCGCGGGTCAGCACGTCAATAAGTTTGCCTTTGCCCTCATCACCCCATTGGGTTCCGATCAAAACATCTGCACTCATTTTTATCTCCTGAAAATAAAATTTATTATTTTATAATAACATCTCGCAAAAAGAATAACATAGCACGTCAAAAGAGAAAATCAAATATTACGCGGATTTTTCTTTAACAAACCCGCTGTCCCTTATTGGGCGATCCTGAAAAATTCGCTGTTCAGCCCCAGCGGGAAACACTCCACGTTGCTGATCCTGCCCGACAACACCTGCAGCGCTTCGGGCATTACCAGAAATATATAAGGCTGTTCTTCGTGCAGCAGCCGATGAAATTCCCGGCAAAGTTTGATCCGCTCCTGCACATCCAGCGTCCTGCGGATCGCCTCGATAAGTTCGTCGCCGCGGGCATTGGCAAAGCCGATATGATTGCTGCCTGTGCCTGAGCGCTGCGACGAGTGCCAAACCTGATAGGGATCGCTTTCAAAGGGCATACTCCAGCCCAGCGAACAGACTTCAAACTCCCGTTTTTCCAGCTTGTTTATATAGATGGGCCACTCCAGCACGGCAAGTTTCATATCAATTCCCGCCCGGGCCAGATCTTCTTTAAAGATCGACAGGATCTTCTCCTGTATCGGATTGCCCGACACCTGCAGCGCAGTAAAAACAAACTTTTTACCGTTTTTATCCAGAATTCCATCGCCGTCGCGGTCGCGCCAACCGGCGCTTTTCAGCAGTTCCCGCGCTTTTTCAATATCGAACGGCCACGGTTTGACAGCCGGATCGCAATACGGACTCTGATGAAAGAACGGCCCGCTGATGATCGTGCCCTGACCGTAGTAGACCTCTTTAAGGATACGCTCCCGATTGCAAAGCATGGTCAGCGCCTGCCGGACACGTTTATCGGCAAACAGTTCGTTGCGCAGATTATAGCCGATATAAAAGTAGGCGTTGCCGGGGGATTTGACCTTACGCAGCGTTTCACCCTTCTGCAGCGGCTGCTCCGAATCCCGTTTGCCCGCCGTCAGCACCGCCTTGCTGAAGGGCCTGCCGTTGGTGCGCTTGATCCATTGTTCAGGCGAAAGTCCCAGTTCGTCCAGTTCGCCTGCCAGCAGCATCTGGAAGCGGGTATTATCGGCCTTGACTACCTCCAGAACCCGCGTTTCCACCGCCGGGCCGATGCCGAGAGCATTGCCGAAATAATTATCAAAACGCTTCAGCACAAAACGTTGATCCCGCGTATGTTCAATTAGTTTATAAGGTCCGCAGCCCACGATCATATCGTTGCGGCGGTGGTCGTAATTGAACTTTTCGGGATCGAATTTACTTTGATTCGGGCAGTAGAAGTGGCGGGGCAGCGGAATCAGTCCCAGACTCATTTCCAGCGAGCGGAAGTATTGATTCTTCCACACCAGTTCCAGCTCGTGATCCGAAACGGCACGGATGCTTTCCAAATCCTCAAAATATCCCCTCAGCGCCATGGCGTTGACCTGCGGATTGCGGATAACTTCCACATAAAAAACAAAGTCATGGGCGGTAACTTCCTGCTCGGGAACGTGTTTTTTACTTTCAGGATCAATAAAATCGTGCCACAGAACATTTTTCCGCAATTTTATATTGATTTTTCTGCCGTCGGCGGATTGCTGCCACGATTCGGCGATCATCGGCACAAATTTTTCAGGTTGGCGGTAGTCCCGCACGCCCAACGTGGCGGTGCAGAATCCGATGATGCGCGATGCAGTCGCCTCGTTGCCCGTCACCGGGTTGAGCGTACCCACGTCGGAAGCTATGGCGCTGCGCAGCACTCCCCCGGGAGCAGCTGTATTGTCAAAGTATTCCGCCAGCGGCGAAACTTCCATGGGCGCCGCCGGCGCCTGACCCACCCCTGCCGATGCCGCTTGAAGATTATTCACATTGCGGGGCATTCTTTCGATCGCCTGCCGCAGCAGAAACATCTCCCGCCGGTTGCGGTCCAGCGCATTGACCAGCACAATACCGAAAAATATGATCGCCGAAAGCAGCAGAATTTGCACTGCCAATGTTGTAAAACTGCGTTTTTCCACGGCTTATACACCTTGAAAATTATGATTTTATTTCTGCGAAACCCGGTAAAGCATCGTTGCCCCCAGCGCCTGAAAAACCAGATTGGGCAGCCAAATGAGATACTGCGGATAGATCTTCGGAAAACTGGTCATAGACTCAAAAACAATGATCGAAAGGAAGAAGACTCCCCCCAGAATAACACTCAAAAACAACCCCACGCTGGTTTCACGCCGCGAGGTACGGATCGCCAGCGGCAGCCCCAGCAGCAGAAAGGCAATGGGCGAAAGCGCCAAAGCGATACGCTGATTGAGTTCCACTTCCAGCTCGCACATATCTTCGGCATCGGCGCCGCGCTTGCGTTCGATCTTGATCCGCGCCAGCAGCTGATCGGCAGGCATGAATTTGGCTCGCACCCCCACGCGGGATTCGTTGATCGCCTTGCCGTAGTCAAAGGTGAATTCCAGCTCGTCATTAAAGATGGTCTGTTTGGAGTTATCCGAAGAATAAGTGCCGATAACGCACTTGAAAAGTTTGATATGCAGCATCATAGTCTGTTCATCGGCAGTCAGTTTGGCATATTCAGCAAAAATATCCTGCGTCAATCTGAGCTGCTCGTCAAACATAAAGATCTGCACTCCGCGCAGCTCGTCCTGTCCGACTTTATCGTCGATATAAAGCACGGTGCCTTCAAACTCCACCATCTGCCCCGGCTCAAAAATCGCCATCGGCTGCGTGGTGGCAGTATTCCGCATCAGAGTCCGCGCCTTGCCCAGCATGGGCGGCCCGGCGTAAACCTGCAAGTAGAAGCAGACACCCGTCATTATGATCACAAAAATCAACAGCGGAGCCACGATCTGCAGCAGCGATACACCGCAGGCGCGCATGGCAGTAATTTCGGAATCCGCCGACAGCCGCCCGAAAACCACCATAGTTGCCACCAGTACCGACCAGGGAATCGTGTAGATGAGAATTACCGGCAGCGTGTACAATATGAATTTGAAAAAACTTTCCAGCGGGATCCCCCGTGAAAGCATATCCAGCACTTCGCCCAGCCGGGCGCCCAGCATACCGAATGTAAGAATCCCGATCGCCATGCCGAAAACGACCAGAAAATCACGGGTTATATAACGGTTGAGAGTCCACATAATCCTTGTTATCCAGAGAAAAATTAACTCGTTTATTCCTTATTGTCAATAGCATATTATACACTTCTAAAATGTTTTTGGCAAGTTTTCAGGCGTTTTGAAGGCTTTTTTTTGCAACAAAATACAGTTTAGAACGCTTTCGGGTTTGAATATTCGCCGTTTAGAGATTACATTACGGATATGTAGAGAAGATTTTACGGAGAACTTTTATAAGCTGAGGAAAGAATTTATGAAAAATTATCTCAAATACATTATCAGTGCTGTTGTTTTTCTGCTGATCGCCGCCGCAGTCGTGACCGGCTGCATCTACTGCTACAACCATGTGCCGGATTTCCGCAATCTGTTCGGCCCCGGCGGAACCGAAGTGCTGGGCAACACCGCCGATGTCCGCCAGACGCTTGCCCAACGCAGCGAACGCGCAGGATTGCTGGCACTCTATCTCTTTGCGGGGATCGTGGTATTGCAGATACTGATGCTTTTTATCGCAGTCCATGTCTTCGGCAACATCCGCAAAAATCAGGCGTCGCCGGATATCAAGCTGGCGCAGATCGCCAATGCGGATATCTTTCTGGATCTGCCTCTTTACATCGGTTTGTTCGGCTCGGTATCCAGCTTTATGGTCATGAGTTTCAGCTCCAGCAGCGGTCAGCTGATCGCTTATTCTTCGACTCTGATCGGGATCCTCTTCTGCACTATCATGCGGGTATGTCTGATGTATCCCTTGAAATCCAAGCTCATTGCCGCAGTTAAGACTGCCGAAAACAGCAAGTAAGTCACGGCAGGAGGCGGCAGGTGAACCGATCAATTCTAATTGTTATCTGCGACTTTATCATTACGTCGATGATCTACCTCAACGGCGGATTTTCGGCTATCGAGTCGCCCTTTCAGGACGGCGGCGGCGCAACCGTTGACCGCTCCACGGTAAATATGATCATTGCGGGGCTGGAAAGTCAGCGCGATGAACTTATCAGACAGCGCAACGAACTTATTCTCCAACAGCAGCGCCAGCAGGACAACGGGTACGAACAGGCGGTGGATAAACTCTCCCGCGAACTTGCCGATACCCGTTCCAAACTGGAATTCATGCAGCGCCGCGCCCGACTCAACCGGGAAAATGCCGGGCCGCTCTCGCCGGCGGATCTGCAAAAAGAGCTGGAAGCTGAAATCAAAGAAAAAAATCTGACTCAAAGCCGTTTGGAAAAACTCCGTACCGAGCTGGATATGGCGCAGAAAAACATCCGCCGCAGCGATGCGATGCTGGCGGCGCTGCAGCAGCAGCATAAAGATACAGTCCAGGAACTTGCCAACCGTTCTGCTTCGCTGGAAAAGACTCAAAACAGTCTTTCCGCTGCCCGTACTCAAGCCGCCCAGCTGGGCGAACGGCTTTCGGCAAGAGAAGCGGATCTGGCGCGGCAAACCCGGGATCTTAACAGCACCCGTCAGGCGCTGGCAACTTCGCAAAGCACCGCCGCAGGATATCGGCAGAAGCTGACCGTGACCGAACGGGATCTGGCTTATCTGCGCGGCAAAGCCAACGCTACCGAAAAAGAGCTTGCCACCACCCGCGACCGTTTGCTCGCCAGCGAAAAAAGCGCCAAATCCAGAGAGATCGAACTGGCATCCGCCCAGACTCAGCTGAGCAATATGCAGAATGTGGTCAGCAATGCTGTACGCGATTTGGCCAATGCCCGCGCCCAGCTTGCCAGCGAACGCAACCGCCGCGAAGATACCCAGAACAAGTTGACCAAACTGCAGGGTAATTACGATACAGTTTCCGCCAAATTGCAGAATGCGGAAAGCAAGCTGCGCAGCGATGTACTCAAGTGCTATACCGATGCCGCCAGCAAACTGCAGCTCCGTCTGCGGGAAAAACGTCTGCTGCTTGACCGCAGCGAAGCCAGCGAATATTATCTGCCCCAAGTCAGCATCAACGGCCGCAATTACCTTATTTCCACCTTGAGCGCGCTGACCGGATCGCGCAAGAACAGTTCAGCTTTAAGCGATGTGGTGGAACTCAACTATACATTGAGCAGCCCCAACGCGGCTGCCAATGCGCCTTCGCAGCGTTTGAACGGGCCGATCTTAATCAGCCGCAGCGATTGCCGCGTGGCACTTATGGAAGTACCATCAGGCAGCGCCAAACCGCTGGAAGTGCTGACCAAAAAAGAACTCAAAGAGCGCGGGATCCACGATTTGTACCTCTTCAAGGTCAACTCCTTCGGCAAAGACAGCACGATTCTGGACAGCCGCTGTTCCATGAGTTTTGAAAGCGACGACGATTACCTTTACATCCGCAATGGCGCCAGAGTATCCAGCGAACTCAAAGCCGAAGTGGGCGATCTGGTGCTGACCAAGCAGGGCGAACTTGCTGCCGTAGTCGTGGCGCTGGAAGATTACGATTTCGGCCGCCAGCAGGAAGCGCGCTGTTTTGTCTTCGGCTCGCTGCCCGAAGTGGATAAACTGCCGCGGATCGTGCTGACCAAGCCCGCGGGAGCAACTGACTATCGGGATTTCTGCGACAAGCTGAACTTCTGGATGGAACAAGCCAAACCGCTGGATGCCAGAAAGCGCCGCCGTTAAGTTCTGCTGATTCAAGCATTGTCAGCCCGGCAAAGCAGCGCTCATTCAGCCGGAACCGGCGTAAAAACTGAACCGCGTTTCGCCGCAGGAAAGAATATTTATGAAGAAAGCCTTTGACGAAAATTTTGATCTGCCGCTTAACAATGCAGAGCCTGAAATTGAAACTCTGGGCGGTAAAACCATTATGGCTCCGCCGCTTTCGGACAGTCATGGCAATGAAATTACTGACGAAGAACTGAAAAAGATGCTGGGCTCCGACAGCGAGCCGACCATTGGCGTTCTGCAAAATATGGTCACGATCGGCATTGGCGGCATCGGTACGGTTTTTTCGGCTCACGACCCCGTGCTGCACCGCGAAATCGCCATCAAGA
Organism: Lentisphaerota bacterium; assembly: GCA_015061545.1. Taxonomy (GTDB): domain Bacteria; phylum Verrucomicrobiota; class Lentisphaeria; order Victivallales; family Victivallaceae; genus SIG78. The sequence continues at coordinate 61,527 of SUWJ01000003.1, read as the reverse complement.
TCCTGCGCCCGGCGTACCGCAACCAGCTCAATTACGTTACCGGATTTATCCGCGAAGCGCGCATCACCGCCCAGATCGACCACCCCAATGTGATCCCGGTGCATCAGCTGGGGGTGTTCGACGATGCGGGGGCGTATTTTACCATGAAGCGGGTGGAAGGCGTTACGCTGGCGAATATCTTGCACAAACTCAAGGAAAACGATCCGGAAACCATCAAAACCTATACGCGGCAACGGTTGCTGGAAATTTTTGTATCCATCTGCAACGGAGTGGCTTTTGCCCACAGCAAGGGGATCATCCACCGCGATTTGAAACCTGCCAATATCATGGTGGGGGATTACGGGGAAGTGTTTATTGCCGACTGGGGTTTGGCGATCTACCGCAAAGAGAACGATAACTCCAACAGCGCCCGCAAGATCGAACTGGGCGCCCTGCCCGAAGATCCCGGCGCCGATGAGAACGAGGAATCCCTCAACAAAATCAGCGGCACGCCCGCCTTTATGGCGCCTGAACAGGTAACGGGAACCACCGCCGATGTGGATGAGCAGACCGATGTTTACGCGCTGGGTACGATCCTCTATTCGATCCTGACCTGGGAGCAGTCGCCCTACGATGGAGCGTCCACCGTGACCCAGCTGATGCGCGACGTGGTGTACCGCAAATTTCTGCGCCCCCGCCGCCGCGCCCCCCGCCGCCGGATACCATTCGAGCTGGAAGCAATCACCCTGAAAGCGATGGATCACGATAAATCCCGCCGATATAAAACGGTGATCGCGCTGCTGTCGGACGTGCGTAATCATCTGGCAAAATATCCTGTATCGGCATACTCGCCGCTGCCGCTTTACCGCTTTTTCAAACTTATCCGCCGCCGCCCGCTGGTGCCGGTAACGCTGCTGGCAGCGCTGCTGACGCTGGCGGCGTGGAACGCTACGCTGGCGCTGCAGAATCATCTGGAAGCCCAAACCGTAATGAGCAATGTACTCAACTCGCTGGATAATTGCGAAAGTTCCCGCAATATGGCAACTTCCGCCCGCAACAAGCTCAACGACATTTTTACCCAGACGGGCAAAACCGAAACCTACGGCAATGCCGATGCGCTGCGCCGCCGTTTTCTGCAAGCGGGCAATGAGTTTACCATTTCCTGCAACAACGCGTGGGAAGATCTGCTGTATCTTGCGCAGCTCAATATCGACAAAGCCAAATTGATTCCGCTTTTCACCCGGCTGATGACCAATCAGGTGCAGTTTGCGCTGGCGGTAAACCATGAATCGCTGCTGGATCAGGCGGCGGAGCGTTTTCATCAGCTGCCCGAAAATCTTTCAGAAAAAATCATGGAATACAGCCCCGATCTGCGGCGCAAGGTGGAAATGATCGAAAAAAATGAAGGCGAACTCTCGGTGAGCATCACTCCTGCCGATGTTCAGCTCTCGGCGGTAAAATTGCAGAATAACGATCCGGAAAAACCCTCTGAAAGCGCAGAACCAATGCCGCTTATTTTGAAAACTGCGCCCGAAGTGAACACTCTTCAGGCGGGGCTTTACCTTATTACCGCCCAACGCGGCAACCGCAAGATAATGCAGTTTCCTGTAGCGGTGGAGCGGGATCAGCAGGAGATCCTGAAACTGGATATTCCCGCCCGCTTCCCCGATAATATGATCTACATACCCGGCGGCAGTTTTATCTTCGGCGAGCGCACCTTCGACGACCAGCAGGCGCGCACCCAGCTGCCCGGATTCTTTATTGCCCGCAACGAAGTGACGATCGCCGAATATCTGGAGTTCTGGAAATCCATCGAAGATAAAAATTTGCGCGAACGCTACCGCGCCAGAGTCAACGCCCCCACCGGCCGCCAGCTGGTGCCGTTGTGGGACGATCAGGGCAATTTGCTGGCTCCTTATCTGCCGTTGATGCCGGTAATCGGTGTCACCAGCGAAGCCGCCGAAGCCTATTGCAGTTATATGAGCGGCAAAAGTTCTCTGAACTATCGGTTGCCTACCGCGCTGGAGTGGGAAAAAGCAGCCCGCGGAGTCGATGGCAGGGATTATGTGTGGGGTTCAGAATACTTCGATAATCACGCCTGTGTAAGCAGCGACAGCTCCGCAGTTGTCCGTTCGGTACCCGTAACGGCAGCCTCTTACCCATTGGACAAATCGGTCTACGGAGTTTACGATATGACCGGCAACGCGCGGGAACTGGTGACCAATCCGGGCAGCCGTCAATACTACACCGCCAAGGGGGGAAGTTTCAAACTCTCCCAGCGTTTTGCCCGCGCGGCGGCGCACTCGTACAACTTTGATCTCTCCGATACCGGCTTCCGCTGTGTGGTGGATTTGCCGAGATGATCTCAATTCAGCTTGTTTTGCCCGGCAGCGGCTCAACCGTATTCCGGCCCGACGGCGGCGAACATATTTTCCGACTGCATCCGTTCTGCAGCAATTTCCGGCAGCGACATCCGCAGAAAATCCCGACATAATTCAGAACCGTTGTCCTGCAAATACCGGAAAAATTCCGTCTGATAATTCATAATATCTATCGTCAGCTCCCCCGCTCCTGCAACCGATACAGCATAGGCAGCTGCCGAAGCTGCCGCCTGATGATCCTGCGCATACAACGGTCCCATATGCTGAGATTTGCGTCCGGGACGGAGTGCAAACCAGGCAACGATCCTGCCGTTGAGGCTTCCGCAGTAAAACGTTTCGGGATTTTGCTGTAAAAGCCGGTCAATCATGGGGTCGCAGTTGTCCGTCCAGGGCAGATCAGCCGCCGCGCCTTTGAATTGCTGCCATTGCAGAGAACAATCCTTCGGAGGAGTTAATTTTTGCGGCAGCTTCATGCGGGTAACTTTGTACATATCAGCAAAACCCATTTTGCGGTAAACCTTTTCGCCCATCGCCGAGGCATCCAGCAGATGATATTTCAAATGGCTGCTGCGTTCAATAAGTTTGCCCATGATCTGCGGAGCAATGCCGCAGCCGCGCCATTCAGGCAGGGTTATGACCATTCCGATCCAAGCAATATCGCCGGAGCGCTTTATCCAAGCTCCGCAGCCCACGGGACGGTTCAAATGGATCATGCTCCAGATTTCGCCATGATCGAGGAAATTTTCAAAATCGCGGTCGATCTGATTCCACCCCACCCTGGCAATCAGCTCCCGCAGCTGCGGCATATCCTCGCGGGTGCATTGCCTTAAATACAATCCGCCGCTGCCGCAGTAACGGGGAGATTTGGCCAGCAGCGCCAAGCGCTCTTCAACTTCCTGAATCGAAGCGGTGATCAGATGTTCCGTCAGGCGTCTGCCCAGACTCAAATCGGCATCGGCCGGATAACCGATTATACCGTGAGGATTCAAGTGCCCCATACCGAAGGTATTCAAATCTGATTGCTTCAAAAAGCTCTGATTACCGCAGATATAATCGCCGTTAAATGCCAGCTCTGCACCGCTTATATAGCGCATTACGGCAGTTTCGTATTCGCCTGAGTGTATATCCATGCGATCCTTGCGCATCATGCTGTCGGCGTGTATAAACGGATAGACCAGCAGCAGTTTCAGCTTGCGGTCGCGCCGGTTCCAGTCGCGGCAGGCGGGTCCCAGCGGAAAGTTTCCGCCGTGCCCGGTAACGATGATCATAACCGTATAATTCTGGCGCTCGGCTTCTTCGGCAATATCGTGTACCAGCGAAATCAACGTTTGCGGACGCAGCGAAAAGCTCCCCCGCCACCCGGAGTGTTCCAAACTGCTGGCAATACTCTGCACCGGCAGCATGGCACAATCAAAGTAATCGGCGATCTTACGACCAAAGTATTCTGCCAGTACGCTGTCGGTATTCACGGGCAGATGCGGTCCGTGCTGTTCGGTTGCACCAATGGGGAAAACGATCATATCGGAGCGCGACATTCCCCATTGAACTGCGCTGGATCTTTCATCTGTCATATCTCATTTCCCTGTTACTGTTGCCTGTAAAATTGTTACAATCTCGGCCCGGTTTTGGGTTTTACCGTTATCACCCGTTCAGTTGCCAGACGGCGGACGGACAAACGCACCTCAGCGGCTCCTTTGAGCGCGGCGTTGAACTCCTCAACATTATGTACGCTCCGATCGTTGACCGCTGTTATGATCTCGAACGGGCGCAAACCGGCAGTGGAGGCAGGAGAACCGGCAAATACATCTGCCACGATCACGCCTGCTTTGCTCCGCCCCATGCGGAAATACCGCCGCACCTCGTAAGTCATATTGCGCACTTCCCAGCCCCAGGACTCGGAACGGCTGGCGGCAGCAACTTCGTAATGGATCGGAGCGGCGGCAATGGTAAACTCCTTCGTGGTCAGTTTGCCGCTGCATATGGCAATCATCTGCAGCTTCTGCCCGATGCCGATACTGTTTAAACGGCTGTTCAACGGCGTATTCACCCCTTTCCACGGTTCAGGGATCTCGCTGAAATACATTTCCGGGATACGGTCAAGTTCTTCCCACGGAAATTGTACTTCTTCATCACCGGCGTAGGAACGTCCTTCCAGCCGGATGGGTTTGCCGCCGTTGGGCAGCAGCAGTTTAAGCAATACATCGCCTGCTTTCAAGCCGATTTTTTGGGCGGTACTGCCCGGATAAACATAGCTTATCAGCAGCCCTTCGCTGCCGTTGCGGGTAAAATGCTCCAGATTCATTGACTTGGCAAGCTCCTGATTCATCGGCTGATACTCTATACCCATATCGGCAGTTTCCTCAGCAGGCGTACTCATTGCCGAAGCGCTCAGACATTCCTGTTTATCATTCAGCAAAGCGGTCAGCTCCCCGCTGTCCAGCAGCGGCAGTTCCCGCTGATAATCAAAAGCGCGAACGGGGATATTCACCCCCAGCAGTTTTTCGCCGTCCAGCGAAAAAACAAACATATCGCTGTTGAGTTTAAACGCCCCGCCGAAACTGTGGTTGCGATAACCGCGGCTGATTTTGCCCAGCACATCGCAGTATATCCTGAAACCGAGTTTACGGTTGTAAATATTCACCCCTGCGCTCCAAACCATCTTGCCGACAAACTGACTCAAACTTGCTGCTGCGGGCGCGATCGGCGGCAGCACAATCTTCTGTTGCGGAGCCAATACAGCCAAACCGAAGTTTTTCATTATCGACTCAATTTTTGCCTCCACATCGCCCGAAGGCAGATGCAGCAGAATGTTTTTGATCAAACCATGCTGCTGAGGAGTCAGCAAAAGCGGCATTACCAATTTGCCGTCGGGCAGGACAAATGCGCAGCCGGAAATTTCCATGATCGGTTCGCCGTACTGCAAGCGGGTACGCCGCGAAATATTCTGTTCCTTGAAAAAAACTGTTGCAGGAAAAACCGATTTTTCCAGTTCCCGCAGCAAATGAGCACGATCCTGTTCCAGCTTTTCCCACGGAATCCCCTGCCATTTGGTATATACTTCGCGCCATTCATCGGCACGGTTGCTGCTGTTGCTGTTACCCAAAATGGAAACAGCATTGCCCTGGGCATCCAGTATCAGCGAAAAGCCGGGCAATCCCCGATAGACGCCTTCCGGAACGAACTCCTGCCCTGAATCAGGGGCAAAAGGTTTAAGGCGACTGCGCCAGAAACCATCTTCGCAAATTCGACTGTAAGTATAAAATGCGCCTTTCGGCTTTTCTCCGGAACTGAATTTAAGCGGGATGCAATCCTTCAAAGGGCTATCCAGCTGTAAAAGCATTGCCCCCTGTTCAGGATAAACCGTAAGCACTTTGGCTTTAACCCGTTCGCCGCCCTGCTGTACGATCAGCTCTTTTACCATATCAGGTTCAATAAAAATATTGGGGATCACCACCTGTGCGGGCGCCACCACATAGCCGTTAAGCTGCAGATCGCGGCCGTCTTCGAGTAATTCAGCCGGATTCCCGTCATGAAAAGCATTGCACGCGCTGCACAATATCCCGATTGCCGGAGTTGCCTCACCACGGGCATCGTATTGAAGTTTATATACCACATCCACCTGAGATGCTTGAAACTTTTTCTGCACCTCAGCCAGTTCCAAAGCTGCGCTGACGCTGCACCATGCCGCTGTTGTCAGCAGCACCGACAACAGTTTGAAACGAAGCAACTGCATAATTGACCCAACCTTTCGTTAAATTATTCCATCCAGTAAAGCGGCAGCTGAATAACCGTACCGTTGCGCATGACTTTGATGACTGATCGGCGGTTGCGCTCGGCACTCTGTTCTGCCTGCATATACGACGCCAGCAACTCTTCCAGCGAAGTTATATTACGGTTGTTCAGCGCCACAATAATATCGTTCTTCATCACCCCCGCCCGGTGAGCTGGACTGCGGGGTTTGACGCCGAAAACGAACACCCCTTTGGCGCGGTAGAAATAGAGATTGGGATTGTCAAAACGATTGATCGCCTTGGCGGTAAATCCCAGTTTTTCACAAGCGACTTCTTCGCCCTCGACTTTGCCCTTTTCGGCGGCATTGCAGCTGATTTCCAGCGTTTTATTTTCCCGCAAAACAGTAAACACCACCTGCTGACCGAACTTCATCAATCCGAGCTTGCGGTACAATCCGCTCAAATCTTCAGCCGTTTCCGCAGTAACAGCTTCGCCATTGATCGCCAGCAGCAGATCGTTGACTTCAAACCCTGCCTTTCGGGCGGGGCTGCCGCTCTCGGTACCGGCAATCAGCACTCCCTGCTTATAGGGCAGATAGATATTGCGCTCAAAATCTTTCAGCGGCTGAAAACGCAATCCGAACCAAGCCCAGTTTACTTTTCCGTAGGTGCGCAAGCGCGGCAGCACCACCTGCACCGTATCGGCAGGAATCGTAAACGCCAGCGCTCCTGCGGAAAACATCCCCAGCGTATTGATCCCCACGATCTTGCCGTCGGTGTCGATCATAGGTCCGCCGGAGTTGCCCGGCGAGATCGCCGCATCGCTCTGATACCACAAACTGTATTCGCTGCGCCCCGGCAGATAGCGGTCGGCGCAGGATATGATACCAATGGAAATGGAGCGGCTCAATCCCCACGGCGCCCCCATTGCCATAACAAATTCGCCTTCGGTGATCTTGCGGTCGGTAAACTCCGCATAGGGTAAATCGGGAGTATTTTCGGGCAATTTGAGTTTGAGCAATGCCAAATCAGTATCCTTATCGCTGCCGATAAGCTCGGCATCAAAGGCTCTGCCGTCGTTCAAAAGGCAGCGGATCGACACGGCTTTGTCGATAACGTGGTAGTTGGTGACAATTTCGCCATCGGCAGAAATTATTACCCCGCTGCCGCTGGAAGAAGCGCTGCTCTGACGACCGCTGTCCAGATTTTCCTGCACTACCTTGATATATACCAACGAAGGAAAGACTTGTTTCCCCGCCTTCTGCACCGTATTCTGGAACATCGTTTCGTAAATGGCGTTATTACTGCTGCATCCGCACAGCAGCAACAACACCACACTCCAAAGGATCAGGGTGCGGCAGGATAAAAACCGATCCGACATTGTTATATTCTTCATTTTCCACTTTCCGTATATTTGTTATTCTTCGATCACAGCACCGTTGGCAGGGCAAACAGCGCTGAAACGGCAGCAGCGGCAATTCTCTTTGCGCGCATAAAGCCAATTATTCTGCACGGCAGCTTCCGACTGACGCAGCAGGTAATCCCGCCACATGGCAGCTTCGCCGGCAAGTTTCAGAAAAACTTCTCTGAAATCCTCGCCGCTGCGGCCGACCAACGTATATTGCAGCGTCTGCAAGTCATAATTATGCACCGCCACAACTTCGGGCGCTATACGCATAAAACGCCAGATATATGCTCTGAACAACTCGCCGTGCCGCAATTGCTCTTCGCTGCTGCAATAACTGTTCAGATCCAGCACGTTGAACTTTCCTTCCGCCGTCCATAGCAAATCGGGCGCAGTAACAAAATTTACGCTGCCCAGCTGCCAGCAAAACCCGTCAGGTTCCAGCCTGAAATTCAGCATCGGCAGCTTGTTCAGCAAGTTGTAAAGCGGAGTATTGAGCCAATGCTCCAAAAGTTGTTTCAACTGCAAAATCGCCAGATCATAAAAATCTTCCGGCGTCATTGAGTTGTTGTACAGCTCTGTCACGCGGTGAACGATTTTCGGATCATGCTCATATTCACCATTTTCCAACAGAGTAAATTCGTACTCAAAATGTTCTTTCAGAAAATCGGCAAATTTATTGTGCCTGAATCCGGCTTTAGGCTGATAGTATTTATGCAGCGAGCGCCGGAAAAACTCCCAAACCCAGCCTTTACTGCTCAACTCATGCTTGGCGCAATAGAGTTCATTGCGCCACGATCCGGGCATATCGGCATAACCGTCACGCCCCGGCACATGATAAAGATAGTAAGCAACAGGACAAAATGCAAACCTTCTGCGGCGAGCCAGCGAACTGTGCAGCTGCCGCCAATCCGGCGCTTCAAACTCCAACACTTACAACTGGATCTCCAGATCTTTGCGCATCTGCATAACCTGTTCCACCGCTTTTTCCACCGATTCATCCCGCGCCAGCAATACGCCCATGCGGCGATGTCCGCCGGTTTCGGGTTTACCGAAAATGCGGATCGCGGTGTTGGGCTGAGCCAGCACTTTACCCAGATTGTTGAACTTGACTTCGTGGCTGCAGCCTTCCACCACCACCGCTTTGGAAGCCGAAGGACCGTGGAACGCAATATTGGGTATCGGCAGCCCCAGAATCGCCCGGGCGTGCAGCGCAAATTCCGAAAGATCCTGCGACAGCAGCGTAACCATGCCCGTATCGTGGGGTCGCGGCGACACTTCGCTGAAGATCACTTCGTCACCTTTGACAAAAAGTTCCACACCGAAGATCCCTCTGCCGCCCAGCGCACCCGTCACCAAGCCGGCAATACGCTGCGCTTCTGCCAGCGCCTTGCTGCTCATCGCCTGGGGCTGCCAGGATTCCTGATAATCGCCGTTGACCTGATGATGCCCGATGGGTTCCAGATAGCTGGTACCGTTGATATGCCGCACCGTAAGCAGCGTTATTTCGTAATCAAAGTCAATAAAACCTTCCACGATCACCCGTCCTGCACCGGCGCGGCCGCCGGTTTGCGACATATCCCAGGATTTGTCGATATCGCTTTCGCAGCGGATAACGCTCTGACCGTGGCCCGAAGAACTCATGATCGGCTTGACCACACAGGGTATGCCGATAGCCTGTACCGCCTCCTTAAATTCGCCGTAGGTGGAAGCAAAGCGGTAAGGCGAAGTTTTGACTTTGAGTTCCTCTGCCGCCAGCCGGCGGATGCCTTCACGGTTCATGGTCAGATTGGTCGCTCTGGCGGTGGGGATCACGGTAAAACCTTCAGCTTCGGCCTGCAGCAGAACCTGAGTGGCAATCGCTTCCACCTCGGGCACGATATAATCGGGTTGTTCGCGCTTGATAACAGTGCGCAGCGCTTCTTCATCCAGCATATTTATAACGTGAAAACGGTGCGCCACCTGCATGGCAGGAGCGTTGGCATAGCGGTCAACTGCCACTACTTCGGCGCCCAGACGCATCAGCTCGATCGCCACTTCCTTACCCAGTTCGCCTGAACCCAGCAGCATGACTTTAGTTGCGCTCGGACTGAGCGGAGTTCCGATTGTCCCCATAATAAAGCTCTCCTTTTTAATTATCAGTTTTTTATAAATCTGTTGATTCTATTGTGATTTTTTCGTAAAGATCCAAAGCCGTTTCCAACTCAAATTCGCCGCATTTCATACTCAGGCAGTTGGCGGATGCCGCCGCCAGAGCGTAGGCAAAGGCGTCTTCGCAGGCAATATCATCCAGCAGCGAACTCAACAGCACCGCCGATGCCGTATCGCCTGAGCCGACCGGATTGACGATCTTCGGCAGCTTGGGCAATGTGTAATTGTAAAGTTTGCCGTCAGCGGCAAAATACGCCTTGCCGCTGCCGTTGGTTATGGCAGCAGCTTTCAAACCGTAAGAGTCGAAAAGCAGTTTAAGCGCAGTATTCACATTGTCGATTCCCGTCAGCGCTTTGAGTTCGTCGGCATTGATCTTGAGAATAGCGCCTGAAGCATATTGCAGCACCTGCGCAATATTTTTCCACGAATCGATCAGCAGCAGCTTTTCGGATTTCTGCGCCATTTGCACGCATTTAACATAAAAATCCATATCCATCCCGCCGGGCAGCTGACCGCAAATCGCCAGCGCATCCGCCTGCGGCAGCATGGATTCCACATACGCCAATGCCTCCGCTTCGGCAGCTGTCCCCGGCGCTTGCGACGGCTCAATAAGCTCGGTCATGCTGTTGTCGTCAGCGCTCAGACAGGTTATGCAGCTGCGGGTGGGCGTTGTCGAAGCAATGGTTTTCACCGCCAAAGTTTCCCGCGCCAGATCGTTCAGCAGCAGTTTACCGTTATCTCCGCCGGCAAACTGCAGCAAATCCACCTCCGCGCGGCCCCAGCAGCGCGCTGCCCGGGCAAAGTTGATGCCCTTGCCCGAAGCAAACGCCCACATCGATTCAGCACGGTTTACGCTGTTACGGGTCAATGCGTTGAATTCCAAAACCTTCTGCCATGCGGGATTGGCGCCGACTGCCAATATCTTTGATTTTTTCTCCATAAGGTCGGGATTCCTTTTTACATTATTTCTTCCAGCAGAGCGGTCAACTCCGCATCGGTGTAATCTCTCGGATTGGCACGCATACTGCCGGAGCGGGAATTGCCCACGATCCACGGCAAATCTTCCGCTTTAAGTCCGTAAGCAGCCAAACGGGGATCAATATTGAATTTTTCCAGCAGCTCATAAACGCGGCCGATCAGCTGTTCCGCGCTGCTGTAGCCTGTGAACTCTGCCAATTCAGTCAACTGTTTGCGGCAAACCACACTGTTGTGTTCCAACACTTTACCCAGCAGAATACCGCAAACCAACCCATGAGGCAGATGCAGCTTTGCCCCCAGCGGATGCGCCAAACCGTGAACTGCGCCCAATCCGCTGACGGCAAACGCCATCGCCCCCAGCAGCGTGCCTTCGCTCATATCGCTGCGGGCAGCAAGGTCATCGGGGGTGCGGAAGGCTTTTTCGATCGCCTGATCGATCAGTTTTACCCCCTGCGCCGCCAGCGCGCGGGTAGTGTTGTTGCTGTTGCGCGAAATATATGATTCGATCCCCTGAGTCAGCGCATCCAGCCCGCTGGCAGCCGTAAGCGCCGCGGGGCAGCTGACACAGAATCCGGGATCCACCAGCGCCAGCGCAGGCAGGATCGTTCCACCGCGGATCGACTGTTTGATATTGCTTTCCTTATCGGTAAAAACTCCGTTGGGTGTAACTTCCGCACCTGTGCCCGCCGTGGTGGGCAATGCCGCCATAAACACGCCCCGTTCGGGCAATGCGGCGCGATTGTAGAAAAAATCTGCGGTGGGTATATCGCTGGATGCAGCCGCGGCAGTAACCTTGCCCACATCCAGCACGCTGCCGCCGCCGAGGGCGATCACCGCATTGTATTTGCCCTGACGGAAAATTTTCCGCACTTTATCCACTTCCTGGATCGTCGGTTCAGGCGCGGTTTCCGCATAAATATTTGTTGTTATATCCGAACCCAGCGCGGCGCACAATTCAGCCAGATTGCCGTTTTTTTCTGCACTTGGCGAAGTTACAATAAGCACCTTTGCCTGAGCAGGGATCCGACCTGCAAGCGTTTTGACCGCACCGCAGCCGAAGATTATTTCCGGAACCATATTGATTTTATACATCACTCTATACCTTCTGCCATACGGCCTGCTTTAACTCCGAACTCCAGCACCATGGGGTCTTTGCTTGCCAGCACTTCCAGCAGCGCAGCAGCGGCGGCAAACTCTGCCTGACGGCGCGAACCGCCTTCACCGCGGGCGCTGTAATTGCTTACACTTACTTCCACATCGTACACGGGATTGTGTTCAGGGCCGTTTACACTCAGCACATTGTAATTCGGCGGGCAGCCGAACTTGTGCTGAGTGTATTCCTGCAAAGAGCCTTTGGGATTCAAATTGGAAAGCAATCGGTGTGGCGCAGGGAAATTACTCTTTATCAGTTTCAGCACAAACTTCCGCGCCGTTTCCAACCCCTGATCCAGATAGCAGGCGCCCAGCACCGCTTCAAACAGGTCGCACAAGGTCGAATCACGGTCAGCACCGCCGGAAGCTGCCTCGCCCCTGCCTATATACATATAGCTGCCCAGATCCATACAGCGTGCCAGCTTTGCAATCGCTTCCTGCTGAGCCAGCGCCGAACGCATCTTGGTCATAACCCCTTCATCTGCATCGGGGTAAAGATTATACAAATATTCGGTCAGCACGATTTCCAAAACCGCATCGCCCAGAAATTCCAACCGCTGATTATCGTAGGAGAGCTTATTTTCCACCGAATAAGAGCGGTGAGTCAGCGACTCTTTGAGCAATGCAGGATTGTTGAAAACGAAATCCAGCTGTTTTTTCAGTTTTTCAATATCTCCTGCCATTTTTCTCCATCCCTGCGCGTTCAATATTCGTGGTGCAAATTCCACTTTTCGCCTGAATACTTATCTTCTGCCAATTTAACGGCTTCGTCGATCAACTCCTGCGGCGGCTGCCAGGATTCATATTCCACATCGAACTTGAGTTTAAGCGATTCCAGCAGCTCCGCACAAAGTCTATCCCAGCTGCCGTTGGCGGCTTCCAGCTTGATGCTGCCCTGATGCAATATGCCGTTGCGGGTTCTCCGCTGGGCGGCGCCCGCATATTTACTGCCCGATGGCGCTACCAGATCGAATTTGCTGGGCGATACAAAACATTGCATCGTTGCCCGGTCAACGTGTTCGCTGCCGTGACTTTCCAGTACTGCTGCCACGCCGTTTTCGGTCATCTTATCCAGCAATGCTTCGTGAAAGATCTTATAACTTTCCATACGGTCAAGGCTCATTATTTTATGCCCCGGCGGAACTACGACTGTATAGGTCAGATCCACATCGTGATAGACCACTCCGCCACCGGTAGGACGCCGCACCAGAGTATAATTACTGCTCAACTCCGTCGGGCAGAGCTGAGAACTGCCGAAAGATACCGACGGCCGATCCCAGCGGTAGATCCGCACCAGCACTTTGCCTGCCAGCAGCGGAGAATTTGCCAGCAGAACTTCATCCATTGCCATATTAAAGTAAGGATCGTGGGTCGAATCCATCCAGCACAGCCATTTTTCTTTATTCATAAAACTTGATCACAATCGGTTATAAACTTTCAAAAACTTTTCCGCCCGACGCAGATACTGAGGATTTTCCGAATAATCCCTGCCGCCGACCGCCTGATATGCTTCCGCCCATTGCCGCAGAATGCTTGCAATATCTTCTTTGCCGACCAGATTCTGATACAGTGCGCAATGCAGATACGATGAAGCCATCCGCGCCAACTCTTTTATCCGCTTAAACTCACTTGCTTTACAGCTGAGTTTAACGCTGCCGTCCAGATCAAAAAGACCGAGTTCAAAACTGCCGTCAGCTTGCCGCAGCGCCAGAAAGTTGCTCAGCTTCAGATCGCCGTGGAGAAAACCATTTTCGTGCAGCTTGAAAGCCAGACGGCAGATTTCTTTGAAAAGCGCTTCCGGCTGGCGGTAGAAGTTCAGCATTTCCACCAGATTCTGCGCTATATTCATCGGCGGTTCCAGATTCTCGGTTATCAGATAGCACGCCCCCGGCAGAAATTTGCCCGTGGCAAGCGCCATATAAACTTCGGGAGTACGCACACCGATTTTTTGCAGTTCGGCAGCCATTTTCCAGTTGCGTTCCGCCCGCGAAAGTCTGCCGCAGCGCCGCAGCCGTTCAAACCAGCCGGTGGCATTGCTGCGCTTGATAAAATACTTTTTACCGTTCAAGGAAAAAATCCCGGCCGTAGTTGACCGGGAATTTTTGATCAGATCCGCTCCCGCCAGCAAGCGCTCCGCATCGCGGAACGCGCCGCGAAGTTCATCGCTGAGAGTATCGGCAAAGACGTAATGCTTGCAGCAGCTCCTCCACAGGGGATTTGCCGCTGCAACCGATTTATTCTCTGCCGGAGCCGCTCCTTGCATCTGCAATATCAAATGCTCAGAGGTTGTCGATTACCAGCTGACCGACTTCGGTGGTGCTGTAGCCCATCTTGCCCGCCGCCATGGATTCGAGTTTGTTGCCGGTAACATATGCCACCGACTTTTCGATCGCCGCCGCCGCTTCCTTTTCGCCGAGGAAATCCAGCAGCATCGCGCCCGCGCAGACTGCCGCCAGCGGGTTGATGATGTTCATGCCCGTATATTTGGGCGCCGAACCGCCGATGGGTTCAAACATACTCACGCCGCCTTCGGTGGGATTCAAATTCCCGCCCGCAGCAATACCCATACCGCCCTGAGTCATCGCGCCGAGGTCGGTGATGATATCGCCGAAGATGTTGTTGGTCACGATAACGTCGAACCATTCGGGGTTCTTGACCATCCACATCGTAGTAGCATCCACATGGCAGTAAGCGGTTTTGACTTCAGGATACTCTTCGGCCACCTGATAGAAGACCCGTTCCCACAAGTCAAACACGTAGGTCAGAACATTGCTCTTGCCGCAGAGAGTCAACTGGGCAGTCTTGCCCGCAGCGATATCTTCTGCCGAAAGTCCGCGCCACGGATTTTCCTTGCTGTGACGCTTCTTCGCCAGTTCAAACGCGTAACGCACGCAGCGTTCCACCTGATGATAGTTGTAAACTTCACTCTGGCAGGCGACTTCGTGCTTGGTACCCTTCATGGAAACGCCGCCGATACCCGTGTAGATACCGCCGGTATTTTCGCGCACCACAACGTAGTCAATATCTTCGGGCTGCTTGTTTGCCAGCGGAGTTTCCACGCCCGGGAAAAGTTTGATCGGGCGCAAATTGATGTACTGATCCAGCTCGAAGCGCAATTTCAGCAGAATACCTTTTTCCAGAATACCGGGTTTGACCTTGGGATGCCCGATCGCCCCCAGAAAGACTGCATCGAACTTTTTAAGGGTTTCCACCGCATCTTCGGGCAGGATCTCACCGGTGGCAAGATAGTGTTCGCCGCCCCAGTTGAAAACGGTTTCGCTGAAGCTGAAGTTGAATTTTTCAGCCGCAGCGCGCATTACTTTCAAACCTTCAGCCACAACTTCGGGACCGGTTCCGTCGCCGGGCAGGACTGCAATCTTGTAATTTCTGGACATGATATTTTCTCCTTTTCTACAGATTATATTATCGCGCATGAAATATTTTCTGTTAATTTACATCCTGCTGAAAATATTTCAAGACATTTATTCAAAAAAGTTTCAGTAATTCGCGGACTTTCCCGGCAATATCTTCCGCTTGCGTGATTTCAGTAACCATTGCAATCCGCTGCGCCCCGGCGCTGGTCAGTTCCGGTATATGCTTTGCCTTGATCCCCCCCATGACCGTAAAGGGGCAGTCGATCACCTGCGGTATGGTCTTGAGCGCCTCCAGCCCCAGCGCGCCGCAGGCAACACTTTTGGTGTTGGTCGGATAGATCGGGCCGATGTTCAAATAACTGCATTTGCCGCGGCAGGCGGCTTGAGCTTCGGGTATATTATGGGTCGATACTCCCACGATCATTTCGGGAGCGATCTTCCGCGCCGCTTCAACGGGCAGATCGTCCTGCCCCAGATGCACGCCATCGGCATTGCACGCCATGGCAACATCGAGCCGGTCATCCAGCATAAAAAGCATACTGTATTCATCGGCGATCTTCCGCGCTTCGCAGCCGAGGGTATAAAGTTCGCGGTCGGAGAGATGTTTTTCCCGCAGCTGGAAGATCACGGCGCCGCCTTCACCCAGCTGGCGGATAACTTCCAAAGCGCTGCGTCCGGCACAAAATTCGCTGGAAACTACGGGGTAAAGCGTAACGCAATGCTCAAAAATTTCCATACGGTCGATGTAAGAAATGGGCTTCTTCATATTCTGTCTTATCCTTATTTTATGCTTTCTGCAATTATTTCCAATATGCAGGGAGCTGTTTTCAACCGGGAAGAATCTATTTTCCGCGCCAGAATCCGCCTGACCGCGGGCAATTTGCCGCCTGCGCCAGAAGCTATGTAGAGCGGCAAACTAAGCGTATATATCTTTTTATCGGCAGGGAGCTGAATATCCACCCGCCCCTGCGGGTCATTCTTCAGCCGGAAACCGCCGGTCAGAAGCGCCAGATCGCGCTCATTTGCCAGCTGCTGAACCTCATCGGCGATCCTTCGTAATTCCCCGATGCTGACCTGTACGGTCACGATCCGGTCAAAGTAGGGGAACAGCTGATAACATTCGTTCAAAGTCAGCTGCGGTTTTTCCGTCAGCTGCCGCAGAGCTTCGTTTTTTTCTGTTGTGCAAAGTGCCAGATCGCTTGGCATTTTTTGCCGCAGCAGCTCAACGGCAAACTCTGCAGAGCCGCTGCCGGGGATCAAAGTTTTGCCCAAAGCAAACTCATCTTCGCCCCCATCGGGAAATTCCATTATATGCGATTCGATCTGCCTGACGCGCCGCAGTTTGCAGTCGAGCGTAACCTTGCATATTGCCAAACCCAGACCGTGAGCGGGCGGCTGAACGTACCAGCTGTCGCCGTGCCGCAATCCCGCTTCCGACTGATGAGTATGAGCGCCGATGACCAGATCAAGCTCAGGCGCAGCTTCAAGCAGCTCCCGCAAAGTACATCCGCTGCCGTAGATCCCGGCGTGACGCAGCAGGATAAAGACTTCGGCACCCGCCTGACGGGCGGAGTCAATATTTTTCCGCAGACTCAGCGGCTCCGG
Organism: Lentisphaerota bacterium; assembly: GCA_015061545.1. Lineage (GTDB taxonomy): Bacteria > Verrucomicrobiota > Lentisphaeria > Victivallales > Victivallaceae > SIG78. The sequence goes on along the minus strand of SUWJ01000003.1, from coordinate 44,771 downwards.
CTTCAAACGCAATGCACCCCGTTCAAGGGAATACAGATTCTGCATATACTGCGGCATGGAACCGATAAATGCCACCTTGATCCCGCCGAATTCACGGATGGTAAAGTTCTTCACCTTGCCGGACAGACCGGGGGTTTTAAGATTGCCGATAAGTATTTCGCCTGAAAATTCTTCCAGCAGCTCCTGAAATGCTGCAATTCCGTAATCCAGTTCGTGATTGCCGGGAACAAACAGCTGACACCCCGCCCGGCTCAGTTGCGGCAGAAAACCCTTGCCCCGTGCCAGCAAAAGCGGCAATGAACCTTGCACCGCATCGCCGATATCCGCATAGATCGTTGAGTCAGGAACTGCGGAGTAAAGTTTGGCGATTTCAGGGGCGATATACGCTTGGAACTGCCGGCTTCTGCCGTGCAGATCGGCAGTTGCCGCCACGGTAAAAGATACCGTTTCGCCCGATAAAGCAGGCAAAAGCGCGGCTGCCAACCCGGTACTCAGCAATAATTTTCTGTTTAAACAACCAACTCCGCCGACAGCAAAAAGTGCTTTTATGCACCACTTATACGCCGATATCGGAGGTTTTTCCGTCGCCAAACAACTCTTTTTGTGTCTTCTGCAAAACATTGCCAAATCTTTGTAAAGCTGTGTCAGGGATAAAAAATTCCCGAAAAAATACCTTTTAAACTTGAATATTTTAAAATATAAGCCATATTATACAGATGTACAACTTGAAAATCGAATTTTTTCAGTAATTAACCATATAACTATTGAGGTGTAACAATGTCTCAGCATGCCAGTCTCCGCGTTGGCGGCAAGATCCGCAAAAAACGCAATGTCATGAAGCGTTTTGAGCGTCTCAACGTACTCCGTGCCGAAGGCCGGATTGCGGAAGAAAAGGTCTATGGCCTGCCCAAGACCAAGCCGATCGACTGATTCGTCTTGTGTTTTAACAACAGCGGCGCAGACGCGGGATATCTCCGCATCTACGCCGTTTTTGTTTTTCTCCTGAAAGATCTGTTATGAGTGATGTTTTGAAAAAATGGGATTTGGCTCTGTTGGAAAAACTTTTCCTGCAGGCAGGCGATATTGCCCTTGAATATTTCCAGAATCCGCCCGCCGAACTTAAAAGCGATGAATCAGTAGTTACGCTGGCGGATAAAAAGATCGAAGAACTTTTTACCCGATACTGCGACCACGCGGCCGAACAAGTCTATCTTATCGGCGAAGAAACCGTCGCCACCCACGATGAAGAGTATATACTCTCGGCGCTGAACAGCGACTGCTGCTGGGTACTCGACCCTATCGACGGCACTATGCCCTACTCCATACAACTGCCCATGTGGGGGATATCGCTGGGGCTGATGCAAAACAAGGTTATCACCGAAGGGGCGGTCTATCTGCCTGTTTTGGATAAACTCCTGCTGACCGACGGCGAAAAGCTGCTGATAAAGTCGCTGCGCAGATCAGAGCCATGGCAGGAGTTCAAGCCTGCGGTTTCGCCTTTGGGCAATTCGGGACATATTGCCATCGGGCAATACCCGGCTCATCATTGGCGCTTTACTTCCCGCAATCAGATTTGCGCCTGGTCAAGCTGCGTCGGCTCGTTTTACTGGCTGTTGACGGGCAAAGTATCGGCCTATTGCGGAAACTTCAAATTGTGGGATATAGCCGGCTTGCTGCCGATCATGCAGCGGGCAAATTACCCCGTATTGAGTGTGGAAGAACCCCATATACCGCTGGATTGCGATTTGAATAAAGATATGTTTGAGCTAACTGATACCCCCGACCGCTGGCGGGTCAGAGTTCCGATCATAACCGCCTGCAATAAAAGCACGGCGCTGGAATTTCTCAGCAAGATCCATCGAACCGCAACTTGGCAGGAGTGATATTTTATGAGTATTAACAAAAACCGCCCCAAGAATCCCGCCGCCGAAGGCGTGTATATGGTCAGTTTGGGCTGCCCGAAAAATCTGGTGGACAGCGAAGTTATGGCAGGCTTGCTGGTCAGCAGCGGTATTCCGCTGAACTTTGATTTGGAAAGCGCCAGATATTTTCTGGTCAACACCTGCGCTTTTCTGCCCGGCGCCCGCAGCGAGTGCCAACGGGTCATCGAAGAGGGCATCCGCTGGAAAAACGCTGCGCCGCAGGTGCGCAAACTGATCGTGGCAGGCTGCCTTATACAGCAGGATAAAAATCAGGAAATCCGCAGTTTGTACCCTGAAGTCGATGCCTGGAGCGGCGTGGACGGCGTAGGCGATATCGTCCGCACGCTGGAAAATGCCGATGGCGGCAGTACCGTCGGCGACAGCGATTTACCCACTTATCTTTACAACGAAGCAACGCCCCGTCTGCAGCTGACTCTGCCCCATGTGGCTTATTTGAAGGTTGCCGACGGCTGCAACAACTGCTGCAGTTACTGCAGTATTCCGCTGATCCGGGGGCGGCTGCGCAGCCGTTCGGTGGAGTCGGTGGTCAAAGAGGCGCAAAGCCTGATCGAAAGCGGCGTTTACGAAATCATCCTCATTGCTCAGGATATCACCGCTTACGGTGCCGACCGCAGCGACGGAGCCACCTTAGCCAAACTTCTGCACGAGCTGGATAAATTAAACGGCGATTACTGTCTGCGGCTTTTGTACACTCACCCCGCGCACTATACCGATGAGTTTTTTGTTGAATATGCCGTCAATAAGCATCTGCTGCCCTATCTGGATATACCCTTGCAGCATATCAACGATGCCATCTTGCAGCAAATGGGGCGCAAATGCAGCCGCCAAACGATCGAGGATGTGCTGCGGAAAATCCGTGCCAGCCGCCCTGACAGTACCATCCGCACCACTTTTATTACGGGGCTGCCGGGCGAAGGCAAAGCGGAATTTGCCGAGCTTCTGGAATTTGTTAAAAATCAGAAGTTCGACCGGCTGGGGGTTTTCAGCTACTCGCCGGAGCCGGGTACGCCCGCCGCAGAGCGTACCGACCGCGTCGATACCACCGAAGCCGATCGCCGTGCGGAAATCATTATGGAGGCCCAGCGCAAGATCTCGCTGGCAGGCAACCGGGCATTGAAGGGGCAGAAGCTCACTGTTATCTGCGACAGCGTCAGCGGTCACGGCCGCAAAGCGATCGGCAGAGTGCTGACCAAGGACGCGCCTGAAATCGACAATCTGGTGCATTTATCGAGCCGGAACCGCCCGCTTTACGCCGGAAGAGTCTATCAGGCAACAGTAAGTGAGGCTGAAACATTTGATTTATACGCAATTGTGTGCTAAATTATCAGTAAGTGACAGCACGTTCCTGCTGTCGGGGATGTAAAAGTAAAAAACTGAGGATTTTAAGAATGCCTTTCAATCTGCCTAATATCTTGACCGTCGGCCGTATTGTGCTGATCTTTTTAGCTTTGGTGCTTGCTACAACTGCGGGAGTTCCGGGAGGCTTGCGGATCCCCGATGATTCGGAAATGATTCTGCGCTACATCGCCTGCGGATTGTCGATTCTGGCAGGGTTGACCGACCTGGCAGACGGTTATCTGGCAAGAAAGTGGAATCAGGTAACGGACTTCGGCGCTTTGATGGATCCGCTGGCAGACAAGATCTTTGTGACGACCACCATGCTGGTATTGGTGGAGTTTCAGCTGATCGCCGCCTGGGTGGCAGCGGTGGTCATAAGCCGTGAATTTATGGTCACGGGGCTGCGGCTGCTTGCTACGCGCAACGGCAAAGTCATCAGCGCGGATAAGTTCGGCAAGCTCAAAACCTGTTTGCAGATGATAATGCTGTTCATCGGCGGTTTGATCTGGGTGGATCTGCTGGATCTGAATATGGAAGTGATCGGCTCGATAAAGCTGCGCTGTTTCTGGAACATACTTTTGTGGGGCATTGTTATTGTAACAGTCGGCTCTGGCGCCAATTACTTTATCAAAAACCGCCATCTGATTGCTGAAAACAAGCAGGAAGGCTGATCCCCTGAGCTATGAGTGCGGGGCAGATCATCGACTTTCATACCCATTGGAACGGGTCGGCTCAGCCAGCCGATCCCGAAGCGCTGAAAATAATCTCGCTGCCGCTGGAGCAAATAGATCAACCCCTGCCTGCAGATTGTGCGATCACGCTGGAACTGCACCCGTGGCAGGGCGGAGCGTTTACTGAAGAATTTGCCCGCGCGGCAGCTATGAGCAAAGTTATCGGTATCGGCGAAGCAGGGCTTGACCGCTTGCGCGGAGCTTTGCCGCTGGCAGAACAAATGGAAATCTTCAGCCGCACGATCCAGCTTGCCGAAAAGCTGCACAAGCCATTGACGGTACATTGCGTAAGATGTTTTTCGGAGCTTCTGGAGCTGAAAAAGCGTCTTAAATGGCAGGTTGCCACCATTATTCACTACTTTACGGGCAAGGCGGGAATCGCCGAACAACTGTTGAGACACGGAAATTTTATCTTATCGCTGCCGCCATGCTGTTCGGAGGAAGTATTGGAGCTTTGGCGCAGCAACCGGCAATATGACCGCTCGTTTGTGCTGGAAACCGACGATCCCGCCGGCGGCATTGCCCGTCACTATCAATATGTTGCCCAAAAGCTGAATATATCAAATGAAGAACTCGTCACAGTTATGCGCAATCAGTTCGGGAGGATCTACCATGTTGGAAAACAATGCTGACTGGCTGCAACGCAGCCGAATATTGATGGGCGATACTGCCATTGAACGGCTGCAGCAAACTCATGTGCTGCTGGCAGGTTTCGGCGGGGTGGGAGCTTATGCTGCCGAAGCGCTGGTCCGCGCCGGGATCGGCAAACTGACCATCTACGACCCCGACAAAGTGCATTTGACCAATCTGAACCGTCAACTGCCGGCGCTGCACTCCACGCTGGACGAATACAAGGTAAAGGTAGCCGCAGGGCGTCTGCCGGATATCAATCCCGGACTTGAGCTGCACATCCACCCCGCAGCGCTGACTGTGGAAAATATAGCGCAAATCCTTGATGAAAACCGCTTTGACTATATTGCCGATGCCATTGACTCGATCAACGAAAAGTGTTTACTGCTGGCACAAGCGCATCAACGGCAAATCAACATCATCTCCTCCATGGGGGCAGGTTTCCGCCTTGACCCCGCCCAGATACGTTATGCTGATATAAGCAAGACCTGTAACTGCAAACTGGCAAAAATAATCCGCGGCAAACTCCGCAGGGAGTACAATATCAACAAGGGTATTGAGTGCGTGTTTTCTACCGAAGTGCCGCTGCCGTTTCCCGCGAACAACGAGGCAAATCTGATCGGCAGCAACTCCTTTATTCCGGGGATTTTCGGGTTGTTTATGGCGGCAAAAATAGTCAACACGCTGACTGCCGACTGCCGTTGATCCATTCGACAGCACCTGCGGAACTGCCTTTCACTATTGCGGAAATAAAACGTTGTAAAGCAGAATTTTTGTGGAAAAACAAGGCAATTGCGCCTTTAAGACTTGAAAAAATCCTATAAACAATTATACTATTCTGACAATATAAGACAAAATTTGTACCAATAAATAATATAAGGGAGAAAGAAATGAAAAAATCATGGCTTATGATGCTGGCCGTCTGCGGAACTGCAACAATGCTTGGAGCAGGAGATTTGACACCTGAAGCCGATGTCAGCTTTATCGGCGGAGACCTCAAAGCACTTAAAGATGCCGCGGGCAAGGCAAAAGTTGTGCCGGGACGCCCTGCGGAAATCAGCTGGGTGGATGACAACGGCGAAAAAGTGATCTTTTTCAACGGCGACATGAAAGTACCCCACAGCGCGATCAATATTTTTTCTGCCGACTTTGATTGCACGCAGCCCTTCACGCTCTGCATCAAGGTCAAAGTGCCTGCCGAGGTAAGTAAAAACCACCGCAATCAGCTCTGCCAATACGGTTACGGCGCAGATAAAATCAACGGCTTTTCGGTTTATCTGTTCAACAATACGCTCCATTGCCGCTACGGTTACGACTCCAAGACCACCATTTCCGGCAACAACAAGATCGAACCGATCCAGCCCGACACCTGGATCGACACGGCGGTAGTTTATGACGGCAAAAGCATTGCCCTTTATATCAACGGCAAGCTGGTTTCCAAACCCAACAATGCGGTGATCCCCAAGACCAAAAACAATTTTTCAGTGGGCGCAACCGCCTCTGACCGCGGATATCAATTCAAGGGAATGGTCAAAAACTTCAAACTGTATCGGCAGGCGCTGACTGCCGAAGAAGTGGCGGCGCTCAAATAAAAAGATCATAAACCGGGAGCTATTGAAGATGAAATGTATTTTTACTCTTCTTTGTGTATTATCTGCCGCCGCAGTCTGGGCAGGGAATTTTGATATTTCCGCCAACGGCACGGAGCTTAAAGCCACCTACAACGGCAAACCGCTGATCGTCAAAAATCAGGTCAACACCGGCAGTCTGCCTTTCGGCGGCGACGGTGCGGAAAGCTCGTTTACGGTTGTCAACGGCAACAAGGTGTTCAACGTCTGGAACAAAAACGCAGACCGCTCCATCCGACAGGAAGTGGCAGTAGCCGAAGGCGGCAAACATCTGGATATAACCTATCTGAGCGAACACCGCGCTTTTCAGGATAATCCCGTGCGGATAATGAAAATCGAACTGCCCTTCGAACTTTTTGCGGGGGCGGAATACACCGCCAGAGTGGGTCGTGCCAGCCGCGTGAAAACGGTTACCGGCAAGATCGCGCCGGATGCCAAAGGTTCGCTGCTGCCTGCCAACTGCCGTCAGGTGGCATTTTCGGGCAGCGCCATCGGCAATTTTGTGATCGACTTCAACGTGCTGGGGGTGGGGGATTTTATTTCCGACTACAGCAACGGCTCCTTCAAAGGCTTCGGTGCAATGATCCGCAACGGCAACACCGTGGAACTCTCCAGCGGCACCACGCTGCCGGTTTACGGCGGCCATGTGGGAGCCAAATGGCGCTTCTACGAAGGTACCGACAGCGACTTTGACCGCTACCACGCCATTACCCATATACCTTACACGGGAGAATTCACACAGAAACGTCTTTACAGCTTCGGCGATAACGAAGTCGGGAAAATCTACACCAGTATCAAAAATGCTCCGTTCAGCGATCAGGCTCAAGCCGGCTGGATCGGCCAAAAGCCTTCCACCGTGGCCGACTCTCCGCAGGGGGCATACTACGGCGCAGCTTTCGGCAAAGACGGCGTTTTTAAGATCAGCAACCTCAATCCCGGACTTTACTGGATCACTCTGGGCATCGGCAATCACCGCGGCGTGAACAACAAATTTTCCGTTACGCTCAACGGCAATAAAATCGCGGAAAATCTGAGCGTCAAAAAAGGCAATGCCGTTGTTGTGCAAAAAGCGCTGTTTATTGACAGTGATACTGCCGAAATCAAACTGGAAGGCAATTACCTTATTTCCACCCTCGGGCTGGCGGCGGTTATGAGCAATTACGAAGATCACACCATACGGCGCGGTCCGTGGGTGGTCGATGGTTACGAACCGGCAACGGTCTTCCGCAACGAACACTACAAGGCACCTGCCAAATTCCCGGTTTCGGTGCAGACTTTTGCCTTGCCCGTCCCCGGCAAAGAAGCTATCGGAAAAGCCAAGCCGCTGCTGGAACTCGGTTCGGCGGGCAATCCCGACCGCCCCAATATGCGCTGGCGCTACAGCGCCAAAATCAGCGCGTGGGCAGCAGGCAATCAGGGTACTTTGATCGAATATGCCGAACCCGAAGCCATGGCAAAACGGCTGGATGAACTCAAGAGTAAGGGAGTCAACGCAGTGCTGGTCAGCGGGATGCTTTCGCGCCACACTTATCCGGCGCAGCTCAAACGCACTGAAGAGTTTTTCAAGCGTCTGGCGCAGGAAGCTCATAAACGGAATATGAAAGTCATTGACCACCAGGATTTGACGCTGCTGTGGAATATCGACTGCGGCTACCGCGTGGGCAGCGAACGGATCGGTCAGGTCAACATTGCCCGCGACAGTATGCAGCCAGCGCCCCAGCTCTGTCTGGTCAATCCTGAGTTCAAAAAATTCTATCAGGAATATCTGGTCAACTTTGTCAAAAACACCAATATCGATTGTATTATGATCGACGAGGTGAATTTCTACCCCCACAGCTGCGGCTGCGGTCATTGCCGCAACGAGTTCTTCAAGGATACAGGCTGGCATCTGCCGGTCAACGAACTGGACAAGCGCCTCGGCGACAAAAGCAATGAACTCTGGAAGCGTTTTCTCATCTGGCACAAACAGCAGGTGGGCAAATGGTGGCGCGACATGAAGCTGGCGGTACGCAAAGTCAATCCCGATTTCTCCTTTATGGCTTACAGCACCCATTACGGCTTTACCCACAACTGGAGCTCGCTGTCGCTGGCGCTGGATTTGACGGAATTTGCCCGCGGCGTGGACTTTCTCGGTACTGAAATCATGACCCGTGACGTGCTTATGTCCCATCGGGCGCTGGTACCTTTCCGCAAGATGAAAGAGATTCTGACCCACGAGTACAACGCACCGATCTTCGGACTGGTCTACAGCGAAAACAAGTGGGATCTCGCCTACTTCGGCTGGGCGGTCAACAACATGAACGGTCAAAGCACCTGGGAAACGATCATGGCGTGTCCTCAAGGTAAAAGCGATTACCCTGCCTTCAAAGAAAATATGAATTACGCCGAAAGCAAACGCGTGGCGGAAGCCGCCTTGCTTTACCCCATCCAGAGCCGCGAATGGAATCAGTTTATCGGTATGCTGGGCGAACTTATGGGTACGGCGCAAACCCTTGAACAGCTGCATATACCTTACAAGATGGTAGGCGATATGAGTTTGAACGAAAAGTCGCTCAAGCCGTTCAAGCTGCTCTTTGTCGGCGCCGCCAACTGCCTCTCGGATGCCCAGCTTAAAGCGATCAAGGAGTTTGCCCGCAACGGCGGAAATGTCGTTACCAGCGCCACCGCAGGAACTCAGAACGAAGTGGGTATTATCCGCAGCGAGTGGGGCTTTGCCGATGTGTACGGTTACGAAGTCAATCCGATCCGCTTTAAAAAGCTGCAGAGTGCCGATACCGCCGAGGGAGATTTTGCCGCGGCTTATTCGCTGCTGCCTTCTGCTGACAGTAAATACGGCAGCTGCAAGGTGCTGCATTATGCTGATAAAGCAAAAAAATACCCGCTGGTGCTGGAAAAATCTTACGGCAAAGGTAAATTCATCCACCATGCAGGATTCATTGGCGCACCGCTGAGCGAAGGCGAATACGGATACAACAAAAAGTACACCTTCAAGCTGGATACGGTGCTGGATAAATTCTACAAAGAACTGATGAAAAAAGAGTTTGCCAATGCCGACAGCGCATTTTCCACCGATGCCCCCGAAAAGGTCTACACCACCTGGTATCGGAGCAAAGATGCCGAAATCATCCACCTGCTGAACGCCACCGGTGCCAAACCGCAGCTGGGGCAGGTATTGCGGGCGTTCTGCCCCGAAGAACCGTTCCCGACCGTGGAGCAGGATATAAACGTGTCGATCCCCGCCCCCGCCAGCGTCAGCGAAGTCTACGCCGTTTCCCCCGATTTTGCGGGGCGCAAAGCGCTCAAATACACGCGTAACGGCGATAAACTGAACGTTGTGCTGGATAAGGGTCTGCTCAAGGCATACACGATTATCTGGATCAAAAAGTAAACATCAAAAAAAACAAATCAGATAACGTTCCGCCTGAACAGGATCATCCATTCAGGCGGAATACAAAAATTTTTCAAGGATTTTTTATGGAAAATAAAGCATTTATTCCGCTCAGCGGAACTTTTATTGACGGCGTTGCCAGCGATATACCCGCCAACAACTGGACGCGGGCGATCTGGGCAAAAGAATTGCGCGAACAGAAGGCCATGGGTATTGATACGCTGGTTATCATCCGCATCGGCTACAACGATACATCCATATATGATTCGCCCATTCTCAAATGCACGCTGCACAACGGTTACGACCTGCTGGAGTACATTTTAACTCAGGCCGATGAACTGGATATGAAGGTCTTTATGGGGTTGTTCGACAGCGGCAAATACTGGCTGAAAAATGACTGGAAGGGCGAAGTTGAACTCAATTCCAGATTGATGGACGAACTGGAAGAGCGCTATTTGCAGCATAAATCCTTCTACGGGTGGTACATTTCGCACGAAGGCGATATCAAGTTCCATCAGGAAAAGGTGTGGAAACCGCTGGCGCAGAAGATGCGCAAAGATACACCCGACAAGCCGATCATGATCTCGCCGCGCTACGCCGGACGTAAATACGAACCGCGTTTTGCCGTTACGCCCGAACTGCACGCCCAGCATTTTGAATATCTGTACGGCGAAATGGAAGGTCTGCTGGATATTGCCGCCTTTATGGACGGTCATGTGGATTTCAACGAGCTGCCCGATTTTATGGCGGCGACCAAAGAAGTTTCCGACCGTTTCGGCATCAGATTCTGGAGCAATCTGGAAACCTTCGACCGGGATATGCCGTGGCATTTTCCGCCGATCGAGTGGAACAAGATGCGTTACAAGCTGGAAACCGCCCAGAAGTATGTGGAAAAGATCATCACCTTTGAAGCACCCCACTTTTTGAGCAACTATTCCTGCTTCCCGGCGGCAGTCCGTCTGCGGGAATGTTACATGGAATATCTGGAAGATATGAAGAAGTGATTTTCCAGTAATTTTGCAAATAAATTTGAAATATTGGATAAATCGTATTATATTAATCAGAACAGACCTGCAGAGTGTCAAGTATGGGACGCTGCAGGCGGTGTGAGTATTTTTTTCACTTGAAACACGGTAAAAAAATGGCAGATCAGAATAAAAGATATTCGACTCTCAAGGTAGGCGCACAAGCCAATCCGCATCACCGGATGGAATTTCCTGACGGGGCGTGGGTCAAATGCAAGGCGTGCGGCCGTACCCTGTACAAAGATCAGCTGGCGGAAAACCTTTATGTATGCACATATTGCTCCTGCCATCTGGCAATGAGCGTGAGCGGACGGATAAGACTGCTGACCGATGCGGGCAGCTTTCAGGAGATCGATCAGGAGCTGGTTTCGGTGGATACGCTCAACTTTACCGATTCCAAGTCTTACACAACAAGAATTGCGGAAAACCGCGCCAAAACGGGTGCCAACGATGCAGTGACCTGTGGCTCGGCAACGTTGGAAGGCCGCAAATATATGCTGGGGGTGATGGATTTCCGCTACATGGGCGCCAGTATGGGTTCGGTAGTGGGCGAAAAAATCACCCGGCTGGTGGAAAAGGCTACGGCTGAAAAGTGCCCCGTAGTGCTGGTAACGGCTTCAGGCGGCGCCCGTATGCAGGAAGGGATCCTCAGCTTGATGCAAATGGCGAAAACTTCGGGTGCGCTGGAGCGCCATGCCGCAGCCGGTTTGGGTTATATAGTTTTGATGACCAACCCCACTTACGGCGGCGTAACGGCAAGTTTTGCCACGCTGGGCGATGTGATTTTAGCGGAACCGGGCGCGATGATCGGTTTTGCCGGACCGCGGGTGATTCAGGAAACAACCAATTCCAAGTTGCCTGAAAATTTCCAGACCGCCGAATTTCTGTTGGAAAAAGGTTTGATTGACCGTGTGGTCGATCGCAAAGCGCAGCGCAAAGAGCTGGCGCTGCTTCTGGAAGCCTTCGGGGCGCCTGAAGCGTAAGATGTTGTTTTGAAAATTTTTGCCGCCGGGTCGGAACCTGTGCGCTGTGGACGGGTGAACCGGGTCAGGTGGGGAACCAAGCAGCCCTAAATCCAGAAGCAGGTGCACAGGTTCCGCCTCGGCGGTTTGTTTTTTTAGCAGTATAAGGGTATAATATGTCAAGAGTGGACGGCCGCGCATACAATGAACTGCGCAAATTGGAGATCATCCCGGGATTTTTGAGTCATCCTGCCGGTTCGGTGCTGTACAGTACCGGCGGTACGCGGGTCATTTGTGCTGCGAGTTTGGAAAATAATGTACCGCCGTGGATGAAGGCGCAAAAAGTTTCCGGCGGCTGGGCAACCAGCGAGTACGGTATGCTGCCTGCCTCCACTCACGAGCGCATGAAGCGGGAAGCCCATTCGGGCAAACAGTCGGGCCGCACGGTGGAGATCCAGCGTTTGATCGGCCGCTCGCTGCGGGCGGTGGTGGATCTGGAAAAAATCGACGGCCATACGCTGCATTTGGATTGCGATGTTATCGACGCCGATGGCGGTACGCGCTGCGCAAGTATCTCAGGCGCGGCAGTAGCAGCGGCATTGGCGCTGAATACGCCTGAAAATCGGGAAAAGTTCGGCGAAGGTGCTTTCCGCGAACTGGTGGCGGCGGTCAGCGTAGGTATTGTAGATGGCGAAGCGGTGCTGGATTTGAATTACCCCGAAGACTCCAATGCCGAAGTGGATATGAATATAATTATGACCGAATCCATGGAATTGATAGAAGTTCAGGGAACTGCCGAAGGCAAGCCGTTCAGCCGCCGCCAATTGAATGAACTTATTGATCTGGCGGAAGTCGGCTTGCGCGAAATATTCAAAAAGCAGCGTGCGATTCTGGCAGCGCACGGCATAAATTAATCAGATGCCAAAGAGAGAAGCACAAATTTTATGAGCAGTCATCAGGTAATTGCCCGCAAATGGCGTCCGCAAAAGTTTGGCGATGTAGTCGGTCAGACTCACGTTATCCGCACTCTGCGCAATGCGATTGCAGGCGATCGGGTGGGGCACGCCTATTTGCTGGTGGGGCCGCGGGGGATCGGCAAAACCACCATCGCACGGATCTTTGCCAAAGCGATCAACTGCGAAAATCCCGTCGATGGCGAACCGTGCTGCAGCTGCCAGTCGTGTACTGCATTGGCAAATGAAAGCAGTCTGGATGTTATAGAAATCGACGCCGCCAGCCGCAACTCGGTTGAGCATATGCGTGCTTTGAGCGAAGAAGCCTACCATATGCCGGTTTCCAGCAAGTACAAGATCTACATTATCGACGAAGTGCATATGCTCTCCAAAGCAGCGTGGAACGCGCTTTTGAAGACGGTGGAAGAGCCGCCGGCACACGTCAAATTCATCTTTGCCACTACCGAGGCGCATCTGGTGCTGCCGACGATCGTATCGCGCTGTCAGCGGTTTGATCTGCGGCCCATTGCGGGGAATCTGATCTTGCAGCGGCTCAAATTGATTGCCGAAAGCGAAAATGTAAAAATCGCCCCCGAAGCGCTGAGCGCAATCGCCCGGGCTGCCGAAGGCGGTATGCGCGATGCTCAATCCTCGCTGGAACAGATGCTGGCATTTTTCGGCGGTAAAGATCAGGAAATCGCCGCAGAACAGGTGCTGGAACTCTTCGGCATGACCAATGCTGTAGAGCTGGATACGCTGATTGCGGCAATGCTGCAAAACCAACCCGGTCCGGTGGTGACGATCGTCAATCAGCTGGCAGGGCGGGGGCGGAATCTGGAAACACTTTTTGATGATATATTGGAAATACTGCGCGGGGCGGAACTTATGCAGCTGCTCAACAATCCCGAAGCGGTGTTGGATTTTGAAGATGAAAAACTTGCCCGCTGCCGCAAACTCTCGCAGTTGACCAATGCCGATGTACTGCGCTGCTTTATGGAGCAGTTGGCACCGGTGGGGCGGATATTGCACGAAGCGCTGAATAAGGCGATCTATCTGGAGTCGATCCTGCTCAAAGCCATGCACGAGGCTCATGCGCCGACGGTAGGTGATGTGCTGAGAAGACTCAATCAGCTGCGCGGAGCCGGTGAATTGCAGTTTATCGAACAAATTCCCTCGTTTCAGGAACGCCCGCCGCTGGCAATGAGTGTGGTGCTGCCCGAAGCAGTGCCGCCGAAAGTTCAGACAATACCGGAAAGCGTTGCTGCAGAATCGGTCAAAGAAGCAATCCCGATGGCAGAAGCTGTTGTAAATAGCGAGCCAGCTGCAGACAGCGCGCCGATGGCAGAAGCTGTTGTAAATAGCGAGCCGGCTGCAGACAGCGCGCCGATGGCAGAAGCTGTTGCCGAAGTTCAGCCGATGAACGAAGCAACAGATCTAACTGATTCCGCAGCAGGCAGCGTTACACCGGATAACGAACAGACAATCGAACCGCCTGTTGCCGCAACCAACGAAACTGTAACGGATTGCGAAAGTTTGTGGTCAAAACTGCTGGCGGCGGCGCAGGGCGGCGCGTTGGAAACGCTTTTGAGTCAATGCACAGCGCAGGGGTTGACCAATTCGGTATTGACTATTAGTGCATCCAATGCCGCGTTGGACGATTTGCGCCGCAACCGGGCGCAGATAATGCTGCTGCTGCAGCAAGTCAGCGGTGACTGGGCGATCCTGCCTGAGTTCAAAAGCAATGAACCTGCTGCAGAAAAGGCGGAAACCACCACAGGGAGCATCAGCGATACAGCCGTGGAAACACCTGCTGTACAAGAAGATGCTCCGGTGCAGGAAGAGTTTATAGAAATAAGTGTAAACGACTGCGATGTAATTATCGACAGCGTAATGGATTCCAACCCTGCCCCGCAGGAGGAAGAGTTTACATTCATTGGCAGCGAAGACGTTGCCGATGACAATGGCGCTATGCAATCAGCTGCCGAAAGCGTTTACAGTAAACGCAGCGTGATCCATAAGTCAGAAGAAGTTGAAGCTACCGCACAATTACCGCCGGTCCGGAAAGTATTGGATCTTTTCGACGGCGAGATTGTCGATATACACGCATAAAATCACAGGAGAATAGAAGATGTTTGGAAATCTTGGCGAACTTGCCAACATTATGAAAAAAGCTAAAGATATTCAGAAAAATATGGCAGCGCTCAAAGAAGAGATGGCGAAAACCGAATTCAGCGCTGCCAGCGCCGATAAAGAAGTTGTAGCTGTAGTCAGCGGCGATTTCCGGGTCAAAAGCATCGTTATTGATCCGGCGGCGGCAGGCAAAGAAAATATCAGCGCGTTGGTGACATTTGCAGTAAACGCTGCGCTGGATGCTGCCAAAAGCGCCATGCAGAGCAAAATGCAGGAACTCTCGGGCGGTTTGAATATCCCCGGACTTTTCTGAAAGATGAATGATTCATGCCCGCAGGTTCAGACAATTATCCTGAAGCAGTGGAAGAGCTGATTGCCGCGTTCCGCCGTCTGCCGGGGGTCGGGCGGCGCAGCGCCGAACGCATGGCGCTGGGACTGCTCAAATTTCCGCCTGAAGAGTTGGAACTTTTCGGCAGCGCCATAGCCGATCTGCCGCAACATATTTCCCATTGTCCGATTTGCGGAAACATTACTGACAGCAGCGAGGCTTGTTGGATCTGTTCGTCGCCGCGGCGGGATGACTCCATGATCTGCGTAGTTGAGGATTTCACCCGTATAAGCGGAATCGAAAAATCGGGCGGTTATCACGGTTTGTATCACGTTCTCGGCGGCAGGATCTCGCCGCTGGACGATGAGTCGGAAGAATCGCTGCGGATCGAATCGCTGGCGGCACGTTTGCAGTCGGGCAAGGTCAAAGAATTGATTCTGGCGCTGGGCGGAGATGTGGAAAGCCGTGCCACCGCACTTTATCTGGCAAGAATGTTTGAGCATAAAGTGGAAAAAATCACCCGCCTTGCTCAAGGCTTACCCGCCGGCGGTGATCTGGCTTACGCCGACAGCGCTACCATTCTGGCAGCATTAAACGGCCGCAACGCGCTGTAATAAAAAACTCTGCCGGAGCAGGCCGAAAGATCACGGCGGCGGATTACGATTCGGCGCAATCTCAGGCGATCATAAAAAGCATTTCCCCCGCCCTGCTGGTCGATGAAAATACAGTTCCCGGAATTTATGCTTACGGGGGCAAAGACACGCTTGTACGCCTTATTCATGCTCAAAAACTGGAGAAAGCGCTGAAAAAGTATCATATCCCGCATGAAATGCTGATCTACCCGGAATCAGGACATTTTCTCTGCGAAGATCCGCAATATGCCCGCCGTTACCGCGCTTTGATCCGGGAATATTGCGAAAAATATTTCCGATGACTCCCGGTGCCAGATAAAATATCCGTCTGTATGGACAACACGCTTTTTCTATCGCTCTGTTCCCGACATTGGTTGATAACAGAGCTTTTTTCTATTTGGCGCCGCGGCGGAGGATCACGGCGTTGATCGTGGCAAAAAAGATGTAATAATCCATCCAGATCGACCAGTTTTTCACATAAAAAACATCCAGCGCCACACGGTCGGCATAGCAGACATCGCTGCGGCCTGATACCTGCCACAAACCGGTTATCCCCGGTTTTACGCTGGCAAAAGTTTCGTAATCTTCGCCGTAAAGCGGCACTTCTTCGTCCACGATCGGACGCGGACCGATCAGCGCCATTTCGCCTTTCAGCACGTTCCAGAACTGGGGCAATTCATCCAGACTGGTTCGCCGAAGAAAGCGCCCCACCGGGGTAATGCGGGGATCGTTTTCCAGTTTGAAGCTGTTTTCCCACTCCAGCCGCAGCGCGGAATCTTCCTGCAGCAGCTGTTCGAGTTTTTTATCGGCATTTTCGCACATAGTTCTGAATTTGAGTACCTCGATGGGTTTGCCGTAGCGCCCCAGTCGTTTTGCCCGGTAAAAGACAGGTCCGCGGCTGGAAAGTTTGACCAGACACGCCAGCACGATTCCCG
Source organism: Lentisphaerota bacterium (assembly GCA_015061545.1). Taxonomy (GTDB): domain Bacteria; phylum Verrucomicrobiota; class Lentisphaeria; order Victivallales; family Victivallaceae; genus SIG78. The sequence goes on along the minus strand of SUWJ01000003.1, from coordinate 28,148 downwards.
GAATCAGCAGCAGACTCATCCCCACCAGCGTAAGAATGATCTCCAGCAGCCGCTTTTGCAGCAGCACGCTGCGGCGCAGCATCCGGTTGCTGATTTCAAAAGAGAAGAATCTGTAGAAACTTACCGGATAGCTCCACAGAATGGGAAAGCGGGAAATACTGTTGACCACCAATATATTCAGAAAGTGCGGCATATATTTATCCAGCGTGCGGTCGAACTCTTTATCGCCCACGCAATAAATGAGATAGCTGATCTTGTGTTCATGGGCAAACTTCAGAAATTCCCCGGCGGGATCGTTGACGATATCATCGCTGATCGGTTCGCTGCAGCAGCTGGCTTTAAGACTCAGGATACAGTAATTATCCTGCACCATTTTTTCTGCCACATCTTTTGCCAGCGCCGCATCCCCTGCGATCATGGCAGGGATCTTGGCAAGGTTGAACCGCCAGAGCAAGTAACGCAAGATGATTCTGCCGATCGGCAGAAAAAACAAACTTATCGCCATGGAAATTATCAATGCTATCCGCGAAAAATTTACATAATTGTCGCTCAAGCTCAAAAATGCCAGAAAAATCAGAAAACTTCCCGCGCAGCTCAAAGTCAACCGCCGCAATTCCTCCACCGGGTTGATGGTCAGCCCGGGATAAAAGAGGTTGCCGCAATAGAGCCGACCGGATACATTCATGGAAATAAGCATCAGAAATATGGGCCAGGTATGCAGCATTGCAAGCATATCATATTTTTCCCCGCCGAGTTTGCAGCTGTAAAATCCGATCCAGATTGCCAGCGCCAACGCCGCCATATCGGAGAACAGCAAGGCAAATGATCGCAATCTGCCGTTGGCAAAAAAGTTTATCATTTCACTCTCCAGAGATTTATAAATTTACCTTTGCGATTGACCACTTGGCCGATATGCACTGCTTTTTTCCTGAATCTTGCAGGCAGTTTTTCGCCTGCAACATAGTTTGCCTGCGTTGGCGACATAGTCATGCTGCCGCCGGCTAAATATGCCATAACTGTATAACTGGCATCGCTGTCGGTAAAAAACACCTTGGGTGCTTTAACGCTTTCGTAACGGCGCATATTTTTTTTGACCTTGATTTTTTTATATTCAGGTTCATCCTGTTTTATCATCACCGCCAACTGCATAACATTTTGGCGTTTGATTTTGTATTTGCAGCGGTCACGCAGCTGCGGCTGGATCATGTGAAAAAACATTCCGCCGATGATTCCGGCAATCGACAGCACCAGCAGTATATTCACATACCGTACCGGCAGAAACTTTTTCAGCAGTTCATAAACCTCGTTGATTCCCAAAACCATGAAAACCAGCAGCAGCGGCATCGCCGAATAAATATAGCGGGAGGATATGTACAATATTTTATGCCCCAGTTGAAAAGCCAGCATCGACACCGCCAGATTGCAGATAAACACCGTCAGCAGGATCTTCATTTCGCCGCTTAATTTGCCTTGATATGCGTAATACGCCGCTGTCAGGAATATAAACAATCCGCCGAAGTGGAAAATTCCTGCCCACAAATCGCTTAAATAATCGGCTGCTTCGCGGTGAGGATCCAGCTGCACAGTACGCAAAGTTGTCACCAGCAGCACTACCGCCAGCGCGACAAGCAGATAACGCAGTTTCAGCTTGCGGCTCAAACGCTCCAGCAGCCACGCGGTTGGAATTACCAGAACCACCGCCGCCAGCAGCAAACTTGACATCGGCAGCAGCGGAACCGCACCATCCCAAACTTTGGCAAGATATTTTACCGCCTGCTGATCGGGCACAGCATAACCTGATGTGTAATAATTTATCACCATATTGACTGCACAGCATACGCCCGCAGTCAGCGCTGCCAGCGCAATCGGCAGTAATTTGATCTGTTTGCGGAATGCCAGTACCAAGCCTCCCGTCAGCACAACCGCGGCGATCAAAATCATTTCCACCCGCGTCAGCACCGCCAGACCGCAGCTCAATCCCAGCAATATGCAGTTGCTCCAACTGCGTTCCCGCCGGTAAATTCCGCACAACGCCAGAGCCATAAGCAGCAAAACAAAGCTCTTGCCCGATTCCCGCAATCCCGAGTAAGCCATGTGGAAAGTCAATGGAAATATCGCCCCCAGCGCCACCGTCAGCGGAGCAGCCCAAGGTGTTTGAGGTACTATGCGCTTCACCAATTCCCACAGCACAACCAGCGAAGCACAATGCCACAGCGCCGAAGCAATCTGCATAGCCAGAAAGCCGCTGCAGGAAAAGATAAAAGCAATGATCCCGCCCGAAACTGTCGCTAAAGGCGGGATTCTGGGGTGAAAAGCAAATTGCCAATTACCTTCGGCAAAGGCTTCTGCCATAGGAGCATAACGGTGAGCGAGATCGCGGGCTGGCACATCGTCCAAATAAATACAGCAGACCAGAGAAATTAACCCCAGCAATATTGTTGCCGCCGCCAGATATTTTTTACCGTCCCTGCTCAAACGCCCAACTCCATATTATCTGAAAAAGCACTTTTTATATTGCCAAAGAGCTTTCCCGCTTGTATAACGCCATCTTTGCCAAAGTTAATATAACCTGTTTCAAGTTTATTACAACCTTCCAACAGCTTTTTTGCCCGATTATTTACTGTTGAACAAATAATCGGGCGGCATTTACTGCGGCTCAATCAGATAATGCGGTCAATTTTACGGAACCTGTCAAACCCAGATCAACCAGCAGCTTTTTCTGCGTTTCCACGATCTGGAACTCGTACCATCCGATCCAACTGTAGGATTTGTGCCAGTAGAAAGGGCCGAAGGCGTTGCGGCGGTGCCCGTACACCGTGATTTGCAGCGAGTGTTCGCCCGCTTCCAGAACTGCGGAATTCATGGTGTAGGGCTGACTGTAAAACAGTTTTTCTTCGCCGTTATCCCAGCGGACACCCAGTGCCGAACCGTGCCACTTGCCGATATCAAGTTTACAGCGACCGGCTTTTTCCATTCGGAATTTATAGTTGTATGTTGTATTCCCCGAATAGTACGGCATTGCCTGATCGGTCAAACTGCACCCGGCAACGATATTTCCGGCAGCAATTATACGATCCTGCTGATCCACGCCGAAATCGCCGTAAAGGTAAATCGCCTCCAGCCCCGCAAAATTGCCGTTGTACTTGCCGCGCAGCTTTATGTGGTTGACTCCGCATTGCAGCACCTCCGGCGGAAGCGCCACCAGTTCCAGCGCCGGATCGCACCAGAAACCGCAACTTTTATTACTTTGCGCTGCGCCGTTGACTTCGATGGCAAAAAGTTCAGGCGATTCCATTACCAAATGCAGATCAGTCGGCAGATAACTGCCGCACTCAAAAGCAAAATCCAGCTCAAAGGCAATATCATGCGTCGGTTGTTCCGCCATTTTCCACGGCTGCAGCGCCGCGCCTCCGCGGGGATTCACCCCCAGCTTTTCGCGGAAAAGTTTATCCGCTTCCAGAACGTATTCGTTTTTTGCCGCCAATTCGCCTTCGATACGGATATCGGCATGATCCAGCACCAGCAGATTTTTTTCGGAAAACACAGTTGCCTGGGGCTGCAATTCTATTTTTGCTGCAGCTGTACCGTCCGCAGGCGGCGCAATACAGATCAGAGCTTCCGTCGGCCCGATAATATAGCAGCGGGACTGCAAAGGTTCCATAGCGCTATTCCAGACCAAAGTGCCGTTTTCGTTGCGGAAATCGACTTCGTAAAGTTCGCCGCTGTAAATATCCAGCTCGCGCACCGTGCAGCCGCTGCCGTTTTTAAGCGACCATTGCAGCGACTCAAATCCGGTCTGCCGATCCAGTACCCAGGGTTGATCGAAAATATCATCACCGATTTTGCAGCCCATATTTGCCGCAAAAATCAAGCGGGTATCTCCGTCGATCTTTTTGACGCAGCTGATAATTTCGTCGGCTTCCTGCTGACCGTTTTTAATGGAGCAATGGCCGAATTCCGCTGCCAGAGTTTCCGCAAAAGCGGTTTCATCCAGACGGGTGAAGTGGCTGTAGAGTCCGCTTAAAACATTGTCTTTATCGACCTTGCCGTCGATATAGCGGGGAACAGCACCGCTGTAGCAGATCCTGCCGCCCGCAGCAGCAAATTCCTGCAGCAGTTTGACCGTTGTGCTGCGCAAAGTCAGCACTTCCGGCAGATAAATTGCTTTGTAAAGCACCTTCCCCATAACCAGCGCATTATCTTTTACCGCTCCGTAGCGGCTCAGCAGCGTTTCGTCGCCGTAATCAAAGTCAACGTGATTGCCCGCCAGCTGCGCCGCCAGAGTATTGAACTTGCGATCCATTTCGGGGACATAACTCAAATCCTTGTCAAAATCCCCGACACGGCCCCACAGCGATTCGATCGGATGCAGCACCAGCAGATCCGCACACAGATCCGCATTGCTCAACAGTTCGCTCAACCGCCCGAAGTAATCTTCCAGCGGCGCATAAACTTCATGCCACGGCGATTGCCCGCCGATACTGGCAGGATAATCCCGCTTGCTCTGTCCCAGCATGGAGTACCAGTAAAGGTGCTGACAGCGGTAGTTGATCCCCATGGCATATTGCCAGTCGCCCAGCGCCTTATGGCCTGCCAGCGGAAAATCCCAGCCCGTACAGCCGTAAGTTTCGCTCAATACCCGTTTTCTGCCCAGCTGACGGGCTGCCGAAGCCGCCTGACGGGCGGTGTTCAATACGATCCACGTTTCGGTCAGCAGGTCAATACCGGGCATTTGCATATACTCGTAGCACGGCATGGCGGCGCCAACGGCAAACGCCTGACGGCTGAGGGTATCTTCCAACAATACATGACCGGTAAACTTGATATTATGTTTTTCGCACCATTCGCCGATCATTCTCATAAATGTATCGCAGAAAAGTCCGCTGATAATGCGGTAATACCAATATCTGGCGCCCGAAAAATCCTGATTGCTGCGGAAGAAAAACTCCGGCAGAAATTCAGTTACCTCCGCTTGCATTTCCGCCTTGAAAAGCTCCGGCATCCGTTCGCTCCACGGACGGCGGCGATGGTCGATCAAATCCAGATAATTGGGTTCATCGGTAAAGAAGTAAGGCGCCGCTTTACCGAAATCATCGCCGCATTCGGCATAATATTTTTCGTGGGTAAAATCAATAAAAGCCTGCACCGCCTCGGGATTCATCGTATCCAAATAAGCTGCGTTGTTGAACCCCAGCTGATCGTGGGCGATCCTGACTGCGATCTTGACGAGCCGCCACGGCGCCGACAGCTTTTCCTCCGCTTCGGCGCGCCGGTATTCCAGCAACAGATTTTCTTCGTCGGTACGCACCGCATAATACCAGCAATGCAGCACATCTTCCGCCCGCCCCGGAATTGCTTCATCGGCATTGTAAAGCTCCAGATAACGCATACGGTATTTGCGGTCGGCAGTTACAAATCCGCCGCCTGCCCCCGACGGCCAGCGGTCTTCATCGTAAAAGTTTGCTTCCATACCCAGCTTGCGGGCTTCATCCACGCCGGCTTTGATCGAATCGAACCAATCTTCAGACATATATTCGGTGGAGAGCCCCATACGCGAGTGCATATAAAAGCCGCCCATGCCCATTTTCTGCATAACATTGATCTGCCGCCGCACCTCTTCAGGCTTCAGCTTGCCGTTCCATGACCAGAACGGTGCCGAGCGGTATTCGGAAGCAGTACCGAGTTTTTTAAAATCAATTTTCGTCATCAGCTTATCTGTCTTTGCTATAATTTGTCTGTTTATTCAATCAGCTTATTTTATATAAACTATACTGTAAGCGCGCATAAACTCTTTGGGCAGAGTGATTCGGCTCTGACCGTCAACTTTTTCCACCTTCAGAGTTTTTCTGCCCTTAAAGTCCGGCGAAACAGCGTAAGCGCTGCTCACCTTGCCGTCGCGCAGCGTAAAGACCACATCCTCTTTAAGTGCGGGCCACGCCTCTTCTTTGGTTCCGTTGGGAACTGTTTCGCCTTTTTCCAGCTCCGTACCCGAAGCGTTGAGGAAATGCGCTATGTAGCCGCCGGACTTCTGATAATAGAGTTCGCCCAGCACCAGACGGGGTGCCTGAACTTTCCAGATACGGGCGGGTTCAGCAATTTTGGCAAATACGCTTTGCATAAAGCCTTCCATATCTCTATCGTATTCATAACGGTACGACTGATTGGGCTGGAACTCGCCGGTGAAAAACGCCGCCGTAATACTGGTCAGGCAGTGGTAGAACTCGCCCTTGCCGTATTTTTTGCGGATGATCAGCGGTACTTTGCTGTTGTTTTCCGCATCCACGCCTTCCAGAATCACCTCGCCGGTGAATTTACCCTGCAAGCGGTAGTAAGCGTAGTAAGGATACTTTTTGCTGTCCAGCTTGATTACGGGTCTGCCCGGCAGATTCACCCCCGAAAGTTTGTAGAAATGCGGATAGGGATGCACGTTGAATACATCGCGGAACGCCCACGTTCCCCGCCGATTGCCCCAATGATCGTTCAAACCGCTTACGGTGGTCAGCACCACGGTTCCGCCGTCGGCAGCAAACTTTTTGATGACTCTTATATCTGAATCATTCAAACAGGAGGCGGAAACCACAAACAGCACCTTATACTTGTTCAGCGTTTGGGCATTATGCAGCGCCCGCGGCTCAATAATATCGTAAGGCACATTGCAGCCGTGGAAAGTCTGGGCAAAACCGCCGAAATCAGGCTCATAAGATATACCTGTATTGTAGTCGCGGCTGTCAGGATGATAGAGTATGGCAGCCTGCGCCGCGTGGATCGGCGAAGATATGTCAGGGTTTTCGCTGCTGCCGTTAAAGGCCAGAAAATCTGATACCCCTTCAGGACAGCTGCCTTCCCAACCATCGACCATCGCACTTTGCTGGAACATATTGCTGACTGCCCAGCAGAAGTAATACACATTCCAGTTGCCCGTGTAGTACCACGACCAGATCGGCGGAGTATTGTAGCCGATGCAGAACATATTGAAGAGCTTGCGGTAAACGAACAGACTGTGCGCGGTAAAGTAGGGATTGCGCGGCATAACTTCCGACCCGAACCAGGCAATTCCCCGCGCCTGTTCCAGCAAGTCAAAGGGCAGATTGATCGACGGCAGACTCTGCAGCTGTTCGCGGTGAGTGCAATAAGTGGAAAGGAACATATCCGGCGCTACATCTTTTACATAGTTGCGCAAACCGATCCACCAGTTTGCCATATTGACCTTGCGCCAGGTGAACCACATCTTCCACAAATCGTTTTTGCGGTTGTACAATCGCGGATCCAGTTCGTTCATCGGCAGCTGCCAGTTGGTGTCGCGCTCAAAATACTCGCGGCAGGAGAAGCACAGGCAGCCGTGACGGTAGTAAGAAAGTTCGTCGATCTGGAAGCCATCGACCTTGCTTACTTCCAGTACATTTTTAAGATATTTGCGATAGGTTTCGGTAAAATCCTTATTGCTCAGGCAGAAGTGGGGCGTGGGGGCAAAGTCGTAAATACTCACAGCCATTTCGCCGGAACGCTCCGCCATCACCCGCAGCCCCTGTTCCCAGTTTTCCATAAAGGTTGAATCGTGATGGTCGATCACTTTGATATTGGCTTTATGGGCGGCTTCGGTAAAAATCTTTATATCTTCCGCCTGCTGCTGCAGACGGCCGGGGAAACCGTGGCGGCCGTGCATACCGCTGAGCATAAATACATTGATGCCGTTGGCTTTGGCTTCGGAAATCAAGCGCTGCATACGCGCGGGATCGTGATATTCGTTAAGGGTACCGCGTACACCGTTGACGGTTTTCATCTTGGCGGTAAAACTCCACTTCATCTTATCGGAGCGCATATCAACTTTATCCACCTTGCGGGAGAGTTCTTTAGCAGGACGCGCCGTTTCCCTGCCCGGAACAGGCATATTGATGATCTTGACTGCGGCATCCAGCTTGAGCGGCCGCTGATAATCTTTACTGTGATATGCGTTGGCGGATTCAAAACCTTCGGTGAACCAGAAACCGCGGAAAAAGCTGTAATCTTCTTTGTCGCTGATAAAATACTGGATACTCAAAGTGGAAAGGATAAAATCGCCGTCAAACTCGATTTCGGCACTATCACCGGTGATCCAGACGGGAATATTGACCTGAGCTATTTTCCCGGCGGGAACAGAAAAATCATCCAGATATTCCCGACCGTTGATACTCAAATCAAACTTGTTGCGGCTCTTGTTGCTGTTGCCCATGTGGAAGGTGAATATGTAAAGACCTTTTCCCGGCAGATTGTATTTCAAAATGCCGTCTTCGCCGGCAACATGACTGTAGAAAGCACCATCCGAACCGACAACTTTGCGCAGATTTTCGCCTTCGATCCAGCCGCGTTTTTCCGTTGAAGAAAACTTGCCGAGATCAAGGTGTTTGAACATTTTGCCCGTCTTTTCCGCGCCGAAGCTGTCGTAAAAAATCGGTGTAACGTGCTGATTGTAGTGATAATGGGGCAAAACGTGGATCTTGTTGAAATCATCGGCCGAGCCTTCGTTCAGCACGATCTTGGTACCCGTCATGCCGCCTTCTTCGCGGGTGCTGCTGCCGCAGGTGATATCGAGCCGATCGCCCTGATTATCCAGTATTGCCATACCGAAAATACAGCCTACGGGATACTGCGGACAGGGATTGGTGGGGCCGATGGGGTCAAAGTCCATGATAACTTTTTTATTTTCGCCGCCGTTGATGGCAAGAAAACGCCATTTGGCGCCATGCAGCAGACCTTTTGCCAATTTATCGTTGAACACACCTTCTTTGAAAATATGATTGCCCCGGGAGAGCCCGACCACGCCTTTAAAGTGAGCATTTTTGAGCTGCTCCAGCGGCATGACCATCTTTATTTTGCGGTCAGGATATTTTGCCCAGGCGGGAGCTTCGCCCAACAGCGAAATTTCCACGCGCTTGGTATCGCCTGACAGCACAACTTCCATACGGTATTTGGACTCATATTCCTCGCTCCAGATATTCCAGACTCCGGTGCCGTCGGGCAAAACTTTGTAATCTTCTTTCAGCGGCAGTTTATCGCCGTTGGCAGCAACCAGCGCTGCAATATCCTGCAGCAGCACCGTTCCGCGATGCTTGACAACAAAACTGCCGTTGGGATTTTTCTCCACTTCAAAAACAACTTGCGCCCAAGCTGCAATACAGCTGCCGAGCATCAACAGCACCAGAAATTTTTTCAACATAACAACTTCCCGTAATTTAATTAAAATTATTTATTGATTCTGCCGATAAATCATGCTTCGAAGCATGAAAAAACTCCATTATAGAAATATATCACAACATTGCCGATATTCAAAGGATTATTTGACAAAAATTTAGCACTTTTTGACATTTTTTTGTTTTTTACACCTTTTTTTCGCCGATCTGCGGCAGTCTGCATCCCATTTTGAAAGATTCTGCTCCGGACGGAACAGCTCAGGGCAATTTGAATTTGTCTGCCAGTTTTTGCAGCAGTTTATCAAATGAACACTCTGCCTCAGGCGAAAGATTTCTGCCTGACGGCACGGCGGCAATATCGCCTTCGATGGCGCTTTGCAGCTGTATAATGGCTTTGTTCAGTTCGATTTGCGCGATTGCCAGCATATTTTCCGCCCGTACCAGATCGCTTTGGGCGCCGTTCAAACGGCTGATGGTCGTCCGTGCGGAATCATACTCCACCTGCACCAGCTTCCGCTGTTCAAAAACCCATTCCAGAGTCTGGCGGTAGAGTTCAAGCTGACCTGCGGCATTGACAATATTTTCGCGGGCATCGCTGACTTCGTTTATCACCTGCAAAAATCGCTCCTGCAGCTTATATTGAGCAATATTTTCCTGCGTGACAAGTTCCCGCAGCAAATTGTAAGACGCAAATCCGTCAAAAAGATTCCATTGCAACGTGGCGCCGTAAGTATTATCAAAGTGATTGTAACGGGAAGCGCTGTAACGGTAATCGGCATAGCGGAAATTGTTGTTGCTGAAACTCCCTGCGTAAAAAAGTTTTACCGTGGGCAGAAACTCCGCATAGCCTTGCAAATGACGGTAGCGGCTTATTTGCAGTTCGCTGCGCATGGCGGCAAGATCGCTGCGGCGGGCGATTGCCATGTTGCAGTATGTTGGCAGCGATTCAAGTTTAAATGGTTCCGAAATTTGCAATGTATCAAGTTTGATTTCTTCAGGCAGATACTCCGCACTGCCGCCCATAAGCGCCGCCAGCGCGTAACGGCCTGACCGGACCCGGGTGGCGGCAGCAAGTATTGCGCTGCGGGCTTCGTTACCGAGAATCTTGAAATTAAGCACCGCCGCCATGGAGTTTTTGCCGAAGCGGTAACGGCTCTGCGCCTGACTGAGCGATGAATTCTGAAATTCCAGATCGGCTTCGGCAATGACTTTCCGCGCTTCGGCAAGCATTATATCGTAGTAAGCAAACGCCACAGCCTGCAGCAGCAGCCGTCGGGCATTGGCATCTTCCAGCAAACTTTGATTATAATCTTCACGGGCGATGAGGGCGGCGAACTCCCGCTCGAAACCGTCAAAAATCAGCCACGACGCCTGCAGCGAGGTTTCGGCAGAAAAATAATTTTCGTAAGGCATGATCCCTGCGGGCGGATTTTTTATGTGATAGCTGTTGCGCAAACTGTGCGTTACCGCCGAATTGCTCTGAATAACCGGCAAATAACCTGCCAGCGAGCGGTAGTATCGGTATTTGGCGGACTTTATTGCCTGATATGCCGCCTGATAAGTCGGATTATTCTGCAAAGCTGCCGCTTGAGCTCCGGCAAGCGAAAGGGTGTTTTTTTCCGCGATTTTCCGCAAATCCAGCGCCGCCTTAACTCTTGAAAAATCTTCCATGCTGGAAAGGGTGTTCAGCGGCTTTACGGCGCATCCGCCGGAAAAAAGCAGCAGCAATAACATTATTAACGATCCGCAATGAACACGCTTCAATCCCATAAAAATATTTCCCAGAAAAACTGTCTGATCGGGCGCGAAGGTATATCCAGTTCAACATAGGCACTCGCCCCGTGAGTAAATTTATCACTTTCAGCATAATCAACTATCTTTATTTGTACCGGGAAACGCTGCGGCAGCAGAAACCACTCATTTTCTTTTTCCACTTCAGTCAAACCGGTTTGCGCCGACATCTTGCGTCTTTCGGCAGCATAACCGGTGTACTCCACAATTCCGTTGTAGACCTTCCCCGGATGCTGCCACAGCCATATGCGGGCTTTCACGCCGGGGCGGATGGCGGATAATTCGCTCTCTTTTATATTTGCCTGAACGTACCAGCAGGAAGTATCAACAAATCCGCACAGAACTTCCCCGGCGCGGTAGTAGCCGCCGGGAGTAATTGTCAGATTGGTTATATAGCCGTCGGCAAAGGCTTTGACGTCGGTAAGCGCGTACCAGATTTTGTTCAGCTCCAGCGAAGCGGTCAATTTTTTGATTTGAGCTTCGATCATGCTGCATCGGTGGCGGATCTCCTCTCCGGCATATTTCAACGCTTCCAGCTGTGCCTGCGATTCCTGCATCGCCCGCAGCCGTTCTTCGGCGTATTCGCCTGCCACGGCGGAACTTTTGAGCATATTATCTGCCTGCGTATAAAGGTATTGATCGTTTTTCAACCGGGCTTGGGCTTGTTTTTGTTCGGATAAATTTCTTTTGACAGCAGCTTCCTGACTTTTCAATTCGGCGCAACGGGCGGCTATTTCGTTTTCCAATTCCTCAATTTTCAGCTTGTACGGTTCTTTGAATACGGTGAAAAGGGTTTGCCCTTTTTTGACAAACTGATTGTTTTTTACATATATATCGGTAATGAATCCATCGGTAAAACTTGATACGGGACGGGTGTAAGCAAAAACAAATGCGTTAGGCGTAAAAGGCTTAAAGTGCCAATAGCACCAGTAGATACACCCCAGCGTTATCCACAGGAGCAATTGTACTTCCAGCAGATGTCTTTTTAAAAAGTCAAAGTATTTTTTCATGCCGCTGCCTTTGACCTGCCGCTGTTACTTTTTCTATCCCCAGCAACAGCGCCGCTCCAATAACCGTTGCCAGAGTCCGGGCGAGTAAAAGCTGCCGGAAATTGAATCCGTGCAGCGAGCCGCTCATCCAGTCGGCATATACTGTAAACGCAAACATAAAGAACAAGCTGAACGCAAAAAAATCGTGGCGGTAATAAAGCATAAAAAAGCCCGCAGCTGCAATCAGAATCAGCAAATAAGCCAGACGGTAATCCAGCGCAACTGCGGCAGAGGAGTAGATTCCCCCCAGTATGATGCCGGCGGGAACGGAAAAAATCCGCTGTTTTGCCAGCATTATACTGCTGTCCTGACGGCGGCGGATCATGCCGATAAAAATAATGGTCAGCACTATCCAGATACCTTGCGGCATAGCCGACAGGCGATATAAAAAAGTTCCGCAAAACAGCATCATACTTTCTTTGTACGCTGCCGCTGCGGAGAGCTTCTCTTCTTTAGCATCAGTACGGATCAAGGCTTTACTTGAGCAAGTCAGTAAGGTTATAAAGCCTGCAACGGAACCGGCAATTACAATATCCACCGCCCGCGCTGCCGCTGCATACGCTCCCGGCGGAGCAGAGTATGCCAGAAATCCGACCAGCAACACCAGATGCGCCGAACTCCCCCGTATAAAGCGCAAAACCAGCCAACTTGCCAACGACACCAGCAGCACATTCAGCAGCGGCAGCAACACCGTAATTGCAACAATATATTGCAGCAGAGCGCCGGTGGTAATCACAACTGCCAGTTCCTGCAGCTGTTTTCCGCCTGCGGGCAGCTCCGCGATCCTTACCGCCGTCAGCGCCGCAAGTATAACCATCAGCAGATTACCGGCGGGCAAATGACAATACGCCCATAAAAACGCCATCGTCAGCGCGGTGACAATCAATACAAAAGTTTTATACAGCGCCTGCTGAAAATCGCCTGACCCAGTGAACATAACTACCCTCTGTTGCAACAGCGTCTTAGACCGCAGCTTGCCGTGGATCTGTTCCCGGTCAAATCTATACAGCGCAGCAAAAAAAACAGCGGAAGAACCTTAATGGCGCTTCCGCTGCAAAGTGTAAAAGTATTTTTACTTGGTCAGCTGGTCGAATTCTTCGGCAATGATCGTTTTGGCGACCGTGCCGTTATACTTCTGGCTGGCGACATCACCACCCATATGCAGAATATTGACCTGCTTGCCGGGGTGAGTCTGAAAAGATGCGTTGAACACAGCGAATACATCAAACCAGATGCTGTTGCTGGGCTTGTGTCTGCCCATGATCATACGACCGCCGTCTTTGTAGACTTTGAGCTGCGAGTCCGTTGCCCATGCTGTATCATCAAACTTGAAAATACAGTAACTGCTGTAAAGCGTGGCAGGAGTAGCGCAAGCCGAGTCGCTGGGACAGACAAAAGTCTTTTCCCAATAAGACATGAATGATTTGTTACCTTGCAATGCCGCCTTGGTAGCAGGCATAGTATAATCCTTGACTTCGGTACCGAAGTAACCCACCAGCTGATAAGGAGAGTCATCTTTGGTAAACAGCCCATCGCCGTAACCGTAGTTGGCAAATTTACCGTTGTTGTAACGGCAGCTGATAAAACTGTTGTTATCGCCGGAATACATAAATTCCGCCAGCCCCAACTGCTTGAGTTTGCTTACACAGTTGGCCATACGGGCGCGTTCACGGGCGGCAGAAAGGGCGGGCAGCAGCATGGCAGCCAGAATTGCGATGATGGCAATTACCACCAGCAGCTCGATCAGGGTGAACTTCTTTTGTTTCATTTTTTTCTCCTTGTTAGAGGTTTATTGATTCATGGAACATTATTTGCGTACTATCGCCGCCGAATAATCTTCGGGCAGGCGCAACTCAACATAGTTTTTGCCGTTGCGAACCACTTTGGGCGCCTTGAAGTCAGGAAGTAGTTTACCGTTGGCATCGTAAACGTAAACATCGAACTCAGAATTATCGCCCCAGCCCCAGTAACCGGAAACCTTGGTGATAATGCGTTCCTTGCAGAAGATATACCCCTTGCCCAGTTCCACCGGAGTTGCCGGGAACATATGTTCCGCCAGCGTGGGGTAATACGCTTCCAGACGGTCGTGGTAATAGCTGTAAAGGCAGCCGAAGTCCAGCGCGTTGATCATCCACTTGTAAGCGTCGATCCCGGTGCGTTCGGTAATATGGTCACCCAACGCCACAGGTGCGCAGAGCAAGGTCAGATTGCAGTTGGAAATAGCGGCGGTTTCCACAAAGTTCTGAATGTGATTGGCTGCCGCATGGCGGGGCATAAAGTTGCTGTTGCAAACCAGACCGCCGCCGCGGGCGTAGATCTTTTTGACCATCTGCAAACGCCAGGGCAGACTCATCAGACGCGCCGAACTCTTTTTGCGCAGCAGTTTGCCGTCGCCGGAGATATCGCCGGATACACCGTCCCAATAGTCGTTGCTGTAGCTGTAGCGGTCGAGGGCGACTTCGTCCCAGTAAACACCCTGACAACCGATCCGGTCAAAAATCATATCAAGACCTTTTTCCAGATCTTTGGCGCGCTGACTGCCGATGTAGGGTATGTACATCGGGCCGTTGTTCCCCATATGCATCACCGAGCCGTCGGGATTGCGCGCCAAGGATTTGGCGTAATCGGTCATCGCGTTATCCGAGGGGTCAAGGTAGACGTGGAAATAGAGCGCGCGGGTAATGTGCGGGTATTTTTCTTTGATGTACTGCATCAGCAATATGTTGCCGGTCTGATCCACCCGTTGGGCAGCAGTACCCCAATGATCGCTCTTTTTACCGTTTTTCATCACATACTTCGGCCAGAGGTTGTGTCCTGCCAGAAAGTTGCATTTTTTGATATTGGCGCTGCGGTCAACCAGACTTTTGGTAAAAGCCGACGGCGGATTGGAACGGTTGTAGGTAAAACCGAACAGGTATTTAAGCGTGTAATTGCTGCCGATAATGCGGCGGGTGGCATTGATGAAATCCCAGAATCTGCCCTGCGGAACCGGTACGATCAGATATTCGATCTTGTGGGTGGCGCCTTTGGCGATCACCATATTGTAGTCCGATATGCCGATCACACCTTTCTGAGCGTAATTCACACAATGGGTCGTAAAAGCATCGCTGTAGGGCAGGAAACCGATCCCGCTTTTGCCGTTGCTGCCGAAGCTGGTGGGATTCATGGGCGACTGATTGTTGCCGGTCTGCTGATAGGGTTCATAACCGCAAAGGTTGACCGCCTTGAGCGTCTTGCCGAAGTCGATTTCGTAAGCGAACTTCAGCGGCAGATCCTTGTTGCTGGTGTTGACGATCTCGTCGGTAACAAAGATACCTTCGTTGACGGTTTTGAACGAACGCTTGAGCGTGTAATATTTGCCGCCGTCGGCATTATAGCGCCACTTGCCGTCTTCGGTCATAAATCGGCTGCGGACGGTAAAAGTGGAACCGTTGGTCCTGACGTTGATCAGGAATTTGGCAGGATCGGCATTGAAAGTGTAAACTTTTTCCGCCGGAACTGCCTGAGGCGCAAATTCCGGGATCTTACCCGTCGGTGCAGGACGGGGCGCCGCCTTGGGCGGCACAAATGCCAGCTTGAGCATAATATCTGCCAGGCGGTAATCGCGTTTGGCGCTGGCTGCGTCATAGCCGTAGAATTCCACTTCGTTTTTACCAACTTTGGCGATGCCGCTCAGGTCGAACTCAAATTCGCATTGACGCTTGAAATCAACCAGACCGTGCTGGGGGTCTTCGTTCATCTTGACAAATTCCCACGCCCAGGGCAGATTGATCGTGCCGTCGTTGCCGATAAATATACGGGTGCGGCCGTTGCGGGTGATACCTTCGGCCTTGCGGGTAATCAACTCTTTGGCAGTAAGAATTTTGCCATTGCATTTAACATACATACTGCGCAAGGCAAACCCGGCGTGATAAACCTTTTTGACCGGCTGGCCCGGCTGACAGCGTGCCTGAAAATGCAGCACGGGACTCTTGCCGGCAGGGACTTCGGGCATTTCAAAAGTAAATTTTCTGGTCTGCTTGGGCGCAACTGTAACTTCTTCTTTGCAAACAGGTATATCTTGGGAAGGCACCACCACCTTGCCCGTGGCATCCCCGGTATAGTAATCCGCCAGCAGATTACGCCGCACCGTACTCCAGTATTTGGGCGTACCCGACAGCATGAACAGCTCCTGAGTCGGCGTCGCGCTGTCGGTATCGCTCAAAGCGATTTCCGCCTTGAAGGGAATATTGGGCCCCATAATTTTAATGCCGAAAAATTGGCTGGGAATAAACACTTCCAGCGTGTACCCCTGCGGGGTGCGCTGCGAGGCGATCAAGCAGCCTTCAAAACTTTTATCTTTGGGATGCACCACCTGCAAAGCAGCTTTACCATCGGCAGTTACCGGCGGCAGCAGCAGCAGCGAATACTGCCCGGAACCCATATAATCGCGCTCGATTTGGAAGTCAGGAGTCATATCCAGATAAAGTTCCACATGGTCATACATATACGCGCGTCCCGCATCATGGCCGATCCGCAGCGTTTCGTCCACTACGTTCACCCCCAGATACAACCCTTCGTAGCGCCAGCCGATATAAGCGAATCCGGAAAGGGTCTTTTCGCTCCAGTCGCGGCTCTTGACGTAAACCTGCTTGGCGCTGTTGAAGCGCATGATCCCCGGTTCGTTGCGCCAGTCGCTCAAATCGCCATCCACCACGATCGCGGGGTCGGGCAGCTGCGGAGCTACACGGAACTGTTCCGCAGCGGCAACCCCGGCGGAAAACGCCAGACAGCCCAGCACACTCCAAAATAATTTACTGATTCTCATTGCTTTCTCCCGTAATTATTTTTGTTAGGGGTTATTGATTTATTTTACTTAAATTCATCAGCTTGGCAATATTTTCCGCCAGCCGCACGGGGTAGTGCAAGCCTTCGTCATCGGTGGAAATATCGTTATTATCGGTACTGGTGGCGCTGCACCAGCCGCAGCCGACGTGATTCATTTCCACCCGGTCAAACCAGAGCATCATTTCCGCCTGCACCGACAAATGCCCCCAGCGGCGCGCCACGCTGATGCTGCCGCCAATCTTGCCCCGCAGACTTCTGCCGTGCGCTTCGCCCAGCAGCCCGATGCGGTCCATGAAGGTTTTGAGCTGGGCGGAAACGCTCCCGTAATAGACGGGGCTGCCGAGGATCAACCCGTCGGCGGCTTCGATCTTTTCCATCAGCTCATTGAGTTTATCTTTGCCGATACATCTGCCGGTTTTAAAACACGCCAGACAGCCGTGGCACATTTCAAGCTCCATGGTGCGCAAATCAACCATTTCGCATTCGCAGCCGTACTCTGCCATTGCCTCGGCAAAGATCTTCAACATCCTGCCCGTGTTGTTCTGCGGACGCGGACTGCCGTTTATCAACAGAAATTTTTTTGCCATAACATATTTTCCTTCTATTTGTACGCTTGAAGAAGTCAGACAGCCCTGACTTTGTAGCGCTCTTTCCATTTATTTATACCTGCCATGATCTCCGCGGCTGCAACTTGCGGATCCACCGACGGGTCGGCAAGCGTTTCGGCGCTGACCACCCCGCTGAACCCCAGTTCGCAGAGTGTATCAAGCATGATATCGCAAGGCGAACCTGCTTCGCCCGTATAGCGGGTCGAATACGCCGTTTCGGGCAGATATTCCTTGCAATGCACATGGCTGATTTTCGGAAACAGCGCTCTCACAGCAGCGGCAACATCCATTCCCGCACGGGCGAAATGAGAACAGTCAAAATTCACCGAAAGATTTGGTATATCAACTTCATCCATAAAACGTTCCAGCGATTCCAGCGAGCCGACATGGTAGTTGTATTCCACTTCGATCGCCACACCAATATTGCTTTGTGCCGCCTTCTTGCAGAGTTTACGCGTTTCCGCTACCAGTTTATCCCATGCTGCCGGGCCGTTGGGGTAACTTGTTACCAGCAGCGGCGCATCCAGCGCCTGCGCCACTTGCAGCGATTTGTACATATATTCAATGCTGTAATCAAACTCATCGGTCTGCCAGCCGCCCATGCCGTGACAATCCAGCGCTGAACACTTGAGATCGTATTTCCGGAGCCACCCGGCGATCCGCTGCAGCTCGTCGGGCGAATCCGCCAGCTGAAACGCGTTGCAATGTTCGTAGTACCCCCGTACACAATTCAATTCAATATATTTGACGCCCAGCTCCGACACCGCCTTGAAACAATGTTCCAAAGCGTATTTGTGCCAGATAAGCGTTGTCATTCCCCATTGCATGGTCAGCTCAACTCCACAAAACGGCGCTCTTTCATCGCCTGATAGATGGTCTGCTGAATTTCCAGCGCACGGCGGCCGTCTGCTGCGCTGGCTGGGCAGCGTTTTTCGATAACATCGGCAAAAGCGGCGATCTGATTGGCAAAACGCGCCATCGGATCGTTGAAAGTGTATTCTGCATTGCCGTCGGCTTTAACCACTTTTACGCTCTGGATACCGCCGTTGATCCACGGAGTCTGCAAGCGGCCGATTATCGAACCAGCCGTGCCGTAGATTTCCACCGTTTCCGCCTCGTTATCGGGGCGTTTGTGCCGCCAGCTGTTGCGCAGCAGCCCAATAGCGCCGCAGTCAAAGTTGAACAGCGCCAGCGAAGAATCATCCACATCCTGCCGCGGAGAGTCGGGCGCGGGGATCCCCGTTGCCGCCACCGAACGGATCTCGCCCAGCAAATGACGGAAAATATCCACCCAATGCGCCGCCGAGTCAGCAATAATGCCGCCGCCGGAAACCGACGCATCGGTTCGCCAGTCCCCGTAAAGCTCCAACCCCGAATCCCAGTATTGGGTCATACTTATACTCATAACTTTGCCGATAGCATTATTTTCCAGCAACTCTTTGATCTTCA
This sequence comes from Lentisphaerota bacterium, assembly GCA_015061545.1. Taxonomy (GTDB): domain Bacteria; phylum Verrucomicrobiota; class Lentisphaeria; order Victivallales; family Victivallaceae; genus SIG78. Next base: position 9,257 of record SUWJ01000003.1, on the reverse strand, counting down.
TCCAGCAGGGTGCGTAACGCGACATGAAGCAAAGCTGCAGCACCCGGTCGTTTCTCCGGGCGGCTTCCAGCATGGAATCAGCTTCTTCCAGCGTCATGGAAATCGGTTTTTCGCTCAGGCAATGGCGTTTGGCGTTAAGGGCGGCAACTGCCACTTCGGCGTGAGCGCGGGTGGGAGTGCAGTTAAGCACCACGCCGTCATTGTGCGCAGCAAGCATATCTGCAACATTGGTATAAAGCTCTCTTACCTGAAAACGTGCGCCGAACTCCTGCAGCAGTTTTTCGTTGACATCGCAGAAACTTCTGACATAAAAAAGCTCCGGGTGCCGCATAATACCGTAGTAATGAGCGCGTTCAAAAATATCCGCGCAGCCGACCACATCCATCGGCACAGGAAAAATATTCTGACTCATATCAGCAATAACCTCTTTCTTGAATTATATTGTTATATTTTTTACCGACAGACCGCACTGCAGTTGCGGTTTGCAGATAAATTTATCCAATATCGCGCCCTCGCCCCGAATCATACTGATAACATTCTGCACCAGCGCATCGGCAAATTCCCGGATCGGGAATTCAACCGTGGTCAAACATTGGAAAGCGGGGGCGTAATAGATCTGCTCGTCGCAGCCGACAATGGAAATATCTTCAGGAATACGCAGATTTTTCCCTAAAATGGTATTCAGCGCCCCGATCCCGAACGCCGATGAACTGATAAAAACGGCATCCGGGTTCTGCTTCAAAAGTTTTTCCATTGCTGCTGCGGCCGAAGCGCTGGAAAAATCCGCCGCTTCGCAGACCAGTTCAGGCACAAATTCAATTCCTGCGCCCTCCAGCGAGTCGCGGTAATCGCTCAACCGCTGACGGTAAATAGAGTGTTCGTTGCTGTTGCCGTTGATCATGGCAATACGTCGGCAGCCTGAGTCGATCAAATGCTGCATACCCATTTTCACGCCGCTGGAAGTATCTATGGAACAATAGCTCAACAATGGCAGATTGTACTTGTTTACGGGTACTTCCGACAACACCACCGGGCGACGCCGCGCGATATTTTCCAACTGCTGAACACTTAACGCGTTGGGATTGAAACATATCAAACCATCGCAGCCGAGAAAACTGTCCAGAAACTTGTTCCAATTTCCCGAATAAAAAATCTTTTCGGGCAGAAACTGCACACAAAACCCCGCCGAATTGGCTCTTTTGATAAGATATTTGTGCATATCGTCCATAAACGGACTGTACTCGACCTCGCGGTGATGACGGCACATAAGGATCCCGATCGTACCCGATGCAGCCTGCGCCCGGTGCGACTTCTGAGCCACAGCACAGACAAAAGTGCCCCGCCCGTGTTCGCGGCGTATCCAGCCTTCCCCCGCCAACATCCGCATCGCCTGATTGACCATGCAGTAGGATACGTTATGCCGCTGCTGCAAATCACCCTGCGATAAATAACGGTCGCCCGGACGGTAGTTGGTTTGAATATCTTCCCGTATTTTGGCACTCAGCTGCAAATAGCCGGGAACATTTTCCATTTTATTTCTACCCATATACAATACCTCTCGACGATAAATATACTTCAAAAGAAAACTGCTGTCAATGGCACAAAGTTATTTATAAAATAAGATAACTTTTTATTTGGCAAATCTCTTATTTTGAGCATAACACGCCACATATTGACCGCTGAAAAAATTTTATAGATATCTTATTCAAGGCAGTTGCCGGCTAAAAAAATACCTTTCGCCGGCTTTATTCTGCCGGTGAAAGGTAAATGCGGTATTTTATCGTGCAACCGGTGAAAAGTTTTATTTTGCTGAAGACTGCGGAGCAAAAAGCGCCGCCAGATCATTGCCCGCGCGCTCCAACGCCTGCGGAGCAAGAAAATCCTTACCCAGCGTTCTGCTTAAAGTCATGGCGTTGCTGCTGGCAAAATAAGCGGTACCCATCACCGTAAGCAGCCAGCTTTCAAAAGTTATATCCTGCCGCAGAGCACCTGTTTCCTGACCTTGTTTGAACCAGCGCTGCAGCTGTTGATTTTCCTGCTCGCGGGCGCGGCTCAAGATTTCGGGGTCGATGGCATTTTCCAGATTCGCCCAACTCAGCAGACGGCGGAACTCAGGCTTGCTCAAATGCAGTTCAAAGTAATATCGGGAGAGTTCAAAAGTTATATTGCGATCCGGACAACCGCAATATTGACGGGCAAAGGCGGCAAAGGTTTCCGCATTTTCCGCAAAAATATCCAGCAGCACCGCTTCAAACAACTTCTTTTTGCTGCCGAAATATGCGTAGATACGCTGTTTATTCGCCGATGCCGCTTCCGCAATGGAATCCACGCTGGTACCTGCAAAACCGCCCGCAGCAAAAAGTTTGCGGGCGGCTTGCAGAATCGCCTGACGGGTCCTTTCGGCTCGCTGCTGCATCGTTCAGTCAGCCAGCCATTCAGCCAGATTTGCTGCCACAAAATCATCGTCGTGCAGCGCAGGATAGGCGTCGTGTACCCGGCTGATTTCCTCCGCCTGCCCCTCCGAAAGCACTTCTTCAGGATCCAGGCACCAGGTGCCTTTAAGCAGCCCCTGACGGCGCAGCACTTCGTGGATCCCCGGTATACAACCTGCAAAACTGTGGGCGGGGTCGAAGAATGCCGCGTTGCAATCGGTGATCGCCGCGTTACGGGCAAGCATTTCCATCGGCACGCTGTCGGCTCCATCCAGCTGATGAACTTCTTCCAGCAGCTCCACGGCTTTGCGGGTCCAGCAGCACCAGTGGCCCAGCAGACCGCCTTTGATCCGCATGATTTTGCCGTTGATATTGTAAGGAGTCAGCAAATCGATCAGAATATTGTCGTCGTTGCCGGTGTAAAGAGTTATATCTTTATTGCTTTCCGCCACGGCGCGCACCACATCGAAGGTCTGATAGCGGTTGAAGGGCGCCATCTTGATCGCCAGCACATTGTCGATCATGGCAAACTCTTTCCAGAATTCATAGGGCAATATTCTGCCGCCTACCGACGGCTGCAGATAGAACCCGATCACGGGGATCACCTTTGCCACGGCTCGGGCGTGTTCCAGCATGGCTTCCACCGAATCATTGGCGAACGCCGCCATGCTCAGAAGTCCGGCATCGTAACCGCTTTTAACGGCAAACTCCGCTTCGTAAAGCGCCTGTTCGGTCTTGCCGCATACTCCGGCGACCTTGAGGATTTTTTTACCGCGCTTGCTGCACCATTGGTCGATAAATTCCGAAGTCCGGCTCAACACCGGCTCAAACAGTCCGATTTCAGGATTGCGGATGGCAAACTGTGTGGAGTGTACTCCCACGGCGATCCCGCCCACGCCTGCATCAATGTAATAACGGCACAGCGCCCGCTGATATTCAGGCATAAAGCGGCGGTTTTCGTCCAGCGCCAGCGGCTGGGCGGGAATAACGCAGCCCTGACGGACTTTCTTCAATACTTCAGGAGCAATATCGCAAATCTTTTTCATAATCAGAACTTCCCGTTGTTGACTTCAAAGTGAGTAGGTTTATTGATGGTTCTGCCGCCTGACTTGATCCAGTCGGCCTGCCATTGGATCATCTGCGGAATATCAACTTCGGGCACGCCGAAAAGTTCCGCCATTTTTGACGCGTTGTTCAAATAGCACTTGTCGCCGCTTTCCGGATACATGAATTCCACCTTTTTGCCCAGCAGTTTGCCGAATTCCTGCGCCGCAGCTTCGGTGGAATAGGTTTCCATGCCCGTAACATTCAATATTCTGCGCGGATACTCTGCCAGCTCCAGCGACCGCAGAGCCGCTTCGTTGGCGCTGCCCTGCCAGATGGCGTTGAAAGCGCTGACGCTGTTGTTGACCTTTTCGCCGTTCCAGATCATCATGGCAATATCGTGCAGCACGCCGTAGCGCAGATCTATGGCATAATTAAGGCGGAAAAGCAGCAGTTCGGTCTGATACTTTTTGCTGTAATATTCAAAAATACGTTCGCGGCCCAGACAGGACTGACTGTATTCGCCCACCGGCAGCGGCAGCACATCTTCGGTGCAGCCGCCCTCAGTTGGCGATACCAGCGGGTAGACGCACCCCGTGGAAAACGCCACGATCCGTGATCCCTTGAAATGCTCCGCCACATAAGCAGGAGCCAATACATTCATCGCCCAGGTCTGTTCTTCGCTGCCCTGAGTACCGAATTTGCGCCCCGCCATAAAGACGATATTGCGCACCTGCGGCAGCGATTCAACACTTGCCTGATCCAGCAGATCGCAGGCTATGGTGCAAACGCCCGATGCTTCCAGCTTATCCTGCGCGGCGGGATCGCTGAAACGTGCCACCCCGTAGATTTTCTTTTCCACCCCGGCGGCTCTGACGGCATTGACCGCCTGCATCGCCATGGTAACGCCCATTTTTCCGGCAACGCCCAGAATCATTATATCGCCATCCAGACGTTTCATCATTTCCACCAATGCTGTCGAAGGACGGGCAATAAAAGCATCCAATTCCGATTCATTGGCAAATCGTTCGGGTAAACTCATTTTTCTGCTCCCTTTAAGGTTGAAAGGTTTTGAAACGGCAAAATCCAACTGAACAGTTTCTTTTTCAGCGGTATTAAATTAACATAACTTGCAGCATAAAGCAAATTTTTCCATCAAAAAAACCGGTCAATTTTGCAGAAATATCGGTTCATTGGCATTTGAACAGCCCCCCGCCAATGCCCTTGCCTGAAGTGTTGAACACTACAAAAAAAGCGTCGGCATACCTCAAAGGCAGCCGACGCGGTTATATTTTCCTGATTTACCGTCAACCGATGGAAGCACCTGAAGGCATATCGCCTTCCACCGTTACCAGCGCCAGACGTTTGCCCGCTTTTGCCGCCAGCAACATTCCGCAGGACTCGATATTACGGATCACGGCAGGTTTGAGATTCGCCACAATAACGATCGTTTTGCCCACCATTTCTTCGGGAGTATAGAACTGCGCCACCCCTGCCACCAGCTGGCGGGTTTCGCCGCCGACTTCAATGGAGAGTTTCAGCAGTTTATCGGCATTTTCCACCTGTTCGGCAGTCAGCACTTTGGCGGTCTTGAGCTTGACTTTGGCAAATTCGTCAATGCTTATCAGCTCTTCGGCGGACACCACGTTGACTGCTTTTTCAGCTTTCTTTTCTGCCTTTTTATCAGCTTTTTTGCCCTTTTCACCAGCATCTTCAAGCTGAATACGCATAAAGAGTCCGCCGCGGTCGATCACGCTGCGGCCCGAAAGCACGTTGCTTTTGTCGTGCAGAGATTCCATCGTAGCCGGCAGTTCAGGATCCATACCCAGCATATCGCGCAGCTCTTTCATCTTGCCGGGCATTACCGGATCCAGCAGCACCGCCACGCGGCGCATGGCTTCCGCCACGGTGTAGATAACTGTATTCAGCCGTTCCGTTTCGCCGTTTTTAGCCAATGTCCACGGCGCGGCGGCATCGAAGTAGCGGTTGCCCGCCCGAACCACATCCAGCACGGCGGAAATACCTTTATCCAATGCCAGCGATTTCAAACTTTCCTCCATCTTGACCAGTGCCGAATCTGCCATATTCAGCAGTTCGATATCTTCTGCCTGCATATTGCCCGGCTGGGGGATCACGCCATTGCAGTTGCGCACCGCCATTTTCAGCGCACGGCTGGCAAGGTTGCCCAGATCGTTCGCCAAGTCGGTGTTGTAGCGGTTGATGAACGCTTCTTCCGTAAAACTTGCGTCGGAGCCGGGACTCATTTCCGCCAACAGGAAGTAACGGAACGCATCCACCCCGCAACGCTGGATCATATCCATGGGGTTGACCACATTGCCCAGACTCTTGCTCATCTTGGTTTTGCCCGTCAGCCACCAGCCGTGGGCAAAAATCGTTTGAGGCAGCGGCAGATCCATTGCCTTGAGCATGGTGGGCCAGTAAACCGTGTGGGTGGTGAGAATATCCTTGCCGATCAGCTGGCAGGACGCGGGCCACCATTTTCTGAAATCTTCATCGTTCTGCAAATAGCCTACGCCCGAAACGTAGTTCAAAAGCGCATCGAACCAGACATAGCAGACATAATCTTTATCGAAGGGCAGTTCGATCCCCCACGCCAGACGGGATTTGGGCCGCGATATGCACAGATCTTCCAGCGGACGGCGCAAAAACCCCAGCGTTTCGTTGGCACGGAACTTCGGCAGAATAAAATCGGGATGTTCTTCGATATACTTTATCAGCCAGTCCTGATATTGGCTCATGCGGAAAAAGTAGTTGCTTTCCACAATTTCGCTGACTTCGCGGCCGCAGTCGGGGCATTTGCCCTCCACCAGATCCTTTTCGGTGAAAAAGCGTTCGCAGCCCACGCAGTACCAGCCAATATATTCGGCTTTATAGATAAGATCGCGGTCAAAAAGATCCTGCAGCACCTTCTGCACCACCTCTTTATGGAAAGCATCGGTAGTGCGGATAAAACGGTCGTTGGTCATGCCCAGCGTCTTCCAGAGTTCCTGAAAGCGCACTACAGTTTCGTCGCAATGCTGCTGGCAGCCGAGATTGTTTTTTTCGGCAGCGCGCTGAACTTTCTGCCCGTGTTCATCGGTTCCCGTCAGGAAGAAGGTCTTATCGCCTGCCGAACGGTGAAAACGCGCCAGCACATCGGCGAGGATCGTAGTGTAAGCGTGGCCGATATGGGGCTTGTCGTTGACGTAATATATTGGAGTGGTAACGTAGAACTTTTTATCCATAAAACAAATCCTTTTTTTTATAAATTTTATATAATTTAATACAATTTCTGATTATTGCAATATTCTGCAAAGGCGTTATATTACCAAAAAGCATATTTTTTAACTTCAGGAGCCGATTTATGAGCAAAAATCATTTGCCCGAACGCAAAGAGATCCCAACCGACCTGACCTGGGATCTTACTTTGATCTATGCCGATGCCGCTGAGTGGAAAAAAGATTTTCAGCAGCTGGATGAACTGCAGGAAAATTTCAACCGCTTCCGCAATCAGCTTGCCGACAGCAGCGCCGTACTCCGCGATGCCATTCAAGCGCTGGATGCCCTGGAACGGCTGCTGGAAAAGCTCTACACCTACGCGCATTTGCTCCACGATGAAGATACGGGCAATGCCGAAGGCAAAACTCTGGAATCCCGCGCTGCCTCCCGCGCCTCGGAAATCAGCGCCGAATGTGCATGGTTCGAGCCGGAACTGCTCGCCATTGACGACGAAAAAATGCAATCCATGCTCCAAAGCGATGAACTTGCCTTCTACAGCGAATCACTCCGCGAGCTGCTGCGCGCCAAAAAGCATACTTTAAGCGAAAAAGAAGAACGGATCCTGGGGGCGCTGTCGGATGTGTTAGGTGCGCCGGATGAAATTTACGAAGTGATGACCGATGCGGATATGCGTTTCCCGCTCATAAAAGATCAGCACGGCAAAAAGCAGGAACTCTCCCACGGCAGTTATCGGCGCTTTATCGAATCACCTGACCGCAAAGTGCGCAAGCGGGCGTTCAAAGCCATGTTCAGCAGTTACAAAAACATCATCCACAGCTGCTCGGCAACGCTGGACAACACCGTCAAGCGCCATGTGGTCAAAGCACGGCTGCGCAACTACGATTCGGCATTGGCAATGGCGCTGTTCGACGATGAACTGCCCGAAGCGCTCTACACGGGGTTGATCGAATCGGTACACCGCAGTATTCCGGCTTTAACCGAATACCTTGAGCTGCGCAAAAAAGTGCTGAAGCTGAAAAAACTGGATATGTTTGACCTCTACAATCCGCTGCTGAAATCGGTCAACACCGCCTGCACTTACGAAGAAGCCAAAACCATGGTGCTGGAAGCGCTGTCTGTTATGGGCAAAGAGTACACCCAAATCGTCAAACAGGCTTTTGATGAGCGCTGGATCGACGTTATGGAGTGCCGCCGCAAACGGTCGGGAGCTTACTCCGGCGGCTGTTACGATACAGTTCCTTACATTCTGCTCAACTTTAACGGCACGCTCAACGATGTCTTTACTCTGGCGCACGAAATGGGCCACAGTCTGCACAGCTATTTTTCGCGCCGCACGCAGGATTTTCATTATGCGGATTACCCGATCTTTGCTGCGGAGATAGCCTCCACCACCAACGAACTGCTGCTGCACGACTATTTAATGAAGAAGTATGCAAACGACAAGGCTATGCAGATCACACTGCTGGTACATCTGATCGACGAAGTCCGCAGCTGCATTTACCGCCAGACCATGTTTGCGGAGTTTGAACTCGATATCCATCGTCTGCAGGAAAACAACACTCCGCTTACCGCAGAGCTGCTTTGCGAAAATTACCGCAAACTCAACGATCTCTACTACGGCAAAGCGGTTTCCGCCGATGAGCTTATTCAGTATGAATGGGCAAGAATACCCCATTTCTACTACAATTTCTATGTTTTCAAATATGCCACGGGCTTGTCGGCGGCAATGAAGTTTGCGCAGAATATTCTTTCAGGCGACCGAACATTGCTGGAAAAATATTACTCTTTCCTCAAAGCCGGCGGCAGCAAGCCGGTTCTGGAAATACTGAGCGATGCGGGGGTGGATTTTATTCACGGCAACGTGGTCGATGACGCCTTGAACAACTTCAGCTCCATGGTCAGACAGCTGAAAAAACTTTTGTGATTTTTACGGAGTATATTATGTACAGCCAACTTTTAACGCTGCTGCAAGCAAGATCCTTTACGCTGGCAACTGCGGAATCCTGTACCGGCGGAGCTGTTTCGGCAGCCGTCACCGATATTGCCGGGATCTCGCAGGTTTACAACGGCGGAGTGGTATCTTACAGCAACGAAGCGAAAATGAATCTGCTTAAAGTGCCTGAAAATATTCTTATGCAATACGGTGCCGTCAGCGAAGAGTGCGCAGGCTTTATGGCAAAAGGTGCCGCCGCCGCATTGCAAAGTACCTGTGCAATATCCACCACGGGGATCGCCGGGCCCACCGGTGCAGTTCCGGGCAAGCCGGTGGGTACTGTCTGCATAGGGTACTTTATCAACGGCAGACTTTATACCGAAACCAACCATTTCGGCGGCGACCGCCACGCCGTCCGGCAGGCCGCGCTGCATCGGGCAATGACCCGTTTGATCGAACTTTTGCAGAATATGTAAAGGGTCTGTTGCAAAACTATTCAGAGTTTTGCAACACAATGAAGCTCGCCAACAGCTCATGCGGCGGAACGCCGCAAAGCCCGGCTTGCCGCGGCGTAGCAATGCGAAGACGGGTCAGGGCCGCGAACGCAT
>SUWJ01000053.1 GCA_015061545.1 Lentisphaerota bacterium | reverse complement strand
AATAACCCGTACAAGTCTTGAAGCGCATTTATAATGATGCCAACAGCTGCCCCTCAAAGCAAATTTATGAGAAAATGCAAAAATATAACGCAGAATAACCGGATATGTTACATATTTGAGCTTAATTGCAACACCCCCTTTTTCCCCTCCTCAATTACCGACCCTTATTGGGAACAGAGCAAAAATAAAAAAGCTCTGCTGTCAAATTGCTTTGAACAACAGAGCCGTGAAAAAACTTTTACAGATTACTGCAGATCTTTTTTCGGCAGCGGATTCTGTTTGTGAGCTTCTTCGAGGATGTAAACCTGACGGCGGACCTGATCAAGTTTGACTTCCGGTTCAGTACCGTTGGTCACCACCGAGTAGAAGTCACGGTACAGCGACTGCACGATTTCCGAGAAACCCGTGGCGTTGCTGTTGTTATTTTCGTAGGTCCAGGAACATTCCTGCCAGGGCAGCTGCTCTCTGCAATACTGACGATCCTTGCTCCAGGGCTTCCAGAACTCGTGTTTGGGAGCTTTGGCAGGATCAAAGTACTTCCATTCGATCTTGGTGCCATCGGCAATCAGACCGCCCAGCGTACCGGAAATATTGTACAAATTACCGATCTTGTAGGCCTGAATGCTGCTGATATCAATATCAATGGTCGGGGAGTTGGGACCCGTCAGACGCACCAGCGCCATGTTGTCCGCATCGCCGGGCATATCCCAGTGTTCAGCGGCAAAAGTGGCGTTGACCGTGGGGTAATCTTCGCCGAACAGCACCACCGCCTGATCCAGCGGGTGCGGCCCGGTATTGAACAGGTTGCCGGCCAGCTGATCCTGACGGGTCTGCCAGTCCCAACGGCGGCCGAAAGCACTCCAGTTGCTGCGGATATAGACGATCTTGCCCAGCACGCCCGATGCCAGAATTTCGCGCATCTTGATAAAGTAAGGATAGAAGCGGGAGTTCTGGAAGGGATAGATAAAGACATTCTTGGCCTTGGCGGCATCCACGATAGCATCAAACTCAGCCACGGTAGGAGCAGAAGGCTTTTCGGTAACCAGATACTTGATGCGGCCGGAATTGATGGCAGCCAGCGAGGCTTCCACATGGAAACGGCTGGGAGTAGCATTGACAAACAGATCAAATTCAGGTGCCTTTTCCAGCAATTCCTGATAGTCACTGTAGGCTTCGCAACCCAGTTCATCAATCGCCTGTTGACGGCGTTCCGGCAGCGCGTCAGCTACTGCCACGATCTTGAAATCAGGATCGTTGCGCAGGTAATTCACATGGATACCGTAACCGCTGCGGCCCTGACCGGCAATCGCCACTCTGATAACATTTCCCATTTTATCTCTCCTTGAGTTTTAAGATTGGGGGTTTTTATTGTTGTTGATTTTACTTTAAATTAGGTATCGCCATTGCACCGTCTGGCTTCAATAAGCGTATGCAGCCTGCCTGCGCAGTCGCCGTTAAGCAACCGTTCAAGCTCGGCAACAGCTCCGTCAAACAATGCAACGTAGTCCTGAATATAACTTGTAACCTTGATCCCCCAGACATGGTCGGGCAGATCGTTGTCAAAATCGCTGTAAAAAATATCTTTTTTCCACTCCAGAGCATGATTTCTGGCATAGCACATCACCGCGCCTGTATTGTTGATGCTTGTGGATATAAGCAGCAGCGGCTTGCCTTTTACGATGGGCAACTTTTCCAGTTCGGCAAGTTTTTCTTCAAAATTATCCGGCATATGCCGCACTTCGTAAAAACGCTGCGCACCGCGGCAGGCATCCAGAAATCCGGCTTCCCGATAAATGGAAGGCGCCGAATCGCCGTTGATCTGCAGCAGAAACACCTGACTTTCGGGCAGACGGTCCAACCGCTCCCGCGTAATATTGTAATACGCACCGCGATGGTCGGTCGACACACAAACTTCGTCCTGCAAAGTACGGTTGATCACCACCTGCGGAACGTGACCGTGAACGTATTCGATGACCGGCTGCATGGCACTCTCGGGCTGAACCCAGATGATCCCATCGTAATCCAGCAGCTGCGCCCAGTCGGATTTATGCTTGAGCATACTGTGCCGCAGCGGCTTGACTTCCCACGACTCCGGGAAACGGTACTTTATATAATGTGGATTAATGATCGCCACGCGGTAAGGCTGGTGCAGCTCATCCTTGACAAAAGTGCCCGATCCGTGACGCGAAATCACCAGATTGCGGCGGCGCAGCTCCCCGATGCAGCGGTCAATGGTGGCACGAGCCACCGAAAACTCCGCCATAAGCTCCACCCGCGGCGGCAATGCGCTGCCGCGCGGATAGATCCCTGACCTTATCCGCTTTTCCAGTTCAGTTGTGATTTTACGGTAACGGCTGTCGCGCAAACTCACGGCTATGACTCCTGTTGTTTAGGCATCTTGTTAATAAATATAATATGCCTAGACAACTTTTGCAAATTTTTTTTATTTTTTTGTCATAAAAAAACATATTACCGCTTTTATATTTGCAAAAAACCAAAATGGCTGTACCTTTTCCACAGATCAAATATTGTGTTGAATGCTCACTCATATAACAGGAGATGAAAATGGTCGAGTTGCAAAAGATTCAATTTGAAGGCTTCAAAGATGCGCTGCAGTTGAGCAACGGCATCGTCCGGCTGGTCGTAAGTGTTGACGCAGGGCCGCGGATATTGTTTTACGGTTTTGAAGACGGTCAGAACTTTTTCCATATTTTTGACGAACCCAAAGCCCCCTGCGATGACGGCGAATGGCACAGCTACGGCGGTCACCGCCTCTGGTATGCGCCTGAAACGGTGGAACGCACTTATTACCCCGACAACAAACCCGTGGAGTGGAAGTTTGAAAACGGCGTACTGACTTTGTTATGTCCCGACGAAACCAGCCGTTCGCTGGGCAAGCGCATTGCCATAACGCTGGACGAAAAGACCAGCGAAGTCAAAGTGGAGCATACGCTGAAAAACATCGGGCTGTGGCCGATTGAAGTATCGATCTGGTGTCTTTCGGTCATGGAACGGGGCGGCACACTTAAAATTGCGGCGCCCAAATTCATTCCCCACGGCGGCGGAGCAGGTCAAACCTTTGAGCCTGCCCGTTCGATTGTGATCTGGCCATTTACGCCGATGGGGGATCCGCGCCTGGAGTGGGGCAGCGAATTTATCTCCATGCGCCAGGACGATGCTTATAAAAGCAAACTCAAGTTCGGTATGCTCAACGAACTCGGATACGCCCTTTACGAACTTAACGGCGAAGTTTTCCGCAAAGACTTCCCCTGCCTTGCCAATGCGGTTTACCCTGATATGAACTGCAACTGCGAGTTTTACACCGAACCGGGTTTTCTGGAAATCGAATCGCTTTCGCCGGTAACCCGACTTGAACCTCAATGTGAAGCAACTCATACTGAATACTGGAGTTTGAGCCGCTGAAGACAAATTTTCTTACTCAAGGCTGCGGTAATGAATATTTTTTGCCGCAGCCTTGTTTTTTTGCTCTTTGTCCGCAATATTGCCTGTTGATGGATCATTTTTTGTTTTTTTGTGATACAATTGTATATTTTTTATTGAAATTACCCTTGACAAACACCTTGAAATGTTGTATATTTTATATCGACGGGATATTCTGCCTTTTTAAAAGGATACCAATTACCAGACAGGAAAAAGATGAAATCAAGCGAAAAATATGCACAGCCATCCCATAACTTTTCTATAGAGTAGCTGTAAAAACAGATTTTGCAAATAATTTGCAGATTTTTCGCCAGGGGTACAAATACAACAGTCCCTTGTCATTTTTGCGTTTCTATACTTATTTT
>SUWJ01000029.1 GCA_015061545.1 Lentisphaerota bacterium | reverse complement strand
CTTTCCAGCAAGATTGCCAATGTGCCGATGGCGGTCAAAGATGTGCAGCTTTTCTATGTCAAAAAAGCTGATATCCTCAAGGCCAGCGCCATAAAACTTACTGAATTCAAACCCGTCGCCAAAGTTGCGTCGCTCAAGTGCAACGGCGCCGAACTTGCCGTTATGCCCAACGGCGGGATGAGTGTCAAACGCAACGGCGAAGTAACTTTTATTGAATCCAATTTCAGTTACGAAGCCAAGCCCACCTATCAGAACAACCGCTTTAATGTAGCGGGCAAAAAAGAAGGTGCTGCCGCGTGGAAGGTCAGCGTCAAACAAGTTTCCGATAGCGTCATTACAGTCAAGGGTACTTACAAAGATTACACCATCACCCGTACTCTGACCCTCAACAATCACCGCATCGATGTTAAAGACGAATACAAAAATACTTCGGGCAGAGATCTGGGTATGCTCTGGAGCCACATTGTCGGCAACAACGCTTTGCTGAATCCCACCAGCCGTATGGCGGGGCAGACCATGCCGCAAGTGGTCAACTTCTTCGGCTCTTCCAACCCCACGCTTTACAATGCAGGCAAAAACAGTGCCGTCGGTCTGCTTGCCGAAGACACGGTCAGCCGCGCCCAGCTGCAGTTCCGCACCATCGGCAATATTCAGCGCATGAGCTCCATCGGTATGGGGATCCCTGCGGGTAAAACCCACACTATGGAATGGGCGATCTATCCCTTGGATAAAGCCGATTATTACGCCCTTATCAATCAGGTTCGCCGCGATTGGAAGGTCAACTACACCATCGACGGACCTTACGCCGGTCATGCCGGGTATCTGGTCAAAAAAGCCATGGTCAAACCCGTTCAGCCCTGGCACGATTACGCCAGCGGTGCAGGCTTGACCGATGAACAGTTTGCCGCCAAAGTTCTGCCCCAGATGGAAGAAGCCCGCAAGATCAATCCCGATATCAAACTGCTGGGCATGATCGAAACCAATCTGGTCGCGTTCGACACCCGCAAAGTACCGTGGAGCAACAAACTCAAGATCCGCACCGGCGCCCGCACTCAGCCCTGGGTTGCGTATGGTATCTTTATGGATAAGGAAACCACCAAGCTGTTCGATGCTTATTCGCCCTACCGCGACAGCGTTATCCGCGATGCTTCCGGCAACGCCATGTACGAAAACTATTACACCAGTCACCCCTTTGTCAATTTGATGGTTCAGCCCGAAGTCGGCAACGAACGCTACAAGGGCTTCATGCGTCAGATCGACTTCATGATGGGTAAACTTGGTTTCAACGGTATTTATATCGACCAGTTCCAGCCCTACATCATCGGCGGCTTCTCCGAAAACCGCTGGGATGGCTACACCGTGGAACTCGCTGCTGACGGCAGTATCAAGCGCAAGCGTTACAGCTATGCCATTACCGGTGCCACCGCCCGCGCCAACATCATCAAAACTGTCCGCGACCGCGGCGGTATTGTTGTGACCAACGGTCAGCCCATGAGCCGCGAAGAACAGAATACCGGCGTATTCGCCTTCCAGGAAATGGAAAACGATGACGTCAACCCTGTCAAATTTATGGATGTCAAGCCCCCCGAATGTCGCTGGCAGGTGGTATCGCACCTCGGCAGCCCCATCGCGTTGGGACTCCGCCCCCGCCGCTACATCGGCAAAGGCGCAACTGCCGAAATGATGGCGCAAGTCCAGACCAAAGGCATCATCACCGCACTGCGTAACAGTTTGGTATTCTACTTCTATACTGTAGACGTTACCGACAGCGGACCCAAAAAAGGCAGCCTTGCCATTTGCGAAAATATGTTCCCCTTCACCCCCGAAGAACTCCACGAAGGCTGGATCAAGGGTAAGGAACGTACCATCACGGCGATTTCCGGCAAGTTCCCCGTTAACGGCAAAGAAAAGCCCCAAGTCCTCTACTTCGACAAAAAAGGCTTTGAACAAGCCAATAACTTTGCTATCACCGGCGAACCCGGTAACTGGATCGTAGACGTAAAACTCAACGACTGGAACGAAGTAGCAATCATGATCGCCCGCTAAAGCGAGCTGTCGGGAGATTTTGGGGGCGGGGGAAAAGCCCTTTTCAGGAAAGGATCTTTTCCCCCTCCTCAAACTCCACCCCCTTTTGCCAAACCTTTTCGCGGCGCTATTTTTTTGCACAGCAAAAAAATAGCGCCCTCTTGGTTTTAAAGAGAGGGCGGTGTAATGCAACAACCGCTCGGTTGAGCAAAGGGTTGAAGGCGGTACCGGGCAACACCCGCTCGGTTGAGCGGAACTTCCGTCCGACCAGTCCGACCAGTCCGACCAGTCCGACCTGTCCGACAAGTCCGACAAAACAGCGCAGCCTTGCAATAGCTGCGTTGCACCCAAGCGCGGGTTTGCTGCAATAGCGGCGGCGCCTCCGCCGCCCCAACAACCGCCAGGCTCTGCAACACCCTGCCGCCGCTTACTCCTGCAGCGTTACAGCACTTTGGAAAAAAACTCTTTGGCGCGGGGATTTTCCGGATTGCGGATCACTTCGTCGGGGGTGCCTGAAATAATGATTTCGCCTTTATCCATGAACAAAACCCGATCGGCAACTTCGGCGGCAAATGCTATTTCGTGAGTTACCACGATCATAGTCATGCCTTCCTGCGTAAGTTCTTTCATCAGCGCCAGCACTTCGCCGACCATTTCAGGATCCAGCGCCGAAGTCGGCTCGTCAAAGAGCAGCACATCCGGATTCATTGCCAGCGCCCGGATAATGGCAATACGTTGTTTCTGACCGCCCGAAAGCTGATTGGGGTAGGCATCTTGCTTATCGTACAACCCGATTCTTTTCAGCAGTTCATCCGCCCGCTTTGACGCTTCTGCAGCGCTGAGTTTGCGGGTCTTTACCGGCGCCAGCGTAATATTTTTGTGAATTGTCAGATTGGGAAACAAATTGAAGTGCTGAAAGACCATTCCCACCTGCTGACGGAATTTGTTGATTTTAAGTTTGCCCGATGTTATATTCTGATTTTTGAAAATGATCTCCCCCGAAGTCGGCTGTTCCATCAAATTCAAACAGCGCAGAAATGTACTTTTGCCTGACCCCGACGGCCCGACTACAAATACCACTTCGCCCCGTTTGATACTGGTACTGACTCCGTTGAGCGCGGTCAATCCGGGAAATTTTTTGACCAGATCGCGGACTTCCAAGATAATCTCACTCATTTTTCTTCAACCTCTTTTCCAGACGGCCCAGCAGCCCCGTAAGAATCAATACTACAGTAAGATAGATCAACGCCACCGCCACCAGCGGCATAAAGGCGTCATAGGTCTGACTGCGGATGATATCGCCCGCTTTGGTCAGATCCTGCAAGGCAATATAACCTGCCACGCTGGTTTCTTTCAGCAGTACAATAAACTCATTGCCCAACGCAGGAAGTACGTTTTTCAGCGCCTGCGGCAGAATCACCAGACTCATTGTTTGCGTGTAAGAAAGTCCCAGACTGCGACCGGCTTCCATCTGTCCGCGGTCGATGGACATGATGCCGGAACGGATGATTTCGGCTACATAAGCGCCTGAATTGATCCCGAATGCGATCACTGCCACCAGCGTTTTATCTATATTTACCGCTCCGAAGATCACAAAGTAGATTATCAGCAGCTGCACCACCACCGGAGTACCGCGGATCACCGTAAGATAGCAGCGGCAGCAGAGATCCGGCAATTTGAATCTGCCCGTCTGGTCGGCGGCGCTGCGGATCACCGCCACCGGAAAACCGATGCCGATACCGAGCAGCACTGCAAAAAACGTTATTTCCAGCGTAACGGCAAAACCACGCACCAGATACATCCAGCGCTGTTCCTTGACAAAGTTGAGATAAAACGACTCCTTGAGTCTGCCGGCAAAACTTTGATTGACGCTGCCGGAACTCTGCTCCGAAGCGTGAGATTCTTTATAATGATCGATGATCCGCTTCAGCTCGCCCGAGTCGATCATCTTCTGCAATTCAGCATTGAAATCTTTCAGCAATGCGCTGTTTTCCCGATTGATGGCAAAGGCGTACTCTTCATAAGTCAGCGCTTCTTTCAAACGTACCAGATCGTGCCGCTGGGCGATAAAGACCGATGCCGGTTCGCTGTCGATAACTACGGCATCGAGTTTGCCCGCCAGCAATGCCTGTACCGCCAGCGGAGCATTGGTAAAGCGTTCCGGTTCCTGAATATTCGCCGTAACAAAGGTATCGCCTGTAGTGCCGTGCTGAACTCCGATGCGTTTGCCTTTAAGATCTTGAGATCGTTTGATCGGTGATTTACCCATTACGATTATCACCTGTTCGGCGATCATATAAGGCAGGGTAAACGCCACTTGTTTTTTCCGTTCGGGGGTAATGGTGATCCCGGCGGCGGCGATATCTGCCTTGCCGGTCTGAACGGCGGCGATCACCGATTCAAAGCTCATATCGTGGATTTCCACCGTATAGCCCAGTTTCCCGCCGATAGCGCGGATGATTGCCGGGTCAATGCCGTCGATCTCCTTGCCTTCCACATATTCGTAAGGCGGAAATGCCGCATTGGTGGCCATAATCAGTTTTTTGGACTGCTCGCGGCCGCATCCGCAAATCAGCAGCATTGCAGCTGCGGCAACGGCGACTGTCCAAAGATAAAGATGTTTAACCATTATTTCTCCCAAACCTGTTTTGCGGTTGAAATTTTTACTTTCAGTAAAGTGTCGGATTTATAAGATACAGCAGCAATCGCTTTTTACAAATTTTTTTACCTTAAATCACTCTTGTTCTGCCGCGTTTACGATCACTGACACGCCATCGGGAATTACGGCAATTTTGCCGTCTGCTCCGACAAGCTGTCTGGCTTTTGCCAACGCCTCTTCCAGATTGGCGGCACTTTGCATTTTCATTGCTCCGATCAATGGGCGGATTTCAGGTTCGCTGACCATTATTACGGTAAAATTTGCCAATATCCGGGCAAGGATCTGATACTGCCATTGATCGGGCGTGGTACAATCGCGGGGGATAGCTCTGACTCTTTCCAGCAAATCCGATGCGGATTCATCCTTGCTCAGTACATGGAAAAACTCTTCGCCGCCATGACCATCGCTGCAGCTGGCAGCCAGAATTATCACTCCATTCTTGCGGCAGGCAGCTTCGCCTGCGGTCATGCCTTTGACGCATTGATAAATATTCTGATCCAGTGGATAGCCGCCATTACCGGTAATAACTATGTCGCTGAGTGGAACTTTGATCTGACAGCAGCTTTTCAGAAAATCACAACCTGCCAGATGCGCAGACTGCATATTTCCGGCAAACGCGCGCACGATTTGCTTACTGCTGTTGATGACCACGTTCAGGATAAATGCCAGTTGGGCTTGTTCGGCAGCAAAAAGCATATCCTGATGGATCGGATTATTTGCCAATACGCCTGTGCGGGCAAAGGGGCTTTGGATAAATTCCGAACAATGGTTGGCAAGCACGCTTTGCCGCCCTGCCACCCCCGGCAGAACGCTTTTGCGTCCGCCTGAAAATCCGGCAAAAAAGTGCGGTTCGATAAACCCTTCCGCCAGCAGCAAATCGGTTTCCATTATCAACTTGTTCACCGTCAGCGTGCCGCCGGACGGCAGTATGCCGATGGTCTGCAAATCGGTTTTACTGTCGCAATCGTGAATTACGATATGTTCTTTTTCCACGATGTCGCTGCCGAATTTATCACGCAATTCTCCGGCGGTGGTGCTGCGGTGGCAGCCGGTGGCGATCAGAATGGTGATTTTTATATCGGGATTATATTTCCGCAATCGCTCCAGCAGTGCGGGGATCAATATTCTGCTCGGAACCGGGCGGGTGTGGTCGCTGGCGATAATGAGTGCAGTTCGTTTGCACCGCGCCAGTTCCTCCAGCGGCGGAGAATCGATCGGGTTATCCAGCGCGAACTCCACTTCCGCAACAGCATCGGCAGCGGCTGGCGGCAGCTGTGCGGTGTAAACACCATTGAGTAAAGCGTTTTCCGCCGTTCCCGTAATATGACCTTTGCCGTAAGGCAGTTGAAAATTTTTCATACTCATACAACACCCACACTCTTGAAATTTAAAGCGGACCACGCCAATAATTTGTTTTGCTCTGCAAAGTAAGATTGTTACGGTAAAATATAATATCAATCACAGGTTTTACAAATAACATTCCTTTGTTTGTTTGCATAAATATTTTTTAATGATATATTAGTTCCAAATCTCACAATCTTTGCAAAAATAAGGATGATAAAAATTATGACTCCTGTATATCTCAAGCAAGTTCTCGAAAATAATTACGGCAGCTATGTAAGACCCTTTTTGTGGTACTCGGGCGAAAATAAAGAATTGGTCGCCCGCGAAATCCGCGCCATTGCCGATGCAGGTGCCAAAGAGTTTGTTTTTGAAAACCGCGGCGGCGATTGGTTCGGCACCGATTTCTGGTGGGATATCTTCGGTTTTGTGCTGGATTATGCCAAAAGTCTGGGGATGCGGGTTTGGGCGCTGGATGATTCCCACGTCAACACCGGCAGCGCCAACGACTCGCTGGCAAAAGAGGAAAACGCCTGTTACCGCGCAATAAACCTGCGGATGGATATGGTCGATGTCGTCGGCCCCATTGCGGCGGGTGCCGTTTCGCTGCCCCGGCGTACCGAAAACGAAAAAATCATCAAGGCCGTTATGTACCGGCGGGATCCCGTAAGCGGCATTTCCTGTGGCAAACCTGTGGATGTGACCGGTAATATTCAGGATGGACTCTGCCTGATCGATCTGGAAGAAGGCATCTGGCGCATCTATTACATCATGACCACCGATCCCAAGCGCCACGGACTTTTCGGCAGCTATATAACCATGGTCAGCAAAGAGTCCTGCCGCCATCTTATCAACGAGATCCACGAAAAGATGTACGAACATTTTTCGGAATACTTCGGCAACACCTTTGCGGGATTTTTCTCCGACGAGCCTGCATTCGGCAACTGCGACGGGCAGTACGGACCCAACGCCTACAATCTGCGGCTGGGTATGCCGGATAAAATGTTCCCCTGGTGGCACGATTTCCCGCAGCGCCTTGCCGAACGGTACAACTCCACGCCCGAAGAAGTTATGACTCTGCTGCCTGCCTTGTGGGATAATGTTGCTGAGGTCAGCGCTCCGCTGCGGCTGGCGTATATGGATATAGTTTCCAAGCTCTGGCAGGAAAATTTCAGCGAACAGCTGGGGCAATGGTGCAGCAGCCACCATGTTGAGTATATCGGGCACAATCTGGAAGATGCCGATGCGCATATGCGTACCGGTTGGGGTTGCGGACACTATTTCCGCAGCATGAAAGGTCAGCATATGTCGGGCATGGATATCGTGTTCGATCAGATTACACCGGGTATTTCTTCCTTCAATCACGCCATGGCGGACAGCGCCAGAGAGCGTACTTCGCCCTTCTATCATTATACGCTGCCCAAGCTGGCGGCGTCGCTGGCGCATCAGACCCCGCATATGAAAAACCGTGCGCTGAGCGAAGTTTTCGGCGCCACGGGCTGGACCTGCGGCTTGAGCAAGATGCGGTCGCTGTTCAACCATGCGCTGATCGGCGGAGTCAACAACTATGTGCCTCACGCCTACGCGATCCCGGTGCCGAAGGTTTTCGAGTCGCAAGCTGACCGCGCCAATGCCGCCGGTTCGGTAACTCCCCCGGGATACTGCATGACCTATCTGCCGCCGACCTTTCACGCCGGCGGGTACAATCCCCAATTCGGAGTCTTCGGCGATATCATCCGCCATGTGCAGCGGGTCAGCCATATTATCACCCACGGTCAGCATCGCCCCGATGTGGCGGTTTACTACTGTGCCGAATCCGACTGGATGAACATGGCGCCCTATCGCTCCATTGACGATGTGGCAATGTATCTGAGCCGCGGCGGTTACGATTTTGAATTCCTGCCGCTGGATGCCATCGCCAACGAATGTACGGTCAAAGACAAGCGTCTGGTAATGGCAAACGAAAGTTATCCCGCGCTGATCCTGCCCATGAGCGGAGTCATTCCCGAAGTATTGCTGGAAAAGATCACCGCCTTTGCCGAAGCCGGCGTTCAGGTATTCTTTACCGACGCTTTGCCCGAACGTACCGAAAAAGCGGTCATCGATCCTGCTGTGCTTGAAAATATCCGCGTTCTGCCTTGTGAAACGCTGGGCAGCGCGCTGGCTGAATTCGTCAAGCCCGCCTTGACTGTTGCGCCTGAATTGCCTGATCTGCGCCGCTACAGCTTTGTCGGTTCTGATGGCGTCAAGGGTGAAATACTGCTGAACGCCAGCTGCCGTGATATGACCTTTACGTTGCCTGAAGAGTACGGCATTTTCTACAACCCCTGGAGCAATAAACTCTATCGGATCGACAATGGCTCTGTAGAGCTTGCCGCCCAGACGCTGGCAATCGTCTACGCCGCCGCTGCCGATGAATCGCTGGAGGCGATCCCCGCGCTGCCCGTAAAATGGCAGACGCTGGATCTTGATTACAACATCTATACCCGCAGCGCCAGCGAAAAAGAGTTCCGTTTGCTGCGGGCGGATTCCAAAGCGGTAAATCTCAACATTGCCGAAAACCTCACCCGCTATTGCGGCGAATTCCGCTACGAAAGCGAGTTTGAATGTTCCGATCCTGCGGCGTACTCCACCTTGCAGATCCCGCAGGCAGGCGATGCCGCTCAACTTATAATCAACGGCGTTGATTGCGGTACTGATTTCGGTCCCTGCTGCCGATTCAACATTGCCGCTGCCCTCAAAGCCGGTAAAAACAGCCTGATTATAAAAACGTGGGATAACCCCGCCTATGCCGACCGTCAGGATGATAAATCAATCGGTTACGGCTCATGGTTCCCGCTGCAGCCCCACGGCTTTACCGGGAATTTGCAGATAGGATAAGTTCCCCGCCTGGCGGCTGGCAATTTTGGGGGCGGAGGAAAACTTTTTTTGAGGAAAAAAGTTTTCCTCCGCCCCCAAACCCCCACCTCCTTTCAAAAAACCTTTTCGCGGCGCTATTTTTTTGCACAGCAAAAAAATAGCGCCCTCTTGGTTTTAAAGGGAGGGCGGTGTAATGCCACAGCCGCCCGGTTGAGCGGAACTTCCGTCCGACCTGTCCGACCTGTCCGACAAAACAGCGGCGGCGGAAAATTCCGCCGCCCCAACAACCGCCCGGTTGAGCGAAGGGTTAGAGGGCGGTGTAATGCCACAGCCGCTCGGTTGAGCGGACCTTTTGTCCGACCTGTCCGACCTGTCCGACCTGTCCGACCTGTCCGACCTGTCCGACCTGTCCGACAAGTCCGACAAAACAGCGGCGGCGGAAAATTCCGCCGCCGCAACAACCGCCCGGTTGAGCGAAACTTTTGTCCGACTCGTCCGACCTGCGCCTGCTTATGCGGTCATCGGTTCAGAACGATTTCCAGAAGTTCTCCGGCGATGGATCGTTTACTCTTCAAGGAGAGTTCCCGCAAAGAACCATCCCGTCCGATCAGAGTTATTGCGTTATCGGCTGCGCCGAATCCCCTGCCGGGAACTCCCACGATATTGGCGGCAATGTAATCCAGATTTTTACGCTCCAGTTTGTTTTGAGCATTTTGCAGCAGATCATCTGTTTCAGCGGCAAACCCCACCAATATCTGATCGGCGCGTTTGCTTTTGCCCAGCGATGCAAGAATATCTTCGGTGCGCTCCAGTTCGATAACCATATTGCCGTCGCTCTTTTTGATCTTGCTGCTGCTGTATGAACAGGGGCGATAGTCCGCAACCGCAGCGCTCATAATGATAACATCTGCTTCAACCGCAAATTTTTTCATTGCTTCTGCCATTTCAGCAGCGCTTTCCACATTGACCAGCTTGACTCCTGCCGGAGCAGTCAGCGCCACCGGGCCTGAAACCAGCACCACTTCGTGCTGCATTTCCAGCGCCGCATGGGCAATAGCATAGCCCATCTTACCGGTAGAACGGTTGGTGATAAAACGCACCGGGTCGATAGCCTCGCGGGTGGGACCTGCT
Organism: Lentisphaerota bacterium; assembly: GCA_015061545.1. Lineage (GTDB taxonomy): Bacteria > Verrucomicrobiota > Lentisphaeria > Victivallales > Victivallaceae > SIG78. The sequence goes on along the minus strand of SUWJ01000029.1, from coordinate 19,581 downwards.
GAAATAAGGATTTTCATAAACGCTGATTCGATCCTTTTATTATAGGTATTTAAAAATCAAGCTGCCGCAGCTTATTGTTGACCATCGTCGACCAATATCCGGAACGGATATTTGTTGGGATGACGCAGCACCCGACATTCAGGACACATAAAGCCTTTCAAACCATACACTTCGGCGTGCTGACCCTGCGCCGTTCTGATCAGCACTTCGCCGTGTTCAGGTACTTCGATCATTTCCGGCGAGTTATCCGCTATCATCAAAGCCGGGCCCCGGAACACGCGGATCTTCACTTCGCTGTTTTCGTTCAGCACCAGGTGGTTGATCTCTTCGGTACTGTTGCTGAATGCCAAGCCGATGCCCACGCGGAAAATACTCTGGGTGATACTGCGGTAATAGGCGGTGGAGCCGTGAACCGTTGCCACGCCCACGCTGTCGCCCACGATCTCGTTGGCGTAAAGTTCGTCATCGATCAACACCTGATAACGCAGCGCGCTTGCCCGTTCCAGATTATGCACAAATATATCGTTCAGCGCCAGCATCCGCCGGGACTGGTAAACTGCTTCCAGCTTGGGCAGAAATGTAACTTCCAACTCGTCGCGCACCAGCGCGTCCAATACCGCATCGTAGCAATGCTGTTGACATTGCGGCGCAGTTCGGGCATCGCGCATAGGCAGTTTGGGTTTATTGGGGTAATCGCGCTCGCTCCAGAGCAAAGTGCCGTCGCCGCCGTGGGCAATGACCAGATCAAAGTCTTCATCGACTATTTCCATACCACGTTCAAGGATCTTCGATCGGACATCGTCCAGATTCTTGCCCATCAATTTTACACGCTTGAACTTCATTTTCAACCTGTTATATCTTTAACTGCTCTTTGTATTTTGCGTAGATTGCATACAATGCCGCCGCCGCCGCATTGCCCACATTGATCGAAGCCTTGCTCCCCAGCATGGGCAGATCGACCGTCCGGTCGCATTGCGCCAAAACTTGCGGACTGATCCCGAGTGCTTCGTTGCCCAGCACCAGCGCCAGCGGCATTGTCACTTGCTCCAGCGACCACACTTCGGAGCTGGATTGATTATGCTCCAGCGCCAGAATCATTTGACAGCCTTCGCGCCTGAGAGTTGCCAATGCTTCAAGGGTATCGCCGAAACTGCGGCACGGCACGAGTTTATCGCAATCCATTGCCGTTTTGGCAACCACCGGGTGCGGCGGGCACGGCGTATAACCGCAGGCGATCACCTCCAGCTGCAAAGCCTCGGCGATCCGCAGTATATTGCCCACATTATGAGCGCTGCGCAAATTATCCAGCACCAGAGTCACGCGCCAGTCGGGATAACGCTCCGAAGGAACATTCTCGGAAAATCTTTTCACAAAAAACTCCGCTTTATTTGCAAATTACTCAATATGCGGTTATTTTAAACGCTCAACATTATATTTTTCAAATCAACCCCTTATGGAGTATGAAAACACTTATTCTGCAGCGCCACGCCAAAGCTGAAAAAGATGGCGATGACGACTTATGCCGACCTTTAACGCCCGTCGGGCTTTCCGATGCCGCCGCTCAGGGCGAAGCCTTGCGTCAGCTTGACGTTTATCCTGAACTTATTCTCCACAGCAACGCCATGCGTGCCAGACAAACTGCCGAAATCATGGCGGTAAAGCTGGAACTCTCGCAGGGGTATACCATCGAAGATGCCGAGCTTTACAACTGCGACTCCTGTACGCTGATTTCCATTATCCGCAATCTGCCTGACGATGTGGACAGCGTGCTGATTGTAGCGCACAATCCCGCAGTTGAAATCGTTGCCGATACGCTTTCGCTTTCCGGGCTGGGCCATTTCCGCCCCTCCGAAGCAGCGGTCTGCACCTTCGATATCAGCGAATGGCGCAGTATTTCTCAGCGCAGCTGCACCGATAATAAATTTATCGCCAAAAGCGAATAAATCTGATTTGTTTTTTTTACTGCCGGAAAAGTATCAGCTTTTCCGGCAGTTGTTTTTCGTCACCAAACGTTTTATTTGGTTTTTTTGCTCCAGGAATCCTTGAGCGCCACGGTACGGTTGAAGACCGCCTTTTCTGCAGAGGAATCCTTATCCTTGCAGAAGTAGCCCTGCCGTTCAAACTGCACAGTTGTACCCACCGCGATTTCTGCCATGGCAGGCTCCATGAAACCCTGCATGACTTTCAGCGAATCGGGGTTGATCTGAGTCAGATAATCCGTATCGCCCGCACCCGGTTCTTCCACCGTGAACAAGCGGTCATAGATCCGCGCCTCGCAAGGCAGCGCGTGGCGGGCAGCAACCCAATGGATCGTGCCTTTGACCTTGCGTCCGTCGGGAGCATTGCCGCCGCGGGTGGCGGGGTCGTAGGTCGCGTGAATACAGGTAATATTGCCGTCGGAATCCTTTTCCACCCCGGTGCAGGTAATAAAGTATCCGTAGCGCAGACGCACCTCCTTGCCCGGTGCCAGACGGAAATACCCCTTGACGGGTTCTTCCATAAAGTCCGCACGGTCGATATACAACTCTTTGGCAAATGGTACTTTGCGGGAGCCTGCTTCCGGTTTTTCCGGGTTGTTTACTGCATCGAGCTCGTCCACAAAGTCTTCCGCGCAGTTGTCGATGACCACCTTGACCGGATCCAGCACCGCCATATAACGGCTGGCTTCGGCATTGAGTTCTTCGCGCACACAGTATTCAAAAAACGCCATATCCGTAGTGGCGTTGAACTTGGTCACCCCCACCAGTTCGCAGAATTTGCGGATCGCCTTGGGCGGAACCCCGCGGCGGCGCAAGCCAGAAACGGTCGGCATACGGGGGTCATCCCAGCCCGAAACGTGTTTATCGCGCACCAGTTCCAGCAGTTTGCGTTTGCTCATAACCGTATAGGTCAGATTCAGGCGCGAAAATTCGGTCTGTTTGGGCGGATTTTCCCATTCCAGCGCTTCCAGCAGCCAATCGTAGAACGGTCGATGGATCTCAAACTCCAGCGTACACAAGCTGTGAGTGATCTTTTCGATAGCATCTTCCAGCGGGTGCGCAAAGTCATACATGGGGTAAATGCACCATTTATCGCCCTGACGGTGATGATGCGCATGGCGGATGCGGTAGATCGCCGGGTCGCGCATGGTTATATTCGGCGACGCCATATCGATCTTTGCCCGCAGCACCATCGCTCCGTCGGGAAATTCGCCGCGGCGCATACGTTCAAAAAGGTCGAGGTTTTCTTCGACCGAACGGCTGCGTCCGGGGGGATTTTTGCCCGGAACCGTCAGATTGCCCTTGTATTGCTCCCACTCTTCGGCAGAAAGATCGCAAACGTAAGCCAGGCCTTTTTTGATCAGCTTGACGGCACATTCGTACATCTTTTCAAAGTAATCGCTGGCGTAGTAAAGGTGTTCCTGCCAGTCGAAGCCCAGCCATTTGATATCCTCTTTGATGGATTCAACGTATTCGACATCTTCTTTGGTCGGATTGGTATCGTCCATCCGCAGATGGCAGACCCCGCCGAACTCTTCAGCAATGCCGAAGTCCAGACAGATCGCCTTGACGTGCCCGATATGCAAATAGCCGTTGGGTTCAGGCGGAAAACGGGTTTCCACCCGACCGCCGTGTTTGCCGGCGGCGACATCGGCTTTGACCATCTCGCGGATAAAATTGCTGCTGTTGTTGGAAGTTTCTTCAGCCATAAAAAATGCCCTTTCTTAAAAACGGACCTCAGCGGTTGATGAAATCTTCCACATAGCTGCGCAGATTGTCGATGGAAACGCGTTCCTGCTGCATGGTGTCGCGGTCGCGGACCGTCACAGCGTTGTCGGCAGCGGATTCAAAGTCAAAGGTCAGGCAGAGCGGCGTACCGATTTCGTCCTGACGGCGGTAGCGCTTGCCGATCGAACCGGTAACGTCGTATTCGCAGCGGAAATAGCGGTTCATATCTTTGTAAAGTTTTTCCGCGTTTTCGTTGAGCTTCTTGGAGAGCGGCAGCACCGCCAGCTGGATCGGCGCCACCAGCGGGGGCAGATGCAGCACGATACGCACATCTTCGTCCATGCCTTCCTTCTGAGTGGCAGCGGTGTCTTCGTCGTAAGCCTTGCCCAGCAGCGCCAGCATGGTGCGGTCAAGTCCGACCGAAGTTTCGATGACCGTGGGCATAAGTTTGCGCTTGTTGTCGTGGTCAATGTACTGCAGATCGCTGCCCGAGAACTGGCTGTGCTGGCTCAAATCCCACGTTCCGCGGTGATGCACGCCTTCCAGCTCGCCCCAGCCGAAGGGGAACTTGACTTCGATATCAATAGCTGCCTTGGCGTAGTGCGCCAGTTTTTCGTGTTCGTAAATGCGGAAGAAATCATCGGTGAACTTGAGCTTGTTTTTGTAGTAGTTGATCCGCTGTTCCTTCCAGTATTCAAACCATTCCATGCCTTCTTCGCCGTCGCAGAAGAATTCCATTTCCATCTGGGTGAATTCGCGGCTGCGGAAGGTAAAGTTGCGGGGGTTGATCTCGTTGCGGAACGCTTTGCCGATCTGGGCGATCCCGAAAGGCAGCTTCTGACGGGCGCTGGTACGCACACTCTGGAAGTCCACAAAGATCGGCTGGCAGGTTTCCGCCCGCAGATACGCGGTATGTTCGTTATCGAAAACCGGGCCGACGTAGGTCTTCATCATCAGATTGAATTCGCGGGGTTCGGTCAGATTTTTGCTGCCGCAGTTGGGGCAGGTGGAGGGATCTTCCATCTGATCGACGCGGTGGCGGCTCTTGCAGTCTTTGCAGTCGGTCATAAGGTCGCTGAACTGATCGAGGTGGCCCGAAGCCTTCCAGACGGTGGGGTGGCAGATGATCGTGGAGTCCAACCCTTCGATATTATCGCGGGTTTCGACCATTTCGTGCCACCAGAGTGCTTCGATAGCGCGTTTCATACGCGAACCGTAGGGGCCGTAATCCCAGAAACCGTTAAAACCGCCGTAGATTTCAGAACTGGGGAAGACAAAACCGCGCCGTTTGCACAGCGATACGATCTTTTCCATCAAAGCATTTTCTTTTACTTCGCTCATTTTTCCGATCCTTTTTACATTGATTTTAAATTCAGAAAATGTAATTTCCTGTTAATATAACACTTCTAAGCGCTTTTGCCAATTCAATAGAGGCTGCTTTGAGCTACAAAATGTGCTTTTTTCCCGCCTTTATGACTTGCCATGCGGAGAATTTGCGGTATATTTAATAAAACTGCTGTTGCCAATACTGTTTCAACAGCAGAAGAGAGTCAGATTTACCGAGGTTTTTATGGATAGATTGATCGTTGAACTGGGTGAACGCAGTTACCCTATTGTTATCGGCAGTCCGGATGATTTTCTGCCTTGTCTGCTGGAAAAACTGGCCGGGCGCCGGGCCTTGATCGTAACCGACGAAAACGTGGATGCCGCCGGACACCTTGAAGCGCTGGAAAAATCCCTGGCACAAGCCGGTTATACCGATTTCCAGAGCTTTATCCTGCCTCCCGGCGAAGAATATAAAAATCTGGCGGCGGTGGAAATGATCGCCGGTGCGGCAGTCAATGCAGGGCTTGACCGCAAAGGCATTATGCTGGCGCTTTCGGGCGGAGTAGTCGGCGACCTGACGGGCTTTGCCGCCGCAATTTATATGCGCGGGATCGAATTTATCCAACTGCCCACCACGCTGCTGGCGGCGGTTGATTCCAGCGTCGGCGGCAAAACCGGTGCCGATTTGAGCGCAGGAAAAAATCTGGTGGGCGCCTTTCATCAGCCCCAACTGGTGGCAATGAATCTGCAGACGCTTGCCACGCTGCCTGAAAAGGAGTGGCGCAACGGTTTGGCGGAAGTGGTCAAATACGGCGTTATTATGGACGAAGAATTTTTTGCCCTGCTGGAACGCGAAAGTGCCGCACTCAACCGATTTGATCCTGACTTTTACAGCCAGGTGATCCTGCATTGCTGTTCCTGCAAAGCGCAGGTGGTGGCAGATGACGAACAGGAAAAAGGCCGCCGCGCCATCCTCAACTACGGTCACACGGTCGGTCATGCGGTGGAAAAACTTTCCAACTTTACCCTGCCTCACGGTATGGCGGTGGCAATCGGTATGGCGGCGGCGGCACATCTGGCAGTAAAGATGCAGCTTTGCGCGCCGGAGCTGGAAAGTCGCCAGAACGATCTGCTGCGAAAACTTGCCCTGCCGGTAAAGCTGCCCGCCAACAGCGATATAAGTGGTGTAATAAACGCTATGAAAAGCGATAAAAAGAACTCAGCGGGCGCCATAACCATGATCCTGCCCGAAGCGGTCGGCTCGGTGAAGATCGTGCGCAATGTGGACGAAAAACTGCTGGCTGCCGCACTTGAGGATTTGTTATGATCAACGACCGCAACGCCTGTATTGTTTTGAACATGATCTCGGGCATCGGCTATGCCCGTTATACTGCGCTGGTGCGCCGCTTCGGTTCACCGGCGATGGTGCTGAACGCTTCGACTCAGGAACTTGCCGAAATCAAAGGCATCGGCAATATGCTGGCAAAGGCGGTAAGTTCGTGGCGCAATACGGTAGATCTGGCCGGCGAGCTGGAAACGGCTGAACGCTGCGGAATAAATATCTATACCATCGAAGACGGCGACTACCCCGAAGTTCTCCGCCAGCTCAATGATCCGCCGCTGGTGCTTTATGTGCGGGGCAGACTGCCTGATTTCAGCTGCAACAGTGTTTCCATTGTCGGCTCGCGGCGGCTTTCGGCATACGGCGACCGCATGGCAAGGCACTTTGCGGCAGATGCGGTGATGGCCAACTGGAAGGTTATCTCCGGGCTGGCATTCGGCGTGGATGCTGCTGCCCATCAGGCGACGCTGGAAAACGGCGGTGTAACTGTGGGAGTCCTCGGCGGCGGACTCTTGCGCATCCACCCTCAGGAACACGTTCCGCTGGCAAGCGAAATCGTGGAAAAAAACGGCGCACTCATCTCCGAATATCCGCTGAACTTTCCCGTCAGCCGTCAATCTTTCCCCCGCCGCAACCGTATTGTGGCTGCATTGTCACAGGCAACGGTGGTTATTGAAGCAGGGCTGGATTCGGGCGCGCTTATTACGGCAAAACTGGCGCTGGAACAGGGCAAAACGGTCTTTGCGCTGCCGGGCAGAGTGGACGAGCCGCAGGCGGCGGGCTGCAACACACTTATCCGCGACTGCGGAGCCAAACTTGCCATGAGTTTCCGCGATGTGCTCAACGAGTTTGAGTTTCTGCCGGGAATGGCGCCCGTGCCCAACGGTCCTGCCATGCCGGATTTTCCCGCTGAACCAACCGATAAAAAGCTGCTTTTCAACAGCAATGAAGAAACCATTTGCCGGGCGCTGACCGTCAACGGTCCCGCCACGCTGGATGAACTGGCCGTGCGTACAGCTATGGTGCCGGGGACGCTCAGCGGAACGCTTATGGCGCTGGAAATCCGCGATCTGATAGTAAAATCCCCGGCTGGAGTCTACTCTCTGAAATAGAAATAAAACCCAAAACATCCGTTTTTTATGAGGTGAAAATATGTCGAAAAATATTCCTGAACTTGATATGCAGCGCGTGATGACGCTGATCGAACTGGCGCTGGCCGAAGATCTGGACGAACGGGGCGATACCACCAGTCAGGCGGTCATTCCTGCCGACGCCAAAGCCAGCGGCGTACTCTATGCCAAAAGCGACTGCGTTATTGCCGGGCTGGCGGTGGCGGAAGCAGTCTTCAAAAAACTTGATCCTGCCTGCGAATTTACCGCTGTACTCAAAGACGGCGACTTCTGCCCTGCCAAAACCGTTATTGCCCGGATCGTCGGCAACGCGGTGGCAATGCTGACGGCGGAGCGTACCGCTTTGAACTTTATCCAGCGCCTTTGCGGGGTGGCAACCATGGCGCACAGTTACGCTGCGGAAGTCAAAGATTACTCCATGCAGATCCTGGATACGCGCAAAACCACTCCCGGCTGGCGCAATCTGGAAAAATATGCCGTTGCCGTCGGCGGAGCATCCAACCACCGTATCGGGCTTTTTGACCGCATTATGATCAAAGACAATCACCGCGAAATGGCGGGCATGGAAGGTGCAGGCGGGATCCTGCGCAGCGTGGAACGCGCCCGCAAACGCTATCCTGATCTGGAAGTGGAAGTGGAAGTCGATACGCTGGAAGAACTTGACGAAGCACTCAAAAGCAACTGCGAATATATTCTTCTGGACAATATGTCTACAGAAATGATGGCGGAAGCCGTCCGGCGCAATCAGAACCGCGCCAAGCTGGAGGCTTCGGGCAATATTACTATCGAACGGCTCAGAGAAATCGCCGCCGCAGGGGTGGATTTTGCCAGCAGCGGCGCCTTGACCCACTCGGTTAAATCCAGCGATATATCTTTGGATATCAAGCCGTTGAAGTGAGGTGCAGTTATGATCGGCCGTCTGCAGGGTAGAATCATTGAATCCGATTACAACAGCTGTCTTATCGACGTTCACGGCGTGGGCTACGATGTGCAAATACCGTTAAGCACTTTTGATAAACTGCCCCGGGTCGGGGAGGAAACTGCCTTGTGGATCTCCACGCAGGTTCGGGAAGATGCGATCACGCTTTTCGGTTTTGCCGAAAAGGATGAAAAAAAGCTCTTTGAAAATCTGCTGGATGTATCCGGCATCGGCGGCAAACTGGCGCTGGCGATTTTAAGCGGTATGCCGCTGGGCAGTCTGTGCAACGCTATTATCAGCGGCGACATCAAACTTTTGAGCAAGATCAGCGGCGTGGGCAAGCGCACCGCCGAACGGCTGGTGGTGGATCTGCGGGATAAACTGCCCCGGCTGGCGTTGAGTTTTGCCCCGCAGACTCAGGAGCATCTCAACGATGACGATCCGCGCAAAGATGCTGTCAACGATGCACTTATGGCACTTGCTCAGCTGGGGTTCAAAAACGATCCGGCGCGGGAAAAGGTCAATGCCATTGCCGCTGCGCTGCCGCCTGAAGAGTGCAGTTCCGAAAATATCCTGCGCCTTGCCATTCAGCAGCTGGCCGGCTCCCGCTCCTGATAAGGGGGGGAGTTGGACTTGGGGAGAGCGGAAACTTTTTTTGAGGAAAAAAGTTTCCGCTCTCCCCAAACCCCTCTCACCTTCAAAAAACCTTTTCCTGCCATCACCTTTTTGCTGCGCAAAAAGGTGATGGCGAGTTCTTTTTTAATGAGGGTGGAGTTCCGTCTTTGCCTTACAGGCTACGCCGCGACAAGTTGAGGTCGGGAAAAAGAACCCACCAATTTTACCATTCCTGGTAGGGGTGTGCGGCTAAGTTGGCGTTGCGGTAGCGTGGGTCTTCTGAAATATCTTGGGCGATCCATGGGGGGAGTTCGAATATTTCATCTTCGCTGTTAAGTTCGATTTCGGCGGTAATCAATCCTGAGTTGGAGCCTTCAAACACATCCACTTCCCAAGTGTGACCGGCAAAGTCTATGCAGTATCGTGTTTTGCATACGCTGTTGCCCGGGTTGAATTCTTTGAGCATGTTCAGCGCGTCGAGCGCGGGAATTTCGTATTCAAACTCGCTGCGGCTGATTCCGCTGCTGCGTCCCTTAATGGTCAGAAAAGCCTTTTGATCGGCCAGCCGGAGCCGGAGCGTGAATTTTTCACTGCGGACAAGATAGCATTGTACCATTTTGACTCCGTTGGAAAGTTCCGGCAGGAGTTCGTGTTTGACCAGATATTTTCGTTCGATTTCGCGAGCCATGATTTCACCCGATGTTTTCGTAATATTTTTTTTACCGAAAATATACCACCGGATGATGCAATGTCAAGTCCTTGTGCTATATTACTCCTATGAAACTTTTAGATAAAATCAACGATCCTGCCGATCTCAAGGCACTTTCCGGCGGCGAAGTCGGACTGTTGGCCGGAGAATTGCGTGAGGTAATATTGCAGACAGTCGCCCGCTGCGGTGGGCATCTGGGGTCCAATCTCGGCGCGGTAGAACTGACTTTGGCGCTGCTGCGCAGTTTTGATCTGCCCCGTGACCGCATTGTCTGGGATGTGGGGCATCAGACCTACGCCTGCAAACTCCTGACGGGGCGGCAAAAGCAATTTGAAAATTTGCGTCAGTTCAACGGCTGCTGCGGATTTCCTGTACGGGGGGAAAGTGAATTCGACTGTTACAGCGCAGGTCACGCCGGAGTGGCGATTTCCGCAGCATTGGGGATGTGTTCCGCCATGACCGGATCGGACGCTCCCAATAAAGTCATTGCTGTTGTCGGCGACGGCGCGATCGGTTCCGGTGTGGCGCTGGAAGGACTCAATCAGGTACGGGAACGGGGCAAAAATTTAATTATTGTACTCAACGACAACAAGATGGCTATTTCCCCCAACGTGGGCGCCATCTCCCGCTGCCTTAACCGCGTCATGCTCAGTTACCGTTACCGCTCGATCAAAAACTGTGCCAAGGCGTTGATCAGGCTGCTGCCCAAATCCAATAAGATCTATCACGCGGTCAGCCGTCTGGAAGACGGTGCCAAAAATCTGCTGCTGCCCGGAGGGCCTTTTCAGGAGCTGGGGATCCGTTACATCGGGCCGATCAACGGCCATGACCTGCAGGCGCTGGAACGCACATTCAAAGCGGTTCAGCGCGATGACCGCCCGGTAATAATCCACGTTGTTACCGAAAAAGGTCGCGGCTATGCGCCCGCGCTGGCGGCGCCGGAGCGTTTTCACGGCGTAGGCAAATTCGATCTTGCCACCGGCAAACCGCTGACCGTTTCGCCACCCGGTTTTTCGGCAGCGTTCGGCAATGCGGTCTGCAATCTTGCAGCTGAAGAGAGCAGTTTGACCGCAGTAGTAGCTGCGATGACCGGCGGGGTGGGGCTGGAAAAATTTGCTCAGAAATATCCTGACCGCTTTTACGATGCGGGCATGGCGGAAAGTCATGCGGTCAGTTTTTCTTCGGGGCTGGCGGCTTCGGGCAGAAAAGTCATCTGCGCAATTTATGCAACCTTTATGCAGCGGAGTCTGGACAATATTTTCCACGATGTATGTTTGATGCGTTTGCCCGTGATCTTTGCTCTTGACCGGGCAGGACTGGTGGAAGACGGTCCCACGCATCACGGGATCTACGACCTGGGTTTTCTGTTGGGGCTGCCCAATTTGTGCATTATGCAGCCGGCTTGCGAGGCGGAAGTTGAGCCGATGCTGAAACTGGCGCTGCAGCTGGATCAGCCGTCGGCGATCCGTTATCCGCGTGGCAGCAGCAATGCGGCTAAACGCAGCGATATACCTGCCTGCACCGAAATAAGTTACGGTAAATCCGCCCTCTGGCGCGACGGCAAAGATCTGGCGATCTATGCCAGCGGCGCCGAAGCGGTGCGGGCTATGGAAATTGCCGATATCCTGGCGCGGAAGAATCAGCTGGATGTGAAGGTGGTCAATGTAAGATTCCTCAAACCCTTTGACCGCAGCGCATTGCAGAACGATTTGCAGAATATGGATGTTTTTACGCTGGAAGATCATGTTGCCGCCACCGGTCTGGGGGCAGTTGCGGCACAGGCGGCAGCGGAAATTGCCGCGCCGAAGCGTCTGTATACTTTAGGTCTGCCCGCCGACGGAGTGGTTGGTTTCGGCGCAGTAAATTTGCTGCGGCAAACTCTGGCGCTGGACAACGACGGAATCGCCGGAACCATTGCCGCTGCCGTGGGGTCACATCGATAAATCAGCAATCTCCCGGGGCAGTTCAGAATAAAAGGTCATCGTTTTGCCGCTGATTGGATGCACAAAGCTCAGTTCGGCACAATGCAGCGCCTGACGCTCCAGCACCAGCTGACGGCGGTCCGACTCCGACAATATACCCTGAGCAAAGCGGCGGTAAAAATTTTCGTCAAGACCGTAAAGTTTATCGCCTGCCACGGGAAAACCCATTCCATGCAGCGTGGCGCGGATCTGGTGCATTCTGCCCGTATGCAGTTCGGCGGATAAAAGCGTGTAATCGCAATTGTGCCTCAGCGGGGTAAAAATTGTTTCCACCGCTGTAAACTTTCCTTCGATATCGTTTAAAATACTTTCGTTTTCCGCGGCAATAAAGCGCTGTTTTTTGCGGATCGGCGATCTGGTATCGCCCGTCAGCCAGCCCCGTGCGCAAACGCGTTCGGGAAAGTTGCCATGCACCAGAGTATAATAGCATTTACGCATTGCCGGCAGGGTTTTTGCCAGCTCGCCTGCGCTTTGGGCAGTTCTGGCAGCGATCAGCAGCCCCGATGTTTCCCGATCGAGCCGATTGACCATATGCAGCTTGCCATAGCCCGCTTTTTCCAGCAGCGCCCACAAGGTATTGGCAAAATAAGGTCCTGCGGGGTGGACGGGTAAATTGCCGGGCTTGTCGATCACCAGCAGCACGTCATCGGCGTAGACGATGCGGTAATCGGTTGCCACCGCAGGTTCGCACAGCATTTGCGGAACATATTCCAGAATCATGCCGCATTGAAGCATTTGTTCAGTATTGCAGCATACCGCGCCGTTGAGCAGCAATTCACCCTGAGCGATCTTCTGTTGCCACTCTTCCGGCGAATGATAATTGAAGCGCCCGCTCAAATATGCCAGCAGCGTTTGATTTTCCGCCGCCGCAGGCAGGGTGGAAACTACCCGCCGCTTCATCATATTGCAGCTGCACGGTTGTCGTAAATTACAGCATATTCATCGCAGCAATGCTGCTTGGGGCAATGGGAACAATCGGACCAGATCTTTTCCGGAAAAAGTTCTTTTTCCACGATCCTGAAGTTGAGTTTTTCAAAGAATCCCGGCTGCAGCGTCAAGGCAAAAAGCCGGTAATCGCCGCCTTGGGCGTCCAAATTGGCAATCGCTCTCATCACCAGCTGCCGCCCGATTCCGCTGCGGCAGAGATCGGCGCGTACTGCCAGCGAACGGACTTCCAGCAAATTGTTGCCGAAATCCCGCACCGCCATACAGCCCAGCAGCCAACCGGAGTCATCCACCGCTACCGTAAAGTTTTTCAGATAAAAGAGAATATCTTCCACGCTGCGGTCAAGCAAAACACCCTGAAGTGCATAGCTGTGCAGCAGCTCCGCGATCGCGGGAGCATCTGCGGCAACTGCGGGGCGCAATGTTACCGGGTTGTTCATGCTTCGGGCTCTTCTGCACTTTCTGCTGCAGTTTCGGTCTGCAGCTGCGCCACTTTGCCGATGCTGCGGAATTTTTCGTAGCGCTGATCCATCAGCTCTGCTGCGCCGAATTTGCTCAATTCCTGCAGATTCTTTTCCAGCGACGCTTTCAGATTTTTCGCCGCCAGATCGTAATCAACATGAGCTCCGCCCATGGGTTCAGCAATAACTTCGTCTGCCACACCCAGCTCCGTAAGGTCGGCAGCGGTCAGTTTAAGCGCTTCCGCCGCGCGGGGGGCAAAGGAACGGTTTTTCCAGAGAATAGCGGCGCACCCTTCGGGGGTGATGACCGAGTAGTAAGCATTTTCCAGCAGCAGAATACGGTTGCCCACGCTGATACCCAGAGCGCCGCCCGAACCGCCTTCGCCGATGACCACCGCAATTACCGGCACCTGCAGCGAAAACATATCCCGCAAATTTACGGCAATGGCTTCGCCGATGTGCCGTTCTTCGGAAGCTACGCCGGGATAAGCTCCGGGGGTATCAATAAATGTTATGATCGGCACGCCTGCCTGATTTGCCATATTCATCAAACGCATGGCTTTGCGGTAGCCTTCTGCGCTGGGCCAGCCGAAGTTGCGGAACAGATTTTCCCGCATATCCCGACCTTTCTGGGTACCGATCACCATGACAGGACGGCCGTTGAAACGGGCAAAGCCGCCCACAATAGCCTTATCGTCGGCAAAACGGCGGTCGCCGTGAAACTCCATGAAATCCGTAAAGATCCGCGAAATGTAATCCAGCGCGTAGGGGCGGTCAGGATGCCGCGCCAGCTGTACACGCTGCCAGCTGGAAAGGTTGGCGTAGGTGTTGCGGATCGTTTCGTCCAGCTGATCTTCCAGCATCTTGATACAGTTGGCCATGGCATCGCCGGGATGGGCGGTACTGATTTCAGAAAGTTCCCGTAATTTGGTCCGGAGTTCAGCAATAGGTTTTTCAAAATCCAGATAAAATTCAGCCATAATCAGCGCATACTCCCAAGAGTTTATTGATAATTCGGACGGTTCTAATCCGCCTTTGACGCATACACATATTCCGTGACTATTTCCATATAATATACCTTTACGGAGCAATTTTTGCAACAAAATCGCCAAAAAAAGTTGCAGTACGGCAAAGCTGATGTATATTCACCTTGAGAAACCCCGGGCAGCACGCCCTGCCTTAACGAAAGGATATTGCTGAATATGAATAAATCCAATTCCGCGCTCCCCCAGCCCAAGCACCCCAGCGGCAGGCAGTTTGCCTCCAGAATCGCCAATGCGCATTTTGACACCTGGCGGATTTTCCGCATCATGTCGGAATTTGTGGAAAGTTTTGAAGATATGGCGGAACTGGATAAACCGCTTATCACCGTATTCGGTTCGGCGCGTACTCCCGTTGATGACCGATATTATCAGGAAGCTGAAAAACTGGGCCAACTGCTGGCGGAACACGGCTACGGCGTAATTACCGGCGGCGGGGGCGGAATTATGGAAGCAGCGCACAAAGGCGCCTACAATGCCGGCGGCGAAACCGTGGGACTGAACATTGTTCTGCCTCACGAGCAGCGCCCCAATCCCTATCAGACCTGCTCGCTGGATTTCCGTTACTTTTTTGTCCGCAAGGTGAATTTTCTCAAATATGCTGTAGGCGTATTCATCTTTCCCGGCGGCTTCGGCACTATGGACGAGTTTTTTGAATCGCTGACTCTGGTGCAGACCAACAAGGTGAACCGTATCCCGCTGATCTTAGTGGGCAGGGAATTCTGGCAGGGAGCGCTGGAATGGGTCGATAAAACGCTGCTGGAACATAAATATATATCGCCCGAAGATACCGAACTTTATCATATTGTGGACAGCGCCGAAGAAGGTATGGCGTTTTTACAGGAGTGTCACCGTTACGGTGTTACAGGAACTGTCCGCTACGATATTTAATGTTTTTATTTGACAAACCTGTTTTTTGTGCTACATTAAGGAAGGGTTGTTGACCGTGTTGTGCGGTCAGCGAGCAAGAACGACCTCAAAAAATCCTTAAGGAGAACAGAAAAATGGCTGCTAAAGTTGATAGCTCCACTTGCGCCGGTTGCGGCGTCTGCGTGGCTGCCTGCCCCGTCGAAGCGATCGAAATCGTTGACGGTCAGGCCAAAATCGCCGATACCTGCATCGAATGCGGTGCCTGCGTTGGCGAATGCCCCTGCGGTGCGATCTCCCTGTAATTTTACAGAGCAAGATCCTGAAACCCTGCCGACCGGCAGGGTTTTGTATTTTAAACATCCTGCCAGACAAAAGTTCCGAAAAAGCGGAAAAGTCGTTAAAAAATAATTTTTTGATTTGCAAAAAACATTAAGAGGGTTTATATTATAGCACTTGTTCCGGTTGTCATATCGACAACTTTCCACCGCTCGTGACCAACCGTTGAGCAAGTGGACGCCGACCGCCGGCCGTACCGCGAAGCACCTCGAAAGGGTGTAATTTGCGGGAGGGAGGGTGTAGTCGGGGTTTTGTTGTCGCTTAATTTTCGCAAAAATTGGAGAGAATTCACTATGAAAGTGAGAGCGTCGGTAAAGCGCAGATGCGAATACTGCCAGGTGGTCAAACGCCGCGGAGTGATCTATGTGATCTGTTCCCGGAATCCCCGTCACAAGCAGCGTCAGGGCTGAGTTGTTCAACCGATAGAAACAAGGAATTACAGATTATGCCTCGTATCATTGGGGTTGACATCCCCGGCAATAAAAAAGTCGAATATGCGTTGCGCTATATCTATGGCATTGGCCCTGCGATTGCCAAGCAGATCGTGGAGAAGCTCAACATTGATCCTGAGATCCGCGCCAAGGATCTTACAGATGAACACATTGCAGCCATCACCGTGATGTTTCAGAACGAAATCATGGTTGAAGGTGATTTGCGCCGCCAGATCATGGCCGATATCCGCCGTCTTCAGCAGATCAACTGCTATCGCGGCATCCGTCACCGTCGTCATTTGCCTGTACACGGTCAGCGGACCAAGACCAACGCCCGTACCCGCAAGGGTAAGCGCGTTACCGTCGGCGCCATCCGCGATAAAACTGAACGTCGTTTGGCGAAGTAATCCGCTTGGATTGAAAGCTAAATGGAGCAAGTGCGCATAAATCAAGTAAAATAATGGAACAAGCGCACAGAAAGTCTGTCAAATATCTAAGGAAACTTTCAGAATTATGGCTGAAGAACTGAATAATCAGGTGGAAAGCGCCGCTGCCGAAGTGCAGGCCGCCGCTGAGCCCGCCGTAAAGGATGTCAAGCAGCGCGCCAAGACGGGTCGTTATATTCCCTCCGGGATTGTGTATGTGCTGTCCACGTTCAATAACACCAAAGTTACCATTACTGACCTGCACGGCAATGTGATCTGCTGGTCGACCGGCGGCAAGAACGGTTTCAAGGGTTCGCGCAAGAGCACGGCCTATGCCGCTCAGGTGATTGCCGGCGATGCTGCCAAGAAGGCGCAGTTGGTTGGTATGAAGGAAGTAGAAGTCCGGATCAAGGGTTCGGGCGCGGGCCGCGAATCTGCGGTTCGCGGTATTGTTGCCGCCGGTATGGAAGTGAGCGTTATCAAAGACATCACTCCCGTTCCGCACAACGGTTGCCGTCCTCCGAAGCGCCGCCGCATCTGACGGAGCGCTTATGGCGTGCGCGTTTACACCGCTGTATGGCGGGTAACGTGTTTTATTAAGATAAATAGCTTTTTGTTAAAATATAAAACGCTGGAGGAAAAAATATGACCTTAGCAGCTTCTTTCCCGATGCCGCAAGCCGTAGTGATGGACGAAACCACTGCCACGCCGCGTTATGCGAAATTTACCGCAGCGCCGTTTCAGAGTGGTTTTGGCCAAACGCTGGGCAACTCATTGCGGCGGGTACTGCTCTCCTCGATGGAGGGTACTGCGATTTCGGCTTTGCGCATTGACGGTGCATCGCACGAATTTGCTTCGCTGCCCAATGTGGTCGAGGATATTACGGATATCGTCCTCAATCTGAAAAACGTTCGGCTCAGTCTTCACGGCGACGTGGAGAAAACGCTTGAGATCCGCAAGGACAAGGCCGGACAGGTAACCGCTGGCGACATCATCACCGATGGGACCGTTGAAGTGCTTAATCCCGAACAGGTGATTTGCACGCTCGACAAAAATATGCCTTTCCGCGCCGAGATCGACGTGGTCAAGGGCAAAGGGTATCTGCCCGTGGAAAAGGCCAATGCGGTTCGTTCCATCGGCACGATTCCGATCGACTGTCTGTTCAGCCCCATCACCCGCGTGAACTACCATGTGGGCGCCGCCCGAGTTGGCGAAGAGACCGAAATGGACAGTCTGGAAATTGAGATCTGGACCGATGGCAGCATCACGCCCGAAGCGGCGTTGGAAAATGCCGCGCAGATTCTCAAAGATCATTTGCAGGTGTTCCTGGGCGGTCAGCCCGCACCGAAGGATGCCCGTGAAATGATGAGCGAAGAAGATCTGAAGATCTTCAAGCTGCTTGCTCAGGATGTTGATACGCTGGATCTGTCGGTCCGTGCCATGAACTGCCTGAACAACGCCAATATCAAACTTATCGGCGAGCTTTGCACCAAATCCGAAAGCCGTATGCTCAAGTACCGTAATTTCGGTAAGAAATCGCTCGACGAAATCAAAGAAAAAATCGACAAACTCGGTCTGAGCCTCGGCATGACCTTCAGCGACACGCTCCTGGCGGCGCTGGAACTTGAATCCGCCAAGGTCCGTCTGGAACCCGAGGAAGAGCAGGAGGAAAAGTAAAATGCGTCATCGCGTTCATACGTTCAAGATCGGTCGTACCGGCGCTCATCGCCGTGCTATGCTGGCGAACATGGTTTGCAGTTTGATCGAACATGGTCAGATCACCACTTCGCTGGTCAAGGCCCGTGAAGCCCGCCGTGTGGCTGAAAAGATGGTCACTCTGGGTAAGAAGGGTGATCTGCATCACCGCCGTCTGGCTATCAGCACGCTGCGCAAGGCGGATATGGTCGCCAAGCTGTTTGCTGAAATCGCCCCGTCCTACGCGGATCGTCAGGGTGGTTACACCAGCATCATCAAGCTGGGCAAACGCCGCGGCGATGCCTGTGAAATGTGCATTCTCAAGTTTGTTGCTCCGGCAGCTGCTGCCGAAGCTGCGGCTGAATAATCTGCACGCAGGATAGTCTGATATAATCGGAATCACTTATCAAAGTGGTTCCGATTTTTTTGTCCTAAAGGAGGACAATAAGTTGGAACTACTTTTCCGGATCGTAGGTGTAACGCTCTAAATCTTTGCCTTGAGCATCTTTGACTGCCAGCAGTTGACCGCGCAAATCGTATTCAAAATTTACCCGCTTGCCATTGAATGCCTTGCCGGTCAAAGTTCCGTCATCAGAGTAAAAATACTCAATTTCAGCCACAACTTTTCCTGCAAATGCCGGAACAGCCAATGTGATCAGAAGTAACAGTGTAAAGATTTGTGTGATAGCACGTTTCATTTTTTTAGATTTTATCAATTTGCAAATAATATACAATACAGTAATAAAAGAAGCTATTACAAAAACAAGCCAAAGCCAATACAACAAACAGAGAGGGTTATTTTTTATGGCAAAAACAGGTAATAAAAAATAACCAAAAAGTTTTTCTTTCCAAGAAAATACATCAAAGGATGATACAAAAACTACAAGAGGTCTACGTAATAACCCCTTTTTAAAACTATCAATTAGAATGGAGGATATTGTATTGCGTTTTACACCTGCAGCGCCATGAAAATCATCGAGAATATAAGGATGTTTTATATGGAATTGTTTTAATGTTTTCAGCATTTTATCTTCGTCATTTTTCAAGTGATAAAACATGCTTTTATCACTTAAAAAAAACAGATAATCTTCCGTGGGCAAATGACTCCCGTCACAATTTTCAAAATATAATTCAATTTTTTGTAAAAGCCGCTTTGATTCATAACTTTTCGGCATATCATTTGAGATAATGTGATAAATGTAAATACATACAGCATGAGGATTGCGGTAATCGTTTTTTTGTTCGTACAATTCTTCAAGTTCTGCAATATTGTATTTTCTTTCTATCGGAGGAAAAAAGTAATCGTTGGCAGATGCCAAATATACCATAAAAAACAACAATAACGAAATAAAAAAACGCTCAAAAAATCCAGTAAATATTCTCCCAAAAAAGATTTTTTGAAATCTTTCACATTTACTCTCCATATTCCCTCCGATATCCGACAGTATATGTTTGAGCAGCCCTTAACCAAAAAGTTTTTTCAAATATTTTTTCTATTTTTTGAAATATTTATGATATAAGACATTAATAAAAACAAGCAGAAAAATATTAAAAATATTTCAAAAAAAAGATAGTTATAAGCACTTTCTCCATCGAATTTCCTGCTAATAAAATTTATCACCGGAAAGCCATAATATACAACAAAATT
>SUWJ01000052.1 GCA_015061545.1 Lentisphaerota bacterium | reverse complement strand
AGCTGCCCCTCAAAGCAAATTTATGAGAAAATGCAAAAATATAACGCAGAATAACCGGATATGTTACATATTTGAGCTTAATTACTACAAAAAAAGTGTTGCAAAACTATTCAGAGTTTTGCAACACACCCATGTTTCTTTAAAAGATTATTTTTACCGGTAATTCCGTCCGATCATTTGTAGGGGCTGTTCGCGCTGTGGGCTTCGTCCATGTAGTCCACCAGCTCAGCCATGCTGGCAAACTTGCCTGTGGCTTCCTTTTTCTTGGCGTTGACGTGGCCGCCGAGGTAGAGGACGTTGACCATGCTGGGGTGGTTGGGCGCAGCGGTGCCGTCTTTGGTGCCCCAGTTGCCATTGAAAGCATCGTGTACATCCATGCAGATCGTCATACCGGGATTATCCTTGCCGATACGTTCACGGTTCAGCAGCAGATTGTTGCTGCCGTTGCGGGCGCCGTGGAACCACTCATAGCTGAAATAGAGATTATAAGCATCGGTAGCGGGCTGAAAATAAAAATGGGTTGCATCGCTGGGGCATTGGAGAAATTTGGCAACTTTCTTGATAGTATCCGCCTGCAGCGCCCAGGTAACACCTTCTCCGGCGGCACCGAGATAGCCGCCGATCAGCAGCAGCCCGGGACCTCTATAGTAAGAAAAACTGTTCCAGTAGTTGAGCGAATACTGCGAATTGCCGAGATTGTTGTCAGCAGGCAGATAGTCTTTATTATCGCCGGCATACATCATCATAGCAGTTCCCAGCTGTTTGAGATTGCTTACGCAGTTCGCCATGCGGGCGCGTTCTCTGGCAGCGGAAAGGGCGGGCAGCAGCATAGCGGCAAGAATTGCAATAATCGCAATTACCACCAGCAGCTCGATGAGGGTGAATTTTTTCTGTTTCATTTTTTTCTCCTTATGGTTGAATGGTTATTTTTCAAAAACTTTCTGCACAAAATCATCAGCGGCAACGGCGATCTGACCGATGGAGCTGTTGAGCTTAACGGGAGTGCGTCCGCAGTTGAAAACGGTCAGAAGATATTTGCCGTTGAGTTCATGCACGCGGTAGCGGACATTCTGCGGCATATTTTTGATGCTTACAACTTCATCGCAGCGCTTGCCCTTGCTGTAGAAATCATAGTATACGGAAGCGGCTGCCGCGCCTGAGTTGATGGCGCTGAGCCGATCGGCATCCACCAGTTTGCCGGTAAAGGGGATAAACCCTTTGGCACCGCTGGCAATGGCTCCCAGCACTTCGCGGCGCAACTCACCGGCGGAGGGGTGATGATAGTTCCAGTTGGGGCTTTGCGCTCTGAACAATCCTTCGGAGATATACGGCACCGCCCAGACGGGTTTTTTCAGGTGCTTGCAATCGTTGTCTATGGCGTCCAGATAGCGCACGCCTTCCACATTGTAGTAGCTGATCTTGTGGATATCCACCGCATCGTCATAAAGCAGCGTATTCATCGGCGCATATTCCACAAAGTCCTGCGCTTTGCCGCTGGGAGCCAGCGTGTAGTCGTAGGCGGCAAGTTTGATTTCAGGATCAATAACGCGCAGTTCGTCGCGGACGAGGGCGTGGAGATCGGCGGTCAGCTGATTGCGGAACGCGCTCCACTCTTTGGCATACTTTTTAAGGATGACTGCGCTGTCAAGTTTTACCGCATCATCCAGCTTGGCATATTTGCGGAACATTGCGATCGTGGCAGGATGGAAGCAGCTGCGCGAAACGACTCCGTCGCTCCAGAACTCAATATCCAGCGATACGATTTTCGGCCCTTTAGCGGGCAGCGACGCAACTTTGCTGCGCAGATATTTGCGGTAGGCTTCGCGCAGAGCCGGATCATTCATTGCCATACCCAGCGCCACAAACTGCTGGGTGGTACGGCCGTCGTTCAGCACCGCCATCGGCACTTTGCCCGAGTAAAAACCGCTGTAAACACCTTTGGTCACAGGACCGTGCACAACAACGATCGGCGTATAGCCCTGTTCGGGCAGTTCGTTGACAAATTTGCTGCGGCGGAGGTTGAACGTACCCATGACCACGCCTGAATCAACATATCCCTGCACCAGCTCTTTTCTGGCGGCATTATCCAGCACATAAATTGCTCCCAGATCCCAGATGCCGACTTTGAAGTCATCCATCCTGCCGACTTTTTCGTAGGGCTTCATCACCTTGACGGGGATCACGCGGCTTTCGCCGGCTTTGCCTGCCAGAGAGAGTTTGACCGACATAGGTGCAAGATCCCCCGCCGCCGCATCGGTTTTGACCACCAGTTCCAGCCCCGACCAGGGATTGGGGTGTCCTGTTACCATCAAGCTCTGCCAGTCGATAGGATTGACAAAGCGATAGCCCTGACAGCGCTCATCTTTGGCTTGATAAAGCGTCCACGGCGACGGCGCGCTGCTCCAGTTGCCCGCTTCGGCAGTCAGGAGTTTGACGCGTTTATCCAGTTCAACTTCCACCACGGTATCGCCCTTGATGGTTTTATCGCCCGCCAGCTGGATATAAAAGCTGTTGGTCGAGCCGCAGGGCAGATAGATCGCCGCGGGTTTATTGTCGATCCAGGCATAAAAGTCGGCAGGATAAAAGTCCATCCAGATATCATAGGGCCGCTGCAGCGCCAGCAGCGCGGATTCGCCTGCATTGGCTTTACGGATATTCAAACTGTCAAAATGCAGCGTGATCTGCGAATTAGCGGAAAGCACCGGCCGCACCGACACCGCAGCCGGATCGAGCTTAAAGCTCAATTCAACATTCTGGAAGCACCCCGGCGTAAACCGCTTGGCTTCCACCGCCGAAAGCGAAATAATTTTGCCGTTGGCATCCAGCTGCTCAATGCCGACACCGGCAACACCCTCGTGCTTATCGGCGCTGACCCGTACCGACATGGTAAGTTCCGCTCCCGCCTTGCCCAGTTTGGCAGCCTTGATCGGATTTTTAAGGACGGCGCCGTAACCGGCTTTGCCGCTCTTCCAAACTACCGAAATACTGCCTTTGTCGGCGTAACCCGATGGATTGTACTGCAATACTGCCACACCTTCAATACCGCCGCCCCGGGCGTAAATATCGAATTTCTTTATCGAATCAGGGGATGTAAAGTTTTCGCTGTACAAAAATTCGGGCTGAACTTCAGCAAAGCGCAGATCATCGTAGTAGATATTGTCGGCGCTGTTGCGGCCGTAAATGGTCAGAACGGCAATATCCGCTTTATTGCCTTTAAGATTTTCCACTCCCGGCGTTTGCAGATAAAGGTCGATAAGCTGCCAATCTTTGGTCAGGCGCACCTGTTTGCTGCTGAGAGTGGGCGAAAACTCGCGGCGGCGTTCCCCGGCAGGACCTTTGATTTCGGGCGTAACAGTAATTTCGGCGGCGCCGGTTCCGGGAGCATTGGTCTTGGCCCATGCGCTGAAGCGGTACCATTTGCCCGGTTTGATCGCTGCTCCGCGCTGCAGCACAGTACGGTTGGCGGTAATAAACTCTGCCGAACCGGCTTTGGTGCGGCCGATTCTGGAGTTGTAAACCGCCTTCCCGGGGTCGTTGGCAGGCTGCCAGATATTCCAATTTTCGGGTACAGCGCCAGATTTGCCGCTATTGAAATTTTCAACAAAATCAGCGGCGGGCAGCGAAAATGCCCCCAGCGCCAAAATCGGCAGCAGATATTTCCTTTTCATATTGTAAGATCCTCCTTATGAAATATTTATTGTTTGAGAAATTGTTATTGTCCTAAATTTTGTGAAAAACATTCACAGAAATCCCATAATTTTGTAAAAATGGTGTTTTTGGACATAGTTTGAGCGTGGGTTCGCTTGAAAAAAGCCACCCCCTTTTGTCAAATCCTTGTTTTTGAGTTCAAATGTATTCAAAAATA
>SUWJ01000028.1 GCA_015061545.1 Lentisphaerota bacterium | reverse complement strand
ATTTCCATAGTAATTTTATTACGCATCTGATCTTTCCTTTATTTTTTATTGTGGTTATTAAAAAATAAAGGTCAGATGCACTTTTGTCAAACAACTCGTCCCATCACAAAATTTGGGACATTAACGAGAAATTCATTTTTTATATATGGTATAAGAATCTCCTGACCCTGCTGGGCTTTGCTGTTCACCATGCGCAAAGCCTCCTGACAGGCGCTGCTGCCCAGCAAATAGGGCTGCTGAACAAAGATCTCATTATCTGCCGAAATGGTATCGATCCAGAAAACTTTCGGCAAAGGCAGCTTTTTCTTACGGTAAAAATCAATGATAACACCCTTCAAAATATCGCCGTCGCAAAAGATTCCGTCGGGCAGAGCGTGTTCTACAAACATCTTTTCCAACACCGTGTCAAGTTCTTCTATGCCATGCTGATAAGATATGATACTCCCATAAGCGGAGTTGATTTCTCCGTCAAGATAGTGATTCTTTTCTAACTGGATCCCTGAGTGCAGCAATTCGATTCCGGTATGCAGCCTGCCCCAATCCTGCACCGCTTCGCTGATAAGTTTGTTGGCATAGCAGATGATTCCGCCGGTAACAGCCATAATGCGCCGGCATCCGGCATCAGCAAGTGAATCCAATCCGCAATTGACAACGGCACAATGATCGCTGTTGACCGAAGATGTATAGGGCTTGCTGCAGACATAACGGCTGTTGAGAAATACTTTCGGCAGAGTATTTTCAAAAAGCTGCTCATATTTTTCAGAAAAGTCAAAAATTCCGTTCAGCAGCACAATAGCATCGACACGGCGTTCTTTAATGCGCCGCAAAAGTTTTTCGTCCACTCCGAAAAACACTACCGGCTGATACTCCGTATCGTTGATCGTGCGGCAGAAACTGTGGAACATCTGCAAATAATATTGACTGACCGAAGTCACCAGTTCGTGAGGCATTACCAGCGCAATGTTGAAGCTGTGCTGACTTTTAAGACTGCGGCCCGAAAAGCTCGGCACATAGTCCAGCTCGGCAGCGATCTTCAGGATGCGTTCTCTGGCACCGGCGCTGACCGGGTGCTTGCAGGCAGGATCCAGGGCATAAGTTACCAGCGAGAGCGATACCCCCGCTGCCTGCGCCACATCCTTGCGCGTCGGACGTTTTTTGTAAGGTGTCATATTACTGTTATGTTACTCGAGTCACATAAAAACTAAAATTATTTTGCCGTTGTGTTACTCGAGTCACAAAGCGGCAAAAAATAAAAGATGATCCGTTTGATCATTGCGTTATAGAGATAAGTGTACACGAAAAATTTATTTTGTCAAGAGTGGTAAATAATTTTTTCAGCAAATTTGTTGACAATGTTTCCGATCCGACCGACCCGTCAGCCCAAACCCGCGCGTGTCTATCCTGATAGCGGCGGCGGAAAATTCCGCCGCCGGCGTCCGTAAAAGTCCGTAAAAGTCCGTTCCCGTCCGTTTAACTCCAGCGCGCAAAACAGGCGCCAAGCTCCACAACACCATACAAACTGCGCGTGTCTGCAAGCAGCGTTGCACCACCCAGCCCAAACCTGCGCGTGTCTATCCTGATAGCGGCGGCGGATAATTCCGCCGCCGGCGTCCGTACAAGTCCGTAAAAGTCCGTTCCCGTCCGTTTAACTTCAGCGCGCAAAACAGGCGCCAAGCTCCACAACACCATACATTTGCACGATCCGTCAAATTTCCGTCACTTTTCCGTCAAAATCCGTCACTCGTATCGGAGCGCTTCGATCGGGTCGAGTTTGGAAGCCTTCCACGCAGGATAAAATCCGAACAAAACTCCTACTGTTACTGATACTGCCACTGCTGCCACCACCGCGCCGGGACTGCTTTCAATCGGCCATCTGGCAAATTTTTCGATCAAAAGCGACATGGTGTGACCCAGCACAATACCGATGATCCCGCCCGAAAGACACAACACCACCGATTCAATGAGAAACTGCTTTAATATATCTCTGGATCTTGCCCCTACCGCCATACGCAAACCAATCTCGCGGGTGCGTTCAGTCACCGATACCAGCATAATATTCATGATCCCCACTCCGCCTACCAGCAGACTCAGCAGCGCCACTCCCAGCAGCAGATTGGTCATCAGAGTCGATGTCTGATTAAGCATATTCATAAAGTCGGAGGCGTTGAACACCCGGAAGTCATCTTCGTCATCCACTTTCAGCCGATGACGTTTGCGCAGCAGCTGCGATACTTCCCGCGTGGCGTCGGCAACTTTATCCACCGACACCGCCGAAAATATGATCTGGTTGAGCTGAGTCTGCTTGGCATAAAATAAATGATCCTGTGTTATCCGCGGATCCTGTTCAGGATAAAGCGCCAGACCGCTGACCGCAAACTTTGCCCCCGGCGAGCTTGATACGCTGCTGGAAGTATTGCTGGCACTACCGTATTTAAGACCCGTTACGCGCATCCGCAATGTGGTCCAGGGCGTCAGGACACAATCGTCTTCGTCCATACCCATCATATTAGCGCCCTTGCTTTTCAGCACGCCGATCACCTCAAAAGTAACTTCGCCTATCCGCAGTTCGGAGTTCAGCGGCGACATTCCGCCGAACACCTCTTTGACAATGGTGGAACCGACTACGCAGACCCGGGCGTTGGTATCGACTTCGGCATTGGTAAAGCATCTGCCTTCCTCGATCTGCCACGCTCTTATATCCAGATAAGCCGGTGATACACCGTAGATATTGCCCGGTTCCCAGTCCACATTGCCGAACACAACGTGGATACCCGATCCGCGCACCACCGGCGAATATGCTCCCACGCTGGGACATTCGCTGCCGATGGCGTCAGCATCCGCAGGCACCAGCGATACGGCAGTTCCGCTGCCTGCTCTGGCACCGCCGGGTGCGCGCATTGCCCCCGGCATGACCATTATTGAATTGGCGCCCATTTTTTCGATTGAATTTTTGATGGAGGTTTTGGAACCGTTGCCGATTTCCATCATTGTTATAACTGCGGCAATACCGATAATGATCCCCAGCATGGTAAGCATGGTACGGGTCGGATTGCGTTTGAGCGATATAAGCGACATCCGCAAAGTTGATATTGTCTTCATAGATCATGCTCCCGTGCGTGATGAATATACACCCGATACGATCCTGCCGTCGCTCACATGGATCACCCGTTTGGCAAAGTTGGCGATCTCTTCGCTGTGAGTTACCAATATAACGGTAATGCCTTCGGAATTGAGTTTGCTGAACATTTCCATAACTTCCACGCTGGTATGGGAGTCCAAATTCCCCGTCGGTTCGTCGGCAAAAAGCAGCGGCGGACGGTTGATAAGCGCACGGGCAATCGCCACCCGCTGCTGCTGACCGCCGGAAAGCTGCGAAGGGTGATGCCCCGCCCGATCAGCAATCCCCACTTGTTCCAACGCTTCCATGCCCCGTTTGCGGCATTCGGCACCGGAAAGCGCAGAATTGGTGTAATTCAAAGGCATTATCACATTCTCCAGCGCACTGGTTCTTGCCAGCAGATTGAAATTCTGGAAAACAAATCCGATCTTGCGGTTGCGGATCAATGCCCTGCGGTCGCCCGAAGCGCTGCCGACTTCTTCGCCTTCCAGCAGATATCTGCCCGAAGTGGGCCGGTCAAGGCAGCCTAAAATATTCATCAGCGTACTTTTGCCTGAACCGGAAGCACCCATCAGCGCAACATATTCGCCGTGTTCAATATTCAGCGAAATACCTTTCAGTACAGGCACATCTATTTCGCCTAAAAAATAGGTCTTGGTAATATTTTCGAGCTCAATAAGTTTACTCATAGCAGGATCCAGCCTTTTTTCTCAGTTACCTGCCTGACGCTGGGCGGCGCGTTCACGCTGACCTGCGCTGCCGCGGCCGGGACGCTTGGGCATATTGGGCATAAAAGGATTTTTTACATCGCCGTTGCCGATAGTGCTGTTTGGCGCCGTGGGCATTACATTCTGAACACCCGTGGCAATAAGCATATTTTCTTTCAATCCATCACCTGATATTGCTGCAACTATGCCGTTGTTCAACCCCACTTTGACCTTGACAGGATAAGCCTTTTCCCCGTTGCGCTGAACCCAGATGATCCCTTCGCGGCGGCCAATTTCAGGCGCAGGAAACTCCTGCATTGATTCAGGCGGAGTAAAACGCAGCGCATTGACCGGAATCGTCAGAACATCAAGCGCTTCGGCACGGACAAATTTTACATTGGCGGTCAGATAGGGAATAAGTTTTCCCTCTTTATTATCTGCATTTACTTCCACAATATATGTTACCACGTTGCTGGAAAGGGTGGCGTTGAGCCGCAGACGGTGCACCACGCCGTAAAATTCGCTGTCAGGAAAAGCATCGCAGGAGAAGATCACCTTCATTCCCGCTTTTATTGCCCCCACATCCGCTTCGTTGACCGAAACCCAAACCTGCATCCTGGAAAAATCCCGCGCCACCAGAAAGATGCTCGAAGCCGTTTGATTCGACACCACCGTCTGACCCACGCTCACCCGCCGGTCGATCACCACTCCATCTACAGGCGAAACGATCGTGCAGTATTCCAGATTGCGCTTTGCCTTGACCAACGCAGCTTCGGCAATGGAGCGCTGAGCTTTGGCTTGAGCCAGCGATGCTCTGGCTTTGGCTGAAGCGGCACGGCTGGTAAAATAGCTTGTCTGATTCGATTCGTAATCGCTCAAAGTCATGCTGCCCTGTTTGAAAAGAATTTGGGCGCGTTCCCAGTTGCTGTTGGCAAGTTTTTCGTTGGCAGCAGCTTCGGCAATAGCCGCTTCGGCGCTCATGATTGCAGCGTTGGCCTGTTCCAGCTGAGCTTCGACTTCCTGCAATTCAGCTTTGTAGGTAACATCGTCGATCTGCGCTAAAATCATCCCCTTTTTGACCTTTGACCCGTAATCGACAACTTTGCCGTCAACATCGGTGCCGAAACTCATGATCTTGCCGTTGACCTGCGCGCCAACGTTTACAAGCTCTTCGGGCTCAACGGTACCGGTGGCAGAAATTGTGCGTCTTACATCGCCTCGGACGATCTTCTCGACTTTGAAAGATAATTTTTCGATCTGTTCATTTTTCTTGCCGTAAAAATTATAAATCAATATGCCGCCGGCAGCAATGATTGCCGCAATTATAAGATATTTGATGATTTTTTTAAGGACTTTTTTCATAATTTATAACCTTTCAATTTTCCGCATTTACATTATCATTTGCCTGATCAGCCGGCGTAAAGCTGTAGATCGCCGCATCCAGCTGGGCTTTGCTGTTGTAAATATTGACCACCGCCAGCGCCAGATTATTCTGAGCCTGCACCAGATCCCGCTCGGCTTCGTTAAGTCGGGTCACCAGCGCGGTACCTGCATTGTATTCATTTTCCACCAAATCGCGGGTTTCGCGGGTGATGTCGCAAATCTCGCGGGAGAGCTTTGCCTGAATCACGCTGGAGCGGTGATTTTCGTAAGCGGTTCTTACATCAGTAATAACCGATAAATATATCTGGTAGAGCATATAGTCTGCTGCAGAAACCTCCGAACGGGCTGCCTTGACGCTGAAATAATCGCTGAAGCCGTTGAACAAGTTCCAGCTGAAATCTATCCCGTAACTGAAATTGCCCGAACTTGACCAGCTGTGATCGGTTTTGCCGCCGATTTTATTTTCGCTGCGGTTGTGACCGTAAGCAATTTTATAAGAGGCACTTATTGTAGGACCGAACTTGGAAAGCGTTCCGTAAAAGCTGTAACGCAGCGCTTCCAGCTGTTCCCGCGCCGATTTCAAATCGGGCCGGTTGGCAATCGCCTGATCCAGATAGATCTGCACATCCAGCGGATAAGATTCTTCCGGCATGGTAACCGGTGGAAATTTAACCGTTTCAGGAATCGTTCCATCGGTCAACCCCAGATAAGATGCCAGCACATACAAATTAGCTTTGATCGTATAATTGATCTTGATCAGATCAAGTTCGCCGTTGCGCAGCGTAACGCGGAAGTTCAGCACGTCACTTTTCAGAACTGTACCGGCTTTATATTTACGTTCGGCATCTTTAAGCATATTTTTGCTGTATTCGATCTGGGCAAGGATGATCTCTTTCTGCGCATAAGATAACTGCACATCGTTATACGCGTAAGCCGTGGCACGCAGCAGCAAACGTTTGGCATCTTCCACATTGCTTTCGCTCTGCTTGAGCGCATGGCGGGCGCTTAAAATGTTCATTTCGCGGTTCAAACTGTCAAAGATAAGCCATTGACCTGAAAGTGACGGAGAAAAATCGTCGCGCTGATTCCAGGGGTAAGTGTGACTTTCCGCAGCAAAAGTCTTGCTGAAATTCTGAGAAATACTCATTCCCGCATTCAAAGTCGGTGCGTATTTGGAAAATTGCTGGTAATATCGCGCCCGCGCCGAATCGATGGAAAATTTTATACTGTTGAAGTCAGGATTATTCGCCAGCGCCAGATTTTGTGCATCCTGCAAGGTAAGCAGCGTAAGATCTTCGGGCAACAGCTGCTTTTCCTCCTGCTGAAGATTGCTGTAGCTTGTCTGATCCACCGCCAGGGGCGGACGGTCATAATTCAAACAGCCATTGCCGAAAAGCAGCAGCATACCGCAAAAAATGAATTCTGTTCCGATCTTCATAAAAATCTCCCAACCGTTGTTATTATATACGCTTTATATATAATATAATGCAAAAAAAAACAAAATATTGTCCGGATTAAAAAAAATCTCCGCAGTTAAAAGATTTCTTGTCAATGCAATCTTCATATCATCAAATCAGAGTTGTATATAAATTCAAAGGCTGTCGGGCAGGTGGATATATCAGTGAATCCAATGGTAGTCAGAGAGGGGGGATATATCAATAAATCCAATGGATGTTTGGAGGAAGATGCAGCAATAAATCCAACGTGGAATTTGGATGTGGAGTTTGGAGGAAGATATATTAATAAATTTAAATAATTTTAAATATATATTTATTATTATTATACCCTGTAAATAATGTGAATAACTCAAATTCAAGCTCAAATTTTGCATTTTTGCCTGTTAATTCTTTTGTTGACCGATCTGTGGATAAAAAAGACCCCCTGACTTTTCAACAGCTTTCTCACAAGTTATCGTACAGCTTTCTAACAGGGTTATCAACAGCTGTTTTTCCCTTCTTTTCAACTTTGTTCTGTCCTCAACTATATGATCAACTTTTGTAACGGCACTTTTTAAAAAACTTGAAGGGCATTTATCTATTTGTGCAACAAATAGATAAATGCCAATAAAAGGTTTGGAAGGGAACAAAAAAGAAAAGTGCAAAGAAAAGGTTTTTTCTCCGCAAAACAGTTTTTAATTCAGCTTGATTCTGGGGTCGGCAACGGTGTAGAGCAAGTCGGCGATCAGAATACCGATCAAGGTCAGAATGCCGCTGAATGCAAAGAGGATCATCTGCAATGGGTAATCGCGGCTGGAGAGTGCCAGCAGCGATAATGAACCCATGCCGGGGATATTGAAAATATGTTCGACAATAATGCTTCCTGCCACCAGCGAAGGCAGCAGGCTGGAAAAGAGAGTGATCAAAGTTATGAGCGTATTTCTGAAGCCGTGGAGCCAGAGTACGGAAGTGCTGCTTGCTCCTTTGGCGCGGGCGCTGCGGATGAAGTCGGAGTTCAGAACCTCCAGCATATTATTTCTGGTATATCTTGCCAGTCCTGCCATGGAGCCGTAAGCCAGCGAGATGGCGGGTAGAATATAGCAATACATTTCCATAAAAACAGCTTTGAATGTACTCATCTGAGTATCGGAACTGAAAACTCCGCGCAGGGGAAAAATTTCCCAGATTCCGCCGCTGCAAAATGCGCTTTGCAGAAGCAGCGCCACCCACATAACCGGCATACTGTAAAGCAGAAACAGTATGAAAGTTGAACTGCGGTCGAAAAAACTTTCAGCATATCTTGCGGAATAAACTCCGATAACAATGGCAATGCTGTAGGCTATAAAAATTGCCATAAGGTTGAGTTTTACCGTTATGGGCAGCCGCTCGCCGATCATTTCCAGCACGGGTCTGCCCGGTTCGACCGATGCGGAAGTGCCGAAATCGCCTTTAAGCAGGATATCCGAGAGCCATTCGCTGAATCCCTGCATGATGGATTTATCCAGCTTGAGTTTTTTCCGCAGCGAAATATTTTCGGCAAAGTCGTTTTTTTCGGAGCTGGAAACTGTGCTGGAAGCGTTGTCCATAAAGTTGCTGCGGGTGGGATCTCCCGGTGCCAGACGCAGCATACTGTAGCTGGCAAAGAGTATTACCAGCAGCGTAAATATGCTTAATATGATTCGTCTGAGAATATAGGAGAGCATCTTTTATCAAACTTCGGTGATTCTGGAAATCGGCGTTATACTCAGGGCTTTACCGGTATTATGGTCGTAATTTATAACGCAGCCGTCCAGCCGCACGGGACCTTCCGCCACGGGCAGCCGTCTGGGCATACCGGTACGGAATTTGAACAGAACATCTTCGACTTTTCTGCCCAGCACGCTGTATTCGGCACCCACCATTCCTGCGTCGGTCAGATAAGCGGTGCCGTTGGCAAGGATTTTTGCATCGTTGGTCTGAACGTGAGTATGCGTACCGATAACGGCGGTGACTTTTCCATCCAGAAAATATCCCATGGCGATTTTTTCGCTGGTGGCTTCGGCGTGGAAGTCAACCAGAATGGTTTTTACATTGCCGGGGATCTCTTTCAGGAGTTTTTCCGCAGTTTCAAAGGGGCAGCAGGCGCTGTCGCGCATAAATACTTTGCCTTGCAGAGCGATGACGGCGATTTCTCCGGCAACGGGGTTGCGGACGATCTTCATGCCGACACCGGGCTGAAGGTGGCTCAAGTTAGCGGGTCTGACTATATCGTGGATACCGGGAATCTCTTTTTCAAAATCTTTCTGATCCCAGACGTGATCTCCTGCGGTGAAGAAATCCACACTTTTGCGCAGATCTTTAAGACAGGAATTGGTCAAACCTGCCCCGGCGGCAATATTTTCGGCATTGGCTATGACCATGGAAAGGTTGAATTCTCTGCGCAGTTCGGGCACCAGTTTCTGAACTGCGGCGCGGCCGCCGTGACCTACGATATCGCCGATAAAGAGTATGTTCATAAAATAAATATCCTTTGAAATAAGTTTTATCTCTTGCAACAGAATAATATATGCTTTATATTATGTTTTGACAAATTCAAAAAGCAGATAAAATTATGTTTTTCTCAAGAGTATCAAATCAGGATATTTCGGGTATCAGCCGCGATGAATTTTTGTTGATGGCTGATTCTGAACTTGTTAAACATTGCCGTGTGGAGGTATTCACCGGTTCGGGCCCCGGCGGCCAGCACCGCAACCGCAACTACACCGCAGTCAGAATAACTTTTCTGCTGCTGGCGGGGATTACTGCCGAAGACTGCACTCACCGCAGTCAGAAGCAGAATCTTGACTCCGCATTGCAGAAGCTGCGGATAAATCTTGCCTGCTGCTGGCGGCAAAAAGCCCCTGATTGCGGAGAATTTACTCACCGTAATCAAAATAATATGCTTTATGCGCTGGAACTTGCCAAATTGCTGGATATGCTTTGCAGCTGCAATCTGGATCATAAAGAAGCGGCGTGCCGTCTGAACCTTTCCAACAGCAGATTAATCAAAGAGCTGGCAAGGGAGCCGGAAGTCTGGCGGGAGTTTCAGCGCGCCAGAACCCGGCTGGGATTGTTTGAACTTAAAATGCCTGGAAATTGAATTGCAGAAATTTATGGATTCAGATCGGGAACTGAAAAATATTGTCAGGAAATATCTTGATACAGCAGAAGGCAGATCAATGCAGAAAAAATTTGATCTTGCTCAGGCACCGAGGCTGCTGAAATTGCTGGAAGATTCCAAAAACAGCTCGCGGATATTTGAAATTCTTTGCGATATAATTTGTTGCGATCTGCGGAAAAAAGACGGTATATTTTTTACGCCCGATACAGTAAGCTGCCGCATGGCAGAAGAAGCATTGGAAATCTGGTGCAAATACCATAAAGGCTACAGCAAACTTAAAGCGGTAAAAGTGCTGGACCCATCTTGCGGCAACGGTGAATTTTTGCTGGCAATGGTCAAATCGCTGACCGATAAACACTTGCAGTACAAACCCGATCTGGATCGGAAAAAAGTTATAAAATATATTGTAAGCAACAATATCTACGGTATAGACTGCAATAAAAATGCGCTGAATATACTGCTGAAAACACTTGAAAAAATATCGGGTCAAAATGTTGAAAAAGAACACTTTATAAATAATGATACACTGAATTTCCAATCGGCGGAAGGTTTTTTTCCTGAGATAAAAAAATTTGATATAGTGATCGGCAACCCGCCCTATGTAAGCTACGGTCTGCGGAACTGCGGCAAGCTGGATAGCAAACGCGCTGCAGAGTTGCGGACAAGGTTTGTTGATTCAGCAGAATACAAACTTTCACTTTATACATTGTTTATGGAATTTGCGCTGCGTTCCACCGCTGATGACGGGATCCACTCTTTTATCGTGCCGGATAGTTTTCTCTGCGGACAATACTACAGCAAAATAAGAAAATTCCTGCTGGAAAACAGCTGTTTTGAAAAGTTTCTGCTGCTGAAAGAAAAGATTTTCCGTGCCAATCCGGGCAGACTGGTAATCTATTTTCTGCGGAAAAATACTCCGTCGGAAAAGTGGAAATTCCAATGTGCAAAAGTGGATAAAATGCCGGAAAAACTTTCGGATTTGGATTTTTACGCAATGAAACAATCTGAATTGGCTGAAAATTTCCGTCAACGCTTCCGTTTATTCTTCGACAAAAATATTCATAAGCTGGTAAAAGATATGGAACTGCACCGGCGCTGCAAACTTGGCGATATACTTACTCTTGCCAGCGGTCTGGTGATAAAAAACGGCAAAAAATCAGTTATCAGTTTGAGTGGACAAAACGGAAAAAATTGTCATAAGTGTATCAGCAGCAGCAGTTCAGTTCTGCCCGGCAAAGCGGTGGTCTGGCAGGGCGAATATATAGATCTTGATCCGGAAAAGATCAAAAGCGGTCTGGGCAAGGTGGATCACAGAGCAAAAAAACTGCTGATCCGTCAGACGGGCGACCGGATAATTTCAGGGGTGGACGAAAACGGATTGTGGGTGTTCAATAATCTGCACGTCGGAGTAAGCAAGAGTTACCCTGTGGATCTTGAAGCATTGTCAGATTACCTTAACAGCGAAGCGATGCTGCTTTATTACCAGGCGGTGACATTGGAATCAGGTCGGGCAATGGCACAGCTGGATTTGGAGATCTTGCGGGAACTGCCGTTAAAATCAGACTTCCGTCAGAAAAAACGCAAGTGACGGATTTTGACGGAAAAGTGACGTAAATTTGACGGATTGTGCAAATGTATGGTGTTGTGGAGCTTGGCGCCTGTTTTGCGCGCTGGAGTTAAACGGACAGGAACGGACTTTTACGGACTTGTACGGACGCCGGCGGCGGAATTATCCGCCGCCGCTATCAGGATAGACACGCGCAATTTGTATGGGTGGTGCAACGCTCCTTGCAGGTACGCGCAGGTTTGGTAAGTGTGGTGTTGCCTGCTATTGCAAGAGTGGCGTTATTTGGTCTGACTTGTCAGACAAGTCTGACGGGTCGGACAAAACTCTCTTGACTGTACAACCGTTGCTGAACACCGCTTTCCCGAAACAACGTACTGTTGTTGCCGGGAATTCCCCCTGCTTGAAAACAGGAGTTGGCTTTGAAAAAAGCTGTAAGCAGATTTTTTTCTTATTTTTTTCATTTATATATTTGACTTTTACAAATTACAAGTGTAATTTTTAAACAGGTGATTACAAATGTAATTTTTCAACAGAAGGGTATATTATTATGATGAAATCAGAGAAGCGTCGTAATCGTGATTTCAAGCGTTTTGCTGTTCCGTTGACGGTGGCGGTTTTGTTGTTGGGTACTTTGATCTGTTTAGCGCTGAGTGTTCAGGGTGAAGCACTTTCGCCTGAGGAAATATTGCGCAAGGAAAATTGGAACGATAAGGAGTTGCGCAAGGCATTCGTCCACTCCATGTCGCCGGCGATGGATATGGACCGCAAGGACGAGATCATAGCGCATTTGAGCCGTCAACTGCACAAACGTTCGCCTGCCGATCAGGATCGTATCCGTCAGGAAGTCATTATAGATACGGTAGCTGTTTCGCTGCATCAGTTGCGTAAAATGCCATATAAGGAACGTCAGAATGTTATTAATACGATTCACGACAAGGCGGAAAAGAGTTATCAGGCTATCCAGCAGGATGCCAAAGTGCGTTACGATACAGCGCGGCAGATGCAAAGTAAAGAGTTTGAAGTTTTTTCCAAAGAGGTCAATCGGGTGATATTTTCTGAATTTACTCCCGAAGAACGTGTACAATTTGCGCCGCTGACTAAAATTTGGATCAAAACTATGAAGACTATGGGCAGATAAAAGATCATTACACGCAGAGTGTTTACAGGGGAGATAATTTTATGAAAATTGTTATGAGCAAAAACTTTACGCTGATTGAATTGCTGGTGGTTATAGCCATTATTTCGATTCTTGCCGCTATGTTGATGCCCGCGTTGGGCAGCGCCCGCGCCGCCGCCAAACGGACAAGCTGCATTGCCAATCTCAAACAGATCGGTACGGCGATGGAACTGTATTTGCAGGACAGCTCCAATTATCTGCCCAGCTGCCGCAGTTACCCGAAACTTCCTGCGGAAGGTGAAGAATCGTTGGCGGGGTTGCCGCAGACTCTGTTGAGTTATCTGCAAACCGACAAGGTGTTTTCCTGCCCGTCGGATACTCCCAGCGAAAGCACCGGCGGAAAAACCCATTTCGACGCCTGGGGCAGCAGCTATCAATGGATGAGCAGTATGGATATCAACGGAAAATTCGCCGAAGAAAAAAATCTCAGCAGCAAGATCATGGATCTTAAACTGCCGCTGTTGGCAGATGGAGGTTTTTTTCATGGTCCGGAGGGAAAATCGACTTCGGTAAACTGCCTTTATCTGATGTCGCACGTATCAACAGATGCTCTGCAGGAGTTTGCGCCATGAGTATAGAGTGTTTTTATTTGGGCAAAAAATATGGCAGAAAAACGGTGCTGCAGGATGTATCGCTGGAAATTTCCGAACACAAAATCACCGGTCTGGTGGGCCCCAACGGTGCTGGCAAAAGTACGCTGCTCAAGCTGATGACAGGGTTGATAACGCCCAGCGAAGGATTTGTCAGGATCGATGGTTACGATGTACATTCCGAACATCAGAACGCCATGCGTAATCTGGGCGCCATTATTGAATGGCCGGGATTTTATCCTGATTTGAGTGCAAGACATAATCTGGCGATCCTTTCGGGCGGACACGGCAGGGAATATCAGAAAAAACTTGCCGAAGTGGTGAAATTTCTGGGCATAACCGATGTTATGGAAAGAAAAGTACAGACTTTTTCGACCGGCATGAAACAGCGGCTCGGTATAGCTTTGGCATTATTGCCCGATTCAAAGTATATTATTCTGGATGAACCTGCCAACGGACTGGATCCGACAGGTATTGTGGAAATCCGTCAGCTGTTGCGGGAATATAACCGCCAATACGGTACCACGGTGATCGTCAGCAGCCATTTGTTGAGCGAAATAGAAATCATCTGCGATGATCTGGTGATGATCGCCGGTGGCAGATTACGCGCTGCCGGCAGCCTTGCAGATCTGCTGAGTATTGGCGGCAAGGTACGGCTGTTGTGCAATTCGCAAGTGCAGGCATCTGAGTTTTTGCGTAAAAAGTATGAATCAGGCGAAAGCTGGATCTGTTCGGAACCTGATTTGCGCGATGACGGAGTATATTTTCATATTCCGAACGATGAAGCTCTGCCTCAAGCGAGCGGCGAATTGTTCCGCGCCGGATTTGCCATATCGCATTTCGGGCGGGAACGGCAGAATCTGGAAGAGTTTTTCATCAATCAGACTACAGGAGAAGCATTGTGAAGCTGTTGCGGGAAACGTTGTACGAACTGTTCAAGATGGGCAGTCATAAGAAAAATTATATTCCGCTGGCAGGGTATCTGCTCTTTATACTGCTGTGCTACATAGCCTGCCGGAGCAGTTTTGAATTTATCATCAAACGGATGGTGGAATTCGGACTACCCCGGGCGGACGCTGTAAAGTATCTGGATGGATTTTTCTTTGCCAGAGTTGTGCAGATTCCTACATTTGTGGTACTTATGCCAATAGTAATGGCAGCGCTGGGCGGTGATTGCGTGGCAGGAGAAATGCAGGAGGGATCGCTTAAACTCTATCTGGCAAGACCCCGCTCAAGAACGCAGGTGGTCGTTGCCAAATTTGCCGCCATCTACAGTGCGGGATTGATCTACAGCATCATCTTTTCCGCCGGCGGACTGCTGACGGGTTGGATATTTTTTGACCTTGCTCCGGCGCAGGTTATTATGATTCCCGCAAGGATGTTCAGTTCCACCCTCAGCATTATGACCAATTTTGAGGCGCTGGCACGCTATATGGCAGTAACGCTTTACTATTCGTTTTCGCTGATGACCATGGGGTCGATGGCGCTGTTTTTTTCGGTGATCTTCAATCGGATGAGTTCGGCGGCGATTGCGGTAATAACACTTTATTTTGTTTCTTATGTGGTAGCATCGCTGCCCTTTGCCGAAGGGATCCGCCCCTGGCTGATTTCCGAAATAATGAACAATTCATTTTTGCTCTATCTGTCGCCTGTACCGATGGGTAAACTGGTGGTAAATCTTTCGGTATTGGGTATTTACATAGCAGGATTTTTATTTGCGTCAATATTTCATTTCAACTGTAAGGATATAAGATAATGCAAAAGAAATTTACCATTTCCGACAGCGAGCTGGAAGTTCTCAAAGAGTTTTGGGAAACACCTTCCCTGACCGCACGGCAGCTGACCGACCGTTTGCTGCAGCGAACCGATTGGAGCGAACCGACCATCAAAACATTGCTGCTGCGGCTGCTGCAGAAAAATGCCGTAAAACGCCGCCGTGAAGATAAAGTATTTATTTACAGCGCAGGTATCGACCGCGAGGAATACCGTTATATGGCAGGCCGATCGCTGCTGGACAGATTGTTTGACGGCATGGCGGGAGATTTTCTCACCTGTCTGGTACGGAAAGAAAAGATGACGCAGCAGGAGATCTACTCTTTGAAAAAACTCCTGGACAAGGTTGCCGATAAATGACATCGCTGATCGTACCAATTACAGTTATGCTGCTGCGCGGAGCTGTAACTGTATTGCTGCTTGCAGCGGCGGAAAAACTCTTTAACCGGGTTTTAAGCGCCCGCAGCCGCAGGAATTTGTGGATATATTGCATAATTTTAATGTTTATACCCCAACCTGAGTGGCAGTTTCAGCCATTGGTAATCGATATGACCTGCTTCCGCGATCTGGTAATAGATACAGCTGATCTGCTGCCCAGAGAGTTGGCTTTGCTGGTGGGCGATTCGCCAACAGTTTATGCCATTGCAGAATATTTTATGGCCATACCCGGAGTGACTGCCCACAGTTTGATCTATTTTATAGCCATGTGCTGCGCGGTTATGCTGGCGATAGTTTTTCTGCTGGCTTCCTATATCAAATGCCGCCGCAAGACTCACCGTCTGCAGCCGGTAAGCGATCAAAGGATCCTCAATATATGGCAGCAAATCGTTCCGGCGGGCGGCAAATCACCGCTGCTGCTGGATTCAAAAGATGCTGTACACCCGCCGGTGCTGTTCGGATTTTTCCGCCAGAAACTGCTGCTGCCGGAAGCGCATCTGGCAAAGCTCAGCGACAGCGAACTGGAACTGTTGCTGACGCACGAATATATCCACTATCGTTCGGGGGATGGGATTATCAATGTTCTGACTCTGGCGCTCTGGCCCTTGTGCTGGTATAATCTGTTTTTTCTGCTGGCGCGCCGCCGCTGGCGGATCAGTTGCGAACTGGCTTGCGATGACCGGGTGCTGGCAAGATATCCTGAACGTACTGCCGAGTACGGCAAACTGCTGCTGACTTTTGCCGATACGGTGCAGGCGCCACCGGTAACGGTACCTTTCAGAGAAACTTCGGGCGAGCTGAAGATCCGTATTCAGCATATGGCTTGCCCGATTCGGAACAAGTGCAGAAAAGGCAATATTTTTCTTACCGCTTTGCTGGTGTTGTTATTGGCATCGCCGCTGACGATATTTTCGGCAGTAGTTAAAAGTGACGGCAGTATAAAATCTTCTGCAATCAGTCAAATAAGCTCAAATGACGGGAATTTGACGGAAAAGTGACGGGAATTTGACGGATTGTGCAACTGTATGGTGTTGTGGAGCTTGGCGCCTGTTTTGCGCGCTGGAGTTAAACGGACGGGAACGGACTTTTACGGACTTGTACGGACGCCGGCGGCGGAATTTTCCGCCGCCGCTATCAGGATAGACACGCGCGGGGTTGGCTGGGTGGTACAACGCTGCTTGCAGGTACGCGCAATTTGTATGGTGTTGTGGAGCTTGGCGCCTGTTTTGCGCGCTGGAGTTAAACGGACGGGAACGGACTTTTACAGACTTGTACGGACGCCGGCGGCGGAATTATCCGCCGCCGCTATCAGGATAGACACGCGCAATTTGTATGGGTGGTGCAACGCTGCTTGCAGGTACGCGCGGGTTTGGCTGGGTGGTGCAACGCTGCTTGCAGGTACGCGCAGGTTTGGGCTGGGTGGTGCAACGCTGCTTGCAGGTACGCGCAGGTTTGGTAAGTGTGGTGTCGCCTGCTATTGCAAGAGTGGCGTTATTTGGTCCGACTTGTCAGACAGGTCGGACGGGTCGGAAAGAACTGCCCGCCTGACCTTTAAGAAACAGTGACAGCTTTACTTATTATCGCGGACAAAGGCAAAGTAGAGTGCGGGGATCACATAAAGCGTCAGCAATGATGCCAGCACCAGACCGCCGACTACACCCACGCCGCAGCTGGAACGCAGTTCCGATCCGAGTCCTGTTCCGAATGCCATCGGCAGCATACCGGCAACCGATGCGATACTGGTCATTACGATCGGTCTGAACTTGGATTCGGCAGCCTGAAGCATCGCCTTATGTTTGCTCATGCCGCTGCGGACAAGGTTGGTACACTCATCCAGAATCAGAATGGCGTTGTTCACCACAATACCGATCATCATTACGCCGCCGAGCAAACCCATCATAGACATGGACATATTCATCAAAAAGAGCGTCAGATACATTCCGAGGAAGCCCAGCGGAACTGTAAACATGATCAAAAACGGCTTGCTCCACGATTCCATGATTGCCGCAATCAAAAGATAGGTAAGCAGCGTCGCCAGCAGGATGACCTCTTTGAACTCCCGCACCGCTTCGTTCATCATTTCCACATTCCCTGACATACGGATATTGTATCCGGGGGGCAGAATGTTCCGCGCAGTTTCGGAGATCTTGCCCGAAACTGTCCCCAGCGCCATGCCCGGGGCGGTGTTGGCAAAGATCCACATAGTGCGCATCTTGTCGTAACGGTTGATGATTACGGGACGGGCTTCTTCGGAAATGGAAGAAAATACTTCGGTATTCAGCGGATTGCTGTTTTTTACCGCCGGTGTGTTCTGCAGCAGCTGGGCTTCGCCGTACTCTTTGCTGTTTTTTACCCGGATATCGTAAGTGCGTGTACCTGTGCGGTAGTCGCCAACTTCCAAGCCGTCCAGCGAACCGATCAGATAGTTGTACAGCTCGTTGGCGCTCATGCCCATATTCTGCAGAATCGTCCGGTCGGGGGTAATATTGATGTTGACTTTGCGCTCGCGTCGGCTGCTGTCAAGGTCGCGGGTGATCGCCAGCTGGGGCAGCGTTTCCATAACTTTGACTTCCACAGCTTCCAGCACTTCCAGTTCGGGTCCGGTAATAACGCAGTTGATTTCGGCGCTGCTGCCGCCGAAGGTGGAAGGTATGCTCATGGTCATACGGCAGTTATCCAGATAGCTCAACTCTTTGCGCAATATCTCCTGCAATTCGTAAATGGATTCTTTGCGCTCGAACTTTTTGGTGGTGTTCAAGTTGATCTGCCCGATGTACACCGCTGCCGAAACCTGACCGCGGCCGCCGTTGGAGTTACCGATCATAACCGATGTACCCGTAATAAAATCATACTTCTTGATACGGTCAACCGCTTCCTGAATCAGTTTTTCGGTAGTTTTCAGATTGTAATAGGTGGGAAATTCAAATTTGATGCGGATTTCGCCCTGGTCGCAGAATGGCAGGAAGGAAAGACCCACCTGCGGCACAATAAATGCCCAGACCAGCGCCGCCGCCGCAAAGACCGATGCCACCACGATCCGCGGGTGACGGCTGGTCCATTCAATACTCTTATTGAACTTTGCAGCA
This sequence comes from Lentisphaerota bacterium, assembly GCA_015061545.1. Taxonomy (GTDB): domain Bacteria; phylum Verrucomicrobiota; class Lentisphaeria; order Victivallales; family Victivallaceae; genus SIG78. The sequence goes on along the minus strand of SUWJ01000028.1, from coordinate 12,608 downwards.
ATAAAATCGTAGGTTTTATCCCACGGGATAAACATCTTTTGCAGCAGACTCTTCTTTACCGCCTGCGGAGAGTCCAGCACTTGCTTTTTCAGCAGTACGCAGCTGAGGATCGGTGTAAGGGTAAAGCTGACAAAGAGCGATGCCAGCGTTGCCGCCACCATAACTCCCGCAAACGGCACCATCATACTGCCGATACGGCTGGTCATCATCATTACCGGCACAAATACCACCACGTTGGTCAGCGCGCTGGCGGAAACTGCCGCGATCACCTCGCCGGTGCCGTTTTCGGCGGCAGTTTTAAGATCTTCTTTGTTCTGCAGGTGTTTATAAATATTTTCGATCACCACGATACTGTTGGTCACCAATATACCCACCGAACAACCCAGACTCAGCAGCGTCATAATGTTGAACGAATAATCCAGCGCCACCATTGCCGCAAAGGTCACGATCACCGAAATCGGCATACTGACCATAACAATAAAGGTCGAACGCAAATCGTGCAGAAAGAGAAACAAAATCACCGCAGTTAAAATGATCCCCGAAATAATGCTGCTTTTGGCATCGTCTACCGAAGCTTGGATAAATTCGCCCGAATCCCGGAACCAGACCAGTTTCATGCCCGAAGGCAATTCACCGTTTTTCTGCATGGTTTCGACCCGTTTGCGGATACCTGCAATTACTTCAATGGCGTTGGCTTCCGCCTTTTTGACAATGTTGAAACGCGCGGCGGGCTGACCGTTGACGTAGGCTTTGCTGCGGACTTCGCGGCTCATAAGTTTGATTTCTGCCACATCGCGCAGATAGACGCGTTTGCCTTTGACTGTACCGATTTCCAGCGAACGGATCTCGTCAAGATCTTTGTAGTCGCCGGTAAAGGTCACATTCTTTTCGGTCTTATCCACCTGAATACGGCCCAGCGGTTTGCGCACGTTGTTTTCGCGCAGCTTGCTGACTACATCGTTGATGGAAAGGTTCATGGCTGTCAGCAGCGGGCGGTTCAGCAGAACGTGGATCTGCATTTCGTTGGCGCCCGATACGCGCACTTCGCCCACGCCTGCTACCGAAGCAAATTTATCGGCGATCACATCGTCGGCAAAGTCGTAAAGATCGTCCTGGGTGCGGTCGCCCACCAGAAAGAGCTGCACTACAGTTGTGGCGTTGGTGTCGATCTTGCGGATACGGGGCTCTTTGGCGCCGTCGGGCAGATTGTCGCGGATGGTATTCAGCGCTTCGCGGATATCGGTTGCGGCAATATCCACATCGGTGCCCATATTGAATTCCAGCGAAATACGCGCTTCGTCTTCAATGGCAACGCTGGTGATATGTTTGATACCGTCCAGCGAGGAAACGGCATCTTCGATCTTGCGGATGATCTCCACCTCGATTTCCGCAGGGCTGGCACCCTGATACTCGCAGCGGACCAGAATGGTGGGGATTTCCATATTCGGCAGCAGGTCGATGCTCAGGCGCTTGTAAAGCGAAACGCCGATCATCACCAATACGATGATAAAGGCGGTCATGGCAATCGGCCGCCGTACACTTATCCGGCTTAAAAACATCTCTTACTTCTCCTGCGCAGGACGGTTGGTGATATCCAGCAAAGCATTGTTGTTGACAAAGGTCTGACCGGTAATGATGATCTCTTTACCTGAGAGCTCGGCATGATTGAGTATCTCGCAGTAGCCGCCGTCGTTAACTCCGCGGACTACATCGGCTTCTTTGGCGCGGCCTTCAGCAGTTACGGTGTAGACGATGTAGCGGTTGTTGGCACGCAGCAGCAGGGCATCGGCGGGGATTCCCCAGGACTCTTTCTCGCTCATCACCAGATTGAAGTCGCAAAGCATACCGCTGACCAGATTGACGCTGCGGGGGACTTGCGCCTTGATCTTGAAGGTGCGGCTTTCGGGATCGACTCCGGGGGCTTTATAGCTGAGTTTGCTGCTGCCGACAACTTTGCCGGAGAGATCTTTGAACTCGACGATCGTTTCACCTTCTTTGACCTTCTGATAATACGCCGCGCTCAGATAGCAGGAGATTTCCAGCTCGTCGGGATTTTCCAGCTTGAGGATATTTTTGCCTGCGGATACATATTCATTTTCTTCCACAAAGGTATCGAAGATCACGCAGTCGAAGGGCGCCCGCACCACGGAGTCATCCAGATTCTTTTTGGCGATGGCAAGATTGCTTTCCGCCTGTTTGAGCTGCACTTGAGCGTTGATAACTGCCGACTGAGCGGTCTGAACTGCCATATCGGCAGTTTTGTAGGCGGTTTCGTAGCTTTCGAGATTGCTGCGGCTCATGGCGTTGGATTCGTTGAGCGACACGGCGCGTTCGTAGTCGCGCTTGGCTTGAGCAAAGGAGATTTCGGCAGTTTTCAGCGACAGTTCCGCACTTTTCAGCGCGGCGGCTTTAACGTTGATTTCGTCCGCTTTGACCACCACCTGATTTTTCAGGATCTGGCGGTCGATTTCAAAGAGTACATCGCCCTTTTTCAAGCGGTCGCCCGCCGAAACTTTCATCGCTTCCACCGTGCCGCTGATCTTGGCGGAAATAGTGGCATAATTGACCGAAGCGATCGTGCCCTGCAAAGGCAGCTGGTCGCGGAAAACCCGTTTTTCAAGCTGATTTACCGTTACGCGGATCGAACGCTCCTGCGCCTTCTGAACAACCTTTTTTTCACAGCCGACTCCTCCTGCCAGCAGCAGCAGGGCAGTACCCGCAACCAAAAATCTCTGCATAAATAAAAATCTCCTTGCATATTTCAGGTGATCTTTGTTTTGTCACCTGCCTGAACAATATTATTATAACAAAATAATTGCATTATACAAAAATTGCAATATATTACAATTATGATCTTGATAAATGAAAGGTTATTAAATTATGGCTACGATCCGTCAAATCGAAATTTTTCTGCAGCTTGCCCGAACCTTGCATTTTGCCCGCGCGGCAGAAAAACTCCATATCACTCAGGCGGCGCTGAGCCGGGAGCTGCTGAAGCTGGAAGAGGATTTGCAATGCCGCTTGCTCGACCGCTCCGACAAGTGGAACATCAAGCTGACTGCGGCAGGGCGCACCTATTTTGAACAGGTGTGTGACCTTCCGCAAAAGCTGGAGCTGGCGGGCAAAAATGCCCAGCGCGCTCATCGCGGCGAAATCGGGATGATCTCGATTGCGGTGGCGAGCATGGTTTACGAGCATTTGCATCTGGAAGAATTTTTCCGCAAGATGCACGAAAAATATCCCGACGTAAAACTGTTTATCCGCGATATTCAGGGTTCGCCTGTAATTTGCGAACAGCTTCTCAGCGGCGAGGCGGATATCGGTTTTATGGCGGTGAGCAATTACGGTACGCCCAAACTGGATCTCTGCCAGCAGCAGTTGATGGAGCTGGATGTATCGCTGGCGATTCCCGCCGATCACCCGTTGGCGGTCAAAAAGGATCTGGAGCTTAAAGATCTGGTCAACTGCAACTTTATCATGCCGCCCAGAAATCGGGCGCCGTGGCTGCGCGGATATCTGGAAAAGGTGTTTTTTGATAAGTTCCACACTTATCCGCGGGTGGAGCAGGAGGCGCTGGGGATCCAGGCGACCCGTCAGCTGGTTTCAGCCGGTCTGGGGATCGGTCTGGTGGTAAAACCCATGGCAAACGACGATCCGAGGTGCGTGGTCTACCGCAAGATGCCGCTGGATTTCAAGCGGATCATCGTGGCGGCGTGGGATCAGAACAATCAGTCGCAAGTATTGAAAAATATGCTTAAACTGCTGCCTGATCTGCCGCGGAAAAACGGCACGGACAAATCCGCTTAAAGATTGATGTCGCCGGGCAGCGTGATCTTGAGATTGCAGCCGTCAAAGGGTACAACTTTGACCTTTCCGCCGCAGTTGAAAAAGATCGCCGCATCGTCGGTCAGTTCAGGATCGGAAGCGCTGCCGCTGCAAATGGCGCTGCCCAGCGCGGTGAGCGCTTTTTTATATTCCTGATACACAAATACTTGCGGAGTAGATACCAGCTGCAGATCCTGCCGGATCAAATTGCGTTTTATAAAGCCGTTGGAGTCGATTTCCTTGACCGTATCCACCGGGGCACTTCCGGGGATGGCGCCGCCGTATTCCAGCGCGGCGCGGCAGAGGGCATCGAGCATGGCTCCGTCGGCAAGGGGGCGGGCGGCATCGTGGATCGCCACCAGATCCAGATCGGGATCCAGCAAGTTGAACGCATTTACTACCGAAGCGATCCTGGTGGGGCCGCCCGCGGTCCAGCGCAGCCGGGTATGGTCAAGATAAGCTGCGGCGATCTGCTGCATGGAACTCATAAGTTCCTGCGGTGCGGCAATGGCAAGATTGTTGTTGTCAACATGATTTACAAAGTGTTCCAGCGAATGGACAAAAAGTTCCCTGCCCTGATATTTCACCATCAGTTTGTTGACTTTGGTGCTGAAACGCGACCCGCTGCCGCCGGCGGCAATAATCATACCGAGTTTGTAATTTCTCATAAAAAACCTTTGAAGAATAGAATTTGAACAGTTCAACTATAATCCATAATTGGTGTTTTTACAAATTTTCGATCCATATTTGATGGATAAACAACCGCAATGCTGAGCATATATCAATGCCTGCGCCGCACTTTTTTGCCGGCGGGGCGGCGATTAATATGCAAAAAATGATTTTTGAGTACAAAAAAAAGCTGTTTATCACTTAAAAAGTTTGATTTTTTATTGCAAACTGTTATGTTTATATACTGGTGAAAGATGGAATCATTCTGCAAGATAAACAATAAATGAATGGAGAAACGTTATGTTTATTGATTGCCATGTACACGCAATAGAAGAAGCTACCTGCCCACGTCCCCACGATGGATGTCAGCCGCTTTCCACTCCCGAAAAACTGATCGAAATCTACGATAAAGTCGGGATCGAAAAAGCCGTCATTCTGCCTATCGGTACGCCCGACAGCACCCATCTTGTCCAGAGTAACGAAGAAATGCTGCGCATGGTGGCAAAAAATCCTGACCGCTTTATTCCTTTCTGCAACCTTGACCCCCGGGCGCTGCTCAATACGCCCAATGCCAACTTGGAATACATTCTCAAATACTACCGCGACAAGGGCTGCAAAGGTATCGGCGAGGTAACGGTGAATTTGCCGATGGATGATCCGCGGGTGGAAAATCTTTTTGCTGCTGCTCAGGCGGCAGGTCTGGCGCTGACCTTCCATCTGGCGATCCGCATCGGCAACATTTACGGGCTGGAAGTCAGCAAAGGTTTGCCCGAACTGGAAAGAGCGCTGCAGAAGTTCCCCGATTTGAAATTCTTTGCCCACAGCCAGACTTTCTGGGCGGAAATGGATGCCAACGTTACCGAGGAAGAACGCGGCGGCTACCCCCAGGGCAAGATCACCGAAGAAGGCGCGGTGATCAAACTGATGCGCAAATACCCCAATCTGTACGGCGATATGTCGGCGGGCAGCGGCTGGAACGCGCTGGCGCGTGACGAAGAATTTGCCGTTAAATTCCTCAACGAATTTCAGGATCGGCTTATGTTCGGTACCGATATTTGCGCACCCGAACAGGCGGATCTCTGTCTGCGGCTGGTGGATCTGCTCAATAAGTTCCGTGCCGAAAAGAAGATCTCCGAAACGGTCTTCCAAAAGGTCGCCAGAGAGAATATCATCCGGATTCTCGATCTTTGAAAAGTACCGATGCAAAAAGTGACGGTTTTTTATCCGTCACTTTTGCAACAATATTATTATAAATAAGTTAAAACCGTCACTTTTAAGAATTCATATAAGGAATATCAAAGATGTTTATCGACTGTCATGTACACGCGATCGAAGTCCCCAGCTGCCCCTATCCGGCTAACGGCAAACAGCTCATCAGCACTCCCGAAGTGCTGATTGAGCGCTACGATGCAGTAGGCATCGAAAAAGGCGTTATTCTGCCGATCGGTTCGGCGGACAGCACACACTTTGTCCAGAGCAACGAAGAAATGCTGCGTATGGTGGCAAAAAATCCCGACCGCTTCATTCCCTTCTGCAACCTTGACCCCCGGGCGCTGCTGAACCGCGGTGATGCTCCGCTGGAATATGTGCTTAAATATTATAAGGATCTGGGCTGCAAAGGCGTGGGCGAAGTGACCGCCAATCTGGATATGGATGACCCCCGCGTGCAGAATCTCTTTCAGGCTGCCGACAACTGCGGCATTGCGCTGACCTTCCATCTGGCGACTCAGGCGGGCGGCACTTACGGTTTGATCGAAGATGCAGGATTGAAAAAGCTGGAAAAGGCGCTGCAGAAGTTTACCAAAGTCAAGTTTTTCGGTCACAGTCAGACCTTCTGGGCGGAAATCGCCGCCAATCCCACCAAGGAAGAACGGGAAGGTTATCCGCAGGGCAAGATCGCCGAAGAAGGTGCGGTGGTCAAACTGATGCGCAAATACCCCAATTTGTACGGCGACGTTTCGGCGGGCAGCGGCTGCAACGCTTTGGCGCGTGACGAAGAATTTGCCATCAAGTTCCTTAACGAATTTCAGGATCGGCTCATGTTCGGTACCGATATATGTATGCCCGATACCCCCACGCCGCTGGTGGACTTCCTGCTCAAGCTGCGCAACGAAAAGAAGATCTCCGAAACGGTCTTCCAGAAGGTCGCCAGAGAGAACATCATCCGGATCCTTGATCTCTGAAAAACGGTGGATCGCAAAAGTGACGGGTTTTTATCCGTCACTTTTTTAATATATTGTTTATCAAGGGAATATAACCCGTCATTTTTGTTCCGGAGGTTGGTTTTATGGATTTTGGAGCTATCTTGCGCAAACGGCGCACCATCCGTTTTTATCAGAAAAAAAGCGTTGCCGAAAAGCATCTTATTGCGATGGTGGAAGCTGCTTTGCACGCCCCGTCAGCAGCCAATAATCAAATGCTGCGCTATACTGTTATCCGCAATGAAGATCTGGTGCAGGCGGTCTTTTATCATACCCGCTACGGCGGCAGAGTCACCCCCAAACGCAATCCCGAATGGGGGGTCAACGCCCCGACTGCCTTCATTGCTGTAAGCGCAGTAAAAAGCAACGGGCAACTCGGCAGCATGGTCTATGCCGATGCCGGTGCGGCGATCATGAGTATGCTTTTTCAGGCGGTTGCCGAAAATCTGGGCGCCTGCTGGCTGGGGGCATTCAACGGCAAAGAAGTTGCCAAATTGATCGAAACACCTGACAGCGAACAGCTTATTTTTTTAGTTGCCGTGGGGCATCCGGCTGAAACTCCGCTGGAAGAACAAATTTCCATCGACGAAAGCGTGGCATATTATCTGGATGAGTTCAACCGTCTGCACGTTCCCAAATATACGCTTGAAGCCGTAACCAGAATCCTCTGATTATTTCGGGCGGGAAGAAAATATATTTTACAGCGCCGCGGTGCTGCTGTTGAACCCGGCGGCGGCGATCAGCCGGATTTCGGGCAGCGCGGCGCGCAGTTCTTCCATGGCTGCCGAACGCTGACGGGAATTGGCGTAAATAGCAAACAGCGTCGGACCGCTGCCGGTCATCAAACAGCACAGTGCATCGGTGCGCATAACTTTTTGAGCAATGATCTTCAGACAGGGGAACTTGTTGAAGACTCCGTCCTGCAAGTCGTTGAAGATCAATCGGCTGAACTTTTCCAGATCGCCAGATCTCAAACTTTGGAGTATATCGCTGCGCAGCGTGCTGTCCATGGGCGAGATTTTTTCCTGCCCCATCAGGCGGTAACCTTCTGCCGCGCTGACGGGAAAATTGCCTGCCAGCAGCAGGATATTCAAATCGGGCAATTCAAAATCCAGCTTGCAGGCAGTTTCGCCGATACCCGTCATTATGGCAGGGGCGGGATCAAGAAAAAAGGGTACATCAGCGCCGAGCGTCAGCGCCGCCTCCGCCAGTTCCGCATCATTCAGCGGATTATTGGCGTGAGTGTTGAGCATTTTCATAACTGTTGCGCCGTCGCTGGAACCGCCGCCCATTCCGGCGGCAACGGGGATATTTTTCACAATATTTATATCCCAATGGGGCATAACTCCGCTGCGTTTGCTCCAGATATCGGCAGCTTTGCCGGCAATATTGCTCATACCGCCGGGCAGAAAGACATCCGAACACGCCACCGTTATCGCCCCCGGAAGTGCTTCCAGATCAATGGCTATATCGTCGGCAGGCTCCGCCAGCGGCAGAAAAAGGCTTTCCAGCGTATGATAGCCGTCGGCGCGTTTACCAGTTACTTTGAGAAAAAGGTTGATCTTGGAACAGGCTCTCTGACAGAGCAATCCGGCTTCTGACTGCATGATTTTACCCGATCATTACTGCGGTGACAAACCATACCGCCAGTTCTGTAAAATATCCGCTCATAGTTATATCGTCGGAAGTTATTCTGCCTGAACTGCGCAGAAAACTGTTGAACAGCCAGATGCCGATGACCACGCTGGCACCGCAGCCAAGCAGCGTAGGCAGCGGCAGCGCCAGCAAATTGAACAGCAGCAGAAATCCGCTCAGCATCAGGATATATTCGCTTCTGGCGCCTTCGCAGCTGCGGGGGAGCCCTTCAGCGGCAGGTTCACTTGCCAGCAGCGCTTCCAGTGCCAGCGCCGCGACCAGCGCACAGCCCAGCACGCCGCTGTGACCGGCGCGGACCGTCAGCCATACTGCAAAAAATTTCCCGCCCAGCATCCCGCCTGCCAGCAGCAGCGGAATTACCCCCGAACTGTCTTTGAGCGATGCCGAACGCATGGTCTGCGCTTCGGCAAACTTTTTTCCGCCGGAGATATTTTCCAGAAAAGTCACACTCAGCGCCAGCGCTCTGCCGCTGCAGCGGAATTCGCCTGCTGCAACGATTGCCAGCGCCAGCAGCAGCGCCGCTCCGTTGAGGGGCAGTACGGCATAAAGGATTTTCCAGAGAATGACCGCCGCCAACCCGGCAGCGGCTCCCCACAGCGGCAGAAAATGAAGGGCGTTGAACAGCTTGCCGCCGTCGGAACTGTCGGTGTGCGTTGGCAATGCGCGGGGCAGAGGGTGATCGCAAAACAGATCCCACGCATCGAGCATGGTTGACCAGATCGGAGAATTTTTCAGCATGGTTCGGCTCCTGTTTATTAAATGCAAGCTGCATTGGAACGGTATTTTTGCGGTTAATATATGCTGTTTTTGTCTGTTTCGCAAGGTTTGCATTGCGGAAAAATGATTTTTTTACTCAAAAGTTGGTTCAAAAGCACTATTGAGTGTGGAAAAAGCCGCGCTTTGGTGTTACCTTATAAACAAGTTTATTCTTTTAAGAACAAGTAAATAGCTACAGGAGGAAAAAAATGAAAGTTTTTGTTGGTGTCGGCTTGGGCCCCATTCAAACCGGTATTTTTATGTCAGGCGCCTGCCGCGGCGGCTTTGACCGCATTGTGATTGCCGAAGTTGACGATAAGCTGCGCAATGCCATCAATTCCAACGGCGGCGAAGTTACGATCAACACCGCTTATGCCGATTGCATCAAAACCGAAGTCATCCGCAATGTGGAAGTTTATAACCCCAACGAGCCCGAAGGTCGCGCCAGACTCGTTGCGGCGGCGGCAGATGCCTGCGAACTTGCCACCGCGCTGCCCAGCGTAAAATTCTTTGCCTACTGCGCGCCGTGGATGGTGGAAGGGTTCCGTATGCAGCCCGAGCGTCAGCGCTTTATCTATACTGCCGAAAACAACAACCGCGCGGCGGAAGAGCTGGAAGCGGCGCTGGGCGAAAAGTTCCCCAACACCTACTGCCTCAACACCGTGGTCGGCAAGATGTCAGGCGTGGTGCCCGAAGCTGATTGTGCAGCCCGCGGCGTGGTCAAACTTGCTCCTGCCGCTGACCGCGCTCATCTGGTGGAAGCCTTCAATAAGATCTACATTTCCAGCTGCCCGGGCATTGAAGCGCGGGCGGTGCAGAATCTTTATGTGAAAAACGATCTGCTGCCCTTTGAAGAAGCCAAACTTTACGGCCATAACGCCATCCACTTTATGCTGGGTACTTTCGGCAAAGCGGTCGGCTGCGAATATATGAGCGATCTTGCCAAACACCCCGAACTTATGGCGCTGGGTCACGAAGCGTTCATCAAAGAATCCGGCGCGGCACTCTGCAAAAAATATGCCGGTTTGGATGAACTTTTTACGGCGGAAGGTTTCAAAGCCTATGCGGAAGATCTGCTGGTGCGGATGCCCAATCCCTTTTTGCAGGATGCAGTGGCGCGTATCACCCGCGATTTGCAGCGCAAACTTTCGTGGGATGACCGGGTGGTCGGAACCATGCGGCTGGTACTGAGTCAGGGCGAAGTGCCTTCGATCTTTGCCAAAGGCGCGGCGCTGGCTGCCAAAGAGGAATTCGGCAGCGATCCTGCGGCAGTCAAGGCGGGTCTGACGGCGCTCTGGCCTGCCTGGAACGACGAAGCCGAAAAGGTTTGGCAGCTGATCGCCAAAAATCTGTAAAATATATTTGAGGTAAGAAAGATGTTTCAGGAAGAAAAAAATACCCGTCAACCCCGCGCGCAGCTGGTGCCGATGGTGGTTGAACAGACCGGGCACGGCGAACGGGGCTACGATATTTACAGCCGTTTGCTCAAAGACCGCATCATCCTGCTGGGTACGCCCATTGATGACGATGTGGCAAACCTGATCGTGGCGCAGCTTTTGTTTCTGCAGGCCGAAGACCCCAAAAAGGATATTGATTTGTACATCAACAGTCCGGGCGGATCATGCACCGCCGGGCTGGCGATCTATGACACCATCCAGAGTTTGAGCTGCGATGTAAAAACCTACTGCATCGGGCAATGCGCTTCGATGGGTGCCGTGCTGCTGGCGGCAGGTACCGCAGGCAAGCGCTATGCCTTGCCCCACTCGCGGATCATGATCCATCAGCCCTGGGGCGGCGCGCAGGGTACGGCAAGCGATATAAACATTCAGGCGCAGGAGATATTGCGCACCAAAGCCACGCTGAACGGGATTCTGGCGGCTCATACCAAACAGAAGTTGAGCAAGATCGAAAAGGATACCGACCGCGACTTCTTTATGTCTGCCGAAGAAGCTGTAAAATACGGCATTGTCGATCAGGTCGTGGGCAAGCGCAAGTAAGGTAAAAGGGAATCCAACTTATTATGAGTCAAAAACATAAACACGTTTGCAGCTTTTGCGGCCGCGATGTCGAAAACGGCAGCGCAGGCAAGGTGATCGCAGGCATCGACGACAGTCTGATCTGCGAGCATTGCGTGGAAGTTTGCAGCGAAATGCTTTCAGGCGGCAAAAAGAATAAAAAAGCTGCCGCTGCGGCTGCGGGTGACATAAGCGGTAAAGCTGCTGAACTTATCCGCAATCTGAAAGTCCCTGCCCCCGCCGAGATCAAAGCTGAGCTGGATAAATACGTTATCGGCCAGGAAGATGCCAAAAAAGTGCTGGCGGTGGCGGTTCACAACCATTACCGCAGATTGCAGAGCAAGATCGAAAAACCTGCGGAGAACGATGAATTTGCCGGCGTGGAGCTGGAAAAAAGCAACGTGCTTCTGATGGGACCTACCGGCAGCGGTAAAACGCTGTTGGCACGGACGCTGGCGAAAATGCTGGATGTGCCGTTTTGTATTTGCGATGCAACTACCTTGACCGAAGCCGGTTACGTTGGCGAAGATGTGGAAAATATCATCCTCCGTCTGGTGCAGAACGCCGATTACGATATAGCCAAGGCGCAAATCGGGATCATCTATGTTGACGAAATCGACAAGATTGCCCGCAAGACCGAAAATGTATCGATCACCCGTGATGTTTCAGGCGAAGGTGTGCAGCAGGCGTTGCTGAAGATCCTTGAAGGTACTGTAGCAAATATACCGCCCAAAGGCGGCCGCAAACACCCCGAACAGGAGTATTTGCACGTCGATACCTCCAACATCCTCTTTATCGCAGGCGGCGCCTTTGTGGGGCTGGAAAAGATCGTACAGCGGCGCGTGGGTAAACAGGTGCTGGGTTTCAAAAATCTGACCGAAGACGGTCGGGCGGAAACTATGGCGCTGGAAGCCGAAGCGGCAGCAGCGGCGGCGGCTAAACCGGAACCGGAAGATCTGGTGCGGTTCGGTTTGATCCCGGAATTCATCGGCCGTATGCCGGTGGTGGTGGATCTGGGCAAACTCTCCGCCGATGACCTGAAGCGGATCCTTGCCGAACCTAAGAACGCGCTGATCAAACAGTATCAGAAACTTCTGAGCATGAACAATGTAGCATTGGAGTTCACCGACGATGCCATTGCGGAACTTGCCGCCATGGCGGAGAAAAAAGGTACAGGCGCCCGCGGTTTGCGCTCGCTTATGGAAACATTGATGCTGGATGTAATGTATCAGCTGCCCGCCCCCGGGGTGGATAAGTGCGTGATCAATGGCGCTGCGGTACGCGGCGAAAGCAAGGTCAAACTGACCAAATGCCGCAGTACCCGCCGCAAATAAACTGCGCTGTTTGAACGGCCGGACCGGACAAACGATACAGCACAGCAGGGTGTGTTGCAAAACTCTGAATAGTTTTGCAACACTTTTTTTGTAGTAATTAAGCTCAAATATGTAACATATCCGGTTATTCTGCGTTATATTTTTTCATTTTC
>SUWJ01000027.1 GCA_015061545.1 Lentisphaerota bacterium | reverse complement strand
AGTGCCAAGCTGAACGACCATCCCGGCAAATCACGCAGGAAAGCAGCTTCAGAAAATTCCGCGTCAAGATTGCACAGTTTAATTTGAGTCTGTCTAATGTCCCTACGCCCGAAACGAACCGTGCAATGCAATATTTTATTTTCCTCATCCAACTCGTAATGAGAAATTATTCCATCTGTTTTTTCAGTAAAGCACTTCACCTTTTAAGCCCTCCTCAAAAACTCCCTAAAAATTCCGGCAGGGGCATTTCAAGAGCTTCATCATCCGTCTCGCCATCATCATTACCGGTGTAAAGTTTTCCGTCATCACCCAACAGAATGGCGATAAGCGTGTCAGGAAGTTCAATCTCGCCGACGATTAAAAAATTCTTGTCTTCTGTTTCCCAATGGCTCCATTCGTGCAAGCCGAAGATCCGATACTTGCTTGAACTTGCTCCGTTGCAGCAGCTGTACAATTCCTGCAATATTTCAGGCAGAGTTACCCGGTATGCTTTCAAATACGCATTCAAAAAGAATTCTTTTAACGGCGGCAGATCGGCTTTGACATTTTTCCACTCCGGGGGAAGTGTTTTGGCTTGCGCTTCAACCATTTCTTTGCGGACAGCATTGAAAAGCTCCGGAAAAAACACTGTTTCTTTGATCACGCAATTTTTTACATCTATTTTATGCGGTGTGGTTTCATAATGAACAAAGGCGATCTTGCCGTTCAGTTCAGAAAAGTCAACCCAACCGTAGTTGGTTTTCATCGAGCAATATGGTGAATCATCATTTTTACAATCCATCACCGGAGCATCTGATTCATAGGAAATCATCAATTCTTTGCCGCCCCAGAGAGAGTTTGTATGGGATAATTTTTTGATTTTCTCAAATGCGGCAGTAAGCACATCTTTATACTCGCCGCTGTGAGCAGCAAGAGTGTGCAAAAAGAAGCGGTCAACTTCTTTTTGCTTTCGCTTGTTTGGAAAGAGTAAATCAAAAAAGTTCATAAAAACACCCGTAATGTAAACTTGAAACATACAATACTGCAAATTTCCGGATTTTCAATCTGTAAATGTCAAAATCTGATAAATGTAGTTGCGATCATAATCATCACCGCTATTGCAAAAAGTGAAGGGTTGATATGGCTTTCAAGGGCAAGCAGCTCCTGACCTTTCTCCGGATCATATTGCAGCAACTTTTCTTTCCGTTCATTTTGAAACTTCAGACTGCGCCTGATGAATCCATTGTTGAGATAATCCTTGTCGCAATCGGGGAAGATTTGCCAGAAATATTCTTTTAATTGCATACTTCGGTGTATTTTCTTCAGAGTTATGATCAGCAGAGCCAATGCACCCATCCCGCTGCCAACACCGATAATCGTCTGCAACGGCGGCACAATCACACAGAGGATAATGATCCCGACGATCCCCAGCAGAATCAAAAACAATGTCCCGGCGTTATTCATTGTTTAGCAGAACCGTTTGAAAATAAAAGTTCCATCATTTTCCACAATTACCCTTGTAAGTTTACGCTATGTCATAAAATAATACTGCAAGCAATAAAATTCAAATCATAAAATCGGCTTTTTATAGACATTTCTTTTTATCTGGCTTGTAATGCTGAGCAGTCGGTGGTATAATATAATGTTGATTGCTGCTCAAGTATAAGATCTTGGTAATTCGTTATGAAAAGGATATTTATATGAGTGAAGTCTGGAGAGTATTTTTTGAAATGTACTGTTCCAATAGTGCAGATATATTTGTATATATCATTGCTCCGCTGCTTTGGGGCGGGTGTATATTTATTGCCCGCGGGCACATGAACTGCTGGCAAATCAGCAAAGCAATCGGTTTTATTGTTATGTATATGCCGCTCTTTTTCGTTTTGCTGCCGTTGATAGCAAAAGCTGAAATTTCTACTGATTGGTTCGTGCTTATGGTTATATTTGCGCCGCTGCTGCCGTGGCTGATTGTATTTATTCTGAATATTATCGAACTGGTGTATTGGGGGAGAAAGCGAGTCCGTTTTGAAAAATCTCGTGAATTGAAATTTGATTTGATGATGCGCAGTACGTTGCAGCTTCTGCTGTTATTGGCGATTGCCTGGGGATATTTTTACACAACTGCAGTTCATGTGGCGGCGGGAGTGTATTGTTAGAATATAATACTGTTCCGCAGCGGATCCGGTTGATGCGCAAATAAAAGTCGGCAAAATGCAGTTTTTTTGCAGAAAATGTTTGCAGGGTTGCAATATTGGTGTTACCTTACAATTAAGATGAATCAGGCTGGAACGGTGCGGCATAAATGGTTGATTCCGGCAGAAAATTTGGAGTTGTTTATGAAGATAAATCCTTTTGCGGTCATGCAGGAAGAATTTGATCATACCGGTATAGTTTTCAATCCTGATAACAATCAGGTCATGATGCTTAACCGCAGCGGCGTGGAGTTGTTCAGAGCTTTTGAAAAAGGCTGCACGGTTGAAGAGGCTGTGCAGATATTGCTGGATAAATTTGAAGGTGTGACCGTTGAACAGGCGCAGACGGATGTTGAAGCATTTGTTGCGCAGCTTAAAGCTGAGTCTTTGTTGGAAAAAGAGGCTTGATTGGTCAAGTGATTAAAAAGAGTGCTGAATATAACGGCGATTTCCGTAAAGTTGCCGCGTTGCAGAAGTTGTTGCTCTCTTCAGAATTGCGCAAGTATTCTGCGGTGATAATCGTTGCTGAAATAATGACGGTCGGGCTTTTGTCGGTTACACCGTTGATCCAGAAATCTCTGATCGATGCCGCTGCAGACGGGCAGGGCAGAAGGTTGTTGATTTTTGCTGTTGCAATGGCAATTTTGATCCCGATGCGTTTTGTTATACTGCGTTTGGGCAGATTTTGTCGCGGATTACTCAGTATTGCGGTCAGGCAGCAGCAGAAAAGTCTGATCTTCCGCCATTTGCTGGCCTTGCCGGAGGATTTTCTGCGCAGCCGCGGCGTCGGATATTTTTTCAACCGCATTGAACACGATATCAGCGAAGTAACCAATTATCTGGCAGGCAACGCGCTTTCCCTGTTGCCTGAGCTGATAAAATTATTCATTGCCTGGGGTATTTTGCTTTATATGAATTGGCGGTGTGCCTTGCTGCTGCTGCCGTTTTTATTGGTGCAAATGTTTATTTGCCGTATATTCCGCGCCCGCCAGTACAAGCTCTCCTATCAGATTTTGGAGTGTTCCGCTTCGGAAAAACATATTATGCAGGAGTATTTGAATACTCATGTTACCATGAAGACCCATTCGGCGGAACACCGCGTCAGCAAAAGGATCGATCGGGGGTTGCGCAAGTGGGGCAGCTTGGTACGCAGCCGTTTGAATTATGAAAATATCTTTCAATTCTGCCTGCAGCTGCCGGTTTGGCTGTGCTGCGGAGTGGTTACGCTGGGCGGACTTTATATGGTAACGGAAAAACAAGCCTCGCTGGGCGAAGTTTGGGCAATGCTGGCTTTTACCAAGATGGTATTTGCGCCTGCGCAATTTATCGGCGCGGTGTCAGTGCAGCGGCAGTCGGCGCTGGCGGCGTGGAGCCGTTTGCAGGAGTTGTACCGCCAGGAGCAGGAAGGGGAGGAAAGCGGTATGGCGGTGCAGAGTTTGCGCGGCAAACTGGCATTTGAAAATGTCTGTTTTGCATACGGCAGCGGCAAGGAGATATTAAAATCGCTTTCGTTCGAGGTGGATCCGGCTCAGGGCGTTTTTCTTACGGGGGCCAACGGCAGCGGTAAAAGTACGGTATTTTCGCTTTTACTGCAGCTTTATCTGCCCGGGAGCGGAAAAATTACGATCAATAATATAGATATTGCCCGATATCAGCTGGCAGGATATCGCAGCCGTATCGGTTACATCGGGCAAGCTCCGGAGTTTTTTGCCGGGACTTTGCGGGAAAATTTGCAGCCCGGCGGAGTTAAACATGAAGATGCCGAGATAATAAAACTTTTTGATTCGCTGGAGTGCGCGCATATCCTTGAGGCGCTGCCCGATGGCCTGGATTCGCGGGTGGCGGAACGGGGCGAAAATTTTTCCGGCGGTGAACGGTTGAAACTTGCGCTGGTGCGGGAGCTGCTGCGGGATACCGACTGGCTGCTGTGCGACGAAGCCGCCGCCAATCTGGATATTGCCGGCCGTCAACGCTTCTACTCGCTGCTGCAGAAGCTGCCGGGCAATAAAGGCGTGATCGCTATCGTGCATGACGTGCCGGAAGATTCCGATTGGCCGATACTTAAACTGGAAGATTTGCAGCAGTTGTAAAAATCTTGCCGATGAATTTGCAAGATTTGCTCCGCGAGTGTACATTATGAAATTTACAGAAAAATCAATCTGGAGAAAGGTGTTAATATGAGTTCAGATATTGTCCGTACCCGTTTTGCTCCCAGTCCGACGGGGTTTATGCACGTTGGAAATTTGCGTACTGCGCTTTACGCTTATCTGATCGCCAAAAGTCAGGGCGGTAAGTTTATATTGCGGATCGAGGATACCGACCAGAACCGTTATGTGGAAGGTGCCGTGGAAGTGATTTACCGCACGATGCAGTCGGCGGGGCTGATCCACGATGAAGGCCCTGATGTGGGCGGCGACTTCGGCCCGTATATTCAGAGCGAACGCAAAGGAATGTATAAAGGTTATGCCGAACAGTTGGTGGAAAGCGGTGCGGCGTATTACTGTTTCTGCGACAAGACCGAACACGAGTCAGACGGCGAAGATGCTGCCGAAGATCCCGCCGGAAATGTTTGCGCCTGCCGCGATTTGAGCTTGGAAGAAGCTAAGGCGCGGATCGCCGCCGGGGCGCCTTACGCCATACGGCAGAAGATCGACCGTACCGGCGTTTCAACCTATTCGGATTGCGTGTTCGGCGAAATCACTATCGAAAACAAAGTGCTGGACGACCAGATATTGCTTAAACGCGACGGTATGCCTACTTACAACTTTGCCAATGTGATCGACGATCATACCATGAATATAACTCACGTGGTGCGCGGCAGTGAGTATTTGCCTTCGACCCCCAAATACAATCTTTTGTATGCGGCATTCGGCTGGCAGCCGCCTGAATATGTGCATTTGCCGATGATCATGGGGCGCAACGAAGACGGCTCGATTGCTAAACTTTCCAAGCGGCACGGATCGGTCAGCTTTGAAAGTCTGGTGGAAGAAGGTTATCTGCCCGAAGCGATCGTCAATTATATAGCGTTGCTGGGATGGTCGCCGAAAAACGATCGGGAGATCTTCAGCTTTGACGAATTGGTGGCAATGTTCAAGGTGTCGGGGCTGAATAAGTCGGCGGCGGTCTTTGATTACGATAAACTCAAGTGGATGAATTGCGAGTATATCAAAGCGCTTGCGCCTGAAGAGTTTGCTGCGCGTTCAAAGGATTTTGCCCAAGTAGCGGGTACGGCGGTGGAACCCTATTGGCCGATGCTGGCGGGGCTTTTGCAGCCGCGCACGGAAAAACTTTCGGAAATTCCGGAAAAAATAGCATTTCTGCTGGAATTGCCCGAATATGACATTGCGCTTTTCAATAATAAAAAGAGTAAGTGCGATCCCGAAAAAGCCAAAGTTATATTGCAGGATCTGGCAGAACTTTATGCGAAGCTGGATGATTACAGCAGCGAAGCCGTTACACAGGTGGTAAGCGATTACGCTGTACAGCACGAAATGAAGCTTGGTCTGCCGATGTGGGTATTGCGTATTGCCGTATCCGGTACGGCAGTAACTCCCGGCGGGCCGGGGGAAATTATGAATGTGCTGGGCAAGGAAGAGTCTTTGCGGAGAATCGCTCTGGCGTTGGAAAAACTTTCGTAAATTATTTTACGGGATAAGTTTTTGCCTTTGCGGGGAGGCAATAGCGGCAAAAAAATGTGAAAACGGGCGGCGGGGAACGTTTGCCCGTTTTTTTGTATGAAAATTATGTCATAAAAATTTGAAATTTTGCCAAACTCAAGTTATCATATAATACAACAATTTACAGAATGGAGATGAGCGATGAAAATAGCGTGTCCTGAATGTGGTCAGCATTACGAAGTGGATTCCAATATGCTGGATCGCCACTACCGCTGCAAAGAGTGCAAGGCTTTTTTTCTGGGGTTGAATGCCAAGCCGGTGAAGAGTATCCAATTCAAAAGCAAAGATGACGGGGCGGATAATGCCGACGGCAAGGCTGCGGAAAGTGCCGGGAATGCCGTGACTGAAAACGCGGAAAAAGAGGTCAAAAGCTCTGACGGCGGCTCCGAAAAAAATACTGCCGATAAGGCTACTGCCAAGCTGCAGCTGGATGAGGAGTTGGCAGAAGATAAAAAAGCCGATGATTATTTGCCGCTTAAACCGATCAAACCGGTTAATATTGCAGTAATTGCGGCGCTGACGCTGGCGGTGCTGACGCTGATTATGGGGATCGTCTGCAATGTAAGAGTTTCCGCGCTTAACGCCAAGCTGCCTGAAGCCGGTAAAAGCGTCGAAGCGTTGGCCGATCAGGTGGAACGGCTGGATCAGGGAACGCTGACGATCGTTGGCGAACTGGGCAGAATCAAGGAACAGCTGGATATGATGGCGCGCAATGTTGAAGCGGCCAAAACTGCCGACAATAAACTCAAAAAAGATTTGCAGGATACGGTTGAACGCATCGAGCAGCTGGAGCAGAAATCAATTCTGCTGATCCGTCAGACTTCGCAGATGGCGGAAATGCTGGAAAAGATCGAAAAATCTTCCATCGAAGTCAACAGCGGCAACTCCGACAGCGACAGCTCCGAGGATAAGAGCCGCCGACGGGTGCGGGTGCGCCGTTAAAAGTTAAATAGTCTGCAATAATATTCTGCGGTAAATGCCGCAGCGTGCGGTCAGCGGGGGAGAGCCTGCTGACCGCATTTGTTTTGCAGGTAGGGCAGACAAGTGAAAAAAAAGATATTTTACAACCTTGTAAAGAAACAGTTTTTGCAGTATATTATTATTACAGATAAATCAATAAATCAGAGGTTTTTTTATGGAAAAGATCAGAGTTTTGGTGGTCGGTTACGGCAATGTCGGCAGAGGGGTGCTGCTTTCGCTGGCTAATCAGGAGGATATGGAAGTGGTGGGAATCGCCACCCGCTCGGTGGAACGGGTCAGAAAGAGCGTGAATAATATTCCTGTGGTATCCATTAACGATCCGGCAGAATTTATGGCGTTGTCGCCCGATGTTGCCATCTTGTGCGGCGGCAGCAAAAACGATTTGCCGCAGCAGGGCCCGGAGATGGTCAAATACCTCAATACGGTTGACAGTTTCGATAATCACAGCTGTATACCGCAATACCACAGCTCTATGGATGCTGCGGCGAAGGCGGCAGGTCACGTTGCGGTAATTTCCACCGGGTGGGATCCGGGGATTTTTTCGCTGGAACGGACCCTTGCCAACGCATTTCTGCCGGGAGCGCGTTCTTACGGATTTTACGGACTTTCGGAAGCAGGCGGCTTGAGTATGGGGCACAGCGATGCATTGCGTACAATCAAAGGGGTTGCCGATGCCCGCCAGTTCACTCATGCGGTCAGCGAAGCTGTTGAACAGGTCCGCCGCGGCGAAAATCCTGACTTTTCCGCCGGCGATATGCACACAAGAGAGTGCTTTGTGGTGTTGGAAGCAGGTGCCGATGCCGCTGCGATCGAAGCGGAGATCAAGGCGATGCCGGGCTATTTTGCCCCTTATAAAACCACGGTGAATTTTGTGACTCAGGAAGAGCTGAACAGCAAATACAACGGTTTCCCCCACGATGGCTGCGTGGTGGCTGCGTCCACTACCGGGGCGGGGAATCCGGCATCAATCGAATACCGCTGTCGCTGGGCATCCAATCCCGAGGCTACAGCCAACGTGCTGGTGGCACACGCACGGGCGGCGGTGCGGATGAATAAAAGCGGCGATTGTGGAGCAAAAACGATTCTGGACATTCCGCCGAAACTGCTCTCCAGTCAAAGTTACGAAGATTTGTTGAAAAAATTTATGTAAAAGAAGCATTTACAACTTGTAAAATTGCAAAAGTGTGGTAGATTAATAAGACTTGGATTTCTGCGGGATTGTTGTGCCCAAACCCGATCGGGTAGATGAATCGCCGTGGATTTGCAGGTGCGAGCAATAAAGTTTCAGTATTCATTAACCAAAAGAAGAACAAGAATGAAAACTTATCTGGCAAAAGTCGGAGAAGTCCAGCGTGAACACGTGCTGTTCGACGCTTCTGAGGCCCCGGTGGGCCGTTTGGCGGTCATCATCGCCAACGCGCTTCGCGGCAAGGACAAACCGACCTTCACTCCGCACATTGATACCGGCGCGTTTGTCGTTGTTATCAATGCCGAAAAAGCTGTCTTCACCGGCAGCAAGAATGACAAAAAGACCTACGTCGATTACACAGGCTATCGCAGCGGCCGCAAGGAATACACCGCTAAGGAAATCCGCGAAAAGGATCCTGCCCGCCTGATCAAGTCGGCGGTTTGGGGCATGATGCCGCACGGCCGTCTGGGTCGTCAGCAGTTTGCCAAACTCAAGGTCTATGCCGGCAGCGAACATCCGCACGCCGCTCAGAACCCCCGCAAGATCACCGTCAAGTAAGGAGAAGAAATCATGGCTAACGAAATTCTCGCTACCGGACGGCGTAAGTGCGCGGTTGCCCGTGTCCGCATGGTTCCGGGTACCGGTAAAGTCACGGTCAATGGCAAAAACTGGGAAGAATATTTCACCACCGAAGCGCTGCGCGGCTTTATCGCCCAGCCCTTTGTCGTCAGCTCCACGGTCGATAAGTTCGACCTCAACGTGCGCCTTGATGGCGGCGGTATGTCCGGTCAGGCCGGTGCGCTGCGTCACGGTATTGCCCGTGCTCTGGTTGCCTACGACGAAGAGTATCGTGCAGTGCTCAAGAGCAACGGCATGATGACCCGCGATTCCCGCGTCAAAGAACGCAAGAAAGCCGGTCAGCCGGGCGCCCGCAAGCGCTTCCAGTTCTCGAAACGCTAAAAGTATTTCCGTCTGGAAAAATCTTTCAATGGGGTCCGACTCAAATCGGTCCCCATTTTTTGTTTTTATCGCAAGGTATCCGCTTGGCGGATCAATGGAAAGTTGTGTTGTAAATGGTTGAAAAAGTTAAAGTTGCAGTTGTTGGTGCGTCTGGTTACTCGGGTGAGGAGCTGGTGCGGTTGCTGCTCAAGCATCCGGGGGTGGAACTGACGGCGATTACCTCCCGCGCCAATGCGGGCAAGCGGATCGGCGAAGTTTACCCCAGATTTGCCAAGAGCAATCTGGTGTTCTGCAATCCTGAAGTAAAAGAGCTGGCAAAACTGGCGCAGGTGGCTTTTCTGGCGCTGCCTCACGGATTGGCTACAGAGTATGCCATTCCGCTGCTGGAAGCGGGGCTGATCGTTATTGATATTTCGGCGGATTTCCGTCTGCGCAGCACCGCTAAATACGAAGAGTACTACAATGCGCCGCATCCGTCGCCTGAACTGCTGAAACAGGCGGTTTACGGTCAGCCCGAGCGTTACCGCGAACAGCTGAAAACGGCGAACCTGATCGCTTGTGCCGGGTGCTATCCCACCAGCAGTATTCTGCCGTCGGCGCCGCTGCTGGAGCGCAAACTGGTCAGCACCGAAGGTATTATTATTTGCAGCGCGTCCGGAGTCAGCGGGGCAGGACGCAAGGTTGCCGAAGCGTACATTTTCCCCGAATGTAACGAAAGTTTCAAGGCTTACGGGGTGGTCGGCCATCGTCATACGCCGGAAATCGAGCAGGAATTTGCGGTTGCGGCTGGAGTGGATGAGCTGCAGCTCAACTTTATTCCGCATCTGGCACCGTTCAACCGGGGGATCAACTCCACGATCATTTATAATCTGATGCCCGGAGTTACGCTGGAAGATATTCAGAAAGCGTACGAAGAAGCCTACGGCAACGAAGAGTTTGTGATGGTGCTGCCGCCGAAGAAAACTGCCGATGTCAAATATGTTGCCATGAGCAACTGCTGCCAGATCGGTTACAATATCGACAGCCGTACCAATAAACTTATTGTTACATCCTGTATTGATAACCTGACCAAAGGTGCATCGGGTCAGGCGATCCAGTGTATGAATATCCGCCTGGGACTGGCGGAAAACGCAGGTTTGCTTTAAGGTCGACGGCGGAAACGGTTGCAGAACCGTTTCCGCTTTTTTTCTGATTTTTTATGCTTAATTATCTGAAAATCAAAAATCTGGCACTGATCGCCAATGCCGGGGTTGAGTTCGCTCCGGGCTTCAACGTGGTGACTGGCGAAAGCGGTTCAGGCAAAACGGTGCTGCTTAACACGATTGCTTTGCTGACTGGCAAGCGGGCGGATAAAAATCTGCTGCGGGCAGGTTGTTCGCGCTGTGAGCTTGCGGCAGAAATCACGGTGGATGCGGCGCGGAATCCTGAAATCATTGCCGAATTGGAGGCTTCAGGTATAGAGTTTGAAGCTGCGCCGATGGTGACGATCCAGCTGCGGCGCACTTTTACGGCAGGCGGGAACCGTAATTTTCTCAACGATACGCCGGTAAATATTGTTACGCTTAAACGGATCGGGGATTTGCTGATCGACGTTCACGGAGCCAACGAACATCACACGCTTTTGCATCGGTCGCGGCAGCTGGAACTGCTGGATCGGTTCGGCAATCTGCAAAACTTGCACGGCGAATATAAAAAATATTACGAACAGCTTAAAGCGCTCAAGCAGGAGCGCGACAGCTTGCTGAGTGATCTGCCGGATGCCGACGAAGCGGAAATGCTGCGGGGGATCGTATCGGAGATCGCCGCAGTCGATCCGCAACCCGATGAAGATACGATACTTGCTGAGCGGCATAAGATTGCTGCCAATGCCCACACAATAGTACAAATCGTCAGCGCTTCGATCATGGAACTGGGCGAAGGCGATAACTCTTTGCTGGATACGCTTTCGGGGATTTACCGCAAACTTGCGGAGCTGCCGCAGCTGGGCGGGGCGGAAACGGAGAATTTTTTGACCGATCTGGAGCTGATCCGCGAAAGCATCGAAAATTTAGTGTCGGCGCTGGAAATTTATTCCGGTAAAATTGAGCTGGACGAAGAATCGTTTGCCGAATTGGAAAAACGACTCAGCGAAATATATACTCTGAAACGGCACTACGGACCTACTTTGGAAAGTGTGCTGCTGCGCCGTGCCGAAGCCGAAAAACGGCTGCAGCTGGTTAAGGATTTTGCTCAAAAACAAAAAGAGTTCGCTGAGCGTATTGCTGCGGCAGAAGCGGATTTGACTGCTGCCGCCGGGAAACTTTCTGACTCCAGAAAAGCGGCGGCGGCTGAATTGTCCGCGCGGGTTTCGGAAAAACTTAAAGTGCTGGGTTTTGAATATAACGCTTTCAGTATAGATTTTGCGTCGCGCGAACCCGATCTTACCGGTATTGATACAGTTGATATGATTTTTTCTGCCAATCCCGGATTGAATCCGGCGCCGTTGCGGCTGATTGCCAGTTCGGGCGAAATCGCGCGGGTGATGTTGGCTTTGAAAGCGGTGCTTGCCGATGCCGATGCGGTGCCGGTATTGATTTTTGATGAAATCGACGTGAATATCGGCGGCGAAACGGGGGTACGGGTCGGCGAGGAACTGCTGGCGCTTTCCACTTGCCGTCAGCTTTTGTGTATATCGCACCTGCCGCAAGTGGCAGCTAAAGCGCAGCATCATTACGCTGTAAGCAAACATATTGAAAACGGCGAGGTTTTCGGCACAATCAAGTTGCTGGATAAAGAGTCCCGCGTTGGCGAGATCGCCCGTATGCTGGGCGGAACAGAAGCGGCGCGGCATCACGCCAGGTCGCTGTTGAAAGATTGATTTTTTAACTTGCTGATTTTTTAGAATTATATTCTAAAGGAGTGTTGTGCTTTAGAATATAATTCTTTGCTTTGAGTTGTTATGTGAATTTTTGCATTAAAAGTTTGCTTCCGCCCTTGAAAATACAAAAACTCTGACTTATATTTATATTGCGGATGGAGAGTTCAAAAGCAAAGATCACCGGGCGGAGGAATCTTGATGGATAATACAGACAAGCGGATCCTTAATTTGCTGCGCAACGATGCGCGTATGCCCAATGTGGCGTTGGCACGGGAGCTGAATATGGCACCTTCGGCGGTGTTGGAGCGGGTACGCAAGCTGGAGGAATCGGGCGTTATTCAAGGTTATGTAACGCGCATAGATTCCCGCAAGTTGAACCGGAATATGCAAATTCTTATCGACTTGGATACCGACGAAAATATCGGCGAAAGCTCGGTGGGGTTGGAATTGGCAAAAATGCCCGAGATCGTAGAAATTCTTGAAACCTGCGGCGAGCGCTATTACCGGCTGAAAGTGGTGGTGCGCGATACCGACGAGTTGGCCGATCTCATGTACCGCATCGGCAAGATTCCGCTGGTGCGCAAATCCTATTCCCACTTAATCCTTAATACAATAAAAAATGATTTGTCATCTGAAATAATTGATTGAAATATAACAGGGAGATGGAAATGAAAAAGATAGCATTGTGGGTGATCGGTTGGCTCTGCGGTGGGGCAATGGCAGTAGCCGGGGGCGATTTTTCGGTAAAAAATATTGGTGATGACTTTCAGGTTTTTTATCGTGGTAAATTGCTGGTAGACTCCATAGTTCACAAATTTTCCAACCTTGACCAACCTTACGATCTCAAGCGTTCACACACGGTTTTGCCCGATGGCCGTGAGGTTTGGAATATCTGGAGCGAGCATAAAGAGTCACGCTTCCGGCAGGAGATCGTTCTGACTCCCGCTAAAGATGAGGTGGAAATAACCATGCTGACCGAAGCTACCGCCTGGCCGCGTCACCCCGTGCGGATCGGCAATATCACCGTGCCGTGGAATGTGGTCGAAAATATGAGTTACGACGGCAAAACCGGCCGAACGGTCAAAGTAACCGATGTAACGGGCAAGCTGGATTCAAGTATAAAGGAAGATTCTTCAATCAAACGGGGAACTAATTTCCGGCAGTTTGCGGTGTCCGACGGCAGGGATTTCAATATTGTTTTTGATATGAATCCGCTGGGCGTGGGGGATTTTGTCAGCGACTATGTTTGGAACTGTATCCGCGGTCAGTGGGGCGTCTATCGGCGTGGCGGCAAGCTGTTGTTTGAATACGGCGATAACTTTGGCGACCGCGGTGCGCATATCGGCGGCAAGATGCGGATTTATGCCGGCAAGCGGGAGGATTACAAGCGTTATCACCATCAGACATTTTCCGGCTCCGGCGATCCGTTCCCGCCGATACGGCTTTACAGTTTCGGTTCGGAAGCTCACGGTGAAAATTATAAAACTATGGATTTGACCGCTGCTGGCGATAAGCAGGACGGCTGGCTGGATAATGGCAATGCACAAGTAACCGGGAATCAATATCCGGGAGTTTACTATTCGGCTTTGGCGGGGAAAAACGGTAAGTTCAAATTAAGTGATCTGGAACCGGGGTTGTATATAATCACGCTGGGTGCAGGTAATTACGGCAAGACGGAAAACCGTTTCCGCATCCGGATCAACGGTGAATTGCAAACGGATTTTTTCAGTATCGAGCCGCAGCACGCGGTGAATGTAACGATCCCGATCTGGCTGGAAAAGAGCGATCGCAGCGCAGTTATTGAGCTGGAAGGCGATTATCTGTTGAGCACTATCGGGGTGCAGGCGCTGCTGCACAGCAAAGAAGATTACAGTTTCCGTCGCGGTATCTGGGCGGTCGATGGCTTTGAGCCGTCGGTGATGTATCGCAACGAGCATTACCGCCCGGCGGCAAAACTTAAAGCTGCGTCAAGCAAGTTCTTTTTGCCCGAACCGGGGAGGGAAACGGCAGCTGAGTTCAAAAAACTGGATTATCCGATAGCAGTGGAAACCGTTCAGCGTCCGGGTATGGCATGGCGCTACAGTGCAAGATTCAGTGCACTTGGCAGCGGCAACGACTCCTCGATCAATGAATATACCTTCCTGCCCGATCTGGAGCGGCGTTTGGATCTGCTCGAAAGCAAACATATCAATACAATAATAGTCAATGGAATGCTGTCGCGCCACACCTATAAAAAACATATCGATCGGGCGGCGGCGGAATTGAAAAAGATTTCAAAAGCTGCTCATGCGCGCGGTATGAAAGTTATCGACCATCAGGATTTGACCTTGTTGTGGAATATAGATCAGGGATTCCGGGTAATGTGCGAACGTATCGGCGAAACTGACCGCCGACTGGACGATATGCTGCCGACACCGCACTTTTGCCCCGTCAACCCTGTACATCGGGAAAAAGCATATCAATATTTTACCGATTTTATCCTTAAAACCGGTATTGATGCTCTGATGATCGACGAAGTGGCGTTCTGGACCCACAACTGCCTATGTGCAAGTTGTCTGGAAAAGTTTCACGCCGATACCAACTGGTATTACCCGGTCAATGAACTTGATCCGCGGCTGAAAGATAAAAATGATCCGCTCTGGAAAGCATTCCGCGAATGGCGCAAGCGCGAGATCGGCTCGTGGTGGGTCGGTTTGCGGAAACGGGTCAAAGCGCACAAGCCTGATTTCTCCTTTGTCGCTTACAATACCCACTACGGTTTCAGCGCCAACTGGGCATCGTTGTCGTTGGGTTTGGATCTGCTGCAGGTCGGGCGCGGAGTGGATTTTCTGGGTACCGAAATAATGAGCCGCAATGTGTTGGAATCTCACCGCAGCGTGATGACTTACCGCAAGATGAAAAATGTTTTGCGCTACGCATACAACGCTCCTGTGTTCGGACTGGTCTATCCGGAGAACCATTGGGATCTGGCATATTTCGGCTGGGCGCTGAACAATATGAACGGGCAGTTGACGTGGGAAACGGTTATGGAACGGCCCGAAGGTAAAAGTGATTATCACGCATTTGCCACAGAAAATATGAATGTGGCAACGGCGCAGCCTGCCGTCAGGGCGCTGCTGCTTTTTTCGGCACAGAGCCGCGACTGGAACCGCAGTTTCGGCTACCGTCCTGAACTTATGGGTACGGCGCAGACGCTGGAAGAACTGCATATACCCTATGATATGATTTCGGAGTTCAATCTGAAAAAGGATTTCCTGGCTCAATACGATTTACTCTATGTGGGTGCTTCGGGCTGTTTGTCCGATAAGCAGCTTGCCGTCATCAAGGAGTTTGCCCGCAATGGCGGAAAAGTGGTGATTTCGCCGCTGGCGGGGATTTTTGATGAACTGGGCAATACCCGTTCTGCGTGGGGCTTTGAAGATGTGTTCGGCTTTACTTATAAGTTTGAAAAATTGCGCAGCTTGTGGGTAAGCAGCATATTTGATGCTGCGGGCAGGGAAATCCCGCTTAAAAAGAAGCTGATCTATTACCGTCCCGACAATTATACTGCGCATAAAAACAGTATGTACTTTGTCAACTACGGCGGCGCAATAATGCCGGTAAGTACCGCAGTAAAATACGGCAAGGGTGAGTTTATCATGCATCATTGCTCCTTTGGTATGAATCAGGAGGAAACAGAACACACTCCCGGAGATAAGTACCAATTTGATTATGACGAAAAACTTGCGGAGGTATTCGGCAATATTCTCAAACATGAATTTGCTTCATCGATCAAATATTTTTCAACCGATGCACCCAAAAGTGTTTACACCTCCGTCTTCCGGGATGGCAAAAGTGATATCGTGCATCTGTTGAACGCCTCGGGCAGGACCGTCAAGTTTGGCGAAACAGTTAAACGCGGCGCACCGCAAGTGCCGTTCCCGGAGATTGCACGCGATATAACTTTTTCGCTGCACAGGACCGAAGCGGTCAACAGCGTGTATGCCGTAAGTCCCGACTTCGACGGGCGGCAGCAACTTGATTTCAAGGTCAGTTGCAATAAGGTTACGGTTCGGTTGCCCAAAGAGTTGCTGAAAGCCTATACAATTGTGTTTATAAAATAATTTAAAAAGGAGTTGCAGACTATGAAAATCCACATTGTTACCGATATGGAAGGGGTGACCGGAGTTTACGATTTTGACAATCATTGCACCGAAAGCGGCCGTTACTGGGAAAAAGCCCGCCGTCTGCTGACGCTGGAAGTCAACGCCGCCTGCGAAGGTTTTTTTGAGGGCGGCGCCGATGAAGTTCAAGTGGTGATCGGACATCATTTTGAAAGCATTGACCGCGAATTGCTCGACCGGCGGGCGGTGCTGCTCAACGGTCGCGGCGACCGGCTTTATCCCAACGGGTTGGATGATAATTGCGATGCGCTGGCATTTGTGGGGCAGCACGCCAAGGCGGGAACAAGTTATGCCCATTTGGCGCATACCGGCAATATTTATACAACAGATCAACGGATCAACGCTCTTTCTATCGGTGAATACGGTGCCACGGCTTTGTGCGCCATGGAGCTGGGGATCCCCACGATCTTTGCTTCAGGCGATCGGGCGCTGGCCGAAGAAGCCGAAGCGCTGACCCCCGGGGTGGTAACGGTTTACGGCAAATGGGGCCGCTGTTCAGATAATGGTGTTTCGCAAAGTATGGATGTAAAAACTTATGAAAACTACAACCTCGCTTCGGTACAGCTTTCGCCCGAAGTCGTGCGCGAAAAGATCCGTGCTGGCGCCAAAGCCGCCGTGGAAAAACTTTTGCGCGAGCCGGAAAGTTTCCATTATCCCGATATCAAACCACCCTATTATCTGGTGCGCGAACACCGTGGTAATAACGAACAGCTGCCTTTTGCACTGGTGGGCGAAAGCAACAGCGTAAGCGATGCTTTTAACAAGATGTACAGCGCGGATAATAAACGTATTCCGCTGGATCAGGTCAAGATGTGAGTTATGAAGTTTCCCATTAAAGGCTTTCTTTACGGATTAGCCGCCACCGTACTCTGGGCAAGTTTCTACCCCGTCAGCCGCTTCTTGATGCTGGGCGGCAACAGCGAATTGCCGCCGTTGCCGCTGACATGGGTGCGGCTGGCGATTTCGTCGGCAGTTATAATCCCGTTTATGGTGTTGAACAATTCAGGTAAAAAACTGACTGAAGCACTCCGTTTTGACTGGAAAATGCTGCTGCTGCTGGCTTTGCTGGGCAACGTGGGCGAGGGATATCTGCTGCTGGCGGGATTAAGTATAACTACTGCGGCGCGGGCATCGCTGATGGCCAATGCGTCGCCGATCTTTACGGTGATAATTGCATTTTTTCTGTTGCGCGAAAAAGCCGGATGGCAGCGCATTGCCGGAATGTTTATCGGTTTCGCCGGGATCGGATTGACTTTGCTGAGCCGTTCAGGCGGCGATTGTTTTGTCGGCGGTGGTATGCACAGCTGCTGGGGCGATTTGCTGGCGCTGGCTTCCGGCGGATGCTGGGCGGCTTATACGGTCTGCGGTACCCGGGTAAGTCAACAGTACGGCGGCGGAGCTGCGGCGATCCTGGCGATTGCGCTGGCTTCGCTCATATTGCTGCCGTTTATGTTTGTGCAGTCGGGCAGCTGGCAGGCGTTGGCGGAATTGAATTGGAAAGGGTGGCTGGTGATCCTTTATTTGAGCATATTTGTCAACGGTTTTGCCAATATGCTCTGGTACAAGGCGCTGAAAGTGCTCTCTTCGGGGGCATTGGGTTCCTTCGGCTACATATCGGCATTGCTGGCATCGGGTTTCTCGGTAATATTGCTGAAAGAAAATATTACTTTGAGTTTTATGCTGGCAATGCTGCTGGTCATCGGCGGTGTGGCGCTTATGCTGCGCAATAATCAGCAGAACTGATTTCAGATTGCCGATTGCGGCAGATCACGGAACTGTGCGCTCATAAGTATTTTCCAGCCACATCGCGCCCATGATCAGGATTATTGCCGCTACTGCCAGCAGGGGGGCAAATTCGCTGTATTCTATATAGCGCGGCTGCTCGAAATTGGTCTTTTCCAGCTGATTGATTTCGTTCATTACGCTGTTGAGCGCCTGAGCGTCGTTGGCACGGAAGTATTTGCCGTTGGTCACGGCGGCGATTTCCTGCAATAGTTTTTCATCGAAGTTGCTGTTTATGCGCACCAGCTGGCGGCCGAAAAATGAATCCTGCAGCGCAAAGGCATTATTGCCGCCGATACCTACGGTGTAGATCGTAATATTTTTTTCTTTGGCAAGCGTTGCTGTTTCCAGCGGGGTAAGGCGGTGGGTAACATTGTTTACGCCGTCGGTAAACAGCACCATCACCCGCCGCGGGGCTTCGGATTTATCCAGACGACGGATCGCCGAAGCCAGCGGACTGGCGATTCCGGTGGCATCGCCGATGATCCCCGGTTCCAGCATTGACAGCGAATCACTCAGCCAGCTGTGATCCAACGTCGGCGGCGAGAGCGTGTAGCCGAATTCGGCAAACCCGATCAGGCCGATGCGGTCATTGGGGCGGCGGGC
Source organism: Lentisphaerota bacterium (assembly GCA_015061545.1). Taxonomy (GTDB): domain Bacteria; phylum Verrucomicrobiota; class Lentisphaeria; order Victivallales; family Victivallaceae; genus SIG78. Next base: position 15,225 of record SUWJ01000027.1, on the reverse strand, counting down.
AATAAATTTGCTGAGTTCATCTTTTGCCACCTCCAAACGGTTTTTCATACGGCCGGAGTTGAATGCTTCGGTAATATTTTTTTCGCCGACGATATTTTCGGGTACATCGTATGCCGCCATGCTGCCGGAGAGGTCGAGCACCATGATTATATCTATACCTTTATGGCGCATGATGATTTTTTCGTTGCCCAAACGGGGACGCGCCGATGCCAGAATCAGCAATATCAGCGCCAGACTCAAGAGTATTCCCGAAAATAACGGCGCAACGACCCGCGGCAGACCCGATCGGCTGGTCTTTTGCGAGCTGACCAGCTCGGGCAATATTACCCCTGCTTGAGCTTTACGGAAAAATATATAATAGATCAACGCCGCCGCCGGCAGCAGCGCAAGCAGCATCCAAGGGTATGCAAACAGCGTCATTTTTTCACCTCCTGAATCTGACTTGGATCGAGTTGTATATCAGCATTATTTCCTGTATTATCCATGTTGTGGTGTTCGGCGGTTTCGGCAATCAGTTCGCGGGCGCGCTCCATGGCATTTTCCAGATCTTCGCAACTGGGTTTGATATTGGCAAATTTTATCAGGTCGGCAGCCGACATAAAGTCTTCCAGATAATGTATCTGCGATTGATTGAGCGGCAGGCGGCGGCGTTTGAGCGAGGCAAAAAATTCTTCCGTAGTTTGGGTGGTGACCGGCCAGTTAAAACGGCTGCTCAGGTAATCGCGGATAATATCGCTGAGGCGTGCTACGCACCAGACCAGCGGTTTATTGCCCGATACAGCTTCGTTATGCAGTTCGTCCAACTCCTGCAGTGCGATTTCCCACGGTTTCAGAACCGGAGCGACTCTGTTGCGCAAACTTCTGCGGTACAAGCAGAATACTGCCAGCAGCAGAATTATGATTATCGCCGCAGCGCCCAGATAATACCCCTTTTTTTCCGGCGGCGGCATTTGCATTTCATCCGCCAGCGGCAAGGCATTGCGGTCGGCAATCTTCAGCGCTTCAATATTGATGTCGGGCAGCTCAACTTTCAGCGTAGTGCTGCGGGGACCGTCCTCGTAAAACGGACGGGCGATTTTCAGCGTTATGCTGCCCGGATTCAACTTGCCCGTGCGATAGCTTTTTATGGGAATAAGTATGATTTTTTGGCGATGTTTGAGATTGAAGCTGCTGCTTGATGAGCTGCTTGCTTCTCCGCACGGGATAAAACCTTCGGCGGGATTATAGATCGTTTCCTGCAAATCCTGCCCCCATGGCAGATCCAGCGCCAGGAACAAATTGATTTTTTCGCCCAGACTGACTTGTTCAGGCAGTTTTTTATTCAATCGGGCAGTTGCTTCGCCGGCGCGTGCCGCCTGAAAAAATGCAGTTGTACCGAAGGCGGCAAGAACGATCAGCAGCAGCGGAACAACTGTATAGATAACTCTTTTAAGCAGTTTATTTTTCATATTTCAACAGCTCCTGCGTCTTCTGCGGTGTTGAAAGAATTTCATCAGCAGCGAGAGCATATCTTCGCTGCACGGCATCGGTACAAGTTCCACTCCTGAACGGCGGCACATCTCCTGACGGGCGAGATTCCGCGCTTCGCAGCGGCGCTGAAAATCCAATCGCGCCCGTTTACCTGACAAACGGATAAAACGATTGCTTTCGCTGTCGTAAATATTGCAGAATCCGTTCGGCAGCTGCCATGCAGCTGGATCGTATAAATGCAGCACGATCACATCGTGGCGGGCTCCTGCGATCTTCAAGGCTTTTTCCACTTCCGGCGAATTATCCGCCAAATCGCTGATAATAAAGATGACTCCGCGTTTTTTCATGATTTTGCAAGCGTTGCGCAATGCCAGCGCCAGATCGGTTTTGCCGTTGCGTTCACTTTCGGCAGTTGCCACCAGTTCGCGGATCAGCCGCAGATTGTTGTGCCTGCCGCTGCGGGGCGCAAAGAGTTCTTCCACGTGGTCGCTGAACAGCGATAACCCCACGCGGTCGTTATTGCCGATGGCGCTGAGTCCCAGCAGCGCAGCGGCTTCGATGGCGCGTTCAATAATGCTGCTGCCGGGAGAACCAAAGTTCATGGAGTTGGAAATATCCACCATCAGCAGAACCGACAATTCGCGTTCTTCCACATATTTTTTTACATAAGGCGCGTTCAATCTGGCGCTTACGTTCCAGTCGATATCGCGCACATCGTCTTCGTAAGTGTATTCGCGCACTTCGTCGAATTCAATGCCGCGGCCTTTGAAAACACTGTGGTAAGCTCCGCCGATGGCATTATCCACCTTGCGGCGGGTCACAATGTCCAGTTTGCGGACTTTTTTCAGCAATTCTGCGGTCTGCAACATAACCTGAAACCTTTGAACAAGATCAATAATTACGGGGTTCGGAGTTCTTCGAGCAAATACTCAATAACGTTGTCGGAACTGATATTTTCCGCTTCGGCTTCGTAACTCAAAGTCACCCGGTGGCGCATTACATCCAGCGCCACATCCTTGACATCTTGCGGGATAACGTAGGCGCGACCCGCCAGCAACGCCTGAGCTTTGGCACTCAAAGCCAGCGAGATCGCTGCCCGGGGGCTGGCACCGAATTCCAGCTGCACATCAATATTACGCAAATTGGCATCCGCCTGCCGCGGCGAGAGATTTTGCCGATACCCCGGGCGGGTGGCGATAACCAGATCCAGAATATATTCCACGATCTTTTCATCCAGATAGACCCGATCGAGGGCTTTTCTGGCTTTCATAATATCTTCCACCGAGGCGGTGGGGGCGGCCTTATCGGTCCAATCCGGGTGGGCGGTGCGTTCAAGGATCAGCCGTTCTTCATCACGCTGGGGATAAGTGACCGAAAGTTTGAACATAAAGCGGTCCACCTGAGCTTCGGGCAACGGATAAGTGCCTTCCTGTTCAATGGGGTTCTGGGTAGCCAGCACCAGAAAAAATTCCGGCAGCGGGAAACGTTCTCCGCCGATGGTGATCTGCTTTTCCTGCATGGCTTCCAGCAGCGCACTCTGAACTTTGGCGGGGGCGCGGTTGATTTCGTCCGCCAGCACGATATTGGCGGCGATCGGTCCTGTGCGGGTGGTGAACTGATGCGTTTCGGCATTGTATATGCGCGTACCGACCAGGTCGGCAGGCAGCAGGTCAGGCGTAAACTGAACGCGGGAGAAGGTAGCGTTCAAGGTTTGGCTCAGGGTTTTCACCGCCAGCGTTTTCGCCAGCCCCGGCACCCCTTCGATCAAAACATGGCCGCCGGTTATCATTGCCATGATCAGCCGATCAATAAGTTTATCCTGCCCGGCGATAATGCGGCCGATTTCGGTCCGCAGCGGAGTAATAAAGGCGGTTGCCTCACGCAATTCAGACTGCAATTCTGCCAGATTTGATTGATTAAGCATTTTTTTATCCTTCCTGATTGGTATTTTTTCCGCAAATGTTTCTGTTGCAGATCAAGACCGCAACAAATCTGTGATTGTTCCTGAAAATGTTTTGGCGGACTTGAATCAACGCTTTATTAAAAATAGCGAACAAAATATTTTTGTCAAGAGTCGAAAGGGTGTAATTTGCAGAAAAAACACATTTTTCAACAGATTTGAATTTGTGCTTTTGTCAAAGCCGTGCTATTGTTTCAAAATTATCTACGGAGTTGGTCTTGATTATGGATTTTATAGATTACAGATTTTTGTGGCTGCTGCCCATATTGCTGCTGACGGTTTGGATGTGGTGGTTCTATGGGGACTGGAAACGGCGTAAACTGCTGCGGAGTTATATCAACGGCGGCGCCCAGGTGATAGTATCGTATTCCAAACGCTTCTGGCGGCGGGTGCTGGTAACGGCAACGCTGCTGCTGCTGGCGATTGTGGCGGCACGTCCCTGCTGGGGAGCCAGGCCGCTGGAATTCAATTTGTCGGAAAGCGATGCTTTGATCGTTTTTGACGTATCCAAAAGTATGCTGGCAGAAGATGTGGCGCCTTCGCGCCTTGAACACGGCAAATGGCTGCTGCGCAAGTTGATAAAAGATAATCCATCGGTGAATTTCGGGATCGTGGCATTTGCGGGCAGAGCTTTCCCGGCGTGTCCGCTGACCAACGATCGGGTCAGTTTGGAACAATGTATCGACGAACTGCAATGCGATCTGGTGCCGATCGGCGGAACCAATCTGGCTGCGGCGCTGGAAATGGCGATCAAAGCGCTCAAATCCGCCGGAAATGTCACGCGGGAGATCATTTTAATAACCGATGGTGAAGAACTTTCCGGCAGCGCCGAAAAGGAACTTGCCGAACTGACCAAAAATAATATCCAACTGCTGGTGATTGGTTTGGGTGATCCGCTGATCCCGGCTTTGATCCCTCAGGTCGGAGCGGATAACCAACCCCACTTTATGCGCGATAATTCAGGCGATCTGGTGAAGACCCGCCTGAACGAAGAATTGCTGCGCAAAATCGCCGTGGCAACCGGCGGAGTCTATATCAACAGCAACACGGCAGACACGAATCTGGATGCTATCAATGCGGTATTGCAGCGTAAAAATCAGGATATCGGCCGTCGGATCAAGCGGGCGCTGCCGATCGAACGCTTTATGGTTTTTCTGATTGCAGCGTTGCTTACTTTTACAGTTTATATGCTGACTGATGAAGTTTCCTCCCGCCGCCGCAAGGTTTTGCAGGTATGGCTGCCGTTTCTGTTATGCGGCTGTATGGGGGTGTCGGCGGAAGAAGCCGATATACCCCAAAAAAGTTTGCCGCTGACGCCCGTGGAAGAGAAAATTACCACGGAGGCAACGGGCAAACTGCCTGCGGACTGGTTTCAGCGCTACAACTCAGCCCGTCAGCTGCAGCTGGAACATAAATTGGACGAGGCAGCGGCAATTTATGAAACACTCAACAATCCTGCTGTTCCTGAAGCGCTCCGTACTGCCGGTTTGCATAATCTGGGGGTGCTGGTGCAATCGCAAGGCAGGAAATTCTTTGCTGAAAGCATGAAAAATCAGAATAACGGCAATATTGATGAAACGTTGAAAAAACTTGACGAAGTGGATAATTTTTTCAAACGCGCCGAAGAACTCTACATAAATACCATGCAGAAAGCATCTGCTGCCGATATAACTGCACTTGCCCAGCAACAGCTTTTGCAGGATATTGCCGAGGTTGACAAGGTTCGGAAGGCTTTGGAGAAACTTAAAGAACTGCAAAAGCAAGCTCAGGAAAAAACTCAGCAAGCCCGCCAGCAGAATCAACAACAACAGCAGAATCAACAACAGCAGAATCAACAACAGCAGAATCAACAGCAGCAGAATCAACAGCAGCAGAATCAACAGCAGCAGAATCAACAGCAGCAGAATCAACAGCAGCAGAATCAACAGCAGCAGAATCAACAGCAGCAGAATCAACAGCAGCAGAATCAATCTGCACAAGATCCGGACAAGGCTTTGCAGTCGGCTGCCGAAGCGTTGGAAAATTTACGCAATGCTGCCGAAGATCAACAGCAGAAACAGTTGCAGGAGCAAGCTGAGTCAGCCGCTGAATCACTAGAAAAGGCCGCTCAAAAGCGGTCGCTGGGTGATTATTCCGGCGCTGATAAGGATTTGGAAGAAGCCTTGCGGGCGCTGGGAGCTAACGGTAAGGAAAATCAGGAGAAAAAACCGTCTGACAGTAAAAAATCAGACGATAAATCCAAGGCAAAATCAGATACTCCCCAAGACGGAAAATCCACCGAAGCTGATAACCAGCAGACTCAAGCTGCCGCTGCTGCCGAAAAACGCAGCGAGCAGGAAAAAAACAAGATGGATGCCGCCCAGACCGATGCTTTGCTGGAGCTGATGGGACAGGACGAAAAAATGTTGCGGGAAAATATAAAACAGCGGCGCAACCGCGTTGCCCCTGTAGAAAAGGATTGGTAAAATGTTTTTTAATGCCATAAAAAAATTACTGCCGCTGCTGCTGATTGCTGCCGGCGCAGCCGTGGTTGCCGACGATAAGAGCTTTTATGCAACTTTGGAACCCGCCACCGTCATCGAAGGCGAAAGTTTTCAGCTGCAGCTGATCAATAACGGCAGACAGATGCCCGAACTGCAGCAACAGTTGGAAAAGTTCACTTACCGCTCAAGCGGACAATCCCGCAGGATCGTCAACGGCGCTCAAACTTGCATCCGTTCCTACGAATATATTGCCCCCGAACCGGGAAAATATACCATCGGGCCGTTGAAGGTTAAGTTAGGCAGCAAAATAGTCGAAACAACTGCGTTGACGCTTACGGTGGTCAAAGACAGCGCCGCCGGAGTCGGGTCGGAAGATATTTTTGCGCGGATAAATCTGCCGCTTAATCGGGATAAAATTTATGTGGGCGAAGAGATCCCGTTGTCGGTAAGCGTTTACTATCCCCGCCGGATAAGACTCAATCTTGCTTATCCTGTGCTGGATATCGGCAAATCGGTTTTCCGCGATTTCAGGCAGATCAATAACGAAAATCCGAACTTTGCCCGTCCCCGTCAGGGCAGGGAAGTAGTGGATGATAAATTGTTTGAAAATATTACTTTTGATACCGCTTTCCGCCCTATGGCGGCAGGGCAGCTGACGGTCAGCGGCAAGGTGCTGTGCCAGTTGCAGATACCCGATCGGCGTCAGGAGGAGGACGATTTTGTCTTCTTCGGCGGAACCCGTTATCGGCAAGTCGCCCGTGAACTTACGGTACAATCGCGGGTGCTTACGGTGGAACCGCTCCCCGAAAAGCCTGCCGACGGGTTGTTTCTGGGAGTGGTCGGCAATTTTGCCGGCAGTGCGGAGTTGTCGGCGCGGAGTGTCAAAGCGCTGGAGCCGATCACGCTGAACATAACGCTGCTGGGTAACAGTTCGCTGGAAACGCTGCGTCCGCCTGAGTTGGCGCTGGAAAACTGTCGGGTATATCCCGGCGAGATACAGCAGAATCGGGGCGGGTGTGTTATAAGTTATGTGATTATTCCGCTGGAAGCGGGCAAGGTGAACACCGATCTTAAATTTTATTATTTCGACCCGCAGGCAGGTACTTATAAAGATATTACGCTTAAAGAAACCTTGACCGTTACCCCTGCCGCGGCAGGCAGCGGCAGCGCTGCCAAAGTTGTTGCCGACAGCAGCGCGGTCAAACCTCTGGTCGATGAAAGTAAAGAAGAGTTCAGCGCTCCCCGTACCACGCTGCTTTACTGCAAAAAATCCCCGCTGAGCGTTGGCGCCCGTTTCTATCAGCGCAACCGCGAGCTGCTGGCGGCGATCCTGTTGTTGGCAGGTCCGGCAATCTGGCTGGTAATATCTGCCATACGGCGCAGCAGCCGCCGTTCGGTCGATCAAACTCAGCTGCGCCGGGAGCGGGCAGGCAGTTTGCGCAATACTCTGGCGGCCGAACTTAAGTCGGCTGCCGCTGAGGATCTGCCCCGGCTGGCAACAGAAGAATTGACTGGGTTTTTGTGTGACCGCTGGCAGCTGCCGCCGGGAACTTCGATCAATGAAATTGCAGAATTGGCGCATGATCCTGAACTGGGCAAAGCGCTTAAAGCCTGTGCCGATGCCAGTTATCTGCCTGCTGAATTGCGCCGTTCGGCGCTGCCCGATGCGGAAAAGATCCGCTCGGTGCTGCTTAAATCGGTCAAACTCCTGCTGCTGACAGCTGTTCTTGGTGCCAACTGGCAATTGAGCGCGGCGGATAAAATCAACCGTAATTCGGCAGAAGTCAAAGATTGGCAGAGTGCTTTGCACGCCTACGACCGGGGCAACTATAAAGCTGCCAAGGCTTATTTTGAAAAATATTTGCAGGAAAACGGCAGCGATTCCCATGTTCTTTACAATTTAGGGTGTATTGCCGAAGCCAACGGTGAACAGGAAATGGCATTGTGGTATCTGGAATCAGCCGCGCTGGCGGATCCGCTGGACTCGGCAACCTTTGAGAACCGCAACGTTATGCGGCGGAAATTTTTCCAGCCTGTTGCCGGCGAAATCAACAGCCCTGCAGATATTTTACCCGCCTGGCGGGATCGGCTGCACCCGGGCGATTACCTGCTGTTGGCGGCGCTGGTCTGGGTGATATTCTGTCTGATAATGAGCTTGCGCCACCGCTTGAGCGATTCATGGCGCTGGTCGCTGGGCGGCATTTGCGGCGGATTTATATTGATACTGCTGCTGGCGGCATTGAGCTTGTATTCATCGCTTTACAGCAACAGCCGCGGAGTGGTGGTGGCAAAAAATGCCGAACTTTACAGTTTCCCCGGGGTGCATAATGGACGCAAAAGCGGTTCTCTCCCCGGCGGTACTCCTTTGGAGATCATTGAACAGCAAGCCGATTACTCGCTGGTGCGCGGGCACGATATTGAAGGTTGGGTATCTAATCAGGCGATCCGCAAACTCAGGTAATAAGTCTTGGCAGCTCTGCATCGGGTGTATGGAATGCGCTCCGCAGTTTCAGCCGCCGACTCTGCGGATCATGCTTTGCCGATGCTGCGGAGTTGTTCTTCGCGCATTTCGTCAATAAAACTTTCGCCGTAAAGCTGGCGCAGCAGTTTGATGTTGAATTCGTAAAACAGCTGCGAATCCGGGCGGATGATCATTTCCTGTTTGGATTGCTCCATCATTTTGCGCCGCAAAGCAGCATCGTTGCGGAATTTTTCCAGATAGCGGATCAGGGTACGGGGGCTTAGTTCCGTAAATTTTTTCTGCCCGAAATCTTCGATATACCCCGCACCGATCACCGACGCCAGATTTTCATTGGCGTTTTTCATGCCGAAATCAGCCAGAAAATCTTCCACCATTTCCAGACAGCGCACTTCGTCAAATACGGGGAAAGTGATCTCTCTTCCCCGGGAAAGAATGTTGATGGGGAAGGTGTAATTGCTGGCAAGAATAAAGGTGATATTTCCCGGCAGCAGCGCGCTGCCGCCCACATTGGTTCTGAAGCTGTACCAGTTGATCCGCTCGGGTTCAATATCATCAAAAAACACTACAAATTTACGCCGTTTACGCAACGCCAGCGCTGCGATCAGCTTATCCAGATCCTGTTCCAGCGTTTCAGGCTCGGCAAAAATCAGCGTCAAATTCTGTTCTGCAAGGGTGTAGTTGATACTGAATTGGGTCTTTCCCAACCCGGGTAGACTGGAAATCAGCAGCGGTACATTGCCCCTGCCGGAGGCAAAATCACTTAAATGTTCCTGAAAGCGGCTCCGCACCCCATGAAAACCGTAAAATTTATTTACAGGATATTCTTTGATCGGGCAGGGCTTGAAGATCCCATTCAAATAACGGAAGGTCCGGCAGCGGGAAAACGGGTCGCGCATCAACGCAATTTCCACAATCTTTTCTGCTGGACCGTTCAGCACGCTCTGCCCCGCCAGACAGCCCCGTACTGCGGGGTTGAGATATTGGCTGTCGGGCAGTTCACGCAGGATGCCGATGCCTTTTTCCACAGATAGAAAGTTATTGCGGAAAAACTCAATCTGACTGAAGGCAGGTGAATTTTTTTTCAGATAATCAGCAATATCCAGCCGGCGGGTAAGCAGCATTTCAAAGAAGCCGTCTTCCAGCACTTCCAATATTCCGCGCTGTGGAGTAAGGCTCAGCAGAAAATTCAATACTTCGGCTGTTTTGAACTCCATATCTGATTGACCTGCGGAGGCAAAGGCTTCGCTTAATGCCCTCAACAGCTGCGGCTCGACGGAACTCGCCCAGATATCAATTGATGACGCAGCACCGCCGTTGCCGAAAAGGATGCGCAGACTCTGCGCTGCCTCGATCAGAAGTTTGTTGCTGCAATTTGCCATATTTCCCGCCAATTTTATATTTCCCGTATGGAACAGTCGCCCGGAATAGAGCTTAAATATTTGCCGCTGGGTAGTTTGCGGAAAATCGAGTCCTCCGGCAGTTCAATATTCAGCAAGCGTTCGCCCCCCAGCTGGCGGTTGCCCCAACTGTAGAGTGCAAAAAGTTCTTCCAGATCCCAATGGGCAAGCGATTTTTTACCCGGTCGCTCCAGATGCGCTGCATCCTGACACGCAGTAACATCGGGCAGAATCAAATGCAGATTGCCGCTTGATTCCTGCTCCCGACGGATAAATTTGCGCAGCGTCCTCCGTACTGAAGGCGCACGGAAACAGCTGCACTCCAAATCTTTCCCCACTTCGGGAGTAATGGTAATATCATTTTTTTCCGTCATCAACCTGGTGGAACTGTTTCTGCCCCAGGCAATATAGTAGCTGAAGCGCCACGGACGTCTTTCCACGGTTTCTTCTGCCGACAAAGCTACGGGGCGGCTCTTTAACACTACTGCATCCTGACTGCGGATTATCTGCCAGAGGGTGTCGCCGCAGCCTTGCATACGCCAGTAATCACCGCCGATGCCGATTTCCAATATCGTACCGTTGACTTTGGTCAGCACTATTGCCACCCACGGCTGCGGAGCGCTGTAGAGAATATCCTCCGTTGCCGTCAGCGGTTCCAACTGCCAATTCTGACCTGCTTCGGGCAGGTTGCGAATGATTTCAATTTTAGAAAATTCACCGGGAATTATCAAATCTTCCAGTTCAAAACTGCGCACTGTTTCGCCCCGGCCCGGCTTGACATCCACGCATACTTCCAGCAATTTATCGCGCAGTTTGAGATTGCGTTCAAGCAGCGATTCGCCGCCGAATGGGTAGACGTTGGCGCTTTCTATTTGTACTTCACGGTTATCCAGTTTGCTGTGGAAGCGGCATTTTTCGTTCAGCGCATCTTTTTCGCTGATATTGTTGAGTTTGCCCCAGACAATATTGACCAGTTCTTCGCCCTGACGGGTATCCAGCAAAGTCCAGGCGCAGGAATGGTCGTCGGGGATGAAGAATTTCCATGCAGGACCAAAGGCTTCGAGTTTCATTCTGTCACCTTGAAAATAGCATCCAACGCTTTATATTGCAGCTCCCGCGGCGGCTGATTGGCATAACCCAGCGGGGTGATAGCTTCCACGCTCCACGGCGCTTGCACTTGCATGACCTGATTCATCTTGGCTTTTTCAAACGCACATATCCAGCAAGTACCGAGGTTTTCCGCTGCTGCCGCCAGCACTAAGTGTTCCATGGCGATCCCCAGATCTATTTCCGCAGCCGGAGTTCCTTCCAAACGGTTCCAGCAGCTGGAGTAATCCGCCATTGCCACTACAATGGCAGGCGCTTCCAGCAGCCACGGTTTGGGGTAACACGCGCCGATCCTGCTGCGCAACTTGGAATTGAAAACGATTTCAAAGCGCCACGGCTGCCGGTTGCACGCCGAAGGCGCACATTGCACCGCTTGCATGATCCGCTGCAAAGAATCTTTGCTGATTGCTTTATCGGGATCAAACCCGCGGAAACTGCGCCGTTTTTTCAGCACTTCGTAAAAATCCATTATATCCTCAGCGTTTGGCTTTTTTGTTAAGCGTGCGCAGAAACTTTTTGTAAGAAGTTTCGTTCATCATATCATCCAGCTCGGAGTCGTCGATATTGCTGATCTTGCAGATCCAGCCTTTTTCTTCGGGAGCATCGCTGATGAGAGTGGGTTCACTTTCCAGTTCTTCGTTGACCGCAGTAATAGTGCCCGACAGCGGCGCGTAAATACTGATGGAATCTTTGTTGGATTCCAGAAGACCGATATCATCGCCTACGATAATATCTTCATCTTCCAGCGGCAATTCTATATACTCGATGTCGCCCAGTTCATCAACAGCGTACTGCGATATGCCGATGGTGGCTTCATCGCCGCGGATTTCAACCCAGACGTGATCTTCAGTATAGTACTTCATAAAAAATCTCCCTTTGGCTGCTTTAACATACAGCCTGAATCTTCAAATGATCTATGTTGCAATAATGATTTTACTGTATAGATCGAAAAATGCAAGTCTTCAAACGTTTTTTTTTGCAAAAAATCTCTATTTTTCAGCTGTAATGGCGTTTAATCACGCCCCAAAGATGCTTTTCACGGTCTGAATACGTTTTTTCAGGAAGATTTGATCAGCTTTAAAAACTCGGCTCTGGAGTCGGAATTGCTGCGGAAACTGCCCAGCATGGAGCTGGAGGTCATTATGGAATTTTGTTTTTCCACTCCCCGCATCCGCATACAGAGGTGCTGGGCTTCCATAACTACGCCGACACCTTCCGCGCCGATGGTATCCATGATCGCGTGCGAAATCTCTTTGACCAGCCGTTCCTGGATCTGCAAACGCCGCGCAAACATATCCACGATCCGCGCTACTTTGCTGACCCCCAGAATGCGGTCAGTAGGTATATAACCCACATGGCAGACCCCGAAGAACGGCAGCATATGGTGTTCGCACAAACTGTAAAACTCAATGTCGCGTACAATTACCATATCATCGGATTCCGCTTGAAAAATAGCGCCGTGAACCACATCTTCAAGGTTCTGGTCGTACCCCCGCAGCAGATATTCGTAACTGCGCGCCACCCGATCCGGCGTGGCAAGCAATCCTTCGCGGGCAGGATCGTCGCCCGACGCGTTCAGGAGCATGGTTGCTGCCTGTTTGAATTGATCATAACGGTTCATATTTTTTATTCCTCTGTTTTTTTCCGGCCCGGCTCCCGCCCGTCTTCCCTGTTGCCCTCCTGCATAACATAACTCATTTTGCGATTTATTCAAACTCTTATTTGAAAATTTAGCGTTTATGGAGTAAATTAATAGGTTATAACAGTATTTTTTTGTGTAAGAGGCAAAATTAAGTCCTCATAAAATCAGGAATTATCATGCAGTCTATCCGTAACGTAGCAATCATTGCCCACGTTGACCACGGCAAAACCACGCTGGTCGACCAGATCATGAAACAGTCAAAGGTGTTCCGCGCAAATCAGGAAGTCGATAATTGCTTTCTGGACAACAACGATATCGAGCGCGAACGCGGCATTACCATTCTTTCCAAAAACATCTCGGTTCAATATCGGGGCGTAAAGGTGAATATTATCGACACTCCCGGACACAGCGATTTCGGCGGTCAGGTGGAGCGCGTGCTTAAACTTGCCGACGGCGTGCTGCTGCTGGTGGATGCTGCCGAAGGCCCCATGCCCCAAACCCGTTTTGTGCTGGATAAAGCGCTGCAGCTTAAGCTGCGCCCGGTAGTGGTCATCAATAAAATCGACAAGCCCGATGCCAGACCCGATGCGGTGTGCAGCGAGGTTTTTGATCTGTTCTGCGAATTGGGTGCCGATGATGAACAGCTGGATTTTCCCGTGCTTTATGCCAGCGGGCGCGATGGCTGGGCGATCAAGAATCTGAAGGATCCCAAGGAGGGTATTCTGCCGCTGATGGATGCGATCATTGATTGTATCCCCCCGGCGCCGGTACGCGAAGGGGCAACTCAGCTGCAGGTGGCAACGCTGGATTATTCCGAATTTGTGGGGCGTATCGGTATCGGGCGCGTCTATCGCGGCACGCTCAAACTCAACGAACCCCTGTGCGTTATCAAGCGGGACGGTACGGTAAAAAATATTCAGCTCAAACAGCTGCTGGTTTTTGACGGTATCGGCAGAAAAGAGGTCGAAGAAGTTGCCTGCGGCGATCTTTGCGCGGTGGTCGGGATCGAAGATATTGATATATCCGATACTATTTGCGATGTGGAAGTTCCTGAAGCCATGCCGCCGATCGCCATCGACGAACCGACGATTTCCATGCTTTTCAAGATCAATGACTCGCCGTTTTTCGGCAAGGAAGGCAAATTTGTTTCCAGCCGCCATCTGCGGGAAAGACTTTTCCGGGAGTGCGAGCGCGATGTGGCGCTGCGGGTGGAAGAAGTCGGCGACGGCTTTATCGTTTCGGGCCGCGGGGTGCTGCATCTGGCGATCCTGATCGAAACCATGCGTCGGGAAGGCTACGAACTTGCTGTGGGTAAACCGCGGGTCATCATCCGCGAAATCGACGGCGTGGAGTGCGAACCGGTGGAAGAACTCACCGTGGATGTGCCTACCGAAACTGCCGGGAAGATCATTGAGCTTGCCGGTTTGCGCCGCGGCGAACTTTTCCATATGGAAGCCCGGGGCAACCGTCAGAAGCTGGAGTTTGAAATTCCCACCCGCGGCTTGATCGGCTTCCGCAGCAAGGCAATGACCCAGTCGGGCGGCGAAGCGATCGTGGCAAGCCGTTTCCTCAAATATGTGCCTTTCAAAGGCGAACTGCCGGGGCGGGCATTGGGGGTTATGGTCAGTATGGGGACAGGCAAAGCCCAGGCATTTGCGATCGACGCGCTGCAGCTGCGGGGATTCTTCTTTATTGATCCCGGGGTCGATACCTACGAAGGTATGATCGTGGGCGAACATTGCAAAGAAAACGATCTGGTGGTCAATATTCAGAAAGCCAAACAGCTTACCAACCTGCGGGCTTCGGGGTCGGATAAGAATCTGAAGATTGCTCCCGCCAGAAAAATGAGTCTGGAACAGGCGCTGGAATATATCGAAGATGATGAGCTTGTGGAAGTGACTCCGCAGAATATCCGCTTGCGCAAGATCTATCTGACCGAGCTGGAACGTCGGCGCAATCCGCTTTGATGACAGAGCCGGAACGCGGCTGTAAACGGGAAGAGGGAGTGATTTTTATAAAAAAAGTCGCACTCTCCCTTGACAAAAAATATTTTTGCAGTATATTTGTGTTTGTGTATAAAAGAGTTATAGAAGGTCTATAACAATAATAAAAATCAAAAAAAGGAAAAAATTCATGAAAAACTCCCGCCATGGCGGGGTGAAGCAGTCTTGCTTCACCCTCATTGAACTCCTCGTTGTAATTGCTATCATTGCAATTCTGGCAGCTATGCTGCTGCCGGCACTGAGTGCCGCCCGCGAACGCGCCCGCTCCTCCAACTGCGTGGGCAATCTCAAGCAGATCGGTCTTTCCCAGCGTATGTACAGCGACGACAACAAACAGCGTATGGTAAGCGGTTATTACTCCTACAATGGCGTCAATACCTACTATCCGATCCTGATGCGTCCTTATCTGGAAGCAGAAAAGGTTTGGCTCTGCCCCTCCTGCACCAGTCCGCAGTATGCTGTTTTCCCGGAGGATTCGCAGGGCGATAAAGATCACCCTGAATACAAGATCAACTACGGTATCAACCAGACCTACCGCGCTGACGATGATCCTAATTCGGTCCGTTTGGATAAGGGTATTTCCGAAACTGCGGTCAGGAATCCTTCCGATACCGCCCACTTTGCCTGCACCAACAACACCAGCGCCGGCGGCTCTGACTGGGATTCCATCTGGTTCGGCGC
>SUWJ01000026.1 GCA_015061545.1 Lentisphaerota bacterium | reverse complement strand
GAAGCATTATAGAACGCGAATAGGAGCAAGACAAAAGCAAACATTGGGAATCATCTTCTGCTGATTTTCATATTTTTTACGTTTTTTTAACAAATAAAATTTGACAAACCGTCTCTCATAGGAGGGGGTGGAGTTTGAGGAGGGGGAAAAGAGCCTTTCCTGAAAAGGGCTTTTCCCCCTCCTCAAGCCTTTTCCTCGAAAAGGTTTTTTGAAAGGAGGTTCCCGCACCTTTTATCAAAGCGTTACGCTGCAGCGGTGGGCGATTACGGCGCCGGAGATGGCGATGCATCGTTCTACGGCTTGCACTTCGTATTCGGTATTTTCCCAGGTCAGGGTATCGCCGGGGGAGATGGCTGCTGAACCGGGCAGCAGCAAGGTGAGCCGGACGGATGGTTCCGGCGGGTTGCTGCGGATATAATTCAGCAGTACGGCGCGGCAGTTTTCGGGTTCGGCGTAGAGTATTACGCCGTGTTCGATGCCGTTGCGGCGGCGGATTTGCACATCGCATCCTGCCGTGGAGTCAAAGATATTTTGCCAGTCAAAAACGCTTGTTTCGCTCATTGTTCAGCTCCTTTTTCTGTTTCGATATTGGGTAATTTTTCGATTTCGTTATAAATGATCTGCTGCACTTGCGGATCGGTTTTCTGGAAGCGGTTCAGCAAGCCTGCGGCGGTGCGGGCGATCTCTTTCTGATACTCGTTGCCGGCTTCGATATTGCGCAGTTCCAGCAGACCTGCTACAGTTTCCCGCAGATCAACGATGGCAAAGTCGCGGTTGTAAGCCAGATGGGGGATCGTTACTGCGGGATCGTATTTATTCATCAGCTGCCATGCTGCCAGTTCGGTTTGTTCGAGCATATCCACCCGGTTGAGCAGGAATTGGCAAAGCTGCTGGTGATCCCAGGCTTTGCTTTCGGCGGACTGGATTTCTCTGGTTTCGCGGGTGATGGTCAGACCGACAACATCGAAAAGTTCATTTTTAAGCTGGGAATTTTCGTTGCGGATCGCGTTGGCGGGTACGCCGTTGGGGGAGATATAACGGGTGATGCCCGATTCTTCGCTGGATTCCCAGACGGCGGCGGAACGTGCCAGAACGTGACTGAATTTGCTTTCGCCGGAGTTGCCGGAAATGCGGGCGGGACGGCTGCCGCGGGCAAAGTTTTCGGAGATGACCAGCAAGCCGAACATCTGCTTGATGACGTTCATCTGCGCTTCGGATTCATTGTTCAATATGGCATCGGATATACGCACGGCATCTTCAAACCAGTGGCCGCAATGCATTCCGTAGCCGTCGGCTTCGACAACGTGGATCAGCGGCAGACAGCCCAGATCGTGCGTGCCTTCGTCAACGAGTTTTACCACGGAATTTTCTTCTTCAAAGAGCTGCCACGAATTACGGGTCCACAAACGGCGGCGGCGGGCGGTGCGCGGCGGGGCGTAAACGTTGGAGTTGTCGAAAAAGTTTTCTTCGATCAGCGCCCAGTCGAGTTTTCCGTCGGCGCCTTCCGCCCAGTCAACGACCGCCAGAGGCGACAGGGTCACAACGTAGGGGCGGATATTTTCGCTGCGGCGCCGCAGGGGATCCACCGAACCGGAAAAACGCGGCATTTCCACCAGCATCCACGCTGCACCGTAAACGTTGAGCATGGTGGAAAATTGCCGCATTATTTCGTTTACTCGCAGACCGTTGCGCGAAAAATCCTCCACTAATTCCGCATCGGCGTTCAGCCGCACGGGGTCGCTGGCAAGAATGTACTGGGTGATGATTCTGGCGATCTTGCGCGGATAGTTGAAGTAGTAGGCGCGGTTGAGCCGTTCGGCATATTCCAGATCGATTTCTGAAACGTGCTGGATCAAGGCGCGGGCAATGTAGTCGGCTCCTCCTGAATATGCCTGCTGGCAACGCTCCCAGCATTGGCGGTTGCGCTGATATTCGGGGTGCTGACGGCGGAACAGATAACTGTAATCCATAAAAAACCTCCTGATGTTTGATGGTGTTGAAAAAGATGTGTTTTGTCAACACAGAAAATTTTTTATGCGGAAAACCGGCAATTTACGTTAAAAAATCAAATTCATACTACAGGAAAAATTTGCAAAAATACAAAGCGGCATTATAATTATACATTGTGTATATGAAACTGAGGTTTTTCTGCGATGGAACAAACCGGGGTTTCAAAGTAAAATGAGGAAGGAAAAAACTATGGCTGAAGCCAAAAAAGAGTTTCGTTTCGTTACCGAAGTGCCGAAAAATCTCTGGGGTCCTGACTTTGACGATATCTTCGTCTACCCCATGTATGACGAAAGCAAGGTCGGCATGGAAATCACGGTTCCGAAAGGTTGTGAAAAGATTGCCTGGGAAGTTTACGACAAGGCCGGTAAAAAAGTTGCTTCGGGCAGCTCTACCGATTTCAAGGCCGGCAAGATCTTCAAGACCACTGCCGATATGAAGAAATTCAAACCCTGGAACGTCAATACTCCCTATCTTTACACCTTCAAGACCATTCTTACGGTCAAGGGCAAGGATGAAGAATGTTCCATCCGCTTCGGTATGCGCAAATACTCTGTTACCGAAGACAGCTTCTATCTGAACAACGAAAATCTGTTCCTGCGCGGGGTCATCCGCGGCCGCGAAGCCCACGACCATCCCGATCTGGCGAATCTGGGTATGTACGAATACTACGCCAAGTATATGCGCATGATGAAGCTCTACGGCTTCAACTTTATCCGCTTCCACAGTTTTGTGCCGCCGATCGAATGCTTTGAAGCTGCCGACGATTACGGTATCCTTATCCATGTGGAAATGCGTAAATACTACGGCAAATACCAGAAAGAACGCTCCCGTATGGACAGTCAGGGCAGCCTGATGAATCCTGATGAATGGATCGAAATGCTCAAGCGTCTGCGCAACTGCACCAGCTTGATGGTTTACTGCATGGGTAACGAAATCGACCATCCCGGCCGTAACCCGATCTGTCAGGAATTCTACGAAATGACTCACAAGCTGGACCCCACCCGCTTCTTCCTGGATACCTGCAGCCGCGGCGAATTCGACCGTAACAGCGTGGATTTGGATGTGCAGCACATGAGTTACTTCTATCCTTGGGGCCACAGCTACAATATGTTTGAAAATCCCCAGAACTGGATCATTTCCGGCTCCGCTTCGGGTATTCCCATGATCGAAAAGAATGCCGATGACGATGAAGATTGGAAAATCGCCCGCAAGGTGCCCAGCCGCCGCCCGGTGCTGGCACACGAAATCTGCCACTATGCAGGTCTGCGCGATCTGGACAGTCTGGAAGCCAAGTTCGACAAGTACTGCCCCGAATCCAAACCCTGGTGGATCGGCGAACTCAAGAAGCTGATCAAGCTCAAGGGCTACAGCAAAAAAGATTACGAACTGATGAAGAAAGCCTCCGACCGCTTCCAGTTCCTGAGCTGGAAACTGGGTCTGGAAGCTGCCCGCCGCAGCAAGATCCTGAGCGGGTTCCACTTCCTGCAATTCTGCGATACCGACCGCTACGAAAACAGCAACGGTATTGTGGACTGCTTTGACGACAAGAAGGGCATTGATGACGAAGCGTTCCGCAAGTTCAACGGCGATACTGTTATTCTGGCGGATATGCCCAAGCGCGTCTTCTTTGAAGGCGAAAAGACGCTGGTGCCGGTGATGGTTTCGCACTTCTCCTTTGAACTTTCCGGCGAAATGGTCTTCCGTTTTGCATTGAAAGACAGCAAGGGCAAAGAAGTGCTGACCGGTTCCATGCCCAATATCGACCTCTGCGCCCGCGGCCGCCACGAAATCTGCGAACTTACGCTCAAGTTCCCCAAGACGGGCAAACCTCAGGCGTACAGTCTGGTCTTTGAATTGATCAACGACAAGAACGAAGTGGTTGTCGATAACGCGTGGAATCTCTGGAGCTTCCCCGATAATCCCGCTGCGCTGCCCAAGATGGCGGTGAATATGGAACTGGACGAAGTTGCGCCCAATGTCCGTTATCCGCAGCTGACTCAGGATGCCGACGCCAGACTGATGATCGCCAACCGCTTCAGCAAGAAGCTGATCGATCATGTTGCCAACGGCGGCGATGCGTGGGTCATGTACCGCGTGCCGGTTACCCGCGACCGCAAAAAGCCTGCTGCCAAAGAAAAGTATTATCTGCCCGCCGTCTGGGAACGCTTCAAGGCGATCATCTGGGACCGCGGCCATAACTCGGGTGCCTTTATGCGCAAATCGGGCGCTCTGGCAGGCTTCCCCAACGACGGTTTTGTGGATATGCAGTTCTCTCATTTGATCAACGACTCCGACAAGATCATCATGGATGATTTCCCCGTCAAGGTCGATCCGATCATGGAAGGTGTGGACCGCGCCGTGCGCGACCGTTTCGACGTTTACAACTTCCTGCTGAGCGAATTGCAGCCTGCTTACACCATGCGTAAGTTCGCCTATATGTTTGAAGTCAAAGTCGGCAAGGGCCGTTTGTTTGTGACCGCGTTCAACTTTACGGGGCTGAACAATAACGATCCTGAAGTGGTCGGTATGTTTGAGTCGATCATGCGTTATCTCAACAGCAGCAAGTTTGCGCCCAAGGCGGAAATCTCTGCCAAGGCGCTTTCCGGCTATCTGCTGGCCAAGGGCAAGGGCCCGATCGTCAAGGAACGCCGCATGACTCAGTACTGGCAGCTGGACGAAGAGCCGCTGGAATCGCGCAAGTATTGGGACGAAGCGCTCAAGTATATTGGCGAAGAAGTCAAAGAACAGGATATCTGGATGAAAGATCAGGCCAACAAACTCAAGGTCGAAAAGAAGTAATCCGCAGATTCCTTTGAGCGACCTGCCGGGCAGCAATGCCTGAACGGTCAATTTCGGTGCTCCGCCGCAGCGGAGTGCCGATTCGGGGTGATTGAGCAATTCAGTCATCCCGAATCGGTATATAGAGAAAAAAGGGCGTGTATCGCCGCGGCAGCAAGGATATTTTATGCAATTCAGGCCGTGCATAGATTTGCACAATAATCAAGTCAAACAGATAGTGGGCGGTTCGCTGCGGGATGACGCGGCAGGGCTGCGCACCAACTTCGAGTCGGAATACGATTCAGCGTATTATGCAGAAATGTACAAGCGCGACAACCTTACGGGCGGCCACGTTATCATGCTTGGTCCGGGCAACGAAGAATCAGCCTTGCTGGCGCTGAAAACTTATCCGAAAGGGCTGCAGCTGGGCGGCGGGATCAAGCCGGAGAATGCGCGGCAATATCTGGAAGCAGGTGCAGCTCAGGTGATCGTGACCAGCTATCTGATCGAAGACGGTGCAGTATCGCAGCGGCGGCTGGATGAACTTATGAAGGTGCTGGATCCTGCAGAATTGGTTATTGATTTAAGCTGCCGCAAGACCGCAGCGGGGGATTATCTGGTGGTATTCGACCGCTGGCAGAAGTTTACCGCCCAGAAGATTTCAGCCGACCTGCTGGAAAAACTCAGCCAATACTGCTGCGAATTTCTGATCCACGCCGTGGATATGGAAGGCAAGATGTCAGGCGTGGATGGCGAACTGGTGGCAAAATTGGCAGCGGAGTCGCCCATCAAATGCGTCTACGCAGGCGGTATAAGCTCTTATGAAGATATCGACCTGATCGCTGCCAACGGCGGCGGGCGGATCGACTACACCGTGGGCAGCGCGCTGGATATTTTCGGCGGCCATTTGAGCTATCAAAAACTGGCTGCCCGGACCAACGGCGGCGCTTGAGGATAATTATATGTTCAGCATCGGCGGTTATCAACTGAATATTCCGACGCTGTTATTGCTGCTGCTGCAATGTGCGGCGCTGCTGCATATACTTTTCAGTAAGCACGGCAATCCGTCGCAGGCGGGATTCTGGCTGCTGCTGGTGTCGCTGCTGCCGGGGGCGGGCTTGATAGCATACGCCTTGTTCGGAATAACCCGTTTTGAATATGTCCGTGCCAAAGTGGCAAAGCTGCAGCGGGAAATGCTGGATGTGGAAGCACCTTATTTGAAGGATGCTGCACGGCTTTACCGCGAACTGAATAAATTTCAACTGAACGGCGCGGGCGGCAGCAGCGCAAGAATGCAGACGCTGGATCGGCTCTTTCCTGAAAATCCCGCATTGAGCGGCAATCATTTGGAGATATTGCAGGACGGAGTTGCGGTTTATCCGCGGATGCTCGAAGATATGCGCAAGGCAAAAAAGTGCATCCGGCTGCAGTCGTTCATACTCAACAACGATGCGGTAGGCAAAGAGTTTATGAAAGTTCTGCACGAACGTGCCGCCGCCGGGGTGGATGTAAAAGTGCTGGTGGACAGCGTGGGCAGCTTCCGCAATATCATCAGCTGGACAGGCCCGGATAAATACAACGGTAAATTCTCCTTCCGGGCGTTTTCGCCGATCAATATTTTTGCTCCGTGGAAATTCCAACTGCGCAACCACCGCAAACTGCTGGTGGTCGATGGCACGATCGCTTACGTCGGCGGGGTGAATATCCACGCGGAAAACGAGCGGCTCAAGCAGATCCCGCCATCGCGCTATATCCACGATCTGCATTGCCGAATTACAGGTCCGGCGGTAACGCAGCTGAATTTGAGTTTTATGACCGATTATATCTACACCAGCAGCCGCAACCGGCGGCAGATCAAGTTTGACTCCGGCGACTGCGTTACGCCCGAAGCGGCGGGCGATGCCGTAGTGCGGGTGCTGCCGTCCGGGCCGGGCAATCTGCGGGAGGGAACACGCAAACTATTTTTTGCGGCGGCGGCGCTGGCGGAACGGGAATTGTGGATCATTACGCCGTACTTTGTACCCGGCAGGGATTATGTGGATGCTCTCTGTATGGCGGCGGCACGGGGAGTGGATGTCAAACTGGTACTGCCGGCGGCGAACAATCACTTTTTTGTAGATTGTGCGGCGCGTAATTTTTATGAACAGCTGCTTTCAAGCGGAGTGAAAATTTACGAAAAACTGGGATATTTTTCGCACAGCAAGGCGCTGCTGGTGGATTCGCAATGGGGTTTTATGGGGTCAAGCAACTGCGACAGCCGCAGCTTTTACTTGAATTTTGAGCTGGATTTCTGTTTTGAGAAATCGGAATTTGTTTTGGATATGATCCGTCAGTTTCAGCAGGAAATCGTCGGCTCGCGCAAGCTGACGATGTTCCGCCTGAGCAAAACACCCCGTTGGCGGCGACTGCTCAACAGTATAGCGGCGCTGTTTACACCCATATTGTAAAAAAATATAACATCAGGTGATTTATATGTTGGAAAAAGAAGATTACATGGAGCCTTGCTGCCCGCTGTCACGGCCGCAGGAAAACGCATACCGCAGTCAGCCGGTACGGCGCGTACCGCTGGCAGAAGTTATTGCCGAGTGCGACCGCTTGTTCAACTCCAATGAACCTGAAAAGCTAGGCGAACATTTGCGTTACTGGCGTCAGCAGGCGCAGGAGTGGGGCGATAAAGAGTCCGAATTGAGTATTCTGAGCGAACTTATGGGCCATTATCGGATGAACTATGATCCCGAGCGCGGTATGCAGGCGGTAAAAGACGGCCTGGCGCTGATAAAGCTGCTGGGGATCGCCGGCAGCGTATCCTGCGGAACGATCCTGATCAACGCCGCGACTGCCATGCAGGTGTTCGGTCAGGTGCAGGAGTCGCTGCAATACTACGCCGAAGCCTTCCGCTGTTACGGCAATCATCTGCCGCCGGAAGATCTGCGCTTTGCCGGATTGCTCAACAATATGGCGGCTGCGTACTGCGCCAACGGCGAATTGACTCATGCCGAAGCCTACTACCGCAAAGCATTGGATGTGCTGCAGAAAAACAATAACATTATGGATACAGCCGTAACTTACGTTAATCTGGCACAGTTGGCATATCAGCAGGATGCACCGGAAGCAAAGGCGTTGGAACTGCTGGATAAAGCCATGGCGTGCTTCAACGATCCCGCTGCGGTGCGCGACGGCTATTATGCCCATACCTGCAGCAAGTGCGCCGCCGCTTTCGGCTTTTTCGGCAGAACAACAGAGGAAGAGTTGCTCAAAAAACGGTCAGAAGATTTTTATGCAGGCGCTTGAACAGATCCAGAATTGGTATAACTCAGTTGCAGCTCCGCGTTTGCAAAGCGAATTTGCTGCGGAATTGCCCGAAATCGCGGTAGGGATTTCCGGCCGCGGTTCGGAGTGCTTCGGCTTTGACGATGAACACTCCCGCGACCACGATTACGCGCTGGGGTTGGCGTTTTATCTTACCGGATCGGCGGAACGCAAGTTCGGATTCCGTTTGGAACGCTTTTATAACCGACTGCGCAAAGAGTTTCCGCCGACAAAAGATACTTCAATGGAGAGCCGTTGCGGCGGATTGGAGCACGGCGTTATAATCATAGAAGATTTTTTTGAAAAACATCTGGGTTATCCCGGCGCTCCGCAAACATTTCAGCAATGGCTTTATACACCGGAATACGCCTTTGCCGAAGTTATAAACGGGGCGATTTTCCGAGATGACGCCGGGGTGATAAGCCGAATCCGACACTCTATTGCCGAAGATATGCCCGAAGATGTGCGGCTTAAGAAACTTGCCGCCCGCGCCGCAATGATGGCACAAAGCGGTCAATATAACTATATGCGCTGCATAAAACACGGCGAGATGGGTTCGGCAGTTCTGGCGCTGGATGAATTTGTCCGCAACAGTATATCAATGGTATTTTTGCTGAACCGCAGCTTTGCGCCCTACTACAAATGGGCATTCAGGGCGATGAAAAGTTTGCCGATACTGGGCAATTTAAGCGAAGAACTGACGAGGCTTTTAACGGAAAACACATTGCCCGAAGCCAAAGCGGAACAGATCGAAAAAATCGCATCAGAAGTTATAAAAGAACTTGCCTGGCAAAAACTTACCGATTTGAACGACGATTACCTTGAAGCCCACGCGTTTCAGCTGATGCAGCATATACACTCGCGGGAGATCGCCGCGCTGCACGTCATGGAAGGATAATCTCTGATTGCAGCAATATGGTGTTGCGCTGCTTGGCACTTGTTTGCGCGGCGTTAATAATTTTTCAGTATCCGGTCGAGGGTCTGCACGAATATTCTGCACTCTTCCGGGGTATTTTCTTTTGCCAGCGACAATCTTAAACCGCTGTAAGAATCTTTCCGGTTATAGCCCAATGCGGTCAGCGCCGCGCTGGGTTCACCGCTTTCCGACTCGCAGGCGCTCCCCGATGCCAGCATGATATTTTCGTTGGAAAACATCCTGACCAGCACCCCCGATTGGTATCCCGGCAGCAGCATATGCAATATATTTACTGCTGACAATTCAGCGGGCAGAGTCAAACGTAAATTCTGACCGTTGGGCAGAAGTTTATTTTCAAGTTCTTTCCGCAGCATTTGATTGAGCGTTTCAAGTTGCTTTACTGACTCATCACGAGTGCGGAGAGTGTATTCCACAGCATAGGTCAGCGCCGCAGCCTGCACCGCATCGGTTCTGCCCGTAAGGTAATCTTTATGGCGCGATTCAGCGAATTTCCGGCGCCAGATACCGCTTTTACTGCCCATTGCCAGCAGCGCTGCGCCTGAACCCGCCCCCAGCTTGCTGCCCGAAATCAGCAGCAGATCAGGCAGCGGCATATCCGGGGTGATCGCGTGAAAAGCGGCAAACTGTACGCCATCGACCAATATTACTGTTTCAGGCGATTCCCGTCGGATCCGGGTAATAACTTCTGCCAGATCCTGCCGTAAACCGATTTCGCTTTGTACGGCGCTGATTATTGCCAGATCTCCTGCTCCTGCGGAAGTGTTTGGCAATGCGCAGATCCTGCCGTAATTATCCAGCGGAAATTTTTCAACATTGCCGAAGCAGCGCTGCCCCATGGCGCGAACCGAAGGGTGATCCAACGGAGAAAGCCAAAGTGTTTTTTTCTGACCGCCTGCCATGATTCCGACGGCATTGAGCAACTCGGCCGTATCGGAAGAAAAAATTATTGACTGTTCGCTTTCAGTCACTTGCGGCAGCAACGCTGCAAAGATCCGCCTTTGCAGCGAATCAAGTTTTTTACGCAGCTGCCGCCCCTGCTGATGTGCTGCTTCGGGATTGCCGCTGAACTCGTCGATCAGTTCAGCATAGATGTTGCGCAATTCAGGAATGACTGACGCGGCGGCGGCGTGATCAAAGTATATCATTGTATGCCGATAAGTTTGAAATGGATCGCCAGGCACCAGACCACCGACAGCACCAGCCAGAGCAGCACGCCATGTATCAGCGGCTTGATCCCCAGTTCGCGGAGTTTTTCCCGCGAAAGGTTAGCCCCGATCATAAACAACGTAAGAATCATCAGATATTTGCTTATTTCCTTGAGCAATCCCCCGCCCGAAGTAGTTATTTTGCCGATCAGCGCAACTCCGCTGAAGAGCTGCGGCAGATATGTCACCAGCGCCGCCGCCAGCAGGAATCCGGGGATGAACCACGGAACTTTAGCCTTGAACTGCTTGGTTTCGCCTTCGGCACGGTCAGTAACAAACGCGGCAATAAAAAGCGTTACCGGCACGATCCACAGCGCCCGGGCAAGTTTTACGGTAGTACCCACTTCCAGCGCTTGAGCGCCGTATTGCAAAGTTGCGCCCACCACGCTGGAGGTATCGTGGATCGCCAGCGCCGCAAAGTAGCCGAATTCATTTTCAGTAAAGCCCAGCCAGCGGCCCAGCAGCGGAAAAATCAGCAGCGCTATGGCATTGAGGGTGAAAACTGTTGCCGAAGCCAGAGCTATATCGCCGGCTTTGGCTTTCAGCGCGGGCGCTGCCGCCGCAATGGCGCTGCCGCCGCAAATACTGGTGCCGACGCTGACCAGCCATGCACAATTCTTATTGATCTTGAGCACCTTGCCGAGAATGTATCCCAAGCCCAGCCCCATAATGATCCCGACGCAAGTACAGGCAAAGCCGCTTGCGCCTGCGGCAAGTACCGCTTTAAGATCCATGCCGAAGCCCATCAGCACAATAGATACCCCCAGCAGTTGACTGGAGATCCTGCCGGTGAATTTGCTGAAAGGATTGCCCAGAACAAGGGCAAAAATCATCCCCGTAATAACCGCCGCACCCGGTGCGTAATTGCGGACAAAAACAAACTTGCTGCCCAGCACCGCAGGAACCACCCACGGCAGAATAAAGAATGCTGCGGCAACTGCCATAAAAAGGATTTTTTTACTTTTATCGCTCATATCTACTCCGTGGAGAATGATTTTTTACCTGTTGCAAAGTTTTTCAGCCCATGCGCGGGTAGCTGCCGAGAATCTTGAAGAATGCGGAAATCTTTTCCACATCGGCGCAGGCTTCGGCAACTTTGGGATCGTCGCGGTGCCCCAGCAGATCCACGAAGAAACAGTACTCCCAGCCCGCCTGCTGCTGCCACGGACGGCTTTCGATCATCGTCATCTGCAATCCGGCGCGGCGGAAAGGATCCAATGCTTCGTAAAGGGCGCCGGGACGGTTTTTGACCACAAAGCACAAGCTGGTCTTATCGTCGCCGCTGCGGGGGGTGGTCTGATTGCCCAACACCAGAAAACGGGTGGTGTTGAAGCTGGAATCTTCCACATTTTCTTCCAGAATATTGAGTTTGTAAAGCTCTGCCGCCACCGGGCTGCCCAGCGTGGCGGTAAACTTTTCGGCGGCGGCCAGTTCTGCTGCAGCTGCGGAGCTGTTCATTTCCAGCAGTTCAACATTGGGGAAGTTGTTGAGCAGATAAGCGCGGCATTGTTCCAGCACCTGAGCGTGGCTGCAAATACGTTTGATTTCGCTGCGCTGACAATTTGCCATCAGAAAGTGATGCACGCGGCAATACTTTTCCGCCGTGATCCTTACGCTGGTGCGCACCAGATGATCCAGCGTGTAGTTGATAACGCCGCCCGCCGAATTTTCGATCGGTACGCAGCCGTAATCGGCACGGCCGCATTCGATGGCGCGGAAGACTTCAGGAATCGTCCGTTCGGGCTGCAATTCAGTACTTGAGCCGAAAATATCCAGCGTTGCCTGATGCGAAAAAGTCCCCAGCGGACCGAGAAATGCCGCCTTGACCGACCGTTCAAGTTTCTGAGCGCCCGACATGATCTCGCGGTAGATATTACCCAGGATCTCATCGGTCATCGGGCCATGATTGAGTTCCTGCAGCCGCGCCAGCAGTTTGCGCTGACGGGCGGGGTCGTAAACCGGCAGATGCCGTTCGCGCTTATACTGCCCGATCGCCTCAACAGCCTGGTAACGGCGGTTGAGCAAAGCAATTATTTCTGAATCCACACTATCTATTTCCGACCGCAAATTCTGCAGTTGATCCTCGTTCATAAAAGCATCTCCTGAGGTTAAACAGTAAAAATAATCCTTTTAAAGTACACTCAAAAGTTTTACATTGCAAGCACCACGCAAAAAAAATGAAAAAAAACCCGCCGCTGAGCGGCTGTTTGAATTGCATTTATGCAAATTTGCAGCATATTATGCAATGGGGAAAAACGGTTGTTTTCCCGATGGGCTTGTTTTGTAGTTAAGAGGTAGATTTTATGCGTTGTCCGGTATGCGGTTTTCAGGATGATAAAGTAATTGATTCGCGGGTGATTAAAGAGGGTTTCGGGGTGCGCCGCAGACGGGAATGTCTGGCTTGCTCCCACCGTTTCAGCACCTACGAAAGTATTATCCAGAGCGAACTCAAGGTGGTCAAACGCAACAATGAGCGCGAAGATTTTGATGCCGACAAACTGCGCAAAGGCGTGCAGAACGCCTGCTACAAACGCCCTATCGACCCCGAAGATATCAACCGCCTTATCGAAGATGTCAGTCAGGGGGTGCAGCGGGATTTTGAGCGCGAGGTCCCCAGCTCCGAAATCGGCAGCCGCGTAATGCAATCGCTGCGCAAACTCGATCAGGTGGCGTATGTAAGATTTGCCAGCGTATACCGCAAATTTCATGATGTGGAAGAATTTATTGACGAAATCAGATCGCTGCAATAAAAATATTCAGGCGGAGAATTTTACTTAATGCTATCGCTGACCGACAATTTCCTTTATGTGATCGATTCCGACGGCCGTCAGGTGCTTTTTGATACCGACAAGCTCAAGAGTGCCTTGCAGGATGCTTTTGAGGCTTCGGGCAATCCCAACAGCTATCTGGCGGAAGATATCGCCTGCGCGGTGGAAGCCGCTATGATGGAGAGCAGCCGCCCCGACCGGATCTTTACGCAAAGCGAAGTCGATGGCGCGATCAACCGTATTCTGGAAAATGCCGGCTGCGCCAACGTTGCCCAACTCTACCGCCGCGCCAATTCGCATCTGTATATTACCGTGGATGTCAATTACGAGGATACCTCCAATTTGATCTCCCGCCATCTGGGGGTGGATAAATCGCTTGCCGATCAGCTGGCGATGAAGGTGGTGGATGCCCTGAGCAAACTCAATATTGCCAGCGCTTCTCCCGCACTCTATCTGGAGCTTGCCCGCCACTACGAACATCATTGCCCCATCGCAGCAGAAGGCACCGCCAATGCCGCCTTGAGTGCAGCAGGAGAGGTTGCCGAACTCACCGGGAAGGCCGCCTCCGGCAGCCGCATATTGCTGACAACCAAAGAGACCGCGCAGTTTATGCCCGAAGCGGGGAAATATCTGTTGGACGACAAGATCCTGCAAATGGGAAACGTCAGCCGGCTTTATCCCAATTTCCGCCTGGGGCTGAATCTGGCGCTGCTGGCGGAAAAACTGGATTTGCAAGCCCCGGTGACCGATCTGGAACTGGCGCCGAAACTTTATCAGATCGGCGAACTGGCAGGTCAATGGCTCAGAAATTTACAAGTCAGGCTGGGCAATACCCAGTTGCCGCTCTATCTTATTTTGAAGGATCTGGATGTTTTTGCCAACCGTTATCTGGGAGCAGCTTACCCGGAAGGC
The DNA here is from genome assembly GCA_015061545.1 of Lentisphaerota bacterium. Classification (GTDB taxonomy): domain Bacteria; phylum Verrucomicrobiota; class Lentisphaeria; order Victivallales; family Victivallaceae; genus SIG78. The sequence goes on along the minus strand of SUWJ01000026.1, from coordinate 19,952 downwards.
AGGGTTGCAGCGCTGGAAACAGCCGCGTGGTTCCGCAATGCGCTGGCTTATCCGGTAAAAAAGGTGCGCTGCCGCACCGCAAATTAACCCGATGGCGCTTGACAAGCGGCTTTTCTGACTATATATTATAGTGTAATAGTGGTTATAGATAATAATTTTTAAACGATATAGAGGACGATGTTGTTATGAGTAAAGTCAAAGCTCTGGTGATAACCGGATTCGGGCTGAATTGCGAAAAAGAAACCTCCGCTGCATTTGAATATGCCGGAGCAGAAGCGAGCATGGTGCATTTGAACGACCTTATTTCGGGTCAGCGTTCGCTCAAAGAATTTCAGATTCTGGCGTTTATCGGCGGATTCTCTTTCGGCGACCACCTGGGGGCGGGTACGGTTTTTGCCAACCGCGTGCACTTCCGCTTGCAGGACGAACTTAAAGAATTTATTGCCGACGAAAAACTTATCATCGGTATCTGCAACGGATTCCAGACTATTTCCCGTCTGGGGATCGTTCCCGCGCTGAACGGCAAATACTTTGTTCAGCAGGCGGCGCTGGCGCACAATGATTCGGGCGTCTTTCGCGACGATTGGTGCGTGCTGCGCGCCAATGCCTCCAGCCCCTGCGTTTTCACCAAGGGCTTTGATCTGATCCGTCTGCCGCTGCGCCACGGCGAAGGTAAATTTGTTGCCGATGCCGCCACGCTCAAACAGATCGAAGCTAAAAATCTGGTGGCGTTCCGCTATGTCAACAGCGACGGGTCGCTGGCGGAAGATTTCCCTGCCAACCCCAATGGTTCGCTCAACAGCATTGCCGGTATCTGCGACGAAACGGGTCGGGTATTCGGGTTGATGCCGCACCCTGAAGCGTTCCTGTCGCCCTACAACTCGCCCACCTGGACTGCCGATCAGCTTAAAGGCGATCTGCCCAAAGAAGGTGACGGCGTGGCGATTTTCCGCAACGCAGTAGAGTATTTTGCATAAAAAAGATTTGAGTATCTGCAATCTGACTGTCGGAGGGGAGCCTACGGTACAGAAAATCCCCCCGCAGCAGGCAGAATTCAACCAGAGATGAAAGCAGGTAGAAAAATGAAATTTACACTCAGCAGAGAAAAGTTCCACAAGGCGCTTCAGAAAGTCAACAACACCATCGGCAGCCGCAGTACGCTGCCCATTCTCGGCAACGTGCTGATCGAAGCCAAAGACAATATGGTTGCTCTGACCACCACCGATCTGGAAATAAGAATCGTTACCCATATCGAAGCGGAAGTCGAAATCCCCGGTGCCACCACCGTCCCCGCCAAGCGGCTGCTGGCGCTGGTGACCAAGTTTGAAGATGAACAGGTATCCGTCAGCAGCGATGAACGGCATCATGCCGAAATCGTCTGCGGTACCAGCTGCTTCAAACTGCTGGGCATTGCGCCCGAAGATTTCCCGAGCGGCGGCGAACTGGTACCGGTGCGCACCATCACCTTCAAGGGTGCGGAACTCAAGCGGATGCTTTCGCAGATATCCTATGCCATCACGCTGAACGACAGCCGCAAAGTGCTGCACGGTATGCTGGTATCTTACCGCGACAATGTCGTTACCATGGTGGCGACCGACAGCAAGCGCCTTGCCATGACCGAACGGGCGGTGGAAAATGTTGCGGGCGGCAACGGCGACTGCATCGTGCCTTTGCAGGCTGCCAACGAAGTCAAGCGCCAGACCAATCCCCAGGGCGATGTAACGCTGGAAATCGGCGAAAAGATGGCGCGTTTTACCATGGAAGATACGGTTTTGACCACCAAACTTATCGAAGGCAATTACCCCAACTTCCGTCAGGTGATCCCTGCGACCTTCCTGCGGGAGATCCCGATCGTGACCTCGGCATTGCTGGGCAAGATCGAGCTGGTTTCGCAGGTGCTTTCCGACAGCACGGGCTGCATTGTGCTGAACTTTACCGAAGGCAAGCTGGAGCTGCGCGCTTCCAACTCCGATATCGGTGAAGGTTCGACGGTGCTGCCGGTGGAATTTTCCGGCGATGGCATCAGCGCTTCTTTCAACCCGGCATTTTTGAGTGATCCGCTGCGTTTTGCCGATTGCGAAACGATGACTTTCAAGATGAACGACGGTTTCAGCCCCGTTGCTATCGACGGCGGTGACGGCTTTGTCTATGTGATCATGCCGATGCGTCCGTAACGCATCTTCCGCTGAAAGCGCCCGCGGCTATGTTGTGTGAATTCAGATTGATGAATTACCGTTCGTGCCGACGGGCGCTTTTGCATTTTGAGCGCAAAAATCTCTTTATCGGCGCTAACGGCAGCGGCAAAAGCAATCTGCTGGAAGCGATCGGATTTCTGGGGGTGCTGCGCAGTTTCCGCACCGTCCGCCCTGCCGAACTGATTATGCACAACTGCAGTCAAACCGCGCTGCGGGGAGTCTGGCAGCAGCCGGGCAAACTGCCGCTGACTCTGGAAGTTGCCTTGGAGCGCTCAGGCAGCCGCCGACTGCTGATAAACGGCAATTGCGAAAATTCGGGCAGAGAGTTTATCCGGCACTTTTACCCGGTGGTGTTTGCCCCCGAAGATATGGAACTTATCTGCGGAATGCCCCAGCTGCGGCGCCGCTTTTTCGATATGCTGGCGTGTCAGCTGGATGATGGCTATATAAATGTTCTGCACGACTATCAGCGGGCGCTCAAACTGCGGAATCTGCTGCTGAAAAGCGCCAAAGCCGATCCTGTCAAGCTGGAAGTTTACGAAGGTTTGATGGCGTTTGCCGGCAGCGATCTTACCCAACGGCGGCGGCAGCTTATCAACAATTTCAACGCGGTGCTGAAAACTCTTGCCGCCGATCCGGACAGTATGCTCTTTACCGATTACCGCCCCTATTGCAACGGCGATCCTGAAGAATATCTGGCAATGTTCAGCCGCAACCGCAGCCGCGAGCTGGAAAAGCGCACCACTCTGACGGGGTGTCATCTGGACGAATATCAAATCCTGCGCGGCGGCCATATCATGCGCGGTTTTGCCAGCAACGGTCAGAACCGTCTGGCGGCGCTGCATTGCAAATTGACTGCCGCGCTGATGCTGATGCGCAACCGCGGCGCGGAACAGCTGCTGGCGCTGGTGGACGATGTGACCGGCGAGCTGGACGAATACAACCGTCAGCAATTTTATGAGCTGCTGCAGCCCGCAGGTCAGAGCTTCTTTACTTTTACGGAAAAACCGTCAGAAAGATTTTTCAGCGATTCCAAACTCTTTACCATGCCGCTGTAAGTAACTTTGCGCAAAAAGGGTTTTGGCGCTGTTACAGCTCCACACTCATACCGTCTTCGGCAAAGATCACCTCTTTGCCCAGCGCGCGGCGGCAGCGGACTTTACATTCGCTGGGCAAATAGAGTACATCGCGTCCGTGGTGCATAAAGATCACCTGACCGATCCGGCAATCGTTTTCCTGCCAGTATTGGCAAACATCCCACGGGTGATGATGCCCGCTTTCCATAAGCAGAAGATCACACTTCCGGCTCCATTCGCCGATTTCGTCAGGGTCGGCAATATCGCCGGAATAGACCACCGTTTTGCCCTCAGCGCTGATGCGGAAAGAAAAACTCTTCAACGGTTCGCCATCGGCAACAGGAATGTGTTTATTGCCGATAAATTCAATCGTTACTTCCCCGTTTTCAAACTTTCCGCCGTCAGTCAGCAGATGATCTTTCACCTCAGTTGCCAGCGGCCATGCTCCCAGAGTGCGGGTAAGTTTTTCAAAGGGCTGCCACAATTCGGGTACCGGCATAAAAACATCGAAGCGGCGCGGCGTTTCCAGATCCTGCTGCAGGTAGTGGATCTTGTTGTAAACGGAAAATACGTTGAGCAAACCCGCCATATGGTCGTAGTGGGGGTGCGAAATAAATATCGCTTTGATATTGAAAAAATCCAACCCCTTGAGATAGCCCGTATGCGAACAGTTTTCACCGGCATCAAACCAGTAAAGCGATCCGTTATCCAGCTCCAAAACCCAGGATGTATGTTGACGCCCCTTAAAGGGTTCGGTACCCGAAAGCGAGCCTAAAATATGAATTTTCATAAATTACATTCCTTTTGCCTGCCGCAGCAGCAGCGTATGTCTTTTCAAGCCTTCCGCCAGGGGGGTGTCAGGCACATATAAATTGGCATCTTTCAAATCATTCAGCGTATATACCCGATGGCAGAGAAACGGCCGATGGGCAGGATTTTCCGCCAGATATTTATCAAAATCGATATCTTCAGTTTCAAGTTCCACGCCCAGCGCCCGGGCAATTATCGCATAATATTCGCGCGATTCAACAATGTCAGGACCTGCCATATTGAAGGTTTTTCCGTAACTTTTACCGTTGCCGACAGCGCTTATCATGCACTTTGCCAGATCATCGCAATCAATCGGCTGCTGCAGAAGTCTGCCGTTATCCACCAGCTGCAGCGGCTCCTTGGCCAACAGTCTGCCAATGAGTTCAGCATCGCGGCAATGGGCGGGGAAACAGCCCAAAAGCGAGGGCATTCCGTAAATATGACAGGGGCGGAAAATGGTGTAAGGCAAATTTTCCGGCGCGTGTTCGCGCAAATAATTTTCCGCCATAAGTTTGCCCCAGCCGTAACCTTCGGCACCGTTGCGGTCGCAGGTTATGTAAGGCGAATCGACCGGTTGCGGGAAACGCCGCAAAGATGGTTCGTAGACCCAGTCGGTAGAAATAAAGAGCAGCTGTTCCGCCAGCGGAGCAAATACTTCCAGATCCTGCTGCATATCGGCAGCATTGAATCCGATACAGTCGATCACCGCCGCAAATTTTTCCCCCGCGATCTCTTCTGCAGCTTTCGCCACCGCTGCCGCATCGTGACGATCGGCATAAAGCTCCCGCACCGCACCCACCGCAGGCTTTTCCCCGCGGGTAAGGGTCGTTACCTGATAATTTGCCGCCAGCGCCGCACGCACCACAGCACCCGATACATGACCGCTGCCGCCGATAATTAGAATTTTTTTCATTTCAAGCTGCTCCGCAATGTTGATCTATCAATTTCAGCAGCTCTTCCGCGCCATCCCACGCATGGGCGGCTCTTGACGCAGCACCGACAGCCTGCAAATCGCTGCGGCAGTAAAGCTCCTGTAATATATCATACGCCAAACCTTCGGAAAGATCGTCGTTGCTGACAACTTTTGCCGCCCCCAGACTTGCCAGATAATCGGCATTGTCGTTCTGATGCAGTTCCGCCGCAAACGGATATGGCACCACCACGGCGAATTTGCCGAACGCGTTGATTTCTGCCGCCGAACTGCCTCCCGACCGCGCCAGCACCAGATCGGCAGCGCTGTATGCCCAGTGCATTTCGCTCAAAGTCGGCAGCAGCAGCACGGGAAATGTTGAATCGGCGTAAAAATCGCTCATCGTTTTATATTCGCCTGCGCCGGTCAAATGGATCAGCTGCACATTGCCTTTTTCCGCTGCCAGACGCCTGACCGCCGCGCCGAAACACCCGTTGAGTTTGCGGGCGCCCTGACTGCCGCCAAAGAGCAATATGGTAAAATTATCGCTTTTCAAATTGGTGTTGAATTTATTGTTTAACTGCCCGATCGCCGCAGCTTTGCTCAAAGATTCCTGTTTAAGTTCGCTCCGCAGCGGCATACCCGACACCACGCATTGACAACAACACGCCGAAGCATTGACCGCCGGAAATGCCGTTGCCAGCACTTCGGCATAACGACTGAGCCAGCGGTTGGCTTTGCCGATACGGGCATTGCCATCGTGCAGAACGATCGGCAAACGCTGTTGTTTTGCCGCCCAGATCACCGGCAGCGAGGCAAAGGAACCCATTCCCAGCACCGCATCGGGCTTTTCCGCTGCCAGCACCTGACGCGCCTGACGTATTCCGCTTAACAGACCTTTAAGAAATTTCCAACAGCTTACCGGACGCCTGACCGCAGGCGACGGCATATGGGGCAAAACCCGGCAGGGTATATTGTATTGAGCTGCAATACGACTCTGTTCAACGGAGTTTTTTCCACTCAGCAGCAGCAGCACTTTTTTACCCCGCGCCAGCTGGGTGCGGGCAACACTCAAACCGGGATAAAAGTGTCCGCCCGTGCCGCCGCAGGTAATGACCAATTTTTCTGCACTCATTATTTTTCTCTGGTAATAAGGTAGTTTGCCAGCTCCAGCAGCAATGTTTTATATTTGCTGTCGGGCAGAGTGTTCAATGCTTTACAACTTTCATCAGTCAGACGGCAGATTTCTCTCTGCAAATATTTTACGCTGCCGGCGGCGCTGAAAAGTTCCCGCGCACGGGCTATATCGCAAGATGTGTATTCATGGCAATAAAGCAATCCGCGCAGTTCTTCCGCCGCCGCAGCGGGCAGATTTTTCAATGCGTGGAGCAAAAGCAAAGTAGCTTTACCTTCCTGAAGATCCGATCCGATGGGTTTGCCGAATTTTTCGACATCGCCGAAAATCCCCAGATAATCATCCTGCAACTGAAACGCCAGCGCCAGCGAATCGCCGAATTCACCCAGCGCACGGGCATGAACCGAGTCCCACTGGTCAACCGAATCCTTACCCGCCAGCCAGCCGCCGCGGGCGGCAAAGTGCAGCAGCGCACCCGTTTTGCCCAGCAGCATATTCCGAACTGCCTCCACCGTGATATCGGCAGGATCGCAACAGCTCATTTCCACATCTTCGGCTTCGCCTGAAACGAGTTTCAAATAACCGTAACAACGCAGCTCCGACGCCAGTTTGAGCCTGACCTCTGCCGTGCAGCAGGTTTGATCCAGCAGTTCAAACGCCCAGCCCTGCATCAAATCGCCCGCCAGGATCGCCATATCGCTGCCGAATTTGCGCCGCCGCTGTTCGGGCAGCTCCAGCGCCTGCGACAAAACTATATGCGCCGTAGGATTGCCCCGCCGCAAATCGTCATCGTCAATAATATCGTCATGCACCAATGTCCAGTTGTGGAAGATCTCCAGCGCGGCGGCAGCAGGCAGAATTTTATCCATATCGCCCCCCGCCGCAGCAGCGCTCCACAACATTATCGCCGGACGCAGCCGTTTGCCGCCGTTGGCAGGATAGCGGCGCATGGCGTCAGCCAGATAAACAGGACTGACTGCATCAGGGAAAGTGCTTTCCGCGATTGCTTTATCCACCTTCCCCGCTGCAATTTTCAGCTCGGCAATCAGTTCCGTTGTCATAAGCCTTACTTACGCCTCCACCCGCAGCACCCCGCCGGTATCGGCGCTGGTCGCCAGCGCAGCATACTTGGCAAGATAACCACCGGTAACTTTCGGCGGCGGCGCCACAAAGTTCTTTTTGCGTTCGGCAATCACTTCGTCGGCAACTTCCAGCTTGATGGTGCGGTTGGGTATATCGATCGAAATCATATCGCCGTCTTCCACATAAGCGATCAGACCGCCGCGGGCGGCTTCGGGACTTACATGACCGATGCACGCGCCGTGTGTACCGCCCGAGAAACGGCCGTCGGTAATCAGCGCCACGCTGTCGCCCAGACCGCGGCCCATGATGTAACTGGTCGGCGCCAGCATTTCCTGCATACCCGGTCCGCCCTTAGGTCCTTCGTAGCGGATGACCACCACGTCGCCGGATTTGACTTTTCCTGCCAGAATACCCTCGCAGGCATCTTCCTGACTTTCAAAGATCACCGCCGGACCGCGATGTACCAGCATCGACTTGGATACCCCCGCAGTTTTGACCACGCAGCCCTTTTCCGCCAGATTCCCGAACAGTACCGACAACCCGCCGGTGGCGCTGTAAGGATTATCCAGCTTGCGGATGATCGTACCGTCGGCATCGGGCGCAGCAGCGATTTCTTCGCCGATGGTTCTGCCCGAAACACAGGGTGCGGAAAGATTGATCGTACCCAGTTTGGCAGCTTCTTTCATGATCGCCATAATGCCGCCGACCGCGTGGCAGTCCTGAATATGTATATCGCTGGAGGGCGAAAGTTTGCAGATGTGGGGAGTCGCTTTGCTGATGGCATCAAGTTTCTTGAGATCCAGCGGCACCCCTGCTTCGGTAGCGATTGCCAGCGTATGCAGAATCGTGTTGGAAGATCCACCCATTGCCATATCCAGCACCAACGCGTTGGCAAAGGATTCTTCGGTGGCAAAGTCGCGGGCGCGTTTAGCATTGGGGTCGAGCGCCATTTCCACCGCCCGTCTGGCGGCGCGCTTCCACAAATCTTTGCGTTCTTCGCTGGTGGCAAGCGTGGTGCCGTTGCCCGGCAGCGCAATGCCCAGCGCTTCGCAGAGGCAGTTCATACTGTTGGCGGTGAACATACCCGAACAGGCGCCGGGGCCGGGGCAGGCATCGCATTCCAAACTGGCAAGTTCGTCGTCGGAAACTTCGCCGATACGATGTTTTGCCACCCATTCAAAGACCGTGATAAGGTCAGAATCCGCACCGTTACGGGGTTTGCCCGCAGCCATCGGTCCGCCCGAACAGAAGATCGTGGGAATATTCACCCGCATACAGCCCATAAGCATACCGGGCACGATCTTGTCGCAGTTGGGTATGCAGATAACTGCATCCACCGGGTGCGCCATAAGCATCGACTCCACCGTATCGGCAATGATCTCGCGGCTGGGCAGACTGTACTTCATGCCGCTGTGCCCCATGGCAATACCGTCGCAGATCGCCATAGTGTTGAATTCGTAGGGGATCCCGCCCGCTTCGCGGATGGCTTCGCAGACCAGTTGACCCACTTTCTGCAGATGGCAATGGCCGGGAACAATGTTGGTGTAACTGTTGCAAACGCCGATAAAGGGTTTTTCGATATCTTTACCCATGATCCCGGTCGCCCGCATCAAAGCGCGATGAGGAGCGCGCTCCTCGCCTTTCTTCATAACATCACTTCTCATAATAACAAAAACTCCTGTAAGAGATTGATTTTATTTTTCAACAATTTAACCCACCAGACCGCCGCCGGCGTCGGCGGAGAGGAAGATACCTTCAAAGTTCATCTTCAACCCTTCGGGGTTATCCGAAATCGCCAGCGCATCTTCCCGATCCACCCGTCCGGCATTGACCAGCTCCAGCAGGCACTGGTTGAAGGTCATCATGCCGTCGCCCTGACCGCCCTGGATCGCCGCCGAAAGTTTTTCCAGACGGTCTTCCTGAATCAGTTTGGTCACGATCGGCGTATTGAGCATGATTTCGTTGACGGGAGCGCGCCCCACTCCGCCCGCCATCGGCACCAGACGCTGGGAAATAACCGCGCAAAGGTTGGCTGCCAGCGCTTCGCGGATGGCGTCCTGCTCGTTCTTTTCAAACATATCCATAATACGGGTGATGGTCTGCGACGCGTTGGAGGCGTGCAGCGTGGTGATCACCAGATGCCCCGTATCGGCAGCCTGCAAAGCGGCTTCAAAGCTGATACGGTCGCGCATTTCCCCCACCATGATGATATCGGGGTCCTGACGGAGCGCGTGTTTGAGTGCGCCGAAAAAGCTGTCTGTATCCAGACCGACTTCCCGCTGTTCAAAGATCGACTGATCGTCTTCAAACTCGTATTCGATGGGGTCTTCGATGGTTATAACGTGTTCCTGACGGTAGGTGTTCACATATTGCAGAATCGCCGCCATGGTCGTGGATTTACCGCTGCCGGTAGTACCGGTGATGATGATGATACCCCGCTTGGCTTTGGCGATTTCGTTCAGCACCGGGGGCAGCCCCAGCTGTTCAAAGTTGAGGATCTCGTTCTTGACCCAGCGGAAAGTTACCCCCATAAGTCCGCGCTGACGGTGAATATTCACGCGGAAACGGCCCACTTCGTCCTCGCGGTGAGAAAGGTCAAGGTCGCCGGTATTATCCAGCATTTCCCGCTGCTTGGGGTTGGCAACCTGATCGATAAAACCGTAGATGAGTTCCCGCGTGGCAGTAAAATCGCAGCCGACCATGGTTCCGTCGATACGGTAATAGACCGGAGCGTTTTCTTTGACGTGAATATCTGACGCGTTGTTTTCCACCGCGATCTTCAGAACTTCGTGCAGCGTAGTAAGAGCCATATTTTTTGATTCCTTTCCATAAAGTTCATTTTTTCAAGAAGTAATCTCAATTGTCAGCGGCACAGCCTTGTCGAGCTGCCTTCGCACCTTGATGAAAGTACCTTTGCTGACTCCTGAAATTACCTCTCAGAAATAAGATACCATAAAAACTTTGATTTTCAAGTATAATACCCCGAAAAAACAGCGCAAATATACACTATTTTCAGGCATAAAAAAGAGCTGCTGCTCACCTTGTTTGAAGGTTTTGCAACAGCCCTTTACAGATTTACTGTTCGATCAGCAAGTCAGATCAGATCTGACCAAGACCCAGCCAGCCCTGAATGACAGGAGCAAACTTGATGACCACCGGAGCAAAGACCACGCTGACCATGCTCATGAGCTTGATCAGAATGTTCAGGCTCGGACCGCTGGTATCTTTGCAGGGGTCGCCGACCGTGTCGCCGATAACCGCCGCACCGTGAACCGGGTTCTTGCTGCCGTCGGCAAGTTTCTTACCGCCGTGAGCGCCCTTTTCGATGTATTTCTTGGCATTGTCCCAGGCACCGCCGGCGTTGTTCAGCAGCGTCGCCAGCATGAAACCTGCCACCAGACCGCCTGCCAGCAGACCGATCACACCAGCCACACCCAGCACCAGACCGGTCACCACCGGCACGATGATCGCCAGCAAGCTCGGCACGATCATTTCTTTCTGGGCACCGGCCGTGGAGATTTCCACGCAGCGGGCGTAGTCAGGTTTGGCATTGCCTTCCATGATACCGGGGATTTCGCGGAACTGACGACGGACTTCTTCCACCATCGAACCTGCCGCACGACCCACCGCTTTCATGGTCATGGCGCAGAAGATGAACGCCATCATGCCGCCCACAAACAGACCGCAGATCAGATAGGGGTTCATCAAGTGCAGCGTAAAGTAATCAACCATGCCGGGGATATCTTTGATCTGTTCCGCCAGCGCTTTGCCTTCGGCAGTTGCCAGATCAACACCCTTCATCAGCACCAGTTTGGCTTCTTCCAGATAAGCAGCCAGCAGCGCCATGGCGGTCAGAGCCGCCGAACCGATGGCAAAACCCTTACCCGTGGCAGCCGTGGTGTTGCCCAGACTGTCCAGAGCGTCGGTGCGTTCGCGCACTTCGTGAGGCATACCCGACATTTCAGCGTTACCGCCGGCATTGTCGGCAATCGGGCCGTAAGCGTCGGTCGCCAGCGTGATACCCAGCGTGGAGAGCATACCCACCGCCGCAAAACCGATACCGTAAAGACCCATGGAGAAGTTGCCGAAGCCGCCGGCAAAGCCGAAGGCGCACAGAATCGCCACGCAGACCGTGATTACCGGAATACCGGTGGAGTACATCCCCGTAGCCAAACCGTCGATGATCGTGGTGGCAGGACCCATGACCGCCTGCTGGGCGATACCCTTGGTGGGTTTGTATTCGTCAGAAGTGTAGTATTCAGTAGCCTGACCGATGATCACACCGCAGAGCAGACCCGCAATAACCGAACCGAAGAGCCCCCAGGTGATGAAGTCGAGCTGCACCAGCACCACCAGCGCAATCAGAATCAATATCGAGCTGCCCAGCGTACCGGTCAGCAGACTGTTGAGCAGATTCTTCTGCGAAGCGCCTTCTTTGCAGCGCACCATAAGCATACCGAAAATGGAGAAAATCGTACCCAGACCGCCCACGATCATCGGGGCAAGGATGAGTTTCAGCGCGCTGGCAAGATCAAACTGCGCCGCGCCGACTGCCACCGCAGCACCCAGACTGGCAGTAGCCAGGATCGAGCCGCAGTAGCTTTCGTAAAGGTCAGCACCCATACCGGCAACGTCACCGACGTTGTCACCAACGTTGTCAGCAATGGTAGCCGGGTTGCGGGGGTCGTCTTCGGGGATACCCGCTTCGACTTTACCCACCAGGTCGGCACCGACGTCAGCAGCCTTGGTGTAGATACCGCCGCCGACACGGGCAAACAATGCCTGAGTGGAGGCACCCATACCGAAGGTCAGCATGGTGGTGGTGATAGCCACATATTTTTCAGGAACGGTGCAGCCGGCTTTGACAAATTCCAGACCCGCAAAATCCAGACCGCTTGCCATGTTGGCAGCCGAGTAGATCAGTTTGTCCAGAATCACATACCACAAACAGATGTCCATCAGACCCAGACCGACCACCACCAGACCCATCACCGCGCCCGAGCGGAACGCCACCTGCAAGCCGCGGTTCAGACCTTCGCTGGCAGCCTGAGCAGTACGGTTGCTGGCAGCAGTAGCCGTGCGCATACCGATATAGCCGCACAGACCGCTGAAGAAACCGCCGGTAAGGAACGCCACCGGAACAAAGGGATTCTGCAAACCGAAGTACGCCAGCACCGCAAACAGCACGAACAGCACGGCAAAGACCCAGCCGACGATCTTGTACTGACGGAAGAGGTACGCCATGGCGCCTTCGCGCACATAACCGGCGATCTCTTTCATCTTGTCGCTGCCTTCGTTGGCAGCGATCATCTTCTTGTAGAAAACAACTGCCACGATCAGCGCCAACAACGATGCCGCGGGGGCAACGTACCAGAGCATCTGCAGATTGCAGAGTGCTTTGTCGCAAGCTTCAGCCGCCATAGCCGCCGGAGCAAACAACGATGCCGCAAGCACGGCACCAAAAAACTTTTGGATCATTTTCATGACCTCCTTAATAATGATTTGTTATTACTACAGCGCCCGATCCGGCAACTTGCCCTCCTGCAGAAAAATCCATACCGCATTGGAAACAACCCACCCGTTCAAGTGCTGCAAACCCGTGTCAGCTGACGGTTTTGACACAAAAAAACCCGACGGCATCGCTTACGATCTGAGAATCCAAACGCTGACGTCATGGTATCATGCACAAAAATTCAGCTTTATTACTATATCTCCATTTCAGGAAATTGCAAGTTTTGACAAACGATGTTATATTAATAAAAATGTATTGTTTGATCAAAGCAGCAAATTTTGCAGAAAAATATATATTTTACCGAAAGGGAGAAGACCATGAGCGATCAAGTTCAGAATCCTGAAACCGAAAATCAGGATATCAGCCAGATCGAGAGCGACAGCAGTATCGTCGCCCAGCGCACCCTCAAAGTGCGCGAGTTGGAAGCTATGAACATCAACCCCTGGGGCGAACGCTTTGACGGCGCCGAAAAATGTGCCGCATTGCGCGAAAAATTCGATCCCGAAGCCGCCCCCGAAGTCGAACAGAGCGCTTGCGCCGCAGGCCGTCTGATGGCAATGCGGCTGATGGGCAAAAGCATTTTCGCCAACGTGCAGGACAGCTCGGGCAGAATGCAGCTCTTTGTCAGCAAAAACGAACTGGGCGACGAAGCCTTTGCCCTCTTCAAGAAACTGGATATCGGCGATATCGTCGGGATCAAAGGCAATCTCTTTGTCACCCGCACGGGCGAACTGACCATCAAAGTCAAAGAATTTACTCTGCTTTGCAAAAGCCTGCGCACGCTGCCCGAAAAATTCCACGGCCTGACCAATGTGGAACAGCGCTACCGTCAGCGTTATCTGGATTTGATGACCAATCCCGACAGCATGGAAGTTTTCCGCAAACGCTTCGCCATCCTGCGCGAAGTGCGCAACTTCCTCAGCGAACGCGACTTTGTGGAAGTGGAAACTCCCATGATGCAGCCGATCCCCGGCGGTGCTTCCGCCAAGCCCTTCAAGACCTATTACGAAGCGCTGAGTACCGATATGTATATGCGTATCGCCCCCGAACTCTACCTCAAGCGTCTGCTGGTGGGCGGCTTTGAACGGGTCTTTGAAATGAACCGCAACTTCCGTAACGAAGGTATCGACCGCCGTCACAGCCCCGAATTCACCATGCTGGAACTCTATCAGGCATACGGCAACTGCGAAACGATGATGGAACTGATCGAATCCATGATCAAAACCGTGGCGATGAAGGTTTGCGGTACGCTGACCATCGACAACGGCGCGGGCAAGATCATCGACCTGGGCAAACCCTGGCGGCGGGTGACTTATCACGATCTGGTGCGCGAAAAAGGCGGCGCCGACTGGTTCGATATAACTTACGAAGAACGGGTCAAACGCGCTCAGGCGCTGGGGCTGGATGTGGACAACACCACGCCCGACTTTGAAGTGACCAACGAAGTCTATGAAAAACTTATCGAACACACCCTGATCCAGCCCACCTTTGTTATGCGGATGCCTTCGGTGCTGCTGCCGCTGGCGCGTTCCTGCAAAGACGATGCCAATCTGGTGGATGTTTTTGAACTGGAAATCAACGGTCAGGAAATCGCTCCTGCCTACACCGAACTCAACGACCCCATCGAACAGCGCAAACGCTTTACCGAACAGTTCGAGCGCGACAAAGCAGCCGGTGAACTTATGGCTGACAAGATCGACGAAGACTTCCTGACCGCGCTGGAATACGGTATGCCGCCCGCCGGCGGTATGGGCGTAGGGATCGACCGTCTGGTGATATTGCTGACCGGGGCGGAATCCATCCGCGATGTGATCTTGTTCCCTCACATGAAGCGCAAATAATTTTCAGGAAAGCGAACTCCTATGAAAACCATCCTTTTTCAGGGCGACAGCATCACCGATTGCCGCCGCGACCGTGAAGCGGAAGTCAATCTGCCGTGGCATCTGGGCTACGGCTACAGTAATCTTGTCAGCAGCCGTCTGCTGCTGGAAGATCCCGAAGCGATGTACCGCTGCATCAACCGCGGTATTTCGGGCAACCGGGTGGTGGATCTTTACGCCCGCTGGAAGATCGACGCGCTGAATTTGCGCCCCGATATCATTTCCATACTTATCGGCGTCAACGATGTGTGGCACGAAGTCGGCAATCATAACGGCGTGGAAGCTGATCGTTTTGAGCAGGTTTACCGCATGATGCTGGAGTGGACCAAAAAGGTTCTGCCCAACGTCAAACTCCTGCTTATGGAACCCTTTGCGCTGCTCAGCGACGTAGTGGACGAAGACTTTTTGAGCGAAGTCAAAGTCCGCGCCGCGATCACGGAAAAACTGGCGAAGGAATTTGACGCGGTTTTTCTGCCGCTGCAGGATAAACTGGATGCCGCCGCCAAAATCGCGCCCAACAGCTATTGGCTTTTTGACGGAGTGCATCCGAGTCCCGCAGGCAACCAGCTGATCGCCGACGAATGGCTCAAAGCAGCCAAACCTCTACTGTAAGGATCAAAAGAGATTATGAAGATACAACTGGGCGAAACACTGCAGGATCAAACCTGTACGATCGAGTATTTTCTGCATCCCGAAGGCGGTGAACGCGGAATGGTCATCGTCTTCCCCGGCGGCGGCTATCAGATGCTGGCGCCTCACGAAGCGGTGCCGGTGGCGGAAAAATTTGTGGAGCTGGGCTTTCACGCCGCTGTATGTATGTATCGGATAAAACCTGTGACCTATCCTGTGCCGCTGGAAGATGCCCGCAATGCGGTAAAATATACCCGCGAACACGCAGCAGAGCTGGGGGTAAAACCCGATAAGATCGCGGTGCTGGGTTTTTCAGCCGGCGGTCATCTGGCGGCGATGGTGTCGAATATGCCCGGCAGCGAAGCGGCACGGCCCAATGCGTCGATCCTCTGCTACGCGGTGCTTTCGGCGCTGACGGAAAATCCGCATCTGGGGAGCTACTACAATCTGTTCGGCAACGAACTGCCGGCGGAAGATTATCGTGAATTCAGCTGGCCCGCAGTTGCCGATTGCAACACACCGCCGGCATTTATCTGGCATACGGCGCCGGATACGACCGTACCGGTGGAAAACAGCATCGAATACTTTATGGCGCTGAAAAAACTCAATATCCACTCCGAACTGCACATTTATCCGCAGGGCAATCACGGCTTGAGTCTGGGCGACCGCCCGGGTATGGAAAATCAGTTTGACTGGATAAAATCCTGGCCCGCACTCTGCGCCAGATTTCTGCAGGATCTGGGCTGGTAAAAAACTATGCTTTGGAGTACGATCGCAGAAGCTGTTCTGCTGGGTGCGGCGCTGGCAATGGATGCGGCGGCGGCTTCGGCAGCGCTGGCGGCGGCAGGACGATGGACCTTCAACTATCGCAAGATGCTGCTGACGGCGGCGTTTTTCGGCGGATTCCAATTTTTGATGCCGCTGATCGGATTCTACGGCAGCAGTTTTGCTGGTGATCTGGTCAGCAGCTTCGGTAAATATCTTGCCGGATCGCTGCTTATAGCTGTAGGCGGCAAGATGTTTTTTGACGGCAAAAACGAAAAGACCAAACGTTTTTCGCTGCAGCAGCTTACGGTGCTGGCATTTGCCACCAGTCTGGATGCGCTGCTGGTGGGGGTGAGTTTTCAGTTTCAGCACCGCAGCAATATTCTGCCTGATTCGCTTATCATCGGCGCAGTTACCTTTGCCATTGCCATTGCAGCTTGTGCGCTGGGGCGCTGGTCGGGCAAACTGCTGGGCAAAAATTGCGTATGGCCCGCCGCGCTGGTGCTGATAATGCTGGGGCTTAAAGTGATAATATCCAACTGAATCAAATTTATTGCAATTTGCTTTATATACAGGAGTTGGTATGAGTCAACTGGAAGATTTTTTCCGCTATCTGACAATCGAAAAACAAGCCAGCGCCCACACCGTCAACAGCTATCGGCTTGATTTGCAGCAGTTTGTCCAGCTTATGGCAAATGGTGACGAAAATTTTGATTCATGGCAGAATTTCGCCCGCGACGATGCCCGCAGTTATCTGCAGGAGCTGCATAAACTCAAACTCTCCAAAAATTCCATTGCCAGAAAGCTCTCCAGTCTGCGCAGTTTTTACCGTTTTATGCAGCAGCAGGGCGCAGTTTCCGCTAATCCGTTTATGCGCCTTCCTGCCCAGGGACACGAACGCAAACTGCCTAAAGTAATGAGTTTGAATGCTATCGAACAGTTGATTTCCGCAGTAAGAGAGCATTGGCTTGAACAAATCCGTACCGGCGGCGCCAAAAATGAGGAACTTGCCGCATTTGCTTCCGCGCGGGATCAGGCATTGATCGAAGTGATCTACTCCGGCGGACTGCGTATCAGCGAAGCAATGAATATGAATTTTAAAGATCTGGATATGCTCGGCGGAGTAATAGTCGTCCATGGTAAAGGCAAAAAGGAACGGCTTTGTGCATTGGGCAGACCTGCCCGCAGCGCATTGCGGAATTATCTGACTTTGCGCCGCAACCGCACCGCCGATAATTCGCCGGCGGCGGCAATTTTTGTCAACAGCAACGGCAGCCGCCTGACTCCGCGCAGCTTCCAGCGCAATTTGAAACTCTATCTGGCACAGGCGGGCTTGCCGCCGGATCTGACACCGCACAAACTGCGGCACAGCTTTGCCACCCATCTGCTGGATGCCGGGGCGGACTTGCGCAGCGTACAGGAAATGCTGGGACACGCCAATCTGGGTACAACTCAAATCTACACCCACGTCAGCACCGAACGGCTCAAAGAAGCCTACCGCAAAGCACATCCGCGCTCCGACAAAAAAATTTGAACCGCCCCGGCGCAGCGGCAAACAAACGTGATTTTGTCGGACGGGCGTGGACGGGGCAAACAGGCGCGTTTTTGTCGGACAGGTCGGACAGGTCGGACAGGTCGGACGGGTCGGACAAAGGGTCCGCTCAACCGAACGGTTGTTGCATTACACCGCCCTTCTGGTTTTTGAAAGGAGGTGCTCCTTATTTACAATTCATGCGTTCGACTTTTTTTATGGCGGGGATTATCAGCAATATCAAGGATAGCATGATTATACCTGCGAGGGCAAAAACGCCGCGTACCCCCAGATATGCGGTTGCGGCGCCGCCGACCAGAGCGCCGGCCATACCGCCGAATACTCTGGCGCTGGCGCCCCAGCCGAATACAGTTCCCCGCAAGTCGGGGTTCACGGAGTGAGAGATCATGGCCAGAAATACGGGTTCCAATCCGCCTGCGGCAAAGAATACCATAAACCGTGCCAGCGCCAACATCCAC
The DNA here is from genome assembly GCA_015061545.1 of Lentisphaerota bacterium. Classification (GTDB taxonomy): domain Bacteria; phylum Verrucomicrobiota; class Lentisphaeria; order Victivallales; family Victivallaceae; genus SIG78. The sequence goes on along the minus strand of SUWJ01000026.1, from coordinate 1,946 downwards.
AGCGAATTTGCAGCAGCCTGCATGAGCATAAAACCACCTGCAGCCAGCAAAGCGGGAGCAGCCAGAGTCAGCGGTTTGTATTTATCGCTGAGATGGCCGAAGACAATTCCCGACATGATTCCGCCCAGCGCCGAAGCCGCGGTTATCCACCCGGTGTTGATTTCGGCGCGCTCCATACCGCCGATGAACTCCACCAGCAGCGGCAGGAATGGTTCATCGCAGCGCCGTGCCAGCGGCAGCAGGAACAACACTCCCAGCAGGATCCAGACTCCGGTGCTGAAGGCGGGCAAAGCGATTTTCCGGCCTGACTTTGAGTGATTTTTCAGTTTCAACGGCGGGACAAAATTTTCTTCCACAAAAAAGAGCGTCAGCAAACCGCTGGTTATAAAAAACGCTCCGCAAAGCATAAAAGTTGTCATATACCCGAAGTAATGCGCCAACAATCCGCCCGACAACATTCCCAGCATATTGCCCGACCAGAATGCAGCGCTCAAACTGCCCAGCGCAAAGCCCTGATGCTGATCGGGAGTGGTGACCGCAGTCAGCGCCTGCGCCGCCGATACGGTCCCCGAAAACATCGACGCAACAAACCGCATTATCAAAAGCAGTGTCATATTGGGCATAAAAATCATGGCCGGAAAGGTGATCCCCGTTACAAAATACGCCCGCAGCAGCATGATCTTGCGGCCGAAACGATCGCCCAGCGCCCCCCACAGCGGATTGGAAATGCAAAAACTCAACATTCCCACCGTGTAAAAAAGCGAGGTTGCCCACGCCCGCTGCGCCTCATCTGCCAAGCCCAGCTCCACCCGGAAATATATGGGCATAAACGGTATCACCATTGACGAACCCGCCATGGCGAGCAGCTGCCCCAGCCAGATAAACACCAGATTGCGGCGCCACGATATATTACGGGGCAATTTTCCTGAGTTTTTCATTTACTGTTTCACCGCGATTCCCATTTTTTCCAGAATCAAAGCCAGTTCTTTCTGCAAATTGGGGGTAAAATCTTCACGGCAGCGGCAAGTCGGATCGGCAAATTTGCGCAAGTCAAAAAATTCAACCGCGTCGATCTCCTCTCGCTGATAATCGAAAGGGCCGTCCGATACGGTTTTATAAACGAACACATCTTCCGACTCAATTTCGTTGCGGATCTTGTCTTCAAAGAAAAATTCCAACGGAGAGTCAATTCCCAGCTCTTCGCGCAATTCGCGGCAGGCCGCCGCCGACAATTCTTCGCCCGCGTTGACGTGACCGCCCACGGCGGTATCCCACTTACCCGGCTGGATAGTTTTATTTTTCGAGCGCTTCTGCAGCAGTATATGTTTAAGTTCCCGATCAAAAACCACCACATGAACCACCCGATGGATCAGCGCGGGATTGCCGTGACACTCCCGCCGGGGATAACACCCCACATGATTTCCCAACTTATCATAAACATCCAGCAGCTCTTCCATGTTCCATCCAGCCTTTCTCTGTAAAACAGCGCTTTTTATGAGCCGGACTTAATATACACGCTGCATAAAAATCTGTCAAGGGTGCATCTGCTGCCGATAACAGGAAAAATCGCGCCGATTTTATAGATATTCCCCTGTATATTGCCATTTCTTACACCCGAACCGAAAAAAATCAGAAAAAAAAAAAAAAAAAAAAGCAATTAAAATTTTTTGCTGTATATTAATAATACAGGAATGGGCAAAATAAGCCGGGAGCATCTGCTATACTTATTTAGGTTCCCCGCCTCCCCTTGGATGTTCCATGGCGTTCGTTCCTGCCGGCGCAGCGTCCCCCCACCTGCGCCGGATCTTTTTTAAACCCGCCTTTTTAATAAAGTCTGGCTCTTGAGGAGGGGAAAAAGACCTTTTGAGGAAAGGTCCTTTTTCCCCTCCTCAAACTCCACCCCTCCTATGAGAGACGGTTTGTCAAATTTTATTTGTTAAAAAAAC
>SUWJ01000025.1 GCA_015061545.1 Lentisphaerota bacterium | reverse complement strand
AAAGACAACAAAGTCATTAATGGAGGAATATTATCATGGCTGAAGTCAACATGGAATCTTTTATCGATTACGTCGAGAACATGACTGTTCTGGAACTTTCCAAGCTGGTCAAGGCTTTGGAAGAACGTCTTGGTGTGAGCGCCGCTGCTCCGGTCGCGGTTGCTGCTGTTGCCGGTGCTGCTGCTCCCGCAGCCGCCGCTGAAGAAAAGACCGAATTTGACGTTGTGCTTGCCAGCTTTGGCGACAACAAAGTTGCGGTCATCAAGGAAGTGCGTGCCATCACCGGTCTTGGTCTGAAGGAAGCCAAGGATCTGGTCGAAGCTGCTCCGAAGGCTGTCAAGGAAGCTGTCAGCAAGGAAGATGCCGACAAGATCAAGGCTCAGCTCGAAGGCGCCGGTGCCAAGGTCGAAATCAAGTAATTGATTCTGACTTAAGAGCAGAAAAAAATAACGGTGGAGGGGTTGTAAAACCCCTCGACCGTTGTTTGCGTTTCAGGTATTGTTGTGCAGATTACCTTAAAAAAACTGTACAGTCCGGAGTTGCGGAACCGGGGATTTTCTGGCATGAAAATGAAAAAAATCTGCATATTCTTGACCGAATCTTTCCGGTTTTCGGCAAGTCACATGCCGCGATGATATTTGCGTGACTGGTTGAAAATCTAACTCACTTGGCAAGAAACCCCTTTCGGGGCGATGGACGGCTGCGAATCACGTTACTGATTATGCAACCGATTTGAACAGGTAGTGCGAGATAATAAACTTTCTTACACCAAGGATGAGTAAACACATGGCGAAGCGCATAAATTTTGGCAAGCTTCAGGAAGTTCTGCCGATTCCGGATTTGATCGGTCTTCAGATCGATTCTTACCGGGATTTTCTGCAGAAAGATGTGCCGCAGGCCGATCGGGTCAATGCGGGACTTCAGGAAGTATTCAACGAAATATTTCCGATTGAATCATACGATAAAAACATGTCGATCGAGTTCGTGGGCTATACGCTGGGCGAACCCAAGACCGATGTGATTGACTGCATCAAGGACGGCAAGACCTACAGCGCGCCCTTGTATGTGGATTTTATGGTCAAGAGCAAAGGTTCGGAAATTCCCGAACGGGTGTTTCTTGGCGATATGCCCATGATGACTGATGGCGGTACATTTGTCATCAACGGTGCGGAACGGGTCATCATCAGCCAGCTGCACCGCTCCCCCGGTATTTGTTTTGAACGCACCCGCCACACCAACGGCAAGATGCTTTACAGCTACCGCATCATTCCCGACCGCGGTTCGTGGATGGAAGTGCAGTTTGACACCAACGACAATATTTACATTTACCTCGACCGCCGCCGCAGAAGAAGAAAGTTCCTTATCACTACTTTCATGCGTGCTATCGGCTACCAGAGCAACAAGGATATTCTGGGCGTAAACTACGAAATCAACAGCTATACGCCTGCCCAGCTGCTCAAGGAGGAAGATCTCTCCACACTCTTTACGGTGGATGATGTTATCGGCGAAAACGATGTGGTGCTGCTGGAAGAACTCAAACCCATGTCGGAAAAATCGCTGCAGCTTTTGCAGGAAAATCAGATCAAGAAGATCGAATTGGTGCGTATTCCTGACGGTGCGAACTATCTGATCAACTGCTTGAGCCGTGACCCCGCCCGCAACGAAGAAGAGGCGCTCAAGGAAATCTATCGCAAGATGCGCCCCGGGGATCCGCCGAACCTGAACAATGCCAAACAGCTGATCAAGCGTTTGTTCTTTGATATCAAGCGTTACGATCTGGGTGCGGTGGGCCGTTACAAGATCAATGAACGTCTGGGGTTGGATCTGCCGTTGACCGAACGCAGTCTGGCGCCGCAGGATCTGATGGCGGCTACGATCGAGCTGATCAAGCTGCGTCATACCGGCGGTCAGGTGGATGATATCGACCATTTGGGCAGCCGCCGTGTCCGTACGGTGGGTGAATTGCTGCAGAATCACTGCCGCATGGGTCTGCTGCGCACGGAACGGCTTATCCGTGAACGCATGACTATGCACAACAACGATGAAGTGGCGCCGACGCCCAGCAAGTTGATCCATCCCAAAGCGTTTTCCAGCGTGATCCGGGACTTCTTTGCCCGCAATCAGCTGTCGCAGTTTATGGATCAGACCAACCCGCTGAGCGAATTGACCAACAAGCGCCGTCTGTCGGCGTTGGGGCCCGGTGGTTTGAGCCGCGACCGTGCAGGGTTTGAAGTCCGCGACGTGCATACCAGCCACTACGGCCGTATTTGCCCGATCGAAACTCCTGAAGGTCCGAACATCGGTCTTATTTCTTCGATGTCGCTTTACGCTTTGATCGACCACTTCGGCTTTTTGGAAACTCCCTACCGCCGCGTGGTGGATGGCAAAGTGACCAATGAAATTGATTATCTGACCGCTGACCGTGAAGAAGAATTTGTTATTGCCCAGGCCAACGCACTGTTGGCGGAAGATGGCAGCTTTGTCCGCGAAATGGTCATGACCCGTCAGTATGGGGAAAGCGAAGAACGTCCCCGTGAAAGTATTCAGTATATGGACGTGTCGCCCAAGCAGCTGGTAAGTGCCGCTGCCGGTACGATTCCCTTCCTGGAACACGACGACGCCAACCGTGCTTTGATGGGTTCAAACATGCAGCGTCAGGGTGTGCCGCTGCTGGTGCCTGAATCTCCGCTGGTTGGAACTGGGTTGGAAGAACGCATTGCAATCGACTCCCGCGCCGTGATTTCTGCGGTGTCCGACGGGGTGGTGGCCGAAGTTTGCAGCAATCGGATCGTGGTGACCGAAGACGGTTTGCCGTTGGAGGAAACTGCCAATCCCGATACTGCCAAAGTTTACCGGCTCAAGAAGTTCCTGCGCAGCAACGCAGGTACTTGTATCAACCAGAAGCCGATCATTCAGCGCGGTGCGGTGGTCAAAGCCGGCGATGTGCTTGCCGACGGACCTGCCACGCAGCAGGGGGAACTGGGTCTGGGTAAAAACGTGCTGGTGGCATTCATGCCCTGGTGCGGATACAACTTTGAAGACGCTATTATTGTAAGTGAACGGCTGGTGAAGGAAGACGTTTACACCAGTATTCACGTTGAAGAATTTGAAATCACCAGCCGCGATACCAAACTCGGTCCGGAAGAAATCACCCGCGACATCCCCAACGTCGGCGAAGATGCTTTGCGCAATCTGCGTGCTGACGGGGTGGTGTTTGAAGGTGCTGAAGTCGGCCCCGGGGATATTCTGGTAGGTAAGATCACGCCCAAGAGCGAAACAGAATTGGCGCCCGAAGAAAAATTGCTGCGCGCGATTTTTGGCGAAAAGGCTGCCGACGTGAAGGATTCCAGTCTGGTGGTGCCCAGCGGCAAGGGCGGTATTGTTATGGATGTGCGTATCGAATACGCCAAAGATCCCAACCGTCAGAACAAGACCAAGACCGAAAAGCGCCGTCAGGAAAAGCAGATCAAGGACAACTACCGCCAGCTTTATAACGATCTGGTGGAAGATTTGACCGACCGTCTGGCGGATGTGATGCTGGGGCAGAAGCTGCCTTTCCCGATTCTGGATACGGCTTCCAGCAAGGAAAATACGGTTTTGATCGGTTCCAACCGCCGCGTGACCCGCAGCAGCATTCAGAAGCTGGCTGCCAAGTACGATTCCTGGGCGATGGAAGATTGCCCGCTGAAGGAATCCATCACTTCGATCATTGCCGGATTTATTCCGCAGTTTGAAGAAAATGAAGCCCAGCGCGCCGATTCGACTCTGAGTCTGGAAAGCGGTGAAGGCTTGAATGCCGGTACTATCAGCCGCGTGAAGGTCTATGTGGGCTGCAAGCGTAAGCTGCAGATCGGTGACAAGATGGCAGGACGCCACGGTAACAAGGGTATTGTTTCGCGTATTGTTCCGCTGGAAGATATGCCCTTCCTGGCCGATGGTACGCCGGTGGATATCGTGCTTAACCCGCTGGGGGTGCCGAGCCGCATGAACGTTGGTCAGGTGCTGGAAACCCATCTGGGCTGGGCTGCCAAGATGCTGGGTATCAAGGTGGCGACTCCTGTGTTCGACGGGGCTACCGAAGAGCAGATCGTTTCGCTGATGGAAGAAGCCAATGCCAAAGCTGCGGAAAAAGACGGTATCAACTACCATTGGGGCTTCCGCAAGGAAGCCGACGGCAGCTATGTGTATGACGGTAAGGCCGATGTATATGACGGCCGCACCGGGGATCGCTTTGACCAGCGCGTGATGGTCGGTCAGATCTATATGCTGAAACTCGACCACCTGGTTGCCAACAAGATCCACGCCCGTTCGACGGGGCCGTACTCGCTGGTGACTCAGCAGCCGCTGGGCGGTAAAGCGCAGCACGGCGGTCAGCGTTTCGGGGAAATGGAAGTGTGGGCGCTGGAAGCCTACGGTGCAGCGTTCAACTTGCAGGAAATGCTGACGGTCAAGAGCGACGATGTGAACGGCCGCGCCCGCATTTATGAATCGATCGTTAAGGGGCAGAACATTCTCGAAGCCGGTCGTCCGGAATCGTTCAACGTGCTGCTCAAGGAAATGCAGAGTTTGGGTCTGGATATCCGCACGGTCAAAAAGAATCAGGCTAATTAATCAGGAGGATTCCTACTGTGATAGACAATACTTTCGCTTATCGTGACGTTTTGGGGAAATCTTCCGCCAACTCATTCGGCGCGGTTTCCATCAACGTTGCTTCGCCGGACGTGATCCGCTCCTGGAGCCACGGCGAAGTCAAAACGCCTGAAACGATCAACTACCGCACACTCAAGCCGGAAAAAGGCGGCTTGTTCTGCGAACGCATTTTCGGTCCTACCCGCGACTGGGAGTGTAACTGCGGTAAATACAAACGTGTCAAGCACAAGGGCATTATCTGCGACCGCTGCGGTGTGGAAGTGACCCAGAGCAAAGTGCGCCGTGAACGCATGGGGCACATTGAGCTGGCGGTACCTGTATCGCACATTTGGTTTTTCAAGTGTATGCCCAGCCGTATCGGTCTGGCGCTGGATATGATCGCCAAGAATCTGGAACGGGTCATCTACTACGAATCGTGGGTAGTGACCGATCCCGGTGATACTCCGTTGAAACTCGGTCAGGTGCTGGATGAAATGCAGTACCGCGAAGCCCGCGAAGACTATCAGGATTCGTTTATGGCTGACATGGGTGCGCCTGCGATCAAGACGCTGCTGGAAAAGCTGGATATGCCCAGCAAACTGGCTGAATTGCAGGAAGAGCTGAAAAACACCAAAAACAAGGCGATCCGTAAAAAACTTTCCAAGCGTCTGCGTTTGATGGAAGGTTTTATCAACAGCAATTCGCGCCCTGAATGGATGATCATGACGGTGCTGCCGGTGATTCCGCCGGATCTGCGCCCGCTGGTTCCGCTGGAAGGCGGCCGTTTTGCCACCAGCGATTTGAACGATCTCTATCGCCGCGTGATCAACCGCAACAACCGTTTGAAGAATCTGTTGAGTCAGCGTACGCCTGAGGTGATTATCCGCAATGAAAAGCGTATGCTGCAGGAAGCGGTGGATGCGCTGCTGGATAACGGCCGTCACGGTCGTGCGGTAACGGGTGCGGGCAATCGTGCGCTCAAGAGTTTGTCGGATATGCTCAAAGGTAAGCAGGGCCGTTTCCGTCAGAATTTGCTGGGTAAGCGTGTTGACTACTCCGGTCGTTCGGTAATCGTGGTAGGTCCTGAACTGAAGATCAATCAGTGCGGTCTGCCGAAAAAGATGGCGATGATTCTGTTTGAACCGTTCATCATCCGTCATTTGAAGAACCGCGGCTATGCTCACACGGTGCGCGGCGCCAAGAAGATGATCGAACGCGGTGAGCCGGTGGTATGGGATATTCTGGAAGAAGTGACCAAGGGGCATCCCGTGATGCTGAACCGTGCGCCGACGCTGCACCGACTCAGTATTCAGGCGTTTGACCCGGTGCTGATCGAAGGCTCCGCACTGCGTATCCATCCGCTGGTCTGTACTGCGTACAACGCCGACTTTGACGGCGACCAGATGGCTGTACACGTTCCTCTGTCGAACGAAGCGCAGATGGAAACCAAGCTGCTGATGCTGGCGCCGAACAACATCTTTTCGCCCGCCAACGGTAAGCCGATCACCACGCCGACGCAGGATATTACGCTGGGTTCGTACTACCTGACTTGCGAACCGCGCAATAAGGAAAAGGCGAAACTTTACAAGGACTATTTTGAAGTTCTGTACGCCATGGATGCCGGGTTCCTCTCCATCCACGATGCGGTGCGTATCCCCAACCCCGACTTGGGGCTGGATACAGTTTACGGCGATAAGGACAGCAAGTATATTCTGACTACGCCCGGTCGTTGTATTTTCAACGAAATCTGGGATAAGCGGCTCGGATTCTACAATCAGCTGGCGAAGAAGAAGGATTTGGGGAAACTTATCAGCGTTTCTTATAAGATCTGCGGTCACGATGCTACGATCAAACTGCTGGACGATCTCAAGGCTCTGGGCTACCGTCACGCTACCCGTGCGGGGCTTTCCATCTCCATTACCGACTTGCACGTGCCCGATAAGAAAGATGAACTTATCAGCGATGCCCGTGAGCAAATCTCCAAGGTGCTGGATCAGTACAACAGCGGGGTGCTGACTGACGGTGAACGCCATAACAAGGTGGTCGATATCTGGACCCAGACCAGTAACTCGGTGGCAAGCGCGCTGTTTGCCCGTCTGGAAGATGAGTCCCGCCGCGGCGAAATCAACCCGGTCTACGCCATGCTTGACTCCGGGGCGCGAGGCAGTAAGGATCAGATCCGTCAGCTGGCGGGTATGCGCGGTCTTATGGCTAATCCGTCGGGCGATATTATTGAACGGCCGATCATCTCGAACTTCCGTGAAGGTCTGTCGGTGCTGGAATACTTTATTTCCACCCACGGTGCCCGTAAGGGTCTGGCTGATACCGCACTTAAGACCGCTGACTCGGGTTACATGACCCGTAAGCTGGTGGACGTGGCTCAGGACGTGATCTGCCGCGAAGAAGATTGCGGTACGGTCAAGGGTATCTGGATGTCGGCGATCGTGGAAGGGGACGAAGTGATCCTGCCGTTGCGCGACCGTATTGTGGGCCGTTTTGCGGCGATGGATCTCAAAGATCCTGCCTATAACGATGGCAGAGTGATCGTTCATGCGGGCGAAGAAATCACTTCGGCAATAATGGATATGATCGAAAAGCGCGGTATCCAGCGGGTGCTGATCCGCAGCAACCTGACTTGCGAAACTCCTTACGGTGTCTGCGTCAAGTGCTACGGCAGAAATCTTGCCAGCGACCGCGTGGCGAAGGTGGGTGATGCGTTGGGTATCATTGCTGCGCAGTCCATCGGTGAACCCGGTACTCAGCTGACAATGCGTACTTTCCACATCGGCGGTACGGCATCGAGCGCTTATAAAGAACCGGTAATTTCCGCGCGTAATGCAGGTACGCTGCATTTGGTGAACGTGCGTACAGTCAAGAATCAGAAGGGCGAAACCGTGGTGGTCAGCAAGAACGGTTATGTGATCGTTTACGATGCTGCGGTTGCCAAGGCTGCCGAAGAACAGGCGCGGGCCCGTGCCAAGGCGGAAGCCGAAGCGATCGGTTCCTTCTACAATAAGGATTACGATTATCGCGGCGATGCGCTGCGGGAAGCCGAACTTGACCGTTACGATATCGAAGCCGGTTCCGTGATGACCAAGGGCGAAGGCCAGACCGTTAAAGCCAATGAACAGTTTGTGCATTGGGATCCGTACCATGTGCCGATCATTATTGAAGAAGCGGGTACGGTTGCGCTGATCCACCTGATCGAAGGCATGACGCTGAACCGTCAGCGCCGCGGCGGCACGGAAGAATTTACGGTTATGGAACACCGTGAAGACCTGAGTCCGCAGATCGTGGTTAAAAACGATGACGACGAAGTGCTTGCCAGCTATCCGCTGCCGGCCGGTGCGTTCCTTATGGCGCGTGAAGGCGAGAAGGTCGTGCCCGGTATGACGGTTGCCCGTGTGCCCCGTCAGTCTGCCAAGAACAAAGACATTACCGGGGGTCTGCCCCGAATTGCCGAGTTGTTTGAAGCCCGTCAGCCCCGCGAAGTTGCGGAAATCGCCCGTGTGGATGGTTTTGTGCAGATCAATGCCAAGAACTCCAAGGGCCGCCGTCAGATCCTGATCGAAGATCGGGAAGCCAAGACGGTGGAAGATCACGGCAATATTCCTGCCAACAAGCATCTGCTGGTGAGCAACGGCGACTATGTGCACCGCGGCGACAAGCTGACCGAAGGATCAATTGTGCCTCACGCGCTGCTGGAAATCTGCGGACCGCACGAACTGCAGCGCTTCCTGGTCAACGAAATCCAGTTGGTGTACCGCGCGCAAGGGGTGGAAATCAACGATAAACACATCGAAATCATCATTCGTCAGATGATGCAGAAGGTGCGTGTTACCGACGGCGGCGATACGGACTACCTGGTGGGTGAACCTATCGACCGGGTGTGCTTTGAAGCTGAAAACCGCCGGGTTGCGGCAATGGACGGCCGTCAGGCGACCGGCGAACCGATCCTGCTGGGGATCACCAAGGCGTCGTTGGAAACGGACAGCTTTATTTCGGCGGCGAGCTTCCAGGATACCACCCGTATTCTGACCGAAGCTGCCACGCTGGGCAAGAGCGACGAACTCAAGGGCTTCAAGGAAAACGTGATCACGGGGCATTTGATTCCCGCCGGTACGGGTACGGAAAATCTGCAGAATCTGCAGCTGAAGTACTACGGCGAAGAGATTCCCGGCGAGCTGCCTGAAGAATCCGAAAACGAAGAAGATGCAGCGTTGAACGACGAAAATATCTTTGACGATGAAGATGATCTGTTCAGCGAAGATGCTCCGCTTTTCGGTGAAGGATCATTCCTGGATGACGAAGCGGATCTGGACTTTGACAACATGGAACTTGAAGACGTTGTTGAAGCGTTCGACGACGAAGACGAAGAATAAGATTGCTACCTGAAAAGCAGCGTTATACAGCTCTCAAAGCGGGCGAAAAAGCTATAAAAAGCCCGTTTTGGGAGCAAAATATCATTTTTTTTCGGCATTTATGGGTTTCAGGACTTGTAAATTCCGAAAAAAAATGTATTTTATATGGCTATTATTTTTAGAATTAATATAAAAAGTATTTTTTGCGTATTGAAAATCAGCAGAAAGTAAAAGAAAGGTTGGAGCTGGAAAGATGCCCACAATTAATCAGTTGGTGAGATTCGGACGGACCAGCAAGGTCAAGAAGAGCAAGTCGCGCGCTTTGAGCGCCTGCCCGCAGCGCCGCGGGGTCTGTCTGCAGGTGACCACTCGTACACCCAAAAAGCCGAACTCGGCTTTGCGCAAGATCGCGCGTGTGCGTTTGACGAATGGTCAGGAAGTTACTGCCTATATCGGCGGTGAAGGTCATAACCTCCAGGAACACAGCGTAGTGCTGGTTCAGGGCGGTCGTGTACGCGACTTGCCGGGGGTTCGTTATCACATTGTCCGCGGTTCGCTGGACAGCCTTGGTGTGGACGGTCGTCGTCAGGCGCGTTCGCGTTATGGCGCCAAGCGTCCGAAGCCCGGTCAGGAAACAGCCAAGAAAAAGAAATAATTGCGGATGATTTTATTCCGTTCCGGTTGGCGAATGTCGGCCGGGGTTGTTTGAAAATCTGAATTGTATGCAATATCAAGCTCAACAGGAATGATAGGCAAATGAGAAGACGTACAGCTACGAAGCGGGTTCAGACCCCCGATGTGAAGTACAATAGTGAATTGGTTGGTCGTTTGATCAACACGATCATGACCCGTGGTAAGAAATCGACGGCGCAGAGCATTGTTTACGGCGCGCTGGATCTTATCAAAACGAAGAAACCCGAAATGGATGCTCTGGAAGTGTTCTTGCAGGCATTGGAAAATGTTAAACCGAAACTGGAAGTCAAGAGCCGCCGCGTTGGTGGTGCTACCTATCAGGTTCCGGTTGAAGTCAGCCACGAACGTCAGATTGCGTTGGCGATGCGCTGGATCACCAGCTACTCCCGCGGCCGCAAAGGTAAGTCGATGACTGAATCTCTGGCTTCCGAATTGCTGGATGCGTTTGAAAATACCGGCGCTTCCATCAAGAAGAAGGACGATACCTACAAGATGGCTATGGCGAACAAGGCGTTCGCTCATTACCGCTGGTAATCAAGTTGGCAACGCTGCTTCAAAGGAACTACGATGAGCGACGATAAACAATTCAAAGAGTCACCGAACCGTCAGGTTGCGCTGAAGAATGTCCGTAATATCGGCATTATGGCGCACATTGACGCCGGTAAGACTACTCTTTCCGAACGAATCCTCTTCTACACGGGTATCAATCACAAGATTGGTGATACTCACGAAGGTACTGCTACCATGGACTGGATGGAGCAGGAACGCGACCGCGGGATTACTATTACCAGTGCTGCTACTACGGCCTTCTGGACCCGTAACGATGTAAAGCACCGTTTCAATTTGATCGACACTCCAGGACACGTGGACTTTACTGCTGAAGTTGAGCGCAGTCTCCGCGTGCTCGACGGTGCTGTAGCTGTGTTCTGCTCGGTGGGTAAAGTTCAGCCCCAGAGCGAAACGGTGTGGCGTCAGGCTCAGAAGTACAAAGTGCCGATTGTGGCTCTTATCAATAAAATGGACCGTACCGGTGCCGACTTCTACGGCGCTGTTGAAGAAATCAAGACCAAGCTGGGAGCAACTCCCGTTCCGCTGCTGCTGCCGATCGGCAAAGAAGCTGATTTTGTTGGTCAGATCGATGTGCTTGAAAATCGCGCTATCTACTTTGATGGTGACGAAAACGGTTCTGTAATGCGCTATGAAGATGTTCCCGCCGATTATGTGGAATTGCGCGAAAAGTACTACAAACACCTGGTCGAATGTCTGGCTGAAGTTGACGAAGAGATCATGGAAATCTTCCTGGCGGATGAAATGCCGACTTTGGAACAGATCCGTCCTGCTCTGCGCCGTGCCACGGTATCGGCTCAGCTGGTTCCGGTAGCTTGCGCCAGCGCGTTCAAGAAACGCGGTGTGCAGCCGGTGCTGGATATTGTTGCCGACTTCCTGCCCAGCCCGATCGATATTTGGGACATCAAGGGTTCGGATCCTGCCACGGGCGAAGAAAAGACCCGTCACGTTGGCGACTTGCAGCCTTTCTCGGCGCTGGTCTTCAAAATTATGACCGACCCGTTTGTGGGTAAACTCTACTACTTCCGTGTGTACAGCGGTACTGCTTCACAGGGTATGGAAGTGCTGAATCCCCGTACCAACCGCCGCGAACGTCTGGGCCGTCTGCTGCAGATGCACGCCAATCACCGCGAAGAACGCAAAGAGATCTTCTCGGGCGACATTGCCGCTGCGGTGGGTTTGAAGAATGTTACTACCGGTGATACCATCTGCTGCGAAGATGATCCGATCGTGCTGGAATCCATGAGCTTCCCCGAACCGGTTATCTCGGTGGCGGTGGAGCCGAAGAGCTCCGGCGAACGCGACAAACTCTCCAAGGGTTTGATTGCATTGTCCGATGAAGACCCGACCTTCCGCGTGCGTTCTGACGAAGAAACCGGTCAGACCATTATTTCGGGTATGGGTGAATTGCATCTGGAAATCATTATTGACCGTCTGATCCGCGAATTCAAGGTTGAAGCCAACACGGGTGCGCCGCAGGTTGCTTACCGCGAAGCTATCACCAAGGGTGCGGATGCCGATACCAAGTTTGTCCGTCAGACCGGTGGTCACGGTCAGTATGGTCACGTTATTATCCACATGGAACCGGGCGAACAGGGCAGCGGTCTTGTGATTGAAAACAAGGTTGTCGGCGGTAATATTCCGAAAGAATTTATCAAGCCGGTGGAAAACGGTCTGCGCGAAGCCGCAGCTACCGGTGTGCTGGCTGGTTATCCGCTGATCGACCTGAAGATCGATATTGTGGATGGTTCTTACCACCCCGTTGACTCGTCGGAAATGGCGTTTAAGATCGCTGCTTCGATGGCGCTTAAAGAAGCTGCCAAGAAGGCGAATCTGATTCTGCTTGAGCCGATCATGAAGGTTGACGTGGTTGTTCCTGAAGAAAATATGGGCGATATTATTGGTGACATCACCAGCCGCCGCGGCAATATCGTTGAGATCAACTCGAATGTGCAGCCTGGCTTCAACAAGCTTGATGCCCAGGTTCCGCTGGCCGAACTTTTTGGTTATGCCACGGCGATCCGTTCGCTGTCGCGCGGCCGCGCCTCCTACACCATGGAGCCGTCGCACTTCGAACGGGTACCGAAACAAGTCCAAGATAAAGTTGTAACGGAGAAAAAATAAGATCATGAGCAGCAAAAACCAGAAGGTACGGATCCGTCTGCAGGCGTATGAGCATCGCATTCTGGATCAGTCCGTGACGGAAATTCTCAATACCGTCAAACGCACGGGTTCGCGTGTGGTTGGTCCGGTTCCGCTTCCGACCCGGATCGAACGGTTTACCGTAAACCGTTCACCCCACGTTGACAAGAAGTCGATGGAACAGTTTGAAATTCGCACGCACAAGCGGGTGTTGGATATTATTGATCCGACCAACCGCACGGTGGATGAACTCAAGAAGCTGAGTCTGCCTGCCGGTGTTGATATTTCCGTGAAAATCGGCTGAGGAAAAGATATTGCCGCCGGTTGGAGCTGCGGGTGAACTTGGGCAGAGTTGCAATAATTGCCGAAGAAGATCCGGGCGCCGGCGGAATAAATGATCCTTCAGGCGCGAGTTTGAAGGTGAAATGATACCAATGCTCTGTAAAACCGATTTGGAGTATGTATCAGAAAGGATAAAAAAGTGAAGAGTTTAATCGGTAAAAAGATCGGGATGACTCAGATCTACGACGAAAAGGGCAAGACTGTGCCGGTGACGGTGATTCAGGCTGGTCCCTGCGTGGTGGTCGATGTCAAGACCGTGGAGCGGGATGGCTACAGTGCCGTTCAGCTCGGGTTCGGTGAACGCCGCGCCAAGAACGCCAGCAAGGCGCTGCTTGGTCACGTTGCCAAGGCCAATTATACGGACAAAGCGCCGGCAGTGCTGCGCGAATTCCGTACCGCCGCTGATGAAGCGATTGAGCTGGGCACCGTGCTTAGTGCGGATGTTTTTGAAGTCAACGATTACATCGACGTTGTTGGAACGACCAAGGGCCGTGGATTCCAGGGTGTGGTCAAGCGTCATAATTTCGGCGGCGGCCGTGCCAGTCATGGTGGTGCGTGGACCCGTCGTCCCGGTTCGATCGGTCAGTGCGAATTCCCCGGTAATGTTGCCAAGGGCAAAAAGATGCCCGGTCACATGGGTAATACACGCTGCACCGTGCAGAACCTGCCGGTGGTCAAGGTTCTGGCGGAAGATAATGTCATCTGCGTTCGCGGCTGTGTGCCGGGTTCCAAGGGTGGTCTTCTGCTGCTGAAGTCTGCGATCAAGAAGTCTGGCAAGTAAACAAGGGTCATAGGTGATTACAATGTCGAAAGTTTTGGATATTCTCGATTGCAAAGGCGTAAAGGTCGGCGATTATCAGCTGCCCGATTGCGCGATTGAATTGGAAAAGGGTGAACAGGCTGTTCACGACGCCGTGGTGGCATTTCTTGCCAGCCAGCGCGCCAATACCGCCAGCACCAAGACTCGTGCCGAAGTGCGCGGGGGCGGTGCCAAACCTACCCGTCAGAAGGGTCTCGGCCGTGCCCGTACCGGGAGCAGCCGTTCTCCGGTCTGGACTGGTGGTGGTGTTATCTTCGGGCCTACTCCCGAACGCAACTACACCCGTCATGTGAACCGCAAGGTCATGAAGCTGGCTCTGCGCCGTGCTTTCTCTGAACGCGTGGTTGACAATGCTGTGCTGGTGCTTGACAAGTTTGAGCTGCCTGATCACAAGACCAAGAATGCTTGCGAAGTTCTGCGTAACCTCAAGCTGGAAGGTACTGCATTGCTGTCGGTGCCGGAGTACGAAGAAAATGCGGTTTTGGCGACTGACAACATTGCCGGTCTGCTGCTGATCCGTGCTGCCAGCGTGAATGTTTACGACCTGCTGCGTTATGACAAACTGGTCTTCACCAAAGAAGCTCTGGATGCGTTTATTACGCGTCTTAACTGATGGGGAATATAAAAGATGAAAAATAATTTTGAAGTCATTATCGCCCCCGTCATCACCGAGAAAGCCAGCGCTCTGGCTGCGGAAAATAAGTATGCTTTCCGCGTGCACGTGGATGCCGAAAAGATCGAAATCGGCCGTGCGGTTGAAGCGCTGTTTCCGGGTGTGAAGGTTGCGAGCGTCAATGTGATGAACTATTCGGGCAAGCCCAAGCGCATGGGCCGTTCTCCGAAAGTCGGCCGTCGTGCCAACTGGAAGAAAGCGATCGTTACTCTGTCCGAAGGTGCGATTGAAATCGCTTAATTGTGAAAGGTTCAAACAATGGCTGTTAAAAGTTTTAATCCGACCAGCGCGAGCCGTCGGAATATGACGGTCAGCGATTTCAGCGAAATCACTGCATCTGCTCCGCTGAAAAGCCTGACTGTAGGTAAGCACAGCACCGGTGGCCGCAACAGTTATGGTCGCGTTACCACCCGTTTCCGTGGTGCTGGCAACAAGCGTCGCTATCGTATGATCGACTTTTTGCGCGCCAAAGATGGCGTTCCGGCAAAAGTCGTGAGCATTGAATACGACCCGAACCGTACCGCCCGCATTGCTCTGCTGGCTTATGCGGATGGTTCCAAGAGCTATATTCTGGCGCCCAATGGTCTTAAGATCGGTCAGACTGTTATGAACGGTCCCAAGGCTGAACTCAAGCCGGGCAACTGCCTGAAGATCAAAGATATTCCCGTCGGTGTTTCGATCCACAATATCGAAATGCTGCCCGGTCAGGGAGCCAAGCTGGTTCGTTCTGCCGGTCAGAGTGCGGTTCTGCGCGGTAAAGAAGAAGTTTATGCGCAGATCAAGTTGCCGTCCGGTGAAGTCCGCATGATCCACGTTGAATGCAAAGCCACGATCGGTGTGGTTGGCAACGAAGAACACATGAATGTCAAGCTGGGTAAAGCCGGTAAGAAGCGCTACATGGGCAAGCGTCCGCACGTCCGCGGTGTGGCGATGAACCCGATCGACCACCCGATGGGTGGTGGTGAAGGTCGCAGCTCCGGCGGCGGTCATCCCGTCTCCAAGTGGGGTCAGCTGGCCAAAGGTAAGCGCACCCGCTATCCCAAGAAGACTTCGAGCAAGTTCATCGTTGAACGGAGGAAGAAATAATGGCGAGATCAATCAAAAAAGGCCCGTTTGTCGATGCATATTTGTACGACAAAGTCGAAGCGATGAACAAGTCCGGTCAGAAGCGTTCGATCAAAACCTGGTCGCGCCGCAGCATGATCGTTCCGGATTTCGTCGGTCATACCTTCGATGTGCATAACGGTCGTGCATTTGTTCCGGTGTTCGTCACCGAAAACATGGTCGGTCACAAATTGGGCGAATTCGTCCCGACCCGTACCTTCAAAGATCACGGGGTTATGTCCGGTAAGTAATTACCGACAGAACGCAAGTTCGATCCAAACCGCCGGAGAGTCAAATCTCCGGCGTTTTTTTTGTGCATTGATTGGAAATACCGCCGGCTGCGGCAAGAACTGTGCCGTATTGAAACAGCCTGTATGGAGTTTGCGGTTGCAAGTAACATTATAAACCGCATCAGGCTGCTTTGTTTTACGCTTTATAACGCAGATGATATAAATGCCTGTCTATGAGCCAAGCCGCGGCAGGAGCTTGGTAAATGCTGTTATATGCCATATCAGGCAGCGGTGGCAGGCGCAGGAAAAAAACAAGGCTGCCGTTTGCCTTGAATGAGAGGCAGGCGGCAGCCTTTGGTTTGAATCTATCAACCGCACGGCAGAGCAGGGAGCGTTGCCGTGCGGCCGTTAAGATCAGTTGTTGCTTTGTTCAGAATTATTCTGGATGACTTCTCCTGCATCAAAGAGGGTCAGACCTTGATATTTTTCTTTGGGCGGAACGGGGCCGGTCAGCAGCCAGATCGTTCCCAGCACCGCGTAGCTGACAATACTGGGCAGCGCCACCCAGATAAAGCTCAGGGCTTTGCCTTCGCCCTGGGCGAGCAGCGTATTGCTGACAATGTACCATATTACGGCTCCCACCAGCGCACCTGCGGCGGAAGATGCCAGCGTAAGCAGAATCATGTAACGTTTGTCCGGGTTGCGGTATTTATATATCGCCCAGATGATCCACATCAGCAGCGTTACTGCCAGCGGCCAGATGATCAAACCGATGCCTTGCGGACCCGCCCATGATGGATCGCTGCCGACAGTAAAAGTTTTCATTACATATTGACTGGCGAAGAACCAAGTGATCATGGCAAGTTTTACGCCCCATACCACCCCCGCAGTTACCCACACCAGCACGGTGGATGCGCGTTTGGAAAGCACGGCAAAGAGGAACGCAGGGATTACGATGGCGTCAAACGCATTGAACACCGTCGAGGCTTCCACCACGCTCTGGCGCAGGATTTCAGCTGAGGTGGAAACCAGCAGACCAAGGGCGATGGCGAGTAGGCCGATAGTAACAGTTGCGATCCGCGAAACTTTTACCTGACCGGGTTCATCCAGATTCTTTTTGAAATAGCGGATGTGAAATTCTTTACAGTAAACCGTAGCCATACTGTTGAACACTGCGTTCAAAGTGGAGATAACTGCCGCCAGCATCCCTGCCAACACCAGTCCGGGCAGGGGACTGGGCAGCCGCATCGAGATAAAGTTGAAGAGTGCAGTATCGCCGCTGGCAGGTTTGAGATCGGGATTCTGATGGAAATAGGTAAATACGCACAAGCCGATCACCCACAGGATTATCAGCGTGGGAATGGTCAGCATGGTGTTGATAAGCTGAGTTTTCTGCGCTTTTTCGTAACTGCCCGAAGCCAGCAGCCGCTGAATGGTCATCTGGTCGCTTGCCATAGTGGTGATGGGCGACATAAATGCCCCCAGCAGCAGCAGCCAGATCGACAAACGGGCATAGGGATTCAGCGTGTAGAACTCAAGTTTGGCGAACTCATCCAAACCGTGACCGTTACGGAATGGGCAGGTTATACCTTCGATAACTCCGCCGTTGATATTGTAAAAGAGGAAGCCGAGAATACAGAACAAACCGCCGATCAGCACGATAAACTGCATTACATCGGTCCACACCACCGCTTTAAGCCCGCCGCTGGATGTAAAGACCAGTGCAATAAAACCTACCAGCGGAATACTGAACCAGGGCGACCAGCCCGCTGCGCCTTCAAAGACCTTGCTGGTGGAAAAGAGCACCATACCCAGATAAATAAGCCGCAGATAAATCGTCAGCCCCGCAATCAGACTGCGCACGCTTCCGTCGTAGCGGTATTCCAGATATTCAAACGGAGTAAAGCTGCCCAGTTTGAAATAAAAGCGCATAAATATCTTGCAGGTTACCAGCGTAAAGAGCGGAGTTATCAAACCGAAGATGAAGAAGTTCAGCCCGTGATTGAAGATCTCGCCGGGGATCATCACCAGCGAAAATGCGCTCAATGCCGCCATCAGGCAGGATATACCCAATGCGAACCATGGCATCTTGCCGCCGCCCAGCAGAAAATTTTTGGTGTCGTTCTGGCGTCCTGCGGTGACGATCCCGATCACCACCAATGCCGTCAGATATGCGATCATCACCGCATAATCGGAAAAATTCAATGTTATATTCATTATAAATCACTCCTTTTTCAAAATGAATATGCTTTCAATACTTGTTTCAAGGTAAAGTCGTACCGCCATTTTTTGCCTTCGGGCAGATGGATTATCAGATGACCTTTTTTGTTTTTGCCCAGAAAGGTGTAATGGTTGGCATAGCCCATTTCGCCCAGCATCCACGGCTCCTGAGTGCGGGAGGAAATGAGTTTGTCTTCGATGTACATATCCACCTTTTCGGGCTTGCAGCCTTCGATCCAGAAGAGCAGGCGCGAACTTTGATAAGGTTGATGATAAACTATATAAACATCTGTTGTGTAATCTGCAACTTTGGCGGCATTTTCTTTTACTGCCTGCTCGGTAAGCTGCGACGAAGTGAGCTTGCGGAAGGTTTCCGTATCATTATCCAGCAAGCCGGTCATGGAGCCGACAACGTGGGAATCCGCCTGATAGAAGTACACCCCGTCGGCACCTTTCTTATAGAGCGAATTGGCGCGCAGCAGCACATGACCCGGGAAGGGCTGACCGCTGCCGAGGGCATCGATACAGGGAATTACCCTGGTCTTGGTACCCGCAGCCATTTTTACATAACTTGATATATCAAAGAAGGGCATTCCGCCGAAATCCGATGGCACCAGAATATCGACCAGACCTTCTTTTATCCAAGTGGCAGGATCAAATTTGCCGTTGTTCATCAAAACCCCTTTGTTGCCCGGAACAGGGAAGCGAACCAGAATCCTGACTGGTTTTTCCGAAGTGGAATACTTATTTGCCAACTGACGCAGTTCCCGCAGGAAATCAGTAGCATCGCTTTTATTGACTACGCCGTGAGGATAACGGCAGAAGTCCAAACCGAGATTCTGCGCCCCCATTTGCAGCACCTCTTCGTAGAAGCCGAGGAAGTATTTGCGCGCTTCAGGATCGGCGTATTTCAAATAATATTTACCGATGAATTTTTCGGGATATTTCTTGGAATATTCCGCTTCCAACGGGCCGCCCCGATAGTTATTGGCAGCACCGAAGCAGATGCTGGTTGCTATATCCAGAGCTTTGGCACTGCGGGTCACGCCTGCCACCGGATCAACCAGCCGCACCATACGCCCCGTGCCCAGACTTTCGGGCTGAACATTGCTGCCGTGGGGGGCATCGCCTTTGGTGGCGCCCAGCAGCGGTTCATCAAGTTCTGTAGCATAGAGCGGGCGGCTGCCGCTGCGGCCGAGCTGCGAATCAACCCAGTCGAAGCCTGCATTTTTATACGCTAAAATGGGCTGCATAAGATCGCTTTCGTTGGTCACCAATTCCCGGAACGCCCAGCTGTAAGGCTCAAAATATCCTACCAGCATCTTATCTTTCGGGGCTGTTTTCCAGCGGTTGAGCTGGTCGTAATCAGCTTGGGAAATCGGGACAAATTTGATGTAATCCAATCTGGCGCGGGCGTGGTCGTTTACTTTGACTAAGGTCCGCCACATCTGCCGTATGACCAGGTGAGTGCGGTCGAGTCTGGCAGCTTTCCAGGTGTGTTCGTAGCCATCCCAGGCAGAGAAGCGGCGGGCGAATCCGTCGCCGGTAAGTTCCAGCGCTATTTCGCTGTAGCCGGTAACGGGTACTGCCAGATAGATCATATAATAACCCTTCATACGGTGACGGTAGATTAAAGGTTCCAGCAGATCTTCTTTTTCGGAAACTTCCAGATATTTGCCCGGTTCCTGATACCAGCCTGTATTGGAACGTTTTTCGGCAGCCACAATCGCCGGATAAATATCGGGATTGCCCGCAAATTTATTCAGCAGGATCACTCCTGTAAAGTCGTGGGAAAACTCCTTTTCGGCAGTTTTGATAACTTTATCCTGCGCGGTAACGGTCAATTTTATCTGCCCCGAAACCGGCTGATTCATCGGCAGTTGACGCGCGGTCTGCCAAATGGCGGTGCGTTTGCGTCCGGCGGCAAGTTTTTCGGTAAAGCCGTTTTTATGTTCCTGCGCCAGCAGCGGCGAGCGATCCCGGGAGAGAATGGTGAGCGCAGTTGCCGAGCGGTAGGGATTAACTGCCGCTATGCGCCACGCTTGATCGCCTGCAAGTTTGTATTCCACTTTTACATTGAGTTCTGCGGGGGCATCTTGCGGAATTTGATAGCTTATCACCCCATTGGCGGAAAGACGGTCAAAGGTTATATCCAGCGCCTGCACCGACATTGCTGCAGCAAGGCAGAGGCAGGAAGAAAAGATTTTTCGCATCATTGATTTTCACTCCTCAATAAAAATTATTTTTTATGTGAATCAAACCAGAGTTTGATAGTTTTTACATATTCACGGTTGATCTCCCGCAGACCCAGCGCGTTGGCTTGGGGGCGTTTGAGTTGATTGTAGCGGTATTTGTTTTTGTCGGCAAGGGAGTAATATTCAAACAAATTCAAATCGTGTCCGGAAAAATACTGCTCTTTGCAAGCAGCCGCCCGTTCGGACCATTGGGCGTAAGCTACAGTATCGGCTTTGACTGCATCGCTTTGATTATCAATTATTTGAGGGTTGTCAATGAGTTCCTGCACCGAGGCAAGGCGGTTGTTTTTATCCAGAAAGTAGATCCCCATACGCGGATCAATATACCCCCATTTGCCGTCGGCAAAAACTTCGCTGGTAACGTGACCTCCGCCGATGTGCATGACGATCCGCGCGGGGATATTGGCAATTTCGCACATTGCCACCTGCAATCGGGCGAGGGCTTCGCAAAGGATCTCGCCTTTGAGAATCAGTTCTTCTTCGGTACCGCCGAAGATGTATTTCTCCCACTCCACGGGGTAGGGCTTTTTCTTGTAGAGGTCGCGGCAGAAGCGCATGATCATCAGCGCCTTGTCCCGCTCATTGGTGCAACTGGCGGTTATTGCCTGGACGATCTGTTCCAGTTCGGGACGGCTGCCGCTGCGATAACGGCATACAGGAACGGCATCCGCGCTGTAGAGAATATTCTTGTTTTCGGGCGTTAAAAGCACGCCTTCGCTGCGGAGCTGAAAATCAACTCCGCCATTGTAATTTACATAAAGCTGGGTAAAGTTAAGCACATAAAGTTTGCCGCTGGTGGCGGGATCGAGTTTGCCGTAAACTTTTAACCCGGTGTACTCTTTTAACTGTTCAGCCACCGCGGGAGGTACATTGGCTGCAACTTGAATTGCGGTTGCCAGCGTCAGCGCCGCCAGCAGGCAAACTTTATTTTTCATGATTTTTTCCTCAGAAACTTACACTGCGATTAATACGGGGAATGGCAAATTCTTTGACCAGCTTATTGCCGTTGCCATCCTCGGCTTCGATTTTTATGGTGAACGGTCCGCCTACGGGGTAGTGATTGCTGTGTCCGCCTTCGCCCAGCGTCCACGGCCATGCGGTACGATTGCTTTCAACTTTCACATTGCCGTCTTTGTCGATGAGCTTGAGATTCATCTTTTTGACGTCCAAACCATCCACCTGCATCTGGGCGCGGTAACTCTGGAAGAGATAGGTAAAGTTGGTTACAACATCAACCGAGTATTCATTCTGCTTTGCTTCCAGCTCGCGGATGGCGTCCTTTACGTTTTGGGAGTTACCCAGCAGCGACACCCAGCGGCGCTCTTCGGCACCTTTGCCGGACATGGAACCGACAATGCGGGCATCCGCCTGATAGATGTACAAGCCATCGACCCCTGCATCGTAGAAGCGGTCGGCAAGTTTCAACGGTTCGTAGGGGAAGATGGGTGAACACGCCGAACCGCTGAATTCCACCAGCAGTTTGACTTTGGTGTTTTTGACCATCTTTACATAGGGGGTCGGGTCAAAGTAATAAATATCCGTATCGGTCAGCGCTGCCGCTACCAGAATATCCACCAGACCTTCTCTGATCCAGTCGGCGGGGCGGTAATTGTTGTCAAAGGTCACGCCTTTGCTGCCGGGAATGGGGAACAGCACCATGATTTTAACTTTTTCGCCATTGACGGTGTAGTTGTCGGCCAGTTTGCGCAGTTCACGCAGCACGGCGCGCGACTGGGTGTGATCGGTCACGCCGTGGGGATAGGTTTTGAAGTTGACCGTAACGCATTTTGCACCGGCATCCAGCGCAGCCTTAAAGTGCTTCATGTAGTGCGCGATCACCTCGGGGTGCTTGTAGTGGAGAAAATCCTTCCAGCCGGGGACTGCCAGCTCAGGATGTTTTTGGGCAAAATCACCTCCCAGCGGGTGTCCGGTGTAGCTGGGACCGGCACCGAAGTTGATCGAACACAGCAAACCTTCATTTTTGGCATATTTGACCGAGGAATAAAGCGAATCGACCAGACGGCCCATTCTGCCGGTACCCAGACTGTAAGTACCCGGAACCACTTTGCCTTCTTTGGTTACATGAGCATCGCCGCGGGTTCCGCCCAGCAGCGGTTCGGAAAAAGTGTTGGGGAACAGCGGTTTCATGCCGTTGCGTCCGCATTGACTGTCCACCAGATCGACGCGGGCTTCGGCGTAAGCTGCCATGGGTTCGGCAAATTTGTTATTGTCGCGCACCAGCTCGTTAAAGCTCCAGCTGTAGGGCTCGAAGAAGGCGGCAATAAATTTATCGCGTTGGGCAGGATAGAATTTATCCATATACTCTTTGTACGCCGCATCGGTAACCGGCACGCACTTGATGTAGCTCAAGCGGGCGCGGGCATGGTCGCCAACGCGCGAAAGAAAAGCGTAGAAATCCTGAATAATAATGTGCTGATTGGTCAGATCCGCCACCTTCCAGAACTGTTCGTAACCATCGACCGAGTCAAAACGCTGGGCAAAGCCGTCGCGGCTGAGGCGCAGACAAGTCAGACTGTAACCGGTAATGGGCAGATGCATATAGATAGCATACTTGCCGCTGAGCTGGGGACGCCATGCCAGCGGTTCGAGCGGGTCACCGGTTTCCACGCAGTCCAGACCATTGGCGGTTTCGTACCAGCCGCCGCCTTTGGCTGGCTTTTCGGTAAGGACGATATCGGGGTGGATTTCGGGATTATTGGCAAATTTGTTCAGCACCACAACTTTGCTGAAATCGAAATTGAATGGGGCGCTGCCACGGGCAATTACCTGATTATCCGCAGGATTCAGAACAGTAAGTTCGATCACGCCGGCAACTTTTTTACCGTAAGGCAGATCGGGAAAAGTCTTCCAGACCATGGTGCGGACTCTGCCCGCAGCAAAGAGTTCAGTTACCGCCGAAGCCTTCTGTTCTTCGGCAATAACGTTGGTGGCAACGATCCGCTGCATAACGCTTTCGCTGCGGTAAGCGTTTACGGCAGGATTTTTCCATTGATTGTCGCCCAGATGATAACGCGCCTTGACCTGAATTTTTTCGGGCGCATCGGCGGGAACCTGATAGCGGATCATACCGTTGGCGGACATGGCATCCTGCGAAACATTTATTTTGAGCGGCTGGGCGGCGGCAGTTCCGGCAATAATGCCGAAAACGGCCATAACGATACAAAAAGATTTTTTTAACATATTAATCAATCCTGATTATTTTCCGGTAAGATTTTCTCTGATCGCGGCGATTTCCTGTTCGGTAAACCCGATGGCCAGAAAATATTTTTCGACTGCCTGCTGCATGGTGTCGCCGGGGGCACCGAATTTGCGCAGACCGTTGAGCCATTGCTGGAAATATTTTATATTGCGCGGACGCGGATAGTAGGAAAGCGAAGTTGTTTCGTATTCCAGCAGAGCCGTTTCTTCATCCATGCCCAGGAGCATATCCAGCAAAAATATTATTTCGCCCGTGCGGTCGGCACCGCCGGAGCAATGTACATAAATGGGGTAATTTTCTGCCGCAGCAAAGACTTTCAGCGCAGCGGCAAAAGTAGTAAGTTGTTCGGGCGTAAATCCATTGTAGGCATTGAGCGGACGCAGAAGCCACTTTACCTGCGGACCTAATTCGCTTTGTTTGCGGTTGCGGACTTCTTTGGTTTGGCGCAAATCCAGATCGGTGCGTATTTTCAGCTCGTTGAGCATAAAATCTTTGTTGGCACCGGACAGTTTAAAAGTGCTGTCAAGTTCGCTGCCGCGGAAGACCATTCCCTGTTTGATACGCTTGCCGTTGGGCAGTTGGTATCCACCTATATCGCGGAAATTGGCCGGAGCCGGCGTGGTGATATTGAAAAAGCGGGGCGTATTGCCGGCAGTTCTGAAACAACGGATCGCAGAAACTGCGTCCGTCTGACCGTTTTTGATCAATTTTACGCGCCAGAAGTAGACGCGCCCCGTTTCCAGATTATAAAGTTCAAAGTGATTTCCAATTCCGGCATCATAAGTTCTGACACCGGAACTGAAATCTTTATCGGGAGATGTTTCAATCAAAGCATTGCCGGTTCCGCCGTTGTTCTGCCACACCAGCACCACCGGCACCGGCAGAGCCATGTTGTCGGCCAGATCGAACTTGTTGGTGGGCACGATCGGACGTTTTGAACGCGTCCTGACTTGCTCGCGCCAATCGTATCTGGCCAGTGAAACTGTGCTGTTATCGGCCGGAGCAATCAGTTCGACCGCCGCTGACACTTCCAACAGTGTCAACATCGCCAACAGAATGGATGCAATGCTTTTCATCTTTAAATCTCCCGAAATCCACCCGTTACGGCGTGTAGGTCTGAGTGGTCAAGTCGCTGTTGGCCATCAGAATACCGGTCGGTTCCTGACCGTCGATGAACATTTCGATAATATCAATGGCAATACCCAGACCGGTCTTGCTTTCCACATGGCCGTCGGCGTAACCGATATTGGCATTTTTTCCGTGACGCAGATGGATAGCCATACGGTCATCTCTATAACCGACGGCAAAGTACTGCCAACCTTTTTTCAGGTAGACATTGGTGTCTTTAGGAGCAACCGAGTCTGCCAGAATGAAGAACGAGCTGGGGTTCCCCGCTTGGGTTACGCGATAACCTTGCACGCGATTGACAGAGTCATAGAATCCGCCTTTGATCTTGGCATGTTCGCTGAAACGACCATAGGTCCACGCCTGGTAATTGTTGTTATTCTGTGCGCTCGGTTCGGCGGAGGGGCAAAGCACGGTACCCAGCTTCTGACCACCGCTGGTGGGCGGATAATATCCGGACTGATTCAGCATGCCGCTCCAGGTTTCAAGGTGGTTCTGGCCGCCCATGTTGTTCAAAACGATCATTGCACCGTTGGCCTGTTCGTCGGCATACATGGTCATGTAAAGCATACAGGTCTTGAGGTTGCTCATGCAGTTGGCGGCGCGGGCGCGTTCGCGGGCGGCGGAGAGTGCAGGCAGCAGCATTGCCGCCAGAATTGCGATGATGGCGATTACCACCAAAAGCTCGATGAGTGTAAAGTGCTTCTTCATAAATCATCCCTTTCAATTGAGTTTTTTGTTTAATGAAGTCGGACTTGTTAAATATTTGCTCTTTTCTCTTGCTTTCAACCGCATGATATATACCCCATTGAGTTAAAAAATGCGTTGAAAATCGTCACGTTGCTGCAGATTCCTGCTTTACTTTTATTTTCTCCTTTTATTTCATTTTTATATTTTTTGCTTAAAAAGCCGTAACTTGTTTATTATCAATGTTTAATATTGAAAATATCCCGATGGCGGTAAAAAATCTTTTGCTGTTTGTAATATGTATAACATATTTTTATAAAAAAGTCAAGGGCAAAAAGTAAAAAAGTCGAAATTTTTTATGAATTTTTTTCTTCTGCGGCGATTTTCAGCAGGGATATTTAAAATTGAAAAGCGCTCTCTGTTCAGCCGGTGCCGGACGGAAAGCGCTTGATGCAACATCAACTGCTGCTCAGTGTTTACAGCTGCCGCAGGTGTGTTCACCTTCGTGATCGTGACCGTGATGATGGTTGCAATGAAAGTCTATGCGGGTATGGAGTTTGCCGGCGGCATAGGCTTGAGCGACTTCATCGACTTTGCCTTCGGCGCCGCCCACTACTTTGATATTGTGCTGCTGCAACGCCTGGATCGCGCCTGCACCGATTCCGCCGCAAATCAGAATTTGCACCTGTTCGGCTGCCAGTAAATCCGCCAGCGCGCCGTGGCCCGATTCTCCCGATGGGAGTATTGCGGAGCTGATAACGCTTTTTCCGTCAATTTCGTAAATTGCAAATTCAGGGGTGTGTCCGAAGTGCTGAAAGACTTCGCCGTTGCTGCAAGTGATGGCTATTTTCATTATTTATACCTTGATACAATAGTATTTACAGTTCGAGTTTGGCTTCCAGTTCCGCCTTTTTCATATAACCGACCAGCTGCTTGACCAGCTGACCGTTGCGGTAGAAAAACAATGCCGGAATACTGGTGACTCCCAGCGCTGCCGCCAGCTGAATATTGGCCTGATCTTCGATGTTGATCTTGCCGACGATCAGATCTTCGTGATCGGCTGCCAGCGCTTCCAGTTCGCCTGCCAGTTTCATGCAGGGACCGCACCAGCTTGCCCAGAAGTCGATCAACACCGCCTTTTCCTGCTGAGCAGTAAGTTTTTCAAAAGATTCTTTATTCAAATGCAACACTTCCATAGCTTATTTATCCTTATAATAGAGGTGACAATGACAATACCCGGTAAATTCCGGATCGGCAATCTGATTGCGGAATTCAACACAAATACAGCGGTTTTCTTCAGTATGCTGCAAACGGCAGGGGCAGTAACCGCCATTTTTTTTCATTGCTTCCAGCATCTTTTCCACCAGCTGTTGATCGGGATTCAAATGTACGTTTTGCGGCAGATCCATACTTGGGATTCCTTATTGGATCGCTGCGCCCATTTTACGGGCAGTTTCCAGCGCAGGGTTGCCCGCTATGGCGCCTGATTCGTAAACACCGGGTACTGCTACGATACCGCATTCGCGGGAGTTTTCGCAGCAGGCAGCAAAGCCCCGCAGCGCTTCAATAGTGCCTTTAAACATGGTTTCATCGGTTTCCGCCATGGTCATAAGGTAATAAAAATCCTTGTTCTGAATCTGCGGGTAAACCATTACCGTGCGGTCGATCAACGCTTTAAGCTGGGCGCACATGGTGTAAAAGTACACCGGAGTCGCCAGCACGATAACATCGGCAGCGAGCATCTTCCGGGCAATTTCAGGCGCATCGTCTTTGTGCACGCATTCGCCCTTATGACAGGCGTAACAGGCGGTGCAGAAGTTGATTTTTTTGCCAGCCAGAGTAACTTTTTCCACCTGATTGCCGGCGGCTTGAGCGCCGGCAATAAAGGCATCGCACAGCATTTCGCTGTTGCCGTTGCGTCGGGGGGAGGAAGCGATAATCAATATTTTTTTGCTCATAAAAAGCTCCTTTCTGCTGAAATTCCTCATGTAATATAGCACCAAAAAAAATATTTGCATTGTTCGGAAGACAGTTTTATGCTTGGTTGTGCCATCGGCAGGAAAGATGCCATACAACGAACAGCCGTACTGAAGTTTTATTTCAACAGTACGGCTGTTCCGCAGATTGGCAAACAGTTTTCAGAAAAAATTTTTTTATTCTGCAAACTGCGTCTACTGTTCAATGTAAACGATCATATAGCATTGCAGCGTTCCCGCCGGGATCGAAACCTTTACTGCGTTGTTGCTGACCGTAAAGGGCAGCAGCTTTTTGCCTTCAAAGTCAGGCGAACAGGCGTAGACCGACTTGACTTCACCAGTTACAGGCATAACAAAACTCATCGCCTTATCCAGCGGCTCGTAAGCGTTTTCCGGCGTTACGCTGGGGATCTTGTCGCCGGGTTTATAGTTGGATTTGGTGGCGTTGAGCATATGCACCGCGATTTTATTGTCTTTTGTCCGGTAAAGAGTGGTCAAAACCTGTTCAGGCACGTTGGCTGCATCCCAGACCAGGTGATCTTTGGCGATCATTTCCACGATCTTCCACGCCAGCGCTTCGGCTTGCACTTTGCGCTGGAACTTCATAATATTTTTGCTGGTGACTTCGATCGAATAAGCGGGTGTGGCAAAAAGTGCGGGCGAAAAGTAGACCTTGCCCTTGCCGATTTGATTGCTGACCAATGCAGGAACGGTGGTGCCTTTGTCGTTGATAACAAATTCCCAGATCACATTTAGCTTATTTTTGCCTTTGGAATAGAAATACCGCGCATAACGCACAGGTGCATCGGTAAGCAGCTCTTCTTTGGTGGCGCAAACTTGCAGTTTTTTATAGCCTGCGGTGCTGTCGTTCATATGATCGGCACCGTTCAGCAGCTCCTGGCCGAACAGCCAATGTTCGCGTTTTTGAGCGATTTCGTCGTAGTATCCGGCAAAAGCAGAAGCGTAAACAATGCCGCCGTTTTCCACATATTTTTTGATTTCGGCAATATCATTTTTGCTCAAACTGGTGGCGGTACCGATTATCAGCACCGGATAATCTTTGAGCATGGTTTGATTCAACCCCGCATCGTTGATGAATTCGTGGGGGATATGCTTGCTTGACAGCAGCTGCGACCAGCCCAGCAGCTCATTGTTGGGCGATATACTTTTGCCACAGTCACGGCTGGAGTTGGAAAAGTAGAGCAATATTTTTGCCATGCTTTTGGCACTCTTTTTATCCATATTGCCTTTTTCAAGTGAAAATACCCGATAGTTGGATTTGCCCTCGGGCCGCATCAACCCCCGCATTTCCCAGGTGGTCTGCGCGTGCATATTGTTCAGCGCCCAGCCGAAATACATAACATCCCAGCAGCGGGCATCGTTGTAAACCAGCCCGAAAACGGGTATTCCGTAGCAGTTGCGGTACATATTTTTGAGTTTGCGCATGGAGAAGGTACCCCGATAACTGGCAAATGCGTTGCGGGTCATGATCTCCGTACCGATAAAATCGTAGGTGCGGCAGAACTGTTCCATCACCGCCGAGGTGGTCAGCGACGCATAATTGCCCCACATCCCGTAATGGGTGGTGTAGCCGATAAATACCAGTTCCGGCTTGATGGGCTTGAGCTGCTGCCGGAGTTCGTACCAGAAATTGCCGATCGCTGTCTGCCGCCATTTGAGCCACGCTCTCCACAGCGGCGAATCGCGGTTCAGCAAATGCGGACTGTTTTCATCGGCAGGCAGCACCCAGTTGGTCGCCTGCGTAAATGCCTTGCGGCACCAGGCGCAGCCGCAGAGTTTGTCGCCGTGAAATGCGATTTCATCGACCATGATCCCGTCGATATCGGTAGTTTTGACAAAGTTGGTCATGTAATCAAAAAAGATCTTTTTGGCGATCGGATTGCTGGGGCAGAGGCCGCGGATGGGTAAACTGCAATCCACGGTGTGCTGCAGCTGATCCATCCGTTCGGTCATCACCCGATAGCCGCTGTCGCATTGCCACAACAGGGAGTAATCGCTGTGGTCAAGGAACTTCATGCCCAGCTTGTGCCCGGCAGTGGTAATGCGTTGGATCATATTGTTCACCCGTTCCGTATGGGCAGGGTAGGTGTGGCGCGAAAGAAATCCGTTGAGCATGATCACATCGTTTTTATCCTGCTGAAGCTCCTGCAAGCGCCGCTCCAGCGCCGCAGGATCGGCAAACTCCGCAAAACTGCCGTTGTTGCCGGGGCCGAGGGAGCCGATCAGCGCGCCGCCGCGCCAATCCTGTTTGCCGCTGAAATCGGCATAAGCGGTCGGCTGCTTGATCTCTTTGCGGGGATTTTTCATCTCTTCGCCGGGAATGGGCAGCGGATAGCTGGCAATGCCGACGTTGTAAGCCGGTTCTTGGGCGTAGTGGCTGTTTTGGAACATTACCGACGGGTACGGCACGTTATTGCCGAGCCAGAAACCGCGTCTGAACGTTATATCTTCGTAACTGGTTTGCAGCAGCGAGTCGTTAAGTGCGGCAAGCTGCCAATCGCCGTCAAAAGTAACATCCGCCGTGCCGTTTTCGATCCAGGCGGGGAAACAAACGGTCGTTATTTCCATCGGCTTGGCGCTGAGTTTTTTTACATAGACTTTGCCGTTGACGGCAATGGACATATTTTTGATTCCGGTTTGATAGGTCGGCACCACGGCAGTTATCAGGTGCAGCCCTTTGCGCAGATTATTCATGCGGAAGGTGGCTGCCGAGTTGGAGTAAACGGCGCTGTAATAAGCTCCGCTGGGGGCAAAGTTCCGCTTGTTAAGCGACCGGTTATCCAGCCAGCCGAACCCTTTGGCGGCATCGAACAATGCACTCCCCGCCGGCTGGTACATCTTGCCGGCTTGGGATTCTCCGAAGGCAAATTGACGATCGGCAGGCAGCTCCGAAAAATACTTGCCGTTGAGCCGTGCGTGACGCAGCGAATAATCATTTTCGGGCGTATCTTCGTAAATCAGTACTTTTCCGGTCTGAGTTCCGCCGTAAAATTGGGGCGCATAAGTCAGCTTCATTTCAATATAATCGCCCTTGCGCTTGAAACTCCATTGGCTCAACACCCCCGCGTTGGGCGGATAGTCGCTGTAAAAGTCGTTGCTGCCCGCCACGCTGCAGTCGATGGTGATACTGCGGCTTTTGTCGGGCGCGGTCAACGTGATCTGCCGGATATTGCCCTTGGCAAGATTGGCTCCTTCGGGGGCATCGGCAGGAATCTTGCCGGAGATCCAACCGGCTTTGCTCACCCGCCCCTGAACAGCTTTGTAGCTGTAATTGGCAAATTCTTTATAGGGTAAATAAAGCGAGTAGTTTTTGGCTTTGCCGTCAGCATAACGGCTGTAGGCAGGTACATCGAACTGGAAAGATATTTCCACTTCTTTGCCGTTAT
This sequence comes from Lentisphaerota bacterium, assembly GCA_015061545.1. GTDB lineage: Bacteria > Verrucomicrobiota > Lentisphaeria > Victivallales > Victivallaceae > SIG78. Next base: position 3,526 of record SUWJ01000025.1, on the reverse strand, counting down.
CTTTCAGCACTGCTTCGCGGCGGAATTTGAGCTTATCCACCTCGCCGAACCGGTTATATACCCGATGGTGGCCAACTTGTTCGATTTGAGCGGGAAATTGGGCAAAACCGCGGGTTTCAAAAATATCGAAAAGTTCCCCGGCGATGATGCTTTTTCCGTTGTGCGATACTTGCAGATTGCCGTCATTGTGGTGAACAGTAAACGGTTTTGCAGATACTGCCAACGGCAAAACCGCCGCCAAAAGCAGAAGTGTTTTTTTCATAAGATTTTTAATGACAAGAATTTATTTGTAGTTTTCGTCGTTGTCAGGTTCGACTATCTGGATGACAAAGTTTTTCATTGACGTTGCTCTTGCCTTTTCCAGCGTAATATTTACCTGATTGACATGGCCGCCGATACGCAAAGTGTTGATCAAATTGGGGTGGATCATCGGCGCAGTCAGATAATCGGGCTTGGTGGTACCCGTAAACGGAGCCATATCGTGGAAGAAAACAAAATCAGGATTGTGCTTGCCAACCATATAGCGGTCGCAGATGGCACGGCTGGAGTTCAACGGATAGTGCGAACAATGGTGAGCCATGACATAAGCATAGCTGTTTTTGCTGTTGTTGTTGTCGGGGTCAGCGTTAGCAGCCCTGCCGAACCCGTAAAAGGTCGAATCGCTGGGGCAGCGGTAGGTCTGATTCATCATCCGGTTGCTGTTGCCTTTGTTGCTGAAATAACCGCCCTGAGGCAGCTTGGAAGGTGCGGCAGAGCTGTCGCAGTAGTTGCCGGTAACGTAGGTACCGTTGCAATCAGCCTGATGAACCGACTGCATAAGGTGGTCTTTATGATCGTTGGCATACATCAGCGACGCGGTGCCGATCTGCTTGAGTTTGTTGACGCAGCTGCTGATTCTGGCGCGTTCCCGGGCCGCTGAAAGCGCGGGCAGCAGCATGGCAGCGAGAATTGCGATGATGGCGATGACTACCAGCAATTCGATCAAAGTAAAGTGTTTCTTCATTTTCCCTCTCCTTGACATTGATTTTTTTGTGTTATAAGTTTAATGTGTTTTGCTCTTTGATTCATTCCGGTGGCAATGTTTATCATTGATGTAAATTGCTGAATGATACTTGGTTTCATCAATGATGAATATTGTTGCGTCCGGTACTCTATAATATAGCATTGAACAATTTTTTTGCAAGCATCGGTCGATATTTTTACTGTTTCGGGCGGATCATTTGTTCTTACAGCAGCCTGCCAGAAGATACCGGGTTACTGCAAGTGCAATCATCAACAGAAAAATGCGCAGCAATAAATTTTTTATCATTACCCCGGTAATCGTCAGCGATACCCACAACAGGATAATTGATATCCCGCTGAATATCGGCGACGGTTTGCCGCGCTCATCGGCAAGCAGCTGTCTGAAGCGTTTAAATTTGGAGTTGTTCAGTAAATGCCGCTGCAAAAAAGGCACTTTGGCGGCGAAAAACAGCGCTGCCAGCAGAAACGGCACCGTGGGAATTACGGGCAATAAAGCTCCGATAATCGCCAGCAGCAGAAAAAATATACAAAGCAAAGCCGCAGCAATTTGTTTCATACTCATCTCTCAGGCGGGTGGGGGTAATAACAGTAAGACCGGCTGCGGAGAAAAAAAGTTTCATGCGGCAGCGCTATTTATTTGAAAAAAATCAAAATCGTGATATATTGCCTCCAATATTACATTTTTTTTTTAATTATTTACCGGAGAATTTTATGAAAATACCTGAATTATTGGCTTTGCTGTGTTATTTTGTAGTGGTACTGGGCGTCGGAGTCTACTTTTTTGTGCGCGATCGTGCTAAAGGCGCCACCGAAAAGGATTACTTTCTCGGCGGCAGACAGATGAACGGCTGGGTGTCGGCGCTTTCGGCAGGAGCTTCGGATATGAGCGCGTGGGTGCTGATGGGTTTGCCGGGGGCGATCTACCTGACCGGCATGGGACAGGTGTGGATCGCCGTCGGTTTGCTGTTGGGAACTTTTGCCGCCTGGATCTGGGTGGCACCGGTTCTGCGGCGTTATTCGATCGTGGCGGGGGATGCCATTACCATTCCGCAGTTTCTTACCAAACGCTTCTGCACGGGCAACAAGGCGATCATGATGAGTTCGGCGCTGGTATTTGTTATTACCTACTGTATTTATACCGCTGCCAGCTTGTTCGCCTGCGGAACTTTGTTCAATACCGTGCTGGGGATGGAACCGAAACTGGCGATGATCATTGCCAGCGTGGTGATTGTGGTCTACACCTTCCTCGGCGGATTCAATGCGGTGTGCTGGACGGACTTCTTTCAAGGTATGCTGATGTTGGGGGCGTTGATGCTGGTGCCGATCCTGGCGGTGGCGATGATGGATTCGGCTGCGTTTAATGCGCCTGCGGTAACGCTGCCCGAAAATTATTACAACGTCCTTTCCAGCGGTAAGGCAGATTGGAAGAGCTGCTCAGATATTATTTCGGGTCTTGGCTGGGGTTTGGGGTACTTTGGTATGCCCCACATCTTGATCCGCTATTTCTCGGTGCGGAGCGAAAAAGAGATGAATAAATCCCGCATCATCGGCTGCAGCTGGCTTTTGCTGATATTGCTGGCCACTTGCACGGTGGGGTTGATCGGCCGCCGTTTTATCGGCGATGCGCTTATGAATGGCAAGTCGGATCTTATCTTTATTGAAATGGTGCGCAGGGTTTTCGAGTGGCTCGGCAACAGCGTCGGTTTAGTAACGCTGTTTATTTTCTGCGCGGGGGTGCTGCTCTCGGCAATTCTGGCAGCGGCTATGAGTACGGCGGATTCGCAGCTGCTGGCTTCGGCATCGGCATTTGCCTCCGACCTTTACAAGCCTTTGCTGCGGAAAAATGCTTCGGATAAAGAGATGCTTGTTGCGGGGCGTGTGGTGGTGATAGTCATTGCCGTTGCTGCGTTTTTGATTGCCAGCAGTCCTTCCTGTAAAGGTCTGATGGCGCTGGTATCCTGTGCATGGGCGGCATTCGGCTCGGCATTCGGCCCCGTGATGCTGCTGGCGCTGTTCTGGCGGCGGCTGACTTATGCAGGGGCGCTGGCGGGGATCATTGCCGGGTTTGCGGTCGATATTATCTGGTACATCTTCCTGAGTGACAGTGGTATTTACGAAATTATCCCCGGGTTTGCCGCAGGGCTGCTGGCAGCGCTGATCGTGTCGCTTTGCACCAAACGCCCTTCGCTGGATGTGCTTATACTGTTTGAAAAATCCCGCCAGAAGCAGGATTGATCTTCCGCTTTTGCAGCGATAAAATCAAGGGAAAAATGAGTGTTGCAAAACTCTGAATAGTTTTGCAACACTTTTTTTGTAGTAATTAAGCTCAAACACATATATTCAGCGCTATATATTTGCATTGGCTCATGAATTTGTTTTGATGGGCAGCTGTTGGCATCATTATAAATGCGCTTCAAGACTTGTACGGGTTATTCAGCATTGTAGAGTTTGCGCATCCCAAGAGGGCATTGGCATTGCCCTCCTGGACCTCCCTTGCTCGTTT
>SUWJ01000024.1 GCA_015061545.1 Lentisphaerota bacterium | reverse complement strand
GTAAAAGAAAAGTCAATAAATGGATAAATGGCTGTATGATTTGCACCACAGTCAAATGCCCTTTGGATGTCGAGTTTCAAGTCTGTTGCCTTTTGCCCCGGTAACGCAAAAATAAAATCCATTGATACGGTCTCAAATTCAGTTGACGATAAAACTTTTTTCATTTCCTGAATATCAATGGCTGACCGACCTAATAAATCCTGAAATTTTTTCTGAAAAGATTGTATGCCGATACTGATGCGGGTAACTCCGGCAGCTTTTAATTTTTGCAGCGTGTCTGTATTGACATCCTGCGGATGGAGTTCAACGCCGATACCTTCCGTGATCCGGTAATATTTCTGCAAATGCCTGATGATCTCACCGAGCCTGTCTGCCGCCAGTGCCGGAGAGCCTCCGCCGAAATAAAGTGATGATACCTCCTGGGGAACGCGTATTCCGGCTGAAACAAGATCGATTTCCGTTTTTAAAGCATCCATATAACGGTTGTATAAATCCCGATCATAAACAACTTTGCAGTATGGACAAAAGTTGCAGAGTGTACGGCAAAATGGGATATGGACATATAATCCGGGTTTCTCCACGGCAGCAAGATCAAGTTTTCTGTTCCCGTCAGCCGGAGTAAAGGTAAACGGCTTGAATGAACGGGTAAGGTACATTCTGGTTGCAGTTGTGATCATGCTCATCAGATGTACCTCAAATATGTTTTGAGCATATCGAACATGATCCGGAGATTTCCCCTGAATAGCAAAGTATATTCTGCCACAAAGAAATAGCCGCATTGCTCACACAAACCCGGAATCTCAATGCATCTGCCGCATGTGCTGATCTTGCCGTTCTCAATAACAACGCACTGATGACACGGTGTCGGAAAAGAATTATTGACAAGATACGGTAATGCACTTTTCAGATTGAAGATCGGAGAACCTTTTTTCATCGCATCTCTGATCACAGATGCACATTGTTGTTTTTCATCCAGAGAGAGCATCAAATCCGCAGTATCCGGATATGGCGTATGAAAATTGAAAGAAACTGACCGGATATTGCGCTCTGTTTCAGCTGTTTTTATGACATCCTGAACGGTTGATATGTTCAATTTGTTGATTGCCATATATAAAACAATATTATCAGAAGCGGCACTTCTGATGTTTTTCATAATCGTGTCATAGGTTTCGCCTCTGATCAGATTATGTCTTTCCCGATCGCCATCAAGAGAGAGCAGAATAAGATCGGCTTCCGGCAGATCAAGAGTAAAGGTTCCGTTGGTTACCACATTGACGATGAGAAAACCCATTTGCTTTGCTTCGATGACCAGGTCGCGCACAGATTTTTCGCCATCCCGCCACAGAAAAGTTTCTCCTCCGCAAAAGAAAAGGATGCGGCAGCCCATACTGTAAAGGGTCTGCATTTCATTGCGGATTTGAGAATAAGGATGTATGACAGCTGTAATGTTATTGACAGAGCAATGCTTACACTTCAAGTTGCATTTATCTGTAAGAATCACTGTCCCGAGAATCGGTTTTTTCTGCCGGAATAAAATCGTTTTTATTCCAAAAGCTGCAAAATATGTAAATGCAGAAAGTTTCATATTTCAATACCGTTATAAATTAATCATTCGCCGGTAATATACCATCTCCCGCAAGCATTCACAACTGCGGATTACAAATTTTCGATAATTTCCTGTAAGTGTCGGGGATTGTGGTATTTTCAGTTTGTAGCAAACTATTTGAGATTTTTTCAAGGTTCAAGTATGGTCATTTTTAGTGTATTTGACTCGAACCCCCGACTATTGTTTTTGAGGATTTTACGCTCAAAAGTATGATTTTTGAGAATTTTTCCACAGTTTTTTATAAAGGTCTTTGTAAAGGTCGGCTGGGAAATTCGCTGTTTTTTATGGCGAAAAACGGAGAATTTAGCGCTATTGTGCAGTGTGTTTCTGTAACTTGCTAATCTCTAAGTTTTTACATAAAAACCAACACATAAAGGTCGCCGACCTTTGCATAGCAGAGAATTTCCGGAGATTTCTATTCAAACACACGCTTTTGAGAGGCTATGTCATTCTCTATTGAGAGAACAGCAGCAGAATGAGTTTGCTGTAAATCTGTGCCGTATTGCCCGGCTTCGGGTTGCTGCGCAACTCTACGCCGCGGCAGGCTTCACTTTGGCTACGCCAATTTCCGCTCCGGTCTGCGCCTATGGCTTGCCCGGGCGTAAAAAAGGCAACCAAACTCTCCATTCAGCGTAACTCGCCAGTTAGCCCGGCTTCGGGTTGCTGCGCAACTCTACGCCGTGGCAGGCTTCACTTTGGCTACGCCAATTTCCGCTCCGGTCTGCGCCTATGGCTTGCCCGGGCGTAAAAAAGCAACCAAATTCTCCATTCAGCGTACCTCGCCAGTTAGCCCGGCTTCGGGTTGCTGCGCAACTCTACGCCGTGGCAGGCTTCACTTTGGCTACGCCAATTTCCGCTCCGGTCTGCGCCTATGGCTTGCCCGGGCGTAAAAAAGGCAACCAAACTCTCCATTCAGCGTACCTCGCCAGTTAGCCCGGCTTCGGGTTGCTGCGCAACTCTACGCCGCGGCAGGCTTCACTTTGGCTTCGCCAATTTCCGCTCCGGTCTGCGCCTATGGCTTGCCCGGGCGTAAAAAAGGCAACCAAATTTCTTTGGTTGCCTTTGTGAAGCCTGGTGGGCGTAGTAGAACTCGAATCTACGACCTCCACGATGTCAACGTGGCGCTCTAACCAACTGAGCTATACGCCCGCAAATAAATGTTGTGCGCTATTTGCGTTACCCTATTAAAATACCACAGTTTTGAGAAAATGCAAATATTTTTACAGGAAAAATCGCTTTTTTCAGCTTTTTCAGGTGCGGGGCAGGTAACAGACACGATTTTGTTTTGAAAATATCAGACAATAAGTACTTTGGGTTTTCCGGCTCCTTCGAGCTTTGTCAGCACTTCGTCGGGTACCAGCAGGTTGCCGCGGCCGATTCCGAGTTTTACTTCCGGATGGATCGAACCGTGATAGTCGGAGCCGCCTGAAACTGCCAGCGCGTGTTCTTCGGCTATCCGCAGCGCGGTTGCCTGACGGGTAGGAGTATATTCTGTATAATAGGCTTCCAAAGCATCCAAGCCGGCGATTTTAAGCTCGGTCAAGGTGCGGTTTATCACCGTTTTAGAGGTGTATTTACTGTTCAGAAAATGCGCCCATACTGCTACGCCGCCAGCAGCTTTTATCACCTGAATAGCCGTTGCGGATTCGGGCAGTTCCCGCGGAACGTAACCTGCGGCTCCGCGTTTGAGCAGTTGATCGAATACACTTTGATTATCGGGGAAATTATATTTTTTGACCAGCACTTCCGCAAAATGGGGTCGCCCCGGCACATCTGACTGCATCCCCGCTGCCCGCAGATCATCCCAGCTGATCTCGTAACCCAGACTTTTCAGCTTTTGCTGCATCAGATCAGCGCGGTTCAAACGGGAATCGCGCATGGCGCTGAGAAATTTTTGCAGCACAGGATTATCTTTGTCGATAAACAAACCGACTATGTGCAGTTCCCGCGCATCAAAGCGGCTGGAAAACTCCACCCCGCTGATAAGTTTTATTTGCGGAAACTCCGGTTGGCGGCTCATAAATTCTGCCACGCCCGATACGGTGTCGTGATCGGTCAGCGCAATCGCACTCAATTTTGCCGCCGCCGCCATTTCGGGCAGCTTGCCGGGTGGAACCGTTCCGTCGGAAGCGGTACTGTGAATATGCAGATCTATAGCCAATTGGAACCTCGCTGAAAATAATTTGTCTTAATTTAACGCTCAAAGTGACAAATGCAAGATTTTTTGTCTTGAAAAAAATAAAAATTATGCTATAATAATATGATAATATGGATTATAAACAAAAATGCCGCAAAGGCGCGGAGTCGGTTTCCTCGAGAATTCCGATGACGGGAAAGGAAGTTGCCTGATTATGCCAAGAGCAGCCAAAATCAAGAGTATTACAGCTAAACTTACTCCTGAACAGAAAAAACATTATGATAATTTGATGGCGGCCCGCGATGCCGTGATGGGGCGGGTAAAGGCTTATGCCGAAGATGCCCTCGATTGCAGCAATGCCGATAAGCGCGGCGTTACTACCCATATGGCAGATATGGGCAGCGACAGTTCCAGACACGAAATGGGTCTGCAGCTGATGAGCGAAGAAGGCGATGTTCTGGAGCTGATCGAAGAAGCTATCCAGCGTTTGGTGGAAAATAATAACTACGGCATCTGTCAGGATTGCGGTCAGCCGATTCCGCCTGCACGTCTGGAAGTCCGTCCTTATGCTGTCTACTGCACCAAGTGTAAGAGTATCCGCGAAAAAGACGGCGGCAACCGTTTGCGCTGATGTTTGAGCGCTTTGCAGTCGATAAGGATGGGGTGTCTTGCAGTTTATGAAGAACAATAAGCGGATCTGTGTACGCGGGGCGGAGGAGTTCCGCTTGTTGCGAATCGCTTCGGGAATCGCATTTTTTCTGCTGGTGATCGACCAGCTGACCAAGCTGTTGGCGGAGCAGAAACTTTCGCAGTTGCAGAGTATTGAGATTATTCCGGGATTTTTCTCGCTTACCTATGTTACCAACAAAGGGGCGGCCTGGGGGATGTTTCACGGCTACGGCATGGTATTGTTTGCCATCGGGGCGGTGGTGACGGTTATGGCGCTTTGTTTTTTGCGTAAACTCTGCGATGGATTCCGCGAGCGTTACATTGCCATATTGGTCGTGCTTTCGGGCGTGATCGGCAACTCTATCGACCGTTTGTGGCGGGGCGAAGTGGTGGATTTTCTGGATTTTTACATCAAAAAATCCCATTGGCCCGCGTTCAATATTGCTGACTGTGCAATTTGTATCGGAATTGGTATCTATATGCTTTCGGTGCTGTTAAGACCTGCGCCTGAAGCGGAAAAGACCGCAGATAACGGGACGGCGCCGGATGGCGAATAATCCTGCGATTCCGGAAGCTCCGCCGCTGATCGTTATTGCCGGACCTACTGCCAGCGGAAAAAGCTCGATGGCGCTGCAAATGGCAGCCGGGTTGAATGGCGAAATTATTTCGGTGGACTCCATGCAGCTCTACCGCATTATTCCCATCGGTACTGCTCAGCCCACTATGCAGGAGCGGCAGCTGGTGCCCCATCATCTGGTCGGTATCTACGAACTTGAACAGCGTTCCGAGGTCTACACTTTTGTTGAGATGGCGGAGCGCTGCATTGCCGATATTTGCCGCCGCGGCAAGCAGCCGATCCTTTGCGGCGGAACCGGGCTTTATCTGAAGGCGCTGTTGTATGGACTTGATCCGCTGCCGGGCGATGATAAGCTGAAAAAAGAGCTTGATACGCAGTATGATTCTGTTGATATGCTGGAGGAGCTGCAGCAGCGTTTGATTCAGCTGGGCGATGCTGCGGTGGTGAACAAATTTACCAACAACCGCCGCCGTTTGATCCGGGCATTGGAGATCCGGCTGATGACAGGGCGATCCATCCTTGATTTGCAGCAGGAATATCAGCTTCGATTGCGTTTCAGCCTTGATCGGGCGGTTTACCTTGTCCACGATCGGAGTGTGCTGCAGCAGCGGATCGCGCTGCGTACAAGCGAAATGCTGAAAAACGGCTGGATCGACGAAGCGCGCAATGCGATCAAATGCGGTTTGCTGGAGAGCCCCACGGCGCATCAGGCGCTGGGGTACAAGATCATCAAGCGCTATTTAGACGGCGAAATCACTCTGGATAAATTGCAGGAGCTTATCGTTACCGCCACCTGGCAATACGCCCGTCGCCAGCAGACCTGGTTCAGACATCAGCATCCCGAGCTGACGGCGCTGGCATTGAGCTGAGTACAACGCCAGCTGCAGCTGGGCGGGTTTTACTGCAAGCCGCTGCCCGGTTCGCAGCCGGTCAGCTGGCGGAAGAGTTCGGCGGCGGCGAGGACTTTTTCGCCGTGGTAAAGTTTTCTTGCATCTATTTGCAGCCGGTTAAGCAGCACCGTACCCATGAGCATATTGCCGTATTCGCTGACGTGCATGGCATTGATCAAAAGTTTGTAGCGCAAGGTATCCATATCGGCCCGATCGAAAACTTTGTATTGATCGACCAGCAATATTTTATCTGCGATCGCACACTGGCGCACGATTTGCATATAGCGGAGAAAGTTTTCAGCCCGTTGGGGTTCCATATTGGCAGAATCCATCTTGTAATAGGTTTGGAAAACCGGATATGCCCCCAGCTGGCGGATCTTGCGGGCGATAAGACTCATATTGGCAGCAAACTCCGTTTCAGGAACGTGCCGCGACAACGCAGGTATGCAATCGTTGCCCCCCAGCGTAACAATAACGATATCCGGCGCAAAAGATGCCACATCGCGGTCAAATCTTCGCAGCGCTTCGCGGGTGTTATTGCCGTTTACACCTGAATTTATAAGGTGAAATTTACGCTCGTAGCGCCAACGCAGCCCCGCTTCAAGCACATCGCCCCAATGGGTGTAAGGGTAATAGCGTTCGGTATTGGAAGCTCCGAACAGCACCACGCGGAAATATGCTGAATTCTGCATGAAATCCAGCAGCTCTTTAAGGGGCGACTCTTCTGACATAAAAAATGTTCCTTGGCTTATGCCTGCGATTTTTTTCTCATGCGGGCGGCAAACATTGAATCGCAATTTTCATCGGCACCGATGATTTTCAACATTCCGCCGCAGGTGGTTCCGCTGACCGGATCGGTAAAACTTTCCAGCTCGAATTCGGGGTGATCCTGCAAAAAGTTGCGGATCATCGTACAATTTTCCTGTTCAAATGCCGAACAGGTGGCATATACCAGCACACCGTTGGGGCGCAGGGCATCCAGCACATTTTCCAATACTTTGCGCTGAATGATCGTTATTTGGGCAACTTCTTCGGCAGACGAGTTCCAGCGGCCGTCGGGGTTGCGGCGCCATACCCCTGAACATGAGCATGGTGCATCAATGAGTATGCCGTCAAATTTATTGCTCTGGCGGGGCGGCACTTTTTTGCCGTTCCAGGGACGGGTTTCGATGTTGGGGAATCCGCTGCGGCGGGCGCGTTTTTTCAGATCATCGAGTTTGTAACTGCGGATGTCCCCCGCCACCACTTTGCCGGTGCGCTGCATAAGCTCTGCCAGCGCCAGCGTTTTGCCTCCGGCGCCCGCGCAGCAATCCCACCAGCGCTCGCCCCGCTGCGGAGCGCAAACGTGAGCAATGATTTGCGATGCCAGATCCTGAACTTCCACCCTGCCGTCACGATAAGCCGGGAGGGTGTACAAATTTACCGATCCTGCGGTAACTGCCAGCGCGGTGCTGATCTTGCCATGGCGCCGGACGGTAAGCCCGGCTTGGGACAATTCGCGTATCACTGCCGTTGGATCGGCGTTCTGGATCCGCAGCCACAACGGCGGCCGCTTGGCAAGCGATTTAAAATAAGCTGTTCTGTCGGGCATTTCCTGCAGCAAATCCCGACTCCATTGGCTTTGCAGCAGCTCCCAGTCAGGCAAGGGGTGCGGCTGTTGCAAATACTCTGACGCCAGCGCCGCAAACCGACTTTGCAGTTTTTCGGCGGTGAGTTCTGCTTCCGGCTCAGGGAATCGGGGCAGCTCAAATTCGCGGCGCAAAAGTTTGTGCGCCTCTTCCATCGGCAGATTTTCCAACGTCCACGCTGTATTCAAAAGCATAGCGACCGAGCGACCCGGCAGCTGCAGACTTTCGCCGCGGCGCAGTATTTGCCGTTCGGCATCGGTCAGCAGCAGCTCCAGCCAGCCGTAAAAACGGAAAAATGCAAAAATACTTTCGCTGAAAAGGCGGCGGTCGCGGGAACCGTACTGACGGTTGCTGCGCCAGCATGAACTTAAAAAACGGTCAAGGGCGCGTTTTTCGTGCAATACGGCGTACAGCGCCTGATCGAATATATTGCGCAAATTACGCAGCTGGGTGTAAGCGCGTTTATTGGCTGCATCGCGGGGAGGGGTGGCAGTTGAACTCATGATTCAGCTTTACTCCTGCACCACCGTTACGGTTGCGCTGTCAGGTTCAATGCTGCGGATGGTAACTCCCTGCGCCGAGTTCGGTACGTTGACCGATACCTTCAAGCGGTAAGTACCTGCTTTATCAATATGCCCCAGACTTACGGAGGCATTGATTTCCCGACTGTGCAGCCTGGCCAGCGTTCCCCGCGGTCCGCTGAGTTTTACGCTTACCTGATTGGGGGACGGATCGCTGACTTTGAATTTGCGGGTGCTGTCAGCGCTTTGATTGATGCTCAAAGGTCCGACTCTGAAGGTATGGGTGGTGATCGCTTTGACTACTTCCACATAGGCATCGACCTGCGAGTGGTCGCAGCGGGTCCCCTGGGGAACGCGCAGCACCGCACGGTACTCAAAACTGTCGGTGACCTGTTCGTTGAGCGGAATCGGTTCGGTATAGATCGCTTTGATGGATTCCATTACCTGCTCGGGACCGCTGAGCAGAACTTTAGCGGGTACAAACTGCACACCTGTAACATCAAAATCGGGCAGCAGTTTATCCTGCGAATCGTAGCGGGGGCGGACTTCCAGTTGTTTGGAAACCACCCGCTCCAGATTCAGCGGCAGATCCCGCGGCGAAATGGCAGTGACCCGCACGCCGTAGGGCAGCCCGATAACATCGTCAAAACGCAGCCGGAGCAAATACGTTTCGCCTTTGGTCAATCGGTCAGCTTCGGCATGAACCTGAGCGCGGATCTTGAGCAGTCCCGGGTCAACGTTATCCAGCGACTTTATATCGCCGTTCAAAGTCAGCTTGACTTTGGGGCGCTCGCCGCTGCTCATTGCTACATTGGCGGGCAGTTCGATTTCAACATTGACATTGGAAAAACTCTTTTCGTGTTTTTCGCTGGTACGGGGCGATATTGCCAGATAGAGCAGCAGCGCCAGAAAGAGCGCCACGGCTTTGCGCCAGTAGTCGTTGCAGATAAAGTCGATCAAAAATTGCCAGCGTTTACTTTTCATGGCTTAATTCCTCTCCGCAGCATTGTTTATCTTGTCAGGATCTTCATCGCCGTGGAAGTCCACTTCGCCTTCGGTTTCATCCAGCGAGCCAAGAATATCGGTAAGCGATTCCGAGGTATTGGCGTTGCTCAACAGAAGTTTGTTGAGTTCGTTTTCCAGATTTTTTTCCGAGATGCCGCGCATGATCGCTCCGCGGCAGGCAATGCTTATGTCGCCGGTTTCTTCGCTGACGACCACTACTGCCGCATCCGTTTCTTCGGTTATACCCAGCGCGGCGCGGTGTCGGGTGCCCATGGTGCGCGAGAGGTTGGCATCCCGTGACAGCGGCAGGATCGCCCGGGCAGCAACGATGCGGTCGTTGCGCACGATCACCGCCCCGTCATGCAGCGGCGAATTGGGATAGAAGATCGACTGCAGCAGCCAGCTGCTGAGTTTGCAGTCCAGCTTGATGGCATCTTCCACAATGGCGCGCATCCCGATACGGCGCTCGATAACGATGATCGCGCCGACCCGGCGCCCCGACATGGCTTTGACTGCCAGCAGCAGTTCGCTGATCGTTTCCCGCTTACGGTTGCGGCGGAAAAAGGTGAAACTGCCCAGCTGGGCGAATGCGCGGCGCAGTTCAGGCTGAAAGATAACAATGATCGTAAACGCCATCAACTCCATAAAACTGTCGAGCATCCAACGCAATACGTTCAGCCCCAAAAGATTGGCGAGGATCGACAGCGCCAGAAATCCTACGATCAACCCCGCCAGCACGTTTACCGCACGGGTTCCGCGCAGATAATAAAGGATCTTGTAGATAACAAAGGTTATCAGCAGAAATTCGATCCCCACGCGGATATAGTCCACTATGGAATTCCAGATTATTTCCCAATCCATTGATGCTGTTTACTCCTGAATTTTTTATTGATTGCCCATGGTGCGCGGTTCGGTAAATACAGCCAGATCGCTCAACCCGTAAACCATCGGATTGCTGCCGCGCAATATTGTCAGCTGCACATATCGGGCTGTTATCGGGGCGATTTGCAGAAATTCCACCGCCAGATCGCGTTGATTGCTGCTTTTGTCGATGGTAAAATCCAGCACGTTACCGTTGTTGTCCAGAAAGTTCACCCGATAGTTGACCGGACCGTATTGGATATTGTTTCGGACATCGGCATTATCTTCCGCCCAGATCAAACGCAGGGCGTGGATGGTGAAATCCCGTTCCAAATCCACCGTAAAGTGCGGCTGTTTGTCCTCAACTTGGGGAAACCACGCCGTGTGCAGACACTCGTCGAGGGCATAAAAGCCCGGCGTATGTGGCTGATAACTGGAAACTGCGCTGTTTTTCCACGCCGCCGCATTGACCAGATCAACTTTACCTGCGCTTACCGAACGGGGTGAATCGCTGACTTCCACTTTCGGCACACCGTTTTCGTCAAAGCTCACGGGGTCGATGCCGATGCGCCGTTCAAAGTAATGCAGCCGATGAACCAGTACGCTGTAAGTTTGCCACGGTTTGCCGTCGGGCCCGGTAAACATTCCGCCGTGACCGGTGCCTGACACCACCCCGTGGGGATTGCAGCAAAGCAGCGTGGCAGGTTTTTTGACGGGCCCCAGCGGGGAGTCAAGCATATATACTCCGATGGCGTAATTGGGAAAACGGGTCCCGCAGGAGGCGTATTGCAGATAATAGACCCCGTTGTATTTGTACATGGAAGCCCCTTCGTTCCAGCCGAAATCGGTCACTTCGCCATGTCTGCCGAAGTGTTCCCAGGGATTTTTGCTTTCCAGATCAAAGAGTTTTACAATATCGCTGATTCCGCAGTCGGGGTGCTGCGGATCTACTTCCATGCCGAAGATCCCTCCGCCGAGCGGCGCATACCCCCAATAGAGATATACCCGGTTGTCGTCATCGGTAAACAGCGCCGGATCCAGAAAATCTTCAATGGGTTTGCCGTATTTATCCTTGGGGATCCCCAGCGTTTTGAAGGGGCCCGTTGGGTGTTCGGCAGCGTAGATGCGGGCATATTTTTCGCCGTATCTTATGGAGCTGGTAATATAAATATTTTTTCCGCAGCAAGTAACGCATGGCGCATAGCCCAGCGGAAAATCGATTTCCAAAGGCTGATAATCCCAATGGATCAGATCTTCCGATACATAGACCTGGCGGCACGACATATACGCATAGTATTTGCCTTCGTAAGGCAGTATTTCAGGATCGGCAACTTCGCGGTAATCGCAATTTTGCGCAATGTAACCTGCTGAAAGGCGATCAGGAAATACTCTGCCCATGCCCAATGTCAGATCGGGCAGCGGTACCGGATTGCAATAGAGATCTGATTTCATAAGACTGCTGTTTTCTCAATACATTGTTCCATTATTTTTATATCCAAATAAAGATAGCATATCTTTAAGAAATTTCAAGATGCGTAGTTCTTTTACCGCAAGAAAAAGCGTGTTGATTTTTGTTTGAGTGCCGATTGTACGGCAAAGAAAATTTGCAATATTGATTAATTGAATTATCTTATCCTCAGGTATGGTGGAATTTTTTCCATCATGTGCAAGGCGACTCCTGCAATATAAGATGAGTAAAGCAGCGTTATGAAAGTAGATTTTATTCCGGTAAAAATGCGCCTGAATCTTAAATTCGGCGCCGAAACTATAGACTCGATTCTGATTGCTCACGTTGAATACCCGGTTTACGGCGCAGTCGGCCGGGGCGAAACACCGCTGTCGGCAGCCTGGGCATGGCCGTCGGAGCTGCCTTATGGATTCAGAGAAAAAATGATGTGCGAATTTTGTTGTCTGCTGGCAGAATCTTATCCTGATTTTACGGTCGATCCGATGAGCGGCGGGTATACTTTTCTGAACGAAACGCTGCCGCTGCTGCTGGAAAACTTCAATCGGAAAAAGCAAATCAATATGCCATATCTGGCGGCTTTGATCTGTGCTTCGCCGTTTGATATTGCTTTGCATGACGCCTGGGGGATAAGTAAAAATCTGCCGACATATAAGACTTATAATCAGAATTTTATGCAGCACGATCTGGCATGGTTTTATCAGGATGAATCTTTTGCCGGACTCTATCCGCAGGATTTTCTGGTTCCCGAAGCTGCGGAGAGTTTATTGGTGTGGCATCTGGTGGGCGGCAAAGATCTTTTGCGCGAGGACGAGCGCTGCGGCGATGAAATTGCCGATAACTACCCGGTATCGCTGGAAAAATGGATCGAGCGCGACGGACTGCAATGTTTGAAGATCAAACTTACCGGCTGCAATGCAGAGTGGGATTATCAGCGCCTGACCGAAGTCGGAGCTATTGCCCTGAAATATAATTGCCGGGCAATTTCGCCTGATTTCAACTGTATGGTGCGCAGTATTGATTATGTAAATGATATTCTGGATAAATTGAAGAATAATGCGCCCGAAATTTATGATCTGCTGCTCTATGTTGAGCAGCCATTTCCCTATGATCTGGAAAATAACTTGATCGACGTACACTCCTGCTCGCAGCGCAAACCGTTATTTATGGACGAAAGCGCCCACGATTGGCGCCTGGTCAAACTCGGTCATCAACTGGGCTGGAACGGTGTGGCGCTTAAAGTTTGCAAAACTCAAACCGGGGCGCTGCTCTCCGGCTGCTGGGCAAAACAGCACAATATGCAGCTTATGGTGCAGGATTTGACCAACCCGATGCTGGCAACAGTTCCCCACGCGTTGCTGGCGGCACAATTCGGAACCATTATGGGGGTGGAGTGCAACGCTCCGCAATTTTACCCTGCCGCTTCGCTGGAGGATGAAAAGCTCCGCCCCGGATTGTACGAACGGCGCAACGGCAGGATAGATCTGCAAGCCATTCTTAACCGCGCCGGACTGGGCTATTGACAAGAAGTTACGCAATAAAAAAACTGCTGCAAAACCTGAAGTCTTGCAGCAGCTCGGGAAAATTTATGCTTTAAGCGCAACTGTCAATAAGTTACATCGTCAACGCTGCTGAGTTTATCATCGCCCAGCGTCTTGGTCTTGACGTTGCCGCCCAGATAGAGAATGTTGGTCACGGCGGGGTGGTTGCCGTCCTCAGCATCAGTCGTAACAATGTCAGCCCAGATGGCGGAACCGGGATTGTCGCGGCCCACGATACGGCGCTTGGCAACACCTTCTTCGATCACCGCCCAGGAGTAGGACAGCGTGGTATCGGTGAATTCATCCTGCACGTCGGAGGGGCACTTGAAATACTTTTTGTAAGCATCGGAGAAATTGGTCTTTACACGGCTGCCGGTAATGTAGCCACCTTTCAGCAGCTTTTTGACCGCAGTCTCATCATCGGCAGGATTATTTTGGGAAACAGGAGTCCCTGTATAGTATGTCGATTCCTTGGTTGCGGTAGTTGCTGTGGCGGCGCCGGGCAGCTTGCTTTCGTTGTTGTTGCTGAACATGATCGTAGCTTTGCCCAGCGTACTGAGGTTGTTGATGCAGCTGGTATTGCGGGCGCTTTCACGCGCAGCGCTCAGCGCAGGCAGCAGCATACCGGCAAGAATGGCGATGATGGCAATTACCACCAACAGTTCGATCAGAGTAAAAGACTTTTTCATTTTTTTCTTCTCCTTTATTGAAAAATAAGTCCCGCTTGATTACTGTTACATACTAAATTTACATTACAACTTGCTGATTGTCAACCCCGTTAAGGGGACAATATGCAAAATTTACCGTTTTTTTATTTATTTTGCCGCCAACATACGGTCAATGGGCTGTCTGGCGCGTTCGATAAGCGCAGCAGGCAGCTCCACCGCAGGCGTCATGGTTTCCAGCGCTTTGAGAATACTTTCCAGCGAAATCTTCTTCATATTCGGGCAGCGGGGGGCAGGCGCCAGCGCGTAAAACTGTTTGTCGGGATTTTCTTTGCGCAAGCGGTGAATGATCCCCGTTTCGGTACCGATAACAAAACTGTTCGCAGGATTTTCACGAACATATTTAAGCATTCCGCCTGTGCTGAGTGCCGCATCCGCCAGCGCAGTAACTTCTACCGGGCACTCCGGGTGCACCACGATCGGCGAATCCGGGTACTGGCTGCGCGTCTGCAGCAGCTGCTGCGGTTCGATCCGGTGATGGGTGGGGCAATATCCCGGAAAGAGGATCATTTCCCGCCCCAGCTCTTTGGCTACATTGCTGCCCAGATTCTGATCGGGCAGGAAAACGATTTCCTTATCCGCAGGCAGCGCCGCAACGATCTTGGCGGCGTTGGCAGATGTACAGCAAATATCCACTTCGGCTTTAACTGCTGCGGTGGTGTTTACATAGGCTACAAAAATTGCATCGGGGTGCTGTTTGCGCAGTTCCCGGACCGCTTCGGCGCTGGCCATATCCGCCATGGGGCAACCTGCGGTGGGTTCGGGCAGCAGCACCACGGCTTCGGGCGCCAGCAGCTTGGCGGTTTCCGCCATAAACGACACCCCGCAAAAAACGATCACCGGCGCAGAGGATTCTGCGGCCTTGATACTCAGCTCCAGCGAGTCGCCGGTAAAGTCGGCAATATCCTGTACTTCGCCGGAAACGTAATTATGGGCAAGGATCACCGCTTTGCGGAGTTTACGCAATTCGTTGATCCGATTTATCATTTCCATATCAGTCATGTCGGGTAACTCCTTGATTTACCTCTTATTTCAGATTGATTCCGTTGGGCAGCGCAATTGATTTTAATTGGCGATATTTTCCGCAGCCTTAAACAGAACTCTGTAATAAATATACAATCATATTGTTCTTTTGCAAGTACGCTTGTTGACAAAACCGCCAATTTATAACTCATAAACAGCGCTGTTGCGTGCGATAAAATTTCCATTACGGCGCAGAAATGTTGATGCACCGGCGGAATAAAACGGTTAGAATAAGATAAAAAATAATAAAAAACTAATTAAAACTTGCATTTTGCCGGTTTTTGTGATATAATATTAATGTTTAACTTAATAAAAAGGAGTAATTCTATGTCTGCTTGTTATGGGCATTACCGATCGGAGAAAGATCCGGTCTGCCGCTCGTGCCGCGAAAAGAAGTGGTGCAAAGATGCTGCCGATCCCGAGCTGCTGACCGATCAGATGTCGAGCTTTTCCGAAGAACTGCAGGATTCTGAAAACCGCGAACTTATTGAAGAGCTGAAGACCCACCGTAAACGCAAGCTCAACGGGGAAAAGCTGGAGTATTCCCGCAACGATCTGCTGGAAGTTATAAGTTATATGCTCAATCTTGATTCGCTGACTTTGGAGCTGCTGGAAAAGATGATCCACAATCCGGATCTCAACCTTTCGGAAATCGCCCGTCAGCGCAAAACTTCCCGTCAGGCAGTTCAGCAGGCATTAAAACGCAAATGCAGAGAAAATCCGGAACTTGCACGGCTGCTGTCCAGCCGCGAATGCAAGAGCCGGCAACATAAACAAACAACATTTATGGAGGCAGTATGTCAAATCCGTCGGCAGAAATCAGCAATGAACTTGAACGCGCCCGTATCAGGCTCGAAGTATTACAGGAGCTTGAACTCCTGGAGTCAGAATTTCGACTTATCCAAAATGAATATACTCAAAGGAAGCACCATCTTGCGGAACGGCTCAACTCGGTAAAATAAATAAGTTTTATCCGCTGAATATCAGGAACTGTACACCGGTTGCCGGAAAAGTGTTCATCCGGCCGCCGGTGGATTTTTTGCTGATGCAGAAAATTGTTTTTTCTGCTGCCGCCGGATGATAAATCCTGCCAGCAGACCGAGTAATGCGCCGCCGATATGTGCGGTGTAAGCTACGTTGCTGACTTTCGCACTCAGCACCGCCAGAACACTTTGCATGATTATCCAGATGGTAAAGAGTACCCATGCAGGCATTCCCCACCAGTGGAATGTGCAAAAATACCGACTGCAAAAAACGATTCTGACTTGCGGAAACAACACCGCATAAAGCGCGATGACTCCGGAAATAAATCCGCTTGCCCCCACGCACGGTACTGCACCGTTGCGGGCGAATATTATATAGAGCAATGTGGAAAAGAGTTCCGATAGAACGATCAGGAGCAGGTAACGCTTTTTGCCGATAAAATCTTCCACGTTATCTCCGAAGATCAGCAGAAAATACATATTGCCCAGCAAATGCCATAAATCTGCATGGATAAAGACCGAACTCAGCAAGGTAAATCCGCCTTTACGCATCCATTGTTCCGGAATGAATCCCCAGTTGGCCGCCGCCGCTTCGGGATTGCTGAAAGTAAATCCGAATACGGTCAAACAGATCAGCACCAGCAGCCACGTTATATACGGTGTGTTCCGCAATGCAGGCATATTCTGTTCGATTGGAAAACCCATGATTCCAGCAAGGTACTGCCACGGATTTTCCGGCTCGTCATCGTATCCGGAAACAACTCCCCGGCTCTGCTCCTGAACCTGATGCAGAGCCATGATGGTACGCGCCTGCTGCGGCAGTTCCGCATCCGGCGTTGTCACCGGAACTTCCTTCGGCAATTTATCCAGCTCATCGCTGTCGAACCAGACCAGCTGGCAGCGGCAGCAGACATCCAGTTCCAGCACTTCGCTGCCGTTCAACTCCAGCGGAACGCTTTTCATTGGTCTGCGGCATGAGGGGCAGAGTTTGGAGGGATTTTCCTGCGTTTGGTTGTACGCTTTCTGCCACAGCATATTGGCAAATTTGCTGCTGGCACAAAGCGTCCGCATACCGGGCAATGTGACCGCCTGGCCGTGAAGGTTTGCACATTCGCACCAGGCGACATTTTCCGGCTGCACCAAATCCAGCTTGCCGCCGCATATAGGACAGATCATGGACTGCATAAAAATCCCCCGCTTCCTGTTATTTACAGCAGGAATTTTACGCCTTCGACTTCGCCCAGCGCTTTGCCCAGCTCATTCATTACCGCCCGGCTGGGAAGTTGCACAGTAACGTGAAAACTCTTATAGCGCTGACCGCTGGAGGCATTGCCGGCGGCAAACCGCTCCTGATAACCATATTTTTCCAGAATACGGTTGAGATTTTCCAGCACGCTGCCGTTGGCTGCATCCACCACCGCGCGATAACTCCAACTGGTCGGGAAGATGATTTCGGGCTTTCCCGGTGTTACATCGGGCATATTGAGTTTTATC
The DNA here is from genome assembly GCA_015061545.1 of Lentisphaerota bacterium. Lineage (GTDB taxonomy): Bacteria > Verrucomicrobiota > Lentisphaeria > Victivallales > Victivallaceae > SIG78. The sequence goes on along the minus strand of SUWJ01000024.1, from coordinate 17,098 downwards.
ATGCGTTGTATTCCTCTTTCCAGTACGGCGAAAGTTTACGCAGCGTGGCAATTACCGGCGGCAACTTTTCAAGGATATAATCCACTTCTTCGACGGTGTTGCAGCGCGAAAAGGAAAAGCGGATCGTCCCGTGAGCCGATGTGTAAGGTATACCCATGGCGCGCAAAACATGAGACGGCTCCAAGCTGCCGGTTGTGCAGGCGCTGCCCGAAGATGCGCAGATGCCGAATTGATTGAGCAGCAGCAGGATCGCTTCGCCTTCAATAAATTCAAAACTTACGCTGGAGGTGTTGGGCAGCCGCGAATCCATATCGCCGTTGATCTTGATACGGGGGATTTTGGCCAGCAATCCGGCTTCCAGACGGTCGCGGAGCATCGCCAGATATTCCACTTCCTGTGCCATGTTTGCCCCCGCCAGTTCGGCGGCTTTGCCCAGTCCTGCAATGCTGGCAACATTTTCCGTTCCGCCCCGCCGAGCCTTTTCCTGATGACCGCCTGCAATAAACGGTCTGAAACGGATCCCGCGGCGGACGTACAGCACACCGATACCCTTGGGCGCATGGAGTTTATGCCCCGAACAACTGAGCATATCAATTTGGCTGTTCGCCAGATCGATCGGCACTTTGCCCACCGCCTGAACTGCGTCGGTGTGAAAAAGTGCGCCGTAACGGTGAGCCATTTCCGCAATTTTTTCCACGGGATAGATGTTGCCGATTTCGTTATTGGCATACATTACGCTGACAATGGCGGTATTTTCGTCCAGGGCTTCTTCCAGCGCCTCCAGATCAATACGTCCGTGGTTATCAACGGGGATCGTTTCAAAGATATATCCCCGCCGTTCCAGCTCCCGCCCCAGATTGAGAATGGCGGGGTGTTCGACTTTGCTGGCAATAACTTTTTTGCGTTCAGGATTGGTCAGCAATGCGCTCCAGATGGCGGCGTTGTCGCTTTCGGTACCGCAAGATGTAAAGATGATCTCGGTAGCTTCGCCATCGGGGTTGCGGTGATCGGCATTGAGCAGTTCCGCCACCTTGAGCCGGGCTTTTTCCACCTCGGCTGCCACGCTGCCGCCAAAGGTGTGGATACTGCCGGGATTGCCGTAACGGTTGGTCAGAAACGGCATCATGGCATCCAGCACTTCCGGCACGATCGCGGTGGTGGCGTTGTTGTCCACATAGATAACTTTATCGACAGCCATTATATGCTCTCCACAGTTAAATCGCTGCTGACAAATTCCCGCAATTTATCCTGAACGGTATATTTGAGCGTAACCCCTGCAGACGGGCAGCTGGAGCAGCGCCCCGTCAGCCGCACAATAACGTTGTTGCCTGCCAGATCCACCAGTTCAATGCTGCCGCCGTCGTGTTCCAGCAGCGGCCGTATTTCTTTATCAATAACTTCCTGCACCCGGAATACCTTCTGGACGGTGGTAAGTTTATTGAAATCATCATCTTTTTTCTCGGGTTCAGCCGCCGGTGCCGCTTTCCACATTTCATCCAGCACCCGCTGGATTTCGTCCAGACAGCTGCCGCAGGCGCCGCCGGCTTTGCAGAAATTGGTGATTTCCGTTGCCTGATGCAGATTGTTCTGCCGTGCCACGTTGCGGATTTTTGTATCGGTAACGCCGAAGCAGCGGCAGATGATGGCGCCTTCGTGATCGTCGCCGTTGTCCGCAACTTCTTCGCCCCGATAGTTGGCGATCGCCGCCTGCAACGCTTCCATACCCATTACCGAGCAGTGCATTTTAGCTTCGGGCAATTCACCCAGCAGCGCCACAATATCCTGATTGGTAACTTGGGCAGCTTCTTCCAGCGTCATACCTTTGACCAGCTCGGTCAATGCCGAACTGGAGGCAATTGCGCTGGCACAGCCGAAAGTTTTGAATTTTACATCGGCGATCCGCCCCGATTCATCCAGTTTGAAAGTCAGCTTCAATGCATCGCCGCAGGTTATATTGCCCACATCGCCCACGCCGTCGGGATTTTCCACCTCGCCGACGTTGCGCGGATTCAGAAAGTGGTCCATGACCTTTTCGTTATAGTTCCACATAGCTATAGCCTTTCAGTTACTTATAGAGCGCCATTTCTTTATTGACTGCATCAATTACAATATCATTGACCGCATCCAGCGCAATGCGTTCGGCATCGCGGCAGTCACGGCGGCGGAATTCCGCAGCATTTTCTGCCAGCGTCTTGGGCGAAACCACCACGCGGAAGGGAATACCCAGCAAATCGGCATCGCTGAACATAAAGCCGGGTTTTTCGCCCCGATCGTCAAACAGCACTTCCACGCCCGCAGCTTGCATATCGTTATAAATCTTGTCGGCAGCGGCTTTGACTTCGGGTTTGTCGTAGCCGATGGCAACAACTTCCACCTGCCACGGGGCAATGGAAATGGGCCAGATCGGACCGTAGTCATCGCAGGATTGTTCGATAACACTGGCCATGGCACGACCCACGCCGATACCGTAGCAGCCCATGATCATGGGGTGACTCTTGCCGTTTACATCCAGATAATTGCAGTTCATGGGTTTGGAATACTTTGTCCCCAGCTGGAAGATGTTCCCGACTTCGATACCGCGTTCCATTTTCAGCGGTTCGCCGGTCAGCGGGCAGGGGTCACCTTCGCGCACGGTGGCTATATCGGTAACTGTGGAAGCGTTCACATCGCAGTCACGATCGTAGTTGAAGTTGATATAATGGTAATCCGCTTCGTTGGCGCCCACCACCAGATTGCCCGATTCGGCAACCGAGCGGTCAACGATCATCTTCATTTTGGACGCATCAATATTGATGATGGAGGCAAAACCCGGTACGCATCCGGCGGCGAGGATCGACTCGTCATCGGCAAATTTCAGTTCGGGTGCCATTGCCGCGTTGGCAAGTTTGCTTTCGTTGACTTCAAAGTCGCCGCGGATCAGCGCGCAGATAAGCTCGCCGGTGATCGCATTCTGGTAAAAGACCACCTTACCGGTATTTTCGGGCTTGAGGTTCAAAAATCCCGCCACTTCTTCGATGGTTTTGCAGTTGGGGGTATGAACTTTTTCCAACGGCAGGGCTTCGGCGGGTTTTTCAAATTTCCACGCGGCATAAGCCACTTCGCGGTTGGCGCGGTAGCTGCGGTCGGGGGAGTAGAAGATCGTATCTTCGCCGCAATCGCAAAGCGCCATGAATTCGTGGGAAACAGCTCCGCCCATCATTCCTGAGTTGGCTTCGATGCTCAAAACATTCTTCATGCCCAGCCGCTGGAAGATCCGTTCGTAGGCGGCATGGCAGCGCCGGTAATAAACTTCCAGATCCGCCTGATCGGTATGGAAGCTGTAAGCGTCTTTCATGGTGAACTCGCGCACGCGGATAAGTCCGGCGCGGGGGCGGGCTTCATCGCGGTACTTGGTTTGGATCTGATAGAGCATGGCGGGCAGCTGGCGGTAGCTGGTAAGTTCGGTTCTTGCCAGATGCACCACGGCTTCTTCGTGGGTCATACCCAGAATCATGGGTTTGTTGTTGCGGTCGCGGAAACGCAAAAGTTCGGTTCCCACGCTGGCATAGCGGCCTGATTCTTCCCAGAGTTCGGCGGGCAGCACCACGGGCATAAGCACTTCCTGACCGTCGATTTTGTTCATTTCTTCGCGGATGATATTTTCGATCTTGGCAATGACCCGCTGACCCGTAGGCAGCAGCGAATAAATACCTGCTGAAACGCCTCTTACATAACCGCCGCGCACCAGAAATTTATGACTTACAGTCTTGGCGTCTTTGGGATCTTCCTTGATCCTGCGCCCCACAAGTTTACTTAAACGCATAAAAATATCTCCGTAAAAACGTGTTTATATTGCTGAAAATCTCTCGAACAGATAATATAACGTCAAATAGTGTTTTTAGCAACTGCCGAAGAGATATTTTTTCAAACTCCCGTAATGTTCCAATGAAAATTATCGATCACTTTTCTGAAAGAGCTGATGGTGGGCTGATTGTATCCGCCGGCGCTGTCGTAGTCGTGAACGGCAAATTCAACGGCAACGCCCAGCTGCGGCCCGATGTAACGGCTGAATCTTGCGAACTTTCCGCAGCAAAGATAGATGAATGGCCGATCCATTTTTCGGTGGAGCAGCATCATGGTTCTGACCGCTTCGGCAGCTTCCTCTTCGCTGTCGGCGCGGGTTACGATCTTGACGATATCGGCATTGCGGGCGGCCTGGAGCTGCAAGTGTTCCAAAACCTCATTGGCGCTCAACGCTTCGTTGGTCATGTGCGACGAGATCAGCACTTTTGCGCCGCGGCGGTGGATTTCATCAATCAGTTTTTTCTGTTTGGATATTGTTGCAGCATCCAGCGCAAGTTCGCGGGGGGAGGGATTGTAAAGGTCGCCCATTACATCAATAACTTCCGCCCCCGCTTCGGCGGCCATCAGTAAATATTGCTGACGGGCTTCATCGTCGGCACCATGGATAATATCGTCGCGGTAATCAATAAACATTCCCGGCAGCTGGGCGCAACCGATGATATTTCTGAAATTATCCACCGTGCGTTCAGTTTGCGGCAATTTTTGGATTTCAATGGCAAAAGCATCGGCGCCGTCACACTCCGCAGCCCGGACCAAGGCCATTGCCTGAGTTGCAGAGGTTGGCTTGCATAACAAAGTTACCGCGCAGGATTGGCGGTTGAAAAAAGATTTTTTCTGCATAGCAAATAAATACCCTTCATACCAAGTTGAATCATCCGCAGGTGCGGGATATGCTGCATAAATATACAGCCCTTTTGTTTTTTTACAAACCAAGGGCTGTTATTTTGAGTTTTGTTTATATGCTGCTGCAGTTGCCGCAGGCAGGAAGTTTTATTCGGTACAGCAAATTTCAGGCAAACTTTGCAATCCGAATGGCACCAGTTGTTTATCCTGTGTTTGCAGGCGCTTGAATTCATTCGGCCCGATCCAGTCAGGCATGGGATCAAGATAAAATGGTCCCATGGCGTTGCGGCAACTGCCGTAGAGTTTGATTTGCAGCGAGTGTCTGCCCGCGCTCAGTTTATCGCTGACCAACTTCCACGGCGGCGAGAGGAGCAGTTTCAGCGGGGATCGGTCGATGCTCAGAGCGATTCCGCTGCCCGCCCATTCGTCTGCAGTAATTTCCACTGGCGAATCGCGGTCAAGAGTAAACTCAAAATTATAAATCATATTGCCCGCATAATAGGGTATCGCCAAATCGGCAGGAGCGATTTTCGCTTCAAGCAGCTGCGGCGCAATCAGCTTATCGGGCAGCGCTACTCCGAAATCCCCCGCCAGATAGATTGCTTCCAACCCCGGCAGCGCCGCTGAGTAGTCACACGCCAGAGTCAGAATATTTTTCCCGCAGCGCAGCGCCGACAGATCCAGTTTCACCCGCGACAGCGCAGGATCGCACCAATAGCCGCAAACTTGATTGCTTTGTTCCACGCCGTTGAGACAGATGGTGTAAAGTCCGGGCTGCTCAATGATAAGTTCGATCGGGTCAGCGGGGATGACTCCACACTCAAAATCAAACTCCAACTCGATCGGCAGGGCGCTGCGCTGAGCGTGGTCGGCGAGCTTGGCGGCAAACCACGGCTGCAGCATATTACCGCTGCGTTTTTCGCTGCCCAGCAGTTCACGCAGCTGGTCATCCAGCGTTAAAATATACATATTTTCCATCGTGGTATCGCCGTTGATCCGACACGTTGCGTGATCCAGCACCAGCAGATTTTTTTCTGTAAGTTCTGCATTGATAAATTTTACCGGCAGTTCGGCAGTAAACTGCGGAGCGGCTGTAACGGGCATAAATTCATCTTCGGTTACCAATCGGTATAAGCAGGATTGATTGCCTGCCAGCGGAGTGCGCCAACGGTAGGCGCTGCCATCGTAATTTACATCGGCAACTGCGCGGGCGGTGCCATCGGCAGGATCTATTTTCTGCAACTGCATATTTTCAGGCGCAAACATGGCAAATTCAACATTGTCAAAGCTGCGCAGTTTGCCGTCGGTCGGCGGGCGGAGTCCGTTGAACTCGGGAATCGCCCCGGTATTGGCGGCAAACATGATGTAACAATTTTTCTGCGGATCGAAACCGCTGCGCAGCAGGATTTCGCCGATCTCTCTGCCGTCAGAATCGCAGCAGGAAAATTTCCGCAAATCAGCGGTCAGCATATCGGCAGATTTATGGCGGGGAAGCGGAATAAATTTGCTCCACAATATTTTCAGCGAATCATCCGTAAGTGCCCGGCCGTCGCAATACTCAGGAGCGTTGCCGATGGCAAAGACCTTGCCTCCCTGCCGGCAAAACTCTTCCAGCAAACGGACAGTTGTGGCGCGGATGGTATGCAGTTCCGGCAGCAGCAACGTTGTGTAGCTGACCTGATTGACTTGCAAGCGCCCGCCTTCCGAGGTCGCTGTATCGGCAAGGATCTGTTCATCGCCGAAATCAAAGGGTATGTGATTGCAGACCAGATCCAGGGTCAAATCCGTAATTGCTTTGTCGATATCGACCGCGAATTGCAGCCGCTGTTTGCAGAAACCCGCTTTGCCCCACGCTGATTCCAGCGGATAAAGTACCAGCAGATCGATTTCCGCAGGCGCCTGAGCAAAGGCGCTGCCCAGTCGGGCAAAGTAATCTTCCAGCTGATGATAAACTTCGTGCCACGGCGACTGACCGCCGATGCTGGCGGGGTAATCGCGTTTGGCTTCGCCCAGCATGGTGTACCAGTAAAGATGCTGGCAGCGCAGATTTACTCCCAGCGCGTACTGCCAATCGCCTGAAGCCTTGTGCCCGTAAAGCGGGAAATCCCAGCCGGTGCAGCCGTAACACTCGCTGAGAACATATTTTTTGCCGTATTGTCTGGCGACCGATGCCGCTTTGATCGGCAGCTCATAGCGGGTGTAGTATTGGGTAAGCACGTCGATCCCCGGTGCTTGCATATACCGGTAAAACTGCATCGCCGAACCGACCGCTGCCACCTGAAAGGAGGGGCTGTCTTCCCCCAGTACATGACCGGTCAGACCGATATTGTGCTTTTGGCACCATTCGCCGATCTGTTTGGCAAAAGCGTCGGTCAGCAAGCGGGTGACAAGTTTATAAAAATTGTAACGCACGGTGGAAAACTCTTTGGAACAGCTGAAAAAGAGTTCGGGCAGAAACGGGATCAACTCTTCCTGATAAGTTTGCTGATAAAGTTCAGGAATATTGTCGCTCCACGGGCGGCGTTCGACAAAGGCGTAATCCATGTAGTTGGGTTCATCGGTGAATATAAACGGTACACTTGTGCCGAATTTTTCTCCGATCTCCTGATGGTAACGCTCGTGGGTAAGATCAATAAAGGCTTTGACCGCATCTTTATCCAGCGTATTGAGGTAAGCAGCATTGTTATATCCGGGGATAGACGGAGCGATAACGCGGTAAATGCGCACAATATCGCAGGCAAGCGTTTCCGCTTCAGCGGGTGTTATCATGCGGTAACTTTTTACATCATCTCCGTCCCGTTCCACGGCGTAGAAGCCCAGCGTTTCGCCTTGAAGCGAACTTTTCTGACCGGCGGGGAGCATTTCGTAATACAAATAACGCATACGGTAACGCTCGTCGGCAGTTATCAATCCGCCGGCGGCACCTGACGGCCAGCGGTCCTCATCGTAGAGCGAGGCAGTCATGCCCAGTTTTTCGGCTTCGTCCAACGCAGCTTTGATGCAGTCGAACCACTCCTGCTGCAGATAGTCGGTTGCCAAACCAAGCCGCGAGTGCATAAAAAAACCGTTCATGCCCATGGCGTGCATGATTCTTACCTGACGGCGCAATTCCTGAGGATCCAGCTTGCCGTTCCACGCCCAGAATGGCATGGCGCGGTAGGCAAAATCGGCGGGCAAAATACATTTTTTACTATTGTCAACACAATTGCTGTTCACGGTTTTGACTCCTTGAGCTTTTTCAAAATCTGCTTTACTTTGCTGTAATTTACATCTGCAACGATTCAATGTCAAGGATTCCGCACTCAATATCTTCTTTATTCACGCTGTATGCGATCAACAGTTTGCTGCCGTCGGTCAGTACCGCCGGATATTGGTAGCCGTGGCACTTGAGTTCTCCGCCGAACCGCTGATGAGCTGCTTCGGCAATAAGCTGATACATTTTTGTAAACTTTTTGCCGTCGTTTGAAAGGGAAATGGCAAAAAAGTTTCTGTCCATATAAAAACGCGTGGAGTTGCCGACAATAAAATACCTGCCGTCGCTCAGGCGGCCCGTTGCCAGTCGGGATGCCGAATCAGGGAAATTGCTCTGCATGATCGTACTCCAGCTCTCGCCGCCGTCATTGCTGATGGCAATCCCCAGCTGCGAAGAGCCGTTTTCGTTGCGCAGAATCATTACCAGAGTACCGTCATCCAGCGCGTAAAAACAGTTTTCCCCGTAACAGTATATCCCCAGATCGTGCCCTTCGTAGAACTTGCGTTCGTTCACCGGCCAGGGCAGATCGATCACCTCGGGAGTTGCTTCGGGATCGGCGCCCGGCCAGAGCAGCACCACCGGCCGCCCGCTGAAATTGCAGGCACTTAAAAGCAGTCTGCCCTCCGGGGTAAGGGCAGGGGGCTGGATAACAAACAGCATATCCGTAAAGTTGCGTTTGACCAGCTGGAACGTTTCGCCGTTGCTGCTTTTCCAGAGATTGTTGTAATTGCGGCCTTTAGCTGTATCGTTGGCGGTCATGGTAAAGCCGCTGTCGGGGGCGGCGGCAAACTTTTCCATAACCATCATGTAAAGCGTATCGTTGTAAACGTAGAATCCTGCCAGCATATAATATTGCCGTTCGGCTTTATTGCCCTGCAGGATCACCTGAGGTCTGCTCCAGATTTTACCGTCGGAACTTTTGGCGATAAGCACACTCTGACCGGGGGCATCTTCGTTGCCTTCGCCTGAGTTCCACGCTAAAATATACTGATTGCGGAACTTGATCAAAGCAGGGGCGTGGTCGTAGGTGCCGAAGCCTTCACCGCCGCGGTAAATACTTATGCGTTCCATATCCGCCTGCGGAACTTTGCCGAAATCGCCGAAGCCGCCTTCGCGCATACAGCCGGTGGCGGCAAAGCATTTGGCGCGGTAGGCATTGGCGACCAGCTTTTTCATCTCGGCAGAAAGCATATCTATTTTCTGCTCGGAATAAATGTCAAAACCATTCATAATTCAACAACCGTGTTTATTTTTTATCTGCATCGGTGCCGGTGTAATAGGGCATAAGACTGACAAAGTTAAGATAGCTGCGGAGCCCTTCGGGGCACTTTTCATCGCTGAAAGTGATCAGCGGATTGCTGCATTGCGCCACAAAGACGATCTTATCGAAGTTGCCTTTGCTGTTTTCGTTGCGGATGGAGCGTTCGCTGTATTCGGGCAGGATCTTCACGCCTTCGATGGTGCAGCTTATTTCGCCCTTGCGGTGGTCGCGCTGCCGCAGCCGTACCGCATCGCCGCTGATAAAGGTCAGCGAATAGATCTTGCCCGGAATTAAGCCCTGAGCTCGCTGGCTGATCGTATTGGCATTTTTGCCGCGGGTGAATTCGGCAAATGAATCGCCCACGCTGCCCACCGAGATCCGCCGCTGCCAGTTGAGCCCGAACAAATCGGCAGTTACCGACTTGACCTTGCCCTTTACGTTCCAATCTGCCATGCCGTTTTCAAAGTCAGGATTTTTGATGTGGCCGGGGGCGAAATTGTAGCCGAACTGCTTGGTGAACATCTCTTTTCTGCCCTCTTTGACATAGTGCCTGAGCAAATCAGCTGCAAAGCGGCTGGACTCCTTGTCAGCGTAATGATCCGCCCAGAATCCGACTGCTTTCAAGTTGCTGTAAGCCGGATTGTTGGCAAGTTCGTGCAGCTGCATATCCAGGAAATATTTGAAATTGACGTGCGGATAGATATCCATACTGTAGCTGAAAGGCAGATTGCAATGCGAAAGGGTTACGCCAATGGTATCAGGCGACATTTTCAGGAGTTCGGTCAAGGCGCGGAATTTTTTGTTCATCACCTGCCGACTGGCTTTTTCGGTACGTTCAGGCGCGGTATATATTTCGTAGTGGTGGAGCATATTATCCGATGCTGCTGCGGTGTTCTGGAGAAATGCCGCCGTAAATGCTTCGGGGTAAACCACGCCGCCGCACAGCCAGATATGGACGCTGGAACCGGCTTTAAGATCTTTCATGTTTTTGAAAAGATCGCTGAAGTGTTGAGTCTGGAAAGGGATATTGTTTTCGATTTCGTCGATGATCGTAACATTGCAGGCAAATTCATTGCTGTTGCGTTCGTTAAAGTACTCGTTTGCCGCATTGCCGGTCAAGGGCAGTTTGGAGGCTGCCGCCATGCTGACCGAACCGTACATACGGTTATGCCCCGCTTGAATCATCTCTTTGACCTGCTGGCGGGTGATATGGTCGCCGTAGGCAACAAATGCTGAATACGCCGGAAAGATATGTTTTTGGACGTGCTGATAGTCGAGTGCTTTAAGCCCCGTAAGATTCAGCGGCCCGTTGGCAAGAGGATAGAGCAGCGTTTCTGCCAGCAGCGATGCGCTGATTTGCACATCCTTGCTGCTGCTGACCGTAAACAAGTGTTCGCCCGGCGGCAGGAAACAATCTTCCTGATTGCGGCAGATTACATTTTTGCCCTCAATGGTTACCGAACAGTTTTCCGGCATGAAAAAACGTACCACCCCGGCGTGAGGCAGCACAAATTTCTGCTGCGCGGCATTTTTCAGATTCCAGCTGCCGATGCGCCAATGGAAATTGTTGAGTTTTTCGCCCATGACCGCTTTCTTCTGCGGTTCAACCACGGTAAAGTCGAATTTTTCGCTGCGGGAATTGATTTGGATATTCAAGGTGTGTTTACCCAAAGGCAGTTTGCCCAGTTTCAGCTGATAATTGCCGTTTTTATCGACCGCAGCTTGGGTCGCCGCACCATTGTTGCAGGAATAACTTATCACTTCAGGCTGCTTGCCGTAATTGCGGAAAGTCAGCGTTATATCGTCGGAGCGTTCCACTTTGTTCAAAAGCGGCTTCAGCGGCTGAACCGGGAATTCATCCCGCACATATCTGGCACCGGCAACGGCTTTTTTCGATTCAGGCAGAACTTCAGGATTGGCTACTTCCACTTCGCCCTTGAACCCCGAAAAATGAATAGCAAAACTGTAGATGTTGCCCCGACCTGTGGAAGCGGTGCAAACTTCATCCAGCGTGATCCAGTCCGTATTTTCCGGCAGAGTCTTTTCAATGCCGAAAGACCCGTTCCAGCCGGGGGCAAAGGCGACAAAACTCAAACGCCCAGCCGTGAAATTTCTGGTGCGGATCTTCAGGCGGAAGCGGTATTTTTCGCCCGGTTCAATATACAAACTGGAAAATGCGCGTATATCGCTGTTCATGCGGCGGTCGGTATTGTTGACAAAAATAGCGGTACGGCTTTTGCCGTCGGCGGATTGCTTCCACTCGGGCATATTCATATGATAGACTGCCGACCAGCCGTCAGGAAATTCGCCGTTGATGCCGCTGGAGTACATATTGCTGTTGAAAATCATATTGCGCGGAGTTTCCGCTGTTGCCCAAACGCTGCTGCCGCCCAGCATAAGTATTGCCGTTGCAAATGCTCCGGCGCGTGGTATATTGAACATAAAAAACCTCTTGTCGGGTAAAAAACGCTGCGGCCGGTTGAAACCGCAGCGCTATACAGTTTGATTTTATTCAGGAATTGATCCGGTAATCACGGAATATCAGCACTTTCCGTACCGGTGCGGAAATCGTCGTAAAGTACCGCCATCCACATAGGATGACGCGGATACCACGTTCCGTCCGCCTGAAAGTCTTTCTTTTCGCTCTTGACATAACCGCCGAGAAAGGCAATATTCACCCGGTCGCCGTGGGGCGCCAGCGAAAAGTTATTGCTGTAGTTATATCCCGCCATACCTTTGCCCAGGTCGGAAAAGATCATGCAGCCGGGGTTATCTCTGCCCACGCGGGCACGGCCGCCGTGTTTGGCGCTGCTGAGCATACCTTTTTTGCTGCCGCACCAGGTGTCGTAGTCAGCTTCGCTGCGGCACCATGCGTTGTAGTAGCTGGTAGCACCGTTGACGTTGGGCTGCCAGATGCCGCTGTCGCTGGGGCATTTGAGGTAGCGCTCTTTCATCTTGATAGTGTTGGCATCGGTCATGGTGCGCAAGTTGCATTCAATGCCGAAATATCCGCCGTCCAGCAATGCGCTGAAGCCGCAGGCGTTGCCGTTGGAAAGCCACGCCGTTACGCGCAACCCGTTGCTGACTTCGCCTGCGCCGCCGCCGTGATTGCCAGCCAGCCAGTCGTTGTTGCTGGAAGCGTAAATATGGTCGGCGGTAGCCAACTGCTTGAGGGTATTCACACAGCTGGCATTGCGGGCGCGTTCGCGGGCGGCGCTTAAAGCGGGCAGCAGCATGGCGGCAAGAATTGCAATAATGGCAATTACGACCAGAAGCTCGATCAAAGTAAATTGTTTTTTCATCTTTTCCATCCTTTGTTACACTTGATTTATGTTTTTATATTTTCAGATCATCTCAAGATATTTACCGTACAACCTCCTCCCGGTACGGTATTTTAGATTTTTATATTTGATAAAGCGACTGAAAAATCTCCTGAATTAAATGAACAATGTTGTTTTACGCATCCAGTCGGCGGCATTTTTGATTGCTTCCGCCGGTTCTTCATCCCGACCGATGTACTCTATATCGGCAAAACCGTTATAGCCGTTTGCGATAATTATCTCAGCGGCTTCTCTGATTTTCACATCGCCTTTTCCGACGGGGGCTGCCCGGTAAAATCTGCCATCCAGACCTCTGGCGGCTCCGTCGGAGAAAGTTGAAGAAATGTAAAAATCCTTGCAATGCACATAGCTGATCAATCCGCCCAACGCTGCCGCTGCAGTTGTTTCATCTCCGCCCATGGCAGCATTGCCGATATCGAAGGTAAAGCGCAGCGAAGGTTCGGCGGCGTAAGCTGTCAACAGATCTCCGGCGGTGACAAAGGCACTTTTTTCACCTTCAAAGTCCTCGATCGTCAGCACTGTATCAGCTTTTTTTGCCAGCAACGCCAACTGCGGCAACAATCCGCACCAGCGGCGGCGCAGTTCGTCGCGGTCATCCAGACCGTCTATCGGCATCGGCACGATCATTACTACGGGCGCTTGCAAGGCGGCTGCTTCGGCAAAGCGGAGTTCCGCTTCCTGCAAGGCTTCCCGTTCGCTGCCGCCGTGGCGGAAACTCTGCAAGGCAAAGGTAAAAGCACCTACTTCCAACCCTGCATCCAGCGTCAAGCGTCGCAAACGTTCAGGCGATTCACCGTAAGTTGTCACCCAGTTGACAGCGTGGCCGCCCGCTGCAGCAATGATCTCAGGATAACGCTCCACTGCATAAAGGTCGGGGCGGGATGCCAGAGTATAACTCATTACCGAAATTTGCATCATTTTTTTGCCGCCTCCGCTTTTTTCCGAGCCTCTTCAATGGCTTTGATATTTTCGGCAAAACTCAAACTGAAGGGTTCACCGAAAGGCCGGAAGGGCACCAGATCATAAATATTCTTCAGTTTTTCAAGCAGTTCTGCCGGCAACGGCCCTTTCATGGCGGATTCCACATTGTTTTCCAGCCGTTCCACCGAGTCAACCCCCGTGAGTACCGAAGTTACCAGCGGATTGGACAAGACAAACCGCAGCGCCAGTTCCGGCAGCGGTATGCCGCAGTCATGAACCAGCTCGTAGAGCTCCATAAACTGCTTCCGCCGCGGAGCCGAGAGCCAGCGCATGGGTTCTTCCACAATATCGTGGTAATAGATTTTTGCCAAAGCCCCCTGCTGCAGCGGCGAACCGGCAATCAACCCCATCTTCTGTTCGGCGGCGGCAGGAAAAACGCTGTACTCAGCTTCCCGCCACAGCAAACTGTATTGGAATGCACTCAAGACTACATCGAACTTGCCGCTTTTGACCAGCCGTGCCATCTCCAGAGTGGTAGTGCCGCCCAAGCCGATAAAATCCAGCTTGCCTGCTTCGCGGGCTTGAGCGAGCATTTCCATTACCGCGCCATCGTAAGTATCGCTGTTGCTCCACCATTGGTAAAACTCCGGGCGGTCAGGTTCGTGAATGTAAACAATATCCACCTTGCTGCGGTTGAGCCGTTTGAGCGAATCATTCAGCTCCCGGCGCAGAAACTCCTTATCCTGCGGCCGATAATCCTGCGCGGGCAGTCTGCCCAGCTTGGTGCCGATATAAAATTCGGCATCCAGCTTGCGCAATGCTTCTCCGATCACACTTTCGCTGTCGTGATAACTGGGCGCGGTATCAATAAAATTGATTCCCAACTCCGCAGCGCGGCGGATGATCTCAGACCCTGCACCTTTCGCCCAGACGGTGCTTAACGGCAAACCGCCCAGCGCCAGAACCGAAACCTCCAGATTGGTGGAACCCAATTTACGTTTTTCCAACATCTTGCTCATCTCTTTGCAATATAGTCAGTTATTCAGCGTAAATCCTGTACGCACTTGATGAATGCCGCTGCAATGTAGCGGTTTTCTTCGCTGGTCATCGCCGGGTGGATCGGTACGCAGATGATCTTGCGGGCGAGCTTGCCGGAGAATGGCGTGGTGCCTTTGACCATTTTCGCCAGATAAGGACTGACTTCATAAATCGGCGGATTGGCAACCCAGCAGGCAATATTGTAGCGCTCTTTCATGATCTTGATAAGCATATCGCGTTTTTCACCGGCAAAGCTGTCGCACAAAGTCAGACAGTAGAGATAGAAAGATCCTTCATCGGTTCTGCCGTTGATCGGCAGCGAAACTTCGGGCAGATCTGCCAGCAGTTCGTTGCGTTCGGCAGCCACCCGCCGGCGGTTGGCAATAAAGCTGTCCAGCTTCTTGAGCTGCACCAGCCCCACCGCCGCCTGAACTTTGGTCATAACGTTGCTGGTGCCCCAGGCGCCGACCGCCCGACCGTACATCCGCACCCGCCGTGCCCAGGCTGCAAAATCCGAATCATCGGTCACCACCAGTCCGCCTTCGCCGAGGGTGGTCATATTTTTCATGGTGTGCAGACTGTAAGAACTGGCATAACCCAGTTTGCCGATCTTGGTACCTTTATAGTCGCCGCCCATGCCGCGGGCTGCATCGGCAATAACTTTGGGCGGACCGTAAACCGGGTGCGGATGGCGGTTGGCAATTTCAATATATTCATCCATAGGTGCTGAATTGCCGTGAATATGTACAGGGAAAATCGCCCGGGTGCGGGGCGTAATCTTGCGTTCGACATCTTCAGGATCAAGCAGATAATCCGAAGCACGCGATTCGCCCCACACCACCGTGCCGCCCGCGCCGATAACTGCCAGCGGAGCGGAGTCGTAGTTGATGGAAGGCACAATGACTTCGTCCCCCGGCTGCAAATTCAAATAACGGAACAATATATCCTGCCCCGGACCGCAGCTGTTGACAGCAATGGCCTCTTTAACGCCAACGTATTCCGCCACCGCTTTTTCAAATTCCATGATCGGTTCCGAAGAAAAGCCGAACCCTTCTTTAAAGTTCATGGAAGAACGGATGGCAGCCACCGCCGCTTCGATTTCTTCTTCGCCATAAATTGATCCGAGACAAGGTTCTGCATCCCATGCCTGACACGGATATTTGAGGGCATCAGTAATTTCTTTTTCTGTCATCATATTTTTTCCCTTTAATTTTAGGCAAAGAGTTGAATCTTTGCTGTTTCAGAGTATATTATACATGAAAAACAATAAAGGTCAATGTAAAAAACTGTCATCTTATATGTCAAAAAATCCAGTGCGTAGTCATTTGCCGTTTTCGGCGGCAGAATCTTTGCCGGGTGTTATTATCAAGGGTATATGCACCGATCAAAACGTAGGGCGCGATGTATTTGCCAGCGCTCCATTCCGGGTGTTCAACAACTACCTGCTGGCACATATTTATTCAGGGCAGGGGCGCTTGCAGCTGGCCAACGGCAAGGAGTATCATTTGCCGACGGGCTGTACAGTTTTTCTGACGCCCGGAACCGCCAACCGTTACGGGAGTATCCCCGGCGACGAACCCTATTACGAAGATTATGCTTATTTTGACGGCAGCCTGATAGCTGATATGCTTAACAGTAATCTGCTGGCACCTGGTATCGGATTTATCGGTACGCCGCGTCGATTGCAGGCGCTGGCAACGATCCTCAACCGCGGAACGCCGGATGCCGCGTGGCGGGCAGGGCTGGAGCTGCAGTCGATATTGCTGGATTCCTACCAGAACCGAACCGACCGTTCGCAGCACAGTCAGTCGCTTCAGCTGTTGTTTCATTCATTGCAGGCATCGCCCGAAAGCTGGTGGTCGATCCGCGAAATGGCAGATTTCTGCAATTTATCCGAATCCCAGTTTCGCCGTACTTTTCTGGCAGAAACAGGAATGCTGCCCAAAAATTATGTTGAACGCAATAAGTTGGAAGCGGCAGCCCGCCAGCTGGTGGAAACAACCCGTACTATTGATGAGATAGCTCTTTCGCTCGGCTACCGCGACCGCTATCATTTCAGCAAACGTTTCAAGAATTTCTTTGACATACCTCCGGTTGAATATCGTAAAAAGAACCGCAGCCAGAACGATGCCGGGTAAACTGTGCGAGCCGGATACAAAGGTGTACGCAGGTGGATAATTTGCTATTTTGATCTGACTTGACCGAACTTTACAGCATTACCTCCGAAGCGTGGAAGGAAGAAATAAAACAATTTTTTCAAAAAAAAGCATAAAAAACTGGCAAATCATCTTATTATGAGATATATTAGTATGGTACACCCGAACGCGGTGTAATTTGTTCAAGCGGAGAGATGGCTGAGCGGTCGAAGGCGACGGTCTCGAAAATCGTTATACTCCTTGTGGGTATCGAGGGTTCGAATCCCTCTCTCTCCGCCATTTTTATGCTCAAATCCCGGATATTTCCCCGTTTTTTCCCCGTTAGATTGGTAAAACTGTCTTTTGTGTGCTATATTGTGCCATAATCTGTAAAAACAGACTTATGAGATGAAAACAGTAAACAGGAACAAAAGTCGGATGAAGAAACTTCAAGGCAAACTCA
>SUWJ01000023.1 GCA_015061545.1 Lentisphaerota bacterium | reverse complement strand
GACAGGTCGGACAGGTCGGACAGGTCGGACGAGGGGGAAAACAACTTTATTTACAAATATGAGTAACGGAATTTTAACTTTAAATTTACCGCTGGATAGCGTTCGGCAAGTGGCGCTTGGCGCGCAGGATTCTGCTGCTGAAGGCTTTTTGCGCACGTTGGCAGAGGTTTTGCAGCTGGAAACATCGGTAAAAAGCGCTGACCAATGCCGGGCGATTCTTGCCGGTGAGCCGTTTGCCGGAAAAACGAGTGTAAAATACCGCAAGATGGTGCGCGAAAATGACCGTTTGCATGTTTTTCCGGCAGCTGGCGATTATCCGCAGCGCGAAAAGGAATCCATGCAGCTGCGGGCGCTGCTTTGCGGCGGCGTAACGCTGGAAATGCTGAAAAATCCCGGCAGCTTTGCTTTGATGCACGGTACGCTGCTGGAAGATCCCGCGCTGGGCGGAATCGTTCTGTTCGGCGTCAGCGGAATCGGCAAAAGCACCACCCGGCGGCGGTTTATTGCCGAGGGCGGCGTTGCCATTGCCGATGATGCGCTGTTGCTTTTTGCGGAAAACGGCGGGGTTTTTGCCCGCCGCCTGCCCACCTGGAGCGATTGGTTTGCCAACGGCAGCGCTTCACGGCGGTATCCGGTCAACGAGGCTATCAAAGTTAAAACCATGCTTTGTCTGGGGCGGGGCAAAGATATTCAGGAAATCGTGGCGATAACTCCGGCGGCATTCCACGGTCAGCTGCTGGGCGCTATGTTGCTGCATTGTCAGAGTGCGTTGCGGCTGCTGCGGCGCGATGAGCAGCAGGTGTTGGTCAGCAGTTGTTGGAATTTTGTTCGCCAGCTGGATGGATTTTTTCCCCATCGGGCATTGCTGGCGCATTTGGATTACCCCTTGCGGGAGCTGTTGGCAAAGGAGGGAACTGAATGACTCCGAAAGAATGGATCTTCTTGGGCGAAGAGGCCTCCGGCGGCGGTTTTCTGCTGAAAGTTTATTCCGGAGAAACGATCGAGCTTAACCGTATCGGCGTTGAAATCTGGAAACTTTTGGACAAAAAATTTCCGCGCAACGAAATTCCGCAGCGCATTGCCGCTTTGTGCGGGCAGACGCTGCCGACCGGCGCAGCAGACGATATTGATAAATTTATCGGGCAATTACAGGACGGCAACTGGATAAATGGACATGAATAATGCCTCATCTAACCACGGAACTCTGCCGTCGGCGGGGCTGATTTATTACGGCAACAGTATGCGCGGAACTTTTGCAGGCGGCGACCGTATTTTTTGCCGTCAGGTCGCATTTTCCGAACTGGAAGTCGGCGATATTGCCATCGTTAAACTGCCCGAGCGCTGCTACATCCACCGGGTGATTGCCATTGATAACACTTCGGCGGTGACCATGGGCGACAATAACGCTGTGCCCGATAAGCTGCGTCTGGATGACTCCATGGAGTTTTTCCGCCTTGACAGGGCGGTAAATCCGGCAGGAAAAACTTTGCGCATTGCTCAGGGCAGGGCCGGTTGGGCGCATTTCAGAAAGATCCAGCGCCGACGTAAATTAAGCTCGAAAATAAAAAAACTTCTGCGCAAAGTGGAAAAACTCTGTTTCTGGCGGATAACTTTGCGCGATCCGGCTGTTTTTGCCGACGGCTCGCGCTGTTACTCGTGGCACGGTATGGCGGTGGCGCGGGTCAGCGCGGCGGGAATTGTTACTTATAAATCTTGGGGTAAACGGCTGTTTTTCCGGGTGGAAACGCAGAACCGGGCTGAATAGATCAACTGTAAATACCGCTGGCAGCTTTGGCGGCAACGATTTGAGCAATTCTTTCCTGCGGAAAACGGCTGCTCAGGCTCCCGCCGATACTTTTGATTGCCCTTTGGTATTGCGCGGCAAGTTCATCGGCTTGCAGCCACGATTTTTCGGCACAGACCGCATCCAGCGCCGCAACGATCTCTGCCGCCAGCATGGAATAAAACGCATCCTGACAGCGATCAGGTGCGCAGGCGCGGCTTTGGTGATATATTTCCATAGCGTTGATATGTCTGACCACGGTACGCGGATAGTGCGAACACATCAGATTCCACGGTTCGCCGTCGGGCAGCGTGTGATCGCCCGCATCGCGGAAGTCGGTTCGCAGCAGCACCGCAGGCATATCAAGCATCTTGGCAAAACAGAACTCCGCAACGGTGCCGGAATCAAGATCGGTGCCGTCAAAATTCGCCAGAATAATATCGCAGGAAAAGAGCAGCTCAAAATCAGCATCGCGGATACTTTGTGAACTGCGGTCGGCAACTTCGCACTCGCCATCCTGCGGCAGCATAATTTGATAACGGCCGCGGGCGTGCTGTTCGATTGCCGCTGCCAGCAGCAGATTGCCCATCAGATCTTTGGCATCAAACAGATCACCCGCAAAGTATATTTTCAAAGCGCGCTCATTCATAATAATAACTCCGCAGCGCAGTCGCCCTTTCAGCCGCCGCCGAAAGGGTAGCCCCGGTTGCTTCAGAAAAATTATGCGTTATTTGGCGCCGTACTGTTCGTAGTAGGCGTTGATCGCACTCATCAGAGTATCGTCGATGATAACTTTGCCTTTATACGGGCGGTTGTACAGGTGTTCGATAACTTCCTGCATGGTAACAATAGCGCAGGTTTTAAAGCCGTATTTTTCCGAAATTTCGCACAGCGCGCTTTTTTCGCCCTGACCCCGTTCCATACGGTCAACGCTGACCACCAGACCCAGCACATCCACATTGCCCTGAGCTTTGAGGATCGGCAGCGTTTCGCCGATGCTGGTGCCGGCGGTGGTGACGTCTTCAATAATGACAACCTTGTCGCCGTCTTTGATCGGGCCGCCCAGCAGAATACCTTTATCGCCGTGATCTTTGACCTCTTTGCGGTTGGAGCAGTAGCAAATGTCGGCATCGTATTTTTCCGACAGCGCAATGCTGGTCGTTACCGACAACGGAATACCTTTGTAGGCAGGCCCGAAAAGCACATCAAACTCCAAGCCGAAGGCATTTTTGATTGCCTGGGCATAGTATTCGCCCAGCTTGCGCAGCTGCGACCCCGTGCGGTAGAAACCGGTGTTGACGAAAAACGGCGTCTTACGGCCGCTTTTAGTTACAAAATCGCCAAATTTCAAAACCTGGCAATCAATCATAAATTCGATAAATTCCTGCTTGTACTGTTCCATAATATCTTCCTTTTTCTGACGTTTAATCAGCAGAGAGCGGCACAGCGCCGCGTTACGTTGTCATTTAATATAACTCTTTATGCGGTAAAAACAACCTCCGGCTTGAAAAACTTCTGCAACATTTCAGCAGAAGCTATCCGTCAGGTTTATAATCGCAAGGTTTATTTTTCCAGCGCTTCGACCATCTTTTTCAGCGCCAGCAGATCCAGCTTGCCGCTGCCCAGCACCGGCAGATGATCGACTTTGACAAAGTCATCGGCTTTGGGGATCCAGATATTGGGCAACCCTTCCGCCCGCAATCCGGCAATGATCGCCGCGGTGTCGATATTTTCCAGAATATGGAATATGACCAGACGTTCCCCTTTCAGACGGTCGCTGCGTCCTGCCACCGCCACTTCGCGGGTTTCGGAATGCAGGACCCGGGTGATGGCATCTTCCACCCCTTCGTGGGGAACCATTTCGCCGCCGATCTTGCTGAAACGACTGGCGCGACCGGTAATGTAGATGTAGCCGTCTTCGTCCATGTGGGCAATGTCGCCGGTGTCGTAATAGTTGTTCTGAATCACCTGCGCGGTAAGTTCAGGATCGTTGAGATAACCTTTCATAACTGTTCCGGCGCGTACCTGCAAGCGGCCGTCGGCGCCGGGAGGCAGTTCCACACCGGTATTTACATCCACAATGCGGGCATGAATCCCCGGCAGCGGACAACCGATACTGCCCGGATGATCGCTCTTGGTTCCCAGCGTGAAGATCGAGTTGTTCAAATTGATCGTCACAATGGGCGAAAGTTCCGTACAGCCGTAACCTTCCACAATATCGCGCCCGGTCAGGTTGCGGTAGCGCTCCGCCAGTTCGGTACGCAGTTTTTCCGCTCCGGTAACACACAGACGCAGCGTTTTAAAGTCATCGCTCTGAGCCTTCATCATATACTTCTGCAAAAAGGTGGGCGTAGCGCAGAGAATGGTCACTTTGAATTCGCGGCAGGTTTTGACGATCAGCGCCGAATCCAGCGGATTTGCCACGTAAGATACCGGGGTCCCTGTAGTTGCCGACAACGCAAAGCAGACCGTAAAACCGAACGAGTGGAAGATCGGCAGATTACCCACCACCCGGTCATTGGTTGACCAGTCCACCACGCGGATAAACGACTGAATATCGCTGTTCACATTGCGCTGAGTCAGCATTACCGCTTTGGGTTTGCCGGTCGAGCCGCTGGAAAAGAGCAGCACCGCCTGCTGGAACATATTGTAGCAGCTCAACGGAGCAATGTTGCGCACCAGCGTGCGGGTGGGCAGAAAGAGTACCATAAGGATAGTCAGGAATTTCTGCTTTTTGCTGATGGTCGGCACAATATCTTCCAGCAGCACCATCTCTTCGGAAGCGTTCCACTTGAGTTTTTCCAGAAATTTGCGGCTGGTCAGAATCGTTTTGACTCCCGCTCTGCGCATGGATTCCAGCGCCACTTGTTCACCCGCGCTGAAATTCATTACTGCCGGGGTACGGTCAGCGGATTGGATCGCCAGCATCACCCCCGCCGCAATCGGCGTATTGGGCAGCAGCACGCCCGTATATCCCGAAGTACCTTTGTCGATCTTGCGCACTACTTTGGAGAGCATGATTGTCAGCAGCAGCATTTTGAAGTTGCTGAACCACTTGCCGGTGGAGGCATCGAAAAAGATCTTGCCGAATAAACGCCGTTTGGCACGGAAGATAAACTCGGTATGAATGGGCCGTTCGCCGGGCTGGGGTGCAGTTTCGGCAATCGCTCCCAACTCGGAGATCTTCTGACGCAGCTGGAAGGCGGTCAGATCGTGTTCGATAGGTTCACCGATGGCAATGGAGTAATCCACCGGCCAGCGGGTGAGTTTGCGGAAATGGAGCTTTTTCTTGTAGATCCCGGTCAGACGGCCGTGGATCATGCCCAGACGCATGGGGATCACCGTTACCTGAGTTTCGGGCGGTACCAGCGACTGAACTCCCGAACGGAAGCGCATCAAATTACCGCTGCCCGAAATCGCCCCTTCGGGAAAGAAGCAGATCGTTTCGCCCTCCCGCAGCCGATTCTGGATATCGGCAAAAAATTTCTTCATCTTTTTAGGATGCCGTGCGCTGGGAACTGCCAGCACCCCCAGATACCAGAAGATCAAACGGGTGGGAATAAAGTTGATCACCTCGGTACGCACCAGAAAACGCACCCGCTGTTTTACCACCGCCTGGATCATCAGCAGGTCAACCAGCGAAACGTGGTTGGATACCAGCAGGATCGGACCCGAACAGGGCATATTTTCCCGTCCGACCACTCTGACGCGGAACATTACCAGACGTATCATCTTTGCTGCTATCCGCAGCACCAGACGCGGTGACATGATTATCAACACAACAACCGCAACGATTATTGCAGAATACCAATCTTGCAGCCACGGCCAGACAACGTTCCAGAGTTCAGAAAATTTTTCAGTCATGCCAATCCCCATTGATTTTTTTATCCGTCAACTGCGTTCATGCACAAGTTGCCTGTTGCGACGGATTTGTAATTCTGGTTTGCTATAAAATACATCCAAAGTCGGCAAAATACAATTTTTCTTGCCGTCAATTATTAGCGCACAGCGCTGCTGAAAAGATGTAATTTGTAATATTTATACAGGAAAATAAAAAGTTACCTCAAGATAAGTATTTATTTATCCAAGGTGTGTTCACTAATGAAAATTGCAGATTTATAATAGTTTTTCAGTCCTTTTCCGTGCTGTCTGTACGCTTTTCAGACGTTACAGGCTGTTGATGTGAGCGATCGGCAATAAGCGATTTGGGAGCGGAGCCGGTTTGTTCTTTGAACCAGTTGGCAAAGTAATACTCGTTGGAAAAACCGAGATGCTCGGCAATGCGCCGGTTGGTGAAGTTGGTATTTTCCAGATATTGGATCGCCATATTCAGTTTTTTCTGCTGCACATATTGCCCCGGGGGGATGCCGAGCGCTTTTTTGAATATGCGCTGCATTTGGGCGGGCGATTTGTTGATGAGCGAACAGAGTTTTTTCTGGGAGAATTTTTTTGCCCAGTTGCCGTCCAGATACTCTTTGAGAATCCGTGCGTCTTCGGGGAAGGGATGCGATATTTTGCTGCGGAAATTGTATTCGCTGAGCCGGGCAATGATGCCGTGGATCGCCAGGGTAAATTCATGATATGCGTCATTCCCGCCTTTGAATACGATGTCGATGGCGCGGCGGAACTCCTTTTCCAGCTGGCATTGCGGAAAGTACATGATTCCGCTGATCTGGTAGTGCATACAAAGGCTGTCGATAAGATCTCCGTTGACATTGAACCAGATTTTTTTCCACGGGTCGCTGCGGGCGGCATAGTATTCGCATGGCAGACCTTGAGTGATAACATAGGCGTCACCCGCTTGCGGATAATAAGAGGTATCTTCGGTTTCAAGGATTCCGCTGCCGCTGAGGATATATTCAAATATATAATACCCCGTGTGATTCCATCGCTTCATGTGGTAACGCGGATCCGGACGGGTGATGCCTGCCATGTGCAGAGTTATACCCAAAGGGAACTCCTGCTCGGCTAAAGTTGCAGTAATTTCCTGTCGCATGATTCAAAACCTTATAAAAATGATATAAAATTGCATTGCAAAAGCGCCGAAATGATGATATACTTTAATATGTACAGTTGTTTTTTGCAAATTTTTCAAGGAGGTTTTTTGTGAGTAATATTCCACGCAGCGAATATCCGCGGCCGTCTTTTGTTAAAAAAGATTGGCTGAATTTGAATGGTCAATGGCAATTCAGCATCGATCAGGGCGACAGCGGCGAAAATCGCGGTCTGGTCAATCAGGAGCTTGACCGGGTCATCACCGTGCCGTTCTGCCCCGAATCGACGTTGTCGGGCATCGGCTGCACCGATTTTATGGATGCGGTCTGGTATCGCAAGGAAGTTGTCGTTCCCGAAGGTTGGAGCAATAAGCGGCTGCTGCTTCATTTTCAGGGTGTTGATTACGATACAACGCTTTGGATCGACGGCGAAGAAGTCTATCGTCACCGGGGCGGTTTCACACCCTTTACCTGCGATTTGGGCATGACGGATAAAAAGAGTTTTGTGCTGGTGCTGCGCGCCCGCGACGGCAAGTTCCGCAAACCTTTCGGTAAGCAGTCCGATATCTATCAGACCTACGGCTGCCGCTACACCCGCACCACAGGTATCTGGCAGACCGTCTGGATGGAAGCGGTGCCCGAAGTTTATATGAAACGCCCCCGCATTACTCCCTTGCGCGGCAGCAAGCGTTTCCGCGTGGAAGTGCCGCTTTCTGCCAACCGCAGCGGTTTGAGTGTCTATGCTGCGCTGAAGTATGACGGCAAGGTTGTCGCTGAAGGCGAAGTGCAGACCGATGTGGATTTTACGCCCGAAATCGATCTGGTGATCCCGCAGGAGTATTACCGCGAGTGGAGCATAGAAGATCCTTATCTGTACGATATCGATCTGGAGCTGCGCGGTGCCGACGGTTCGGTTCTGGAAAGCGCCGCCTGCTACGGCGGGATGCGTTCGGTCACGATCGACGGCAATAAATTTCTGCTCAACGGCAAGAAAGTTTTTCAGCGGCTGGTACTGGATCAGGGCTACTACCCTGACGGCATCCTGACTGCACCCAGCGATGAAGCGTTGATCAACGATATCAAACTTTCCATGGCAGCGGGATTCAACGGGGCGCGTCTGCACGAAAAAGTTTTTGAAGAACGTTTTCTCTATCACGCCGACCGTATGGGCTATCTGGTGTGGGGCGAATTCGGCGACTGGGGTTTTGAACGCTCCTATCTTTCTTTTGCCGATCCTTATCTCTGCCAGCCCGGGGCGACTTTGATCGCGCAATGGCTGGAAGCGATCGAGCGGGATTACTCGCATCCTTCGATCATCGGCTGGTGCGCCATCAACGAGTCGGGGTTTGACCATTGGCCGCAGCCGGATGTGTTCCTTTCGCTGGATGATATTATGCGGGGGTGCTTCCTGGCGGCAAAAAATGCCGACCGTACCCGCCCCGTGCTGGACAGCTCCGGCTGGTCGCACAAGATCCGCGAAGCCGATGTGTACGATACTCACGATTACGAGCAGGATCCGGAAAAGTTTGCCGCTCATTATGTGGATCTTTATGATAAAGCTGCTTATAATATTGCCGCGGGCAGATGTGTTCCCTACCGCGGCCAGCCCTTCTTCAACAGCGAATTCGGCGGCATAAGATGGAATCCCGAGAAGGTTTCCGGCGATGATTCCTGGGGCTACGGCGAACCGCCCCAGACGCTGGAAGCATTCTACAAGCGTTTTGAAGGTCTGGTCAATGCACTGCTGGATCACGAAGGTATGTTCGGTTACTGCTACTCCCAGCTGACCGATGTATTTATTGAAGAAAACGGCATTTATTACTTCGACCGTTCGCCCAAGTTCGATGTCAGCAAATTGTGTGCCATCCAGCAGCGTACTGCTGCGTATGAAAAAAATTAACTTTTCGGAACAGGAGTCGCAACATGAAAAAGATGTGTTTAATTGCTTTGATGATGAGCGTGGTACTCGTCAGCACAGCTGTTCGGGCATATGATGAAGCGGAATGGCGGATCCGCCCGTGGGAGATCATTCAGGGACTCAAACCCCACAGCGAGTTGGTTTGGGATGTGGCTAAAGGCGATCTGTCAAGCTGGAAGGTGTCGGGTGCGGCAGCGTTGAGCGAATACGACAAGATAAAACTCTGGGGCGACAAGGTCGCCAAGCTGGATCTCCCTGATAAAGGTTCGGTAACTTTAACCTTGGCTCAGCCGCAGAAAATCGAGGCTGCTGACGGTCTGGATGTCTGGATTTTCGGACCTTTGAGCAGTATACCCAAGATCGACTTTGTGATCAAAGATGCCAAAAATATGATCTATCGGGTTCCGACCAGCGGTTGCGGCAGCCGTTGGGCAAAACAGCGCTGGTGGGGTGCGGCTGCCGGGTTGATCCCCGAAAAAGTGCAGTTCCCGATCGTGCTGACCGGAATCCGCTTCAGCCGTCTTTCCAATCGGGTCCCGAATGATTTTCTCTGCTTTGACCGCATCGGGGCGTATAAGGTTCCGAAGGTGGAACTGGTGGACTCCGGCAAGATGAAAAATTCTTTCCCGCTGACCGAAGACGGCATTATGCCGATCGGTATGCGGGAAGGCGCCAAAAACAGCGTATCCAAAAATGGCCGCAGCTACATTTTCCGCTATGACGGCAAAGATGCCAAAATCGCTTACACTTATACTCCTGAAAGCGGAACGCTCAGCGATTTGAGCGTAACGGTCAACGGCAAAACTTTTCAGCCCGCAGTCAACGGCGGTATCCACGCGCAGGTAGGCAAAGTCAAATTCACCCCCTCCGACAGCAGCATAAATGCCAAACTGCTCAAAAAAGAACTCAAGAATAACCGTCTTGCCACCACCTGGCAATGGAGCAGACATGGAGTTATCTACAAATTTGAATTGAATTTCCGCATCAAAGGCAAATCTCTGGCGGTGGAAGTCAAGAGCTTGAGCGAGGGCGGAACGGCGTTCGACTGCGGTAAAACCGCTGGAACGGTCAACCCCAGATTGTTTGCGCTGACTTATCTGCACAACCGCTGGAATTACCCGCGCTTTATGGCGACCGATGATTACTTTATGTCGGTCTTTCTGGATTGGTACAGCTCCAACGCAGCGGGACTTATGGAAGGCAGCGGCCGAGGCGGGATCGATGGCGCCAGAGTCTATGCGGGAGAAAATTCCGCCCGTCTGATGGGCGGCAGCTCTTACGGAAAGCTGACCAATGGCAAGTACAACCCGATTTACGAAAGAATGTACATAACTGTATCGCCCGAACTGGATGATACTATGCCGCATATTGCCAACCCCGCTTCCAGATTCCTGAAGGAAACCAGCAATCTGGTCTGCCATACGCGTATGTATCCGCTGCAGGGGCAAGTGGCGCACGTGGATCAGGAATTGGCGATGTGGGCTAAATTTCACGCTTACGGCGTAACGGATATGTTTGTGCGCACGCACAGCGGTCTGCAGCGCACCCCCGTAGAATCGAACAATATTGCATTCCAGATTGAAGGCGCCCATCAGAACGGCGGAACGCCGGCGGCGCGGAAACTTTCCGACGGTATGCGCAAATATGTCAAACGTTTCGGTTTTTACAGCGATACCCGCGTAGTAAGTCCGCTTTCTGAAGAACCGTTTTTCAACTACGGGATCCTTACCAAATACAACGACAACACTTATATTCCCGGTTGGGACGGCATTTTCCGGCCCAAGACCGGCGTGCTGCTGGCATTGCAGAAGCATCATGTAACGGAACTGCTTAAACGCTTCCCCTCGCTGAACGGTCAGTATCTGGACGAATTGAGCAATGCGCCGCCGTGGGCAGATACCGATTTTGATGCCGACGTGCCGGGGGCGGGTAAATTTGCCACCGTGCTGCGCGATTACGGTCTGGTGGCGCTGCAGCAGAAAGAGCTGTTCAACGGCCCCATCTGGAGCGAAGGCTGCGCTGCCTTCTACTGGGCAGGTTTGCTGGATGTGGACTACGCGGTCAGCAACGATACTAAAGCCGGTTTGCCGCTGATCGTGGACTTCAAACTCAAACGTTTGAATCAGAAATCCAACTTTACCGGCAGCGACTGGCCCATTGTCGGACAGACCAATATTGATTATTTGCTGGCCAACGAAATCGCCTGCGGCAATATCGGGCATCTGGGGCAGAGTGGGGAAGGCGCACAGCCACGTCAGGGGCTGGCGGTACGCTTCAAAAATTATGAACCGGTTTTGAAGAGTTATTTTATGATCCGTCAGGTGCAGGAATACTACGGCGGTCAGATTGCTGACCGGATCGAATACGAAATCAACGGTAAGATGATGACCGCATCGGAAATGCTCAAAGGCAACCATCAGCCTTCGGGCAGGATCCATGCTGTCTACCCCACCGGGTTGCAGACCTGGGTAAATCACAACAAGGAAGGCAACTGGACGGTCAATGTGGAAGGCGAAGAGTATGTTTTGCCGCCCTACGGCCATGTGGCGATCGTACCGGATGAACTTCTGCAGTACACCGCTATCAAAAACGGTCATGTGGTGGATTACTCCAACGGCAAACACTTTGTTTATCTCAACGGCCGCGGCGAAACTACCGAGTTTCCTGAAATGACGGCAGCCTACGCCTACGTTATCCGTCAGATCGACGGCAAAACGCGCATTACGCCCGCACCGTTCAAAAAGGCTGAAACTATCAAAGGTCTTTCCTATACCAAAGCAACTCCTCTTAAGCAAGACGGTCAGGCGCAGGGCGCAACCGTCGGCTTGGATGTGACCGATGCGGGAATGGGCGACCTGCCGATTGACGGCAAGGCTTTCCACTACACCATGGAGTAATTCTTTAAGATAAAAATTATTCAAATGCTTTTTATAAAACAGGAAAGGCTATTATGAAAAAGAATCCGCTTTTACTTGTACTCTGCATGGCGATGGCAGCCTGTACGCTGCAGGGCTATGACGAAAAGGAGTACACCGTCCGCCCGTGGGAAATCATAAAAGGTTTGCAGCCCCATTCCAAGCTGTTGTGGGATATGCAGCAGAACGGGATCAAAGATTGGCGTGTTTCCGGCAAAGGTAAACTCTCGACAACCAATATAACCAAACTCTGGGGCGAAGAAGTTGCCAAACTGGAGCTGCCTGCCAGCGGCTCGCTTACGGTGCGTCTGCCGAAACCGATCGTGATCAATGCCAACGAAGGTGATGGCTTGGATCTGTGGATATTCGGTCCTGCCGGCAGCCGTCCCAAGATCGACTTTATGCTCAAAGATGTCGAAGGTATGACTTATCGTATGCCGACTTCAGGTTTGGGCAGCACCTGGGCCAACCGCCGCTGGTGGGGGTTGGCGGCAGGGGTTTGGCCGCAGGGGGTCAAGTTCCCGGTGCAGCTGACCTCGATTCGTTTCAGCCGGCTGACGCCGCGGGTGAAAAATGATTTTCTCTGCTTTGACCGTCTGGGCTTATTTAAGGACGAACCGGTCGAAATGCTTGATTCATCCAAACTTACCGATCTGCCGTTCCCGTTGAATAATGACGGTATCATGCCGATTGCCATGCAGAAAGGCGCCAAAAACAGCGTGCAGGAGCAAAACGGCAAATATGTTTTTGCTTATGCCGGAACGGATGCTGATATAACTTATACTTACACTCCGCAAAGCGGTACTTTGAGCGATCTCGTGGTTACGATCAACGGCGAAACTTTCCAGCCTGCAGTCAACGGCGGTATCCGCGCGCAGGTCGGGGAGGCTAAATTTATGCCCGGCGATAAAAATATCCGGGCCAAACTGCTCAAAAAAGAGTTCGACGGCAAGAAGCTTGCCACCGTCTGGCAGTGGAATCTGGCAGATGCAAAAATCGAGTTTGAACTCAATTTTACGATCAAAGGCAAATCTCTGGCGGTGGAAGTCAAGGCTTTGAGCGATGGCGGCCGCGCGTTTGATCCGGGCTTTACCCAAGGCACAAAAAATCCGCGACTGTTCGGTTTGACCTATTTGCACAACCGCTGGGATTACCCGCATTTTCTGGTTACCGATAAATACTTTATGTCGGTATTCTGCGACTGGTACTTTACCAACGCCTACGAAATGTGGGAAAGCATCGGTATGCGCGGCTTGGAAAAAGCCGGTGTGCTGGGCAAAGACTCTGCCCGTCTGATGTCAGGTACGATCTATATGAACAAGACCGACGGCAGTTATAACAAACTTTATGAGCGCTTTTACATAACTGTTTCGCCGGAACTTTATGACGTGATGCCCCATATATCCAACCCGCCCTCCAAGTATCTCAAAGAAACGACCAATCTGGTTTGCAGCACCCGTTCTTATCCGCTGCAGGGCAATCCCAAACATCTGGATCAGGAATTGGCCATGTGGCAGAAATTCTTTGATTACGGCATGACCGATACCTTTGTGCGCACTCACACCGGACTTTTGCGTACTCCGATCGAAAGCGAAAATATCTCTTATCAGCTTGACGGCAGCTATTGGAACGGCGGCGATGTTACCACCAAGCGGATGGCGCGGGAAATGAGCAAGCTGACCAAACGCTTCGGCTTTTACGGCGATAACCGCGTAATATCGGCGCTGAACAGCAAGGAGTTTTTCAGCTTCGGCGCTTTGAGCAAGATGAATGACAATACTTTCTCCCCCGGTTGCGGCGATACGTTCCGCCCCAAACCTACGGTGCAGAGAGCCCAGCAGAAACTTTATGTGGGAATGCTGCTGAAGAAATACCCCGAACTCAATGCTCAATACATGGACGAATTGACCAATGCGCCGCCGTGGGCGGATATTGATGCTGACTACCGCGCTCCCGGTGCAGGTAAACTTGCCGCCGTGCTGCGCGATTACGGTCTGGTGGCGCTGCAGCAGAAAGAGCTGTTCAACGGTCCTGTCTGGAGCGAAGGCTGCGCGGCGTATTTCTGGGCAGGTTTGATGGATGTGGACTACGCGGTCAGCAACGATACCAACGCTGGTTTGCCGCTGATCGTGGACTTCAAACTTACCCGTTTGAACAAGCTGAGCAGCTTTACCGGTACCGACTGGCCGATCATGCGCGATCCCAAAGTCCCCATTGACCGGCAGTTGGCCAACGAAATTGCCTGCGGTAATATCGGTCACCTCGGTTTGAGCGGCGATGGCATGATGGTCTGGCAGGGGGCTGCGTATCGGCTCCAGAATTACGAACCGGTTTTGAAGAGTTATTTTATGATCCGTCAGGTGCAGGAATACTACGGCGGTCAGATTGCCGACCGCATTGAGTACGAAATCAACGGCAGGATGATGACCGCGTCGGAAATGCTCAAAGGTAATCACCAGCCTTCGGGCAGGATCCATGCGGTTTATCCCACCGGGTTGCAGACCTGGGTGAATTATAATAAAGAAGGCAACTGGACGGTCAATGTGGAAGGCGAAGAGTATGTTTTGCCGCCCTACGGCCATGTGGCGATCGTACCGGATGAACTTCTGCAGTACACCGCTATCAAAAACGGTCATGTGGTGGATTACTCCAACGGCAAACACTTTGTTTACCTCAACGGCCGCGGCGAGACTACCGAGTTTCCTGAAATGACGGCAGCCTACGCCTACGTTATCCGCCAGATCGACGGCAAAACGCGCATTACGCCCGCGCCGTTCAAAAAGGCTGAAACCATTAAAGGTCTTTCCTACACCAAAGCCGTTCCGCTCAAGCAAGACGGTCAGGCGCAGGGCGAACCCGTCAGTCTGGATGTGACCGATGCGGGAATGGGCGACCTGCCAATTGACGGCAAGGCTTTCCACTACACCATGGAATAATAACCCCGAAAGGATAAAAATATGAAACAAAAACTGATTTTAAGTTTGTTGGCAGCCGCGACATTGAGTTCGTTCAGCGCAGCTGCCTACGAAAAGAGCGAGTACAAGGTACGTCCGTGGGAGATCATCAACGGGCTGAAGCCTTACTCAACGCCGATCTGGCAGGCCGATAACGGCAATATCGGCAGCTGGAAAGCCTCCAACAGCGGAGTGTTGAGCGAGTATGACAAAACCAAACTCTGGGGCGAAAAGGTGGCAAAACTCACTTTCCCCAAGGGCGGCAGCGTAACGATCACTCCGCCTGAACCGCTGGTCATCAAAGAAAAGGCCGATGGTATTGAGTTTTATATGTACGGTCCGCTTAACGGCGGCGTGGGGGCGTTGCCCACTACCACGATGGATATAGTCGATGCCAAAAACATCCGCCATCGGCTCAAGTTCAGCGGCGCGGGCAGCCGTTGGGCTCAGCAGCGCTGGTGGGCATCTTCGGCGGCGCTGCTGCCGGAAAATCTGACCTATCCGATCAAGATCAACAGCATCCGTTTTGCCAAGCTGACCACCCGTTTTGCCGACGACTTCCTCTGTTTTGACCACATCGGTACATTTAACATGGGAAAAGCGGAACTGGTGGATTCCAGCAAGACCAAAAATCCTTTCCCGCTGACCGGAGACGGCATCATGCCGATCGGTATGCAGAAGGGTGCCCAAAACAATGCCGCAATCAAAGGCCGCAGTTACGTTTTCAGCTATGACGGCAAAGATGCCAGAATTGCTTACACTTATACCCCCCAAAGCGGTACACTCAGCGATTTGAGCGTAACGGTCAACGGCAAGACCTTCCAGCCTGCAGTCAACGGCGGGATCCTTGCTACGGTCAAAGGCAAAAACTTTGCTCCCACCAACAGCGCCATGCAGACAAGACTGCTGAAAAAGAGCTTCAAGGGCGGCAAACTTTCCACCACCTGGGAGTGGAAGCTGGATAACGAAAAATTCACTTTTGAACAGAATTTTTCCATCAAGGGTAAATCGCTGGCGGTGGAAACCCGTGCGCTGAGCGATGGCGGTACCGCGTTCGACTGCGGCAAGACCGAAAATACGCCCGATCCGCGGCTGGTTCAGCTGACCTATCTGAACAACCGCTGGAACTATCCGCAGATATTGGTGACCAATGACTACTTTGTGTCGGTATTTCTGGATTGGTTCTACAGCGATGCCTCCGGCTTGCTGGAAAGCCCCGCCAGACGGAACAACGTTGACGGTGTACAGATCTACAACAAAACTTCCGCCAAGATCCTCGGCGGCAGCGTTTACAATCCGCTGACCAACGGCAAGCGCAATCGCATCTACGAAAAGATGTATATAACTGTATCGCCTGAGCTGCACGACGTTATGCCGCAGATCAATCACCCGGCATCACCCCGCCTTGAACAGACCAGCAACATGGTTTGCCATACCCGCGCTTATCCGCTGCAGGGGCAGGTCAAACACGTGGATCAGGAATTGGCCATGTGGCAGAAGTTCCACGATTACGGCGTGACCGATATATTTGTGCGTTTCCACAACGGTTTGCAGCGCACTCCGATCCAGTCGAACAATATTTCCATGTTCCTTGACAGTGCCTATCAGAACGGCGGCGAAGAGTCGGTCAAACGTTTGACCGAAGGTATGCGCAAACGGGTCAAGGTGGTCGGCCTTTACAACGATAACCGCGTTATCCACGCCTTTGCGGGCAAGCCGTTCTTCGGCTACGAAAATCTGATGCGCAACAGCGACAACACCTTTGTCGGCGGCTGGGACGGGATCTTCCGCCCCAAATCCGGTTCTCAGGTGGCGCTGCACAAATATCATGTTGAAGAACTGCTCAAAAAATATCCTGCCGTCAACGGTCAGTATATGGACGAACTGAGCAATGCGCCGCCGTGGGCAGATGTGGACTATGATGCCAGTATCCCCGGCGCTGGTAAATTTGCCACCACGCTGCGCGACTACAGCTTGCTGGCGATGAAGCTGAGCGAATACTTCAACGGACCGATCTGGAGCGAAGGCTGTGCCTCCTACTTCTGGGCAGGGGTTATGGATGTGAACTACGCTGTGAGCAACGATACCAAGCGCGGATTGCCGCTGATCGTGGACTACAAACTTATGCGGATGAATCCGCTGAGCAACTACACCGGTGCCGACTGGCCCATCATTCACGGTTTTGATCTGGATCATGTTATTGCCAACGAAATCGCCTGCGGCAATATCGGGCATCTGGCCAAATCGGGTGACGGCGCTATGCCCTGGCAGGGCCGTGCCGAACAGCTGAAAAACTATGCCAAGCCGCTGAAGAGCTACTTTATGATCCGTCAGGTGCAGGAATACTTCGGCGGCCAGTGCCCGGTCAGCATCAAGTACGATATCAACGGCAAGATGATGACTGCTTCGGAAATGCTCAAAGGCAATTTCAAGCCCTCCAACAAGATCCATACGGTCTACCCCAACGGTTTGCAGACCTGGGTCAACCACAACAAAGAAGGCAATTGGACGGTCAATGTGGAAGGCGAAGAGTACGTTTTGCCGCCTTACGGCCATGTGGCGATCGTGCCGGATGAACTTTTGCAGTACACCGCGCTCAAGGATGGCCGGGTGGTGGATTACTCCAACGGCAAACATTACATCTTCCTTGACGGGCGCGGCGAAACCACCGAGTTCCCCGAAATGACGGCAGCTTATGCCTACGTTATCCGCCAGATCGACGGTAAAACCCGCATCACTCCTGCGCCCTTTGTCAAGAGCGAAACGGTCAAGGGCTTGTCTTTTACCAAAGCGACTGCGCTCAAGCAGGATGGTTCCAAGCTGGGCGAAAGTGTTGCGCTGGATGTTACCGACGCCGGCAAGGGCGATCTGAATGTGGATGGCAAAGCCTTCCATTACACTATGGAATAATTTTTTCAGAACTGTGTTCAAGGTTCTGCGGTCAATAAGTGATTGCAGAGCCTGAGCATAAAATAAAAAAAAGATACGACGAACCGTTTACGCGGAGTTTGTTTATAAGTATAAGTAAGGGCAGCGGGCAAATAAGCTCCGCGGCAACTGTTCCGGGTATCGTAAACAAACCAACTCAAAAGGAGTAAAAATGAAAAAGCAATTCACCCTCATCGAACTGTTGGTGGTAATCGCCATCATCGCAATCCTGGCTGCTATGCTGCTGCCCGCTCTGTCCGCTGCCCGCGAACGTGCCCGCAGTGCCAACTGCATAAGCAATCTTAAAAACCTGGGTCTGGCGTGCCGTATGTATGCCGATGACAACAAAGGTTTGAATCCTCCCATTTATGATGCCAACTCCGGCAAGTGGAAGCAGCATCTGGTGACCGGTGGCTATATGCAGAGTGTTGCCAAAAATTCCACGGGGATCTTCGGCTGTCCTTCCTCCAGCCACAATAACAGCTCCAGTCTGACCGGTGAAGCCAACGGCAGCGGTTATGCCATGTGGCGTTTCCGCGATTTCAATGATTACTGGACCTATGAGCAGAAGACGGCGGTGGTAACTGCCGTCGGCCGCTTTACCCCCACCAAGACCAACGCCGCCGGTGGCGAAGAACTCAGCCCCTCGGAAGCTGCTCTGCTGATGGACAGCATCAAGACCGATACTAAATTTTCCAACTACTACGTCAACCGCAACGCCGCAGGTGACGGCGGCGCCACCGAACGTGTACACATGATCCACGGTAAATCTGCCAATGCAGTTTACGGCGATGGTCACGCGGAAGCCGCCACCGAAAACGGCTGGAAGGATCGCGGCTGGGAAAAAGTCATTTACTCTGACAAGTGATCCGATTCAGTTCAGTTTCAGTCTGAAAAATCAAAACCGATCTCCTGCCGCCCGGCAACGGGCGCGGAAGATCGGTTTTTTATCTGTTTTTAACGTTGGAATTTTTATTTGGGAGAGGCAAAACGGGTCAGATCTTTCTGAACTTTCAGCAGATCGGCACCGTATTCGCGGTAAAACAGATCCACATCGTCCAGCGGCTGGTCGTTGCTGTCGGTTATGACTTGCTTGGCAAAGCTCATGGCATCCAGCGGAATCAGCGATTTATACTTGAGTCCCGCAAAGAACACCTGCTCCCAGTCGGCGATCAACACATAGCGCCGCAGCGGTTTTTCCGGCGAAAGCAGATCAAATCCGCAGGAGTAATTTTCCGGGCTGCAGGTTACCCCAAAGTGCTTTGCCAGCATGGGCACAATATCCAGATGGCTGCTCATGGCGCTGTATTCACCGGGAGTGATTCCGGGGTAATAGAGGATCAGGGTGGTTTTGGTCTGTTCGTTGACAAAGCTGGAGCTGTGCCCCAGATAGCCGTGTTCGTAAAACTCTTCGCCGTGATCTCCGGCAATGACTACGATGGTATTTTTCAGCAGATCCTTTTCTTCCAACAGTTTATATACTTTATCCAGGCACATATCCAGATGGCGCGCACAGTTGGCGGCACGTCGGAAGATCCGCGGTCCGTCTGCGGCGGAAACCCTGGTGGCAACAAAGGGGTTGATGTAATCTTTGAAAAATTCAGCTTCAGGCGGAAAATCGTAAGGGTTGTGGGGCGACTCAAAGAACATGAAGCTGAAGAACGGCTTGCCTGAATCCGCGCCGTTGGCGATCGACTGCAGCAGTTTTTTCAGATTACGTTGATCCCGTTCGTAGGTTCTGCCTTGGGAATCGCTGTGGAGTTTTTCGGAAGGCACTCTGAAGAAGATGGTCTGATCGAATTCAGGATAGGTGAATTTGGAGGAGGTTATGCAATCGAAAGTGTAACCGTCTTCCACCATCCAGTCGATCAGCAGCGGTCCGCGGCGGCTGGCAAAAAAGGTGTGCCAATAGCTGGCGGGCAGCGCGTAGAACATGGAAAACATTCCCTGTCTGGTCACATTGCCGCCGCTGTAATGATTTTTGAAAATGACCGCTTTTTCGGCAAATTTGGCGGTGCTGGGCATGATTTCGGGCGAATAAAGTTTGGCTGCCCACGATTCGCAGGCGATCCAGACAACGTTGTAACGCGGACGGTTTTCGCTGCGCACAATGGGGCTGTCAGGATAATTTTTCAGCGTTTGATTGCGTGCCAGATGGATCTGCATGGCTTGGCGGGAAGGGCGCTTGATACCCATTTTTTTATAGAAGGAAGAACTGGTACCCTGAATATACATGGGAATTGCATCTGCAGCCAGCAGCGGAGCCGGGTTCATAATATAGTGTTCGTAAGTGTAGGTCATGTAGCTGGTCA
Organism: Lentisphaerota bacterium; assembly: GCA_015061545.1. Classification (GTDB taxonomy): domain Bacteria; phylum Verrucomicrobiota; class Lentisphaeria; order Victivallales; family Victivallaceae; genus SIG78. Next base: position 15,439 of record SUWJ01000023.1, on the reverse strand, counting down.
GAAAGAGTCCGGCAAAAACGAGCAGTCCGATCAGATACCCGATAACCGCCCGCAGTTTCAAATTCCATTTTCCCGCAAAGGCAAGCACAGGAAAACGGAAAAAGCTGAACAGTAAAGCACCGTGAAAGAGCGCCAGAAGAGCTATTCCACCCGAAAGCGCCGCAATTTCTCCGCTGCGCAGCCCCATACTTTCAAAGCCGCCGGGAGTGGTGAAAATATTCAGCACATGGGGGTTGATATGATAGGCGTAACGGAAGTAGAGACCGGCATCCATCAACAGCAGCAAATGAGTGATAAAAACCGCCATAAAGGTTGCCGACCCCACGATTTTTCTGCGTAAAATCGCCCGCTGTTTTTCCAAAACTGCCGTGGAAACTGCGGCGATTGCGCTTACTGCTATGGTCGGCAGCAAATAGAGCAGCGGATAAAAGAGCAGCGCCGGGATCAGCAGAAAATACATCGAAATCTGCCAGGACTCCGTGTGCAGCAGAAACAGCCCTGTCGAAGCTGCAAAAATAATATACTCAACCGTCAGAAAGGCGGGCAGAGCCGAGTTGTACGCAAAAATCTTTTTCATAGTTTCAATAAAATGCTCCTGTATTGGTTAAAAAAATTTTCATAAAATAACATATAAAGAATATAAAAGCAAATGTTAGACAGTTTTAATTTTTAAAAAAAATTGTATGGTATATCGCATTTTTATGTGCGATTGATACGATAATTCAATAATATGATATTTTTTTTATTGCCGAAAACAGAATGTTGTGTTATCTTTATATATTAAGGTTTATTGTATAGAGCAGAAATGTATTTTATAACTGTAACAGATACGGAATTTTTATAAAATGAGTGATAAGAATTTTTATCCGCAGCAGGCACTCTGGGCACAGAAAGCCGAAGCATTGTCGCCGAAGATGAATTACCGCGAGGTCAAACCGCTTACCCAGATCGAATGGGTGGAAGACCCGTCGGTCTGGCAAGGCATTGCCATTCGCCCCACAGCTCCCGCGGAAGCAGCATTTCAGGATTTTTTTCAGTTCCGCACCTTCCGCTTTGACTTTGGCGAACATCTGGTGGGGCGTTTGGAATTCGAGTTGGAGTACGACCGCTACAACGATGCACCGGTACGGGTGATCGCCAAGTTTGCCGAAACACCTTACGAATTTTCCCGCGACTTTTCCCAATGCCAAAGTCATCTTGATCACAGCTGGCTGCAAATCGAAACTAAAATTTTTGATGAGGCTCCTGCACAAGTCAAGCTGGAACGGCGCTACGCGTTCCGGTATCTGGAACTCAAACTGGGGTCGCCCAACTACCATACCCGTTTGAAATCGCTGCGGGTGATTGCCGAAACCAGCGCCGGAGAGTGTATGCCCAGTCCCGTAAAACTGAGCGGGATCGATGCGGATATCGACCGTATTTCCAATATTACTCTGCGGGATTGTATGCACTCGGTCTTTGAAGACGGCCCCAAACGCGACCGTCGGCTCTGGATCGGCGATATGTGGCAGCAGGCCAAGGTCAACGGCTGCACCTTCCGCAATTATGAGCTGGTGGAGCGTTCGCTTTATCTGGCGGCATCTCAGTCTTACGAAGATGGCATGATCCCGGGGTCGATCGTTCTGTTCGGCAAAAATTGCCACGCCTGTAATCGGGTGCCGACCTACGCGCTGCTGGTGGGACCGATTTTGCACGATCACTACAATTTTTACCAGCGGCGGGAGTTCTGTCTGGAAATGCTGCCGCTGGCGCGCCGTCAGCAGGAGCTGTTCCGCGAAGCGATCAATCCCGACGGAACAATGGCGCCGCGGGAGTGGTGGCTCTTTATCGACCACGATCAGGCATGGCTCAAGCCGCAGACTGCCGCCCTCTGCAGCTATGTTTACAGCTTGCGGGAAACGGCGGAGCTGATGGATAAACTTGCGGTGGAAGGCGCTGACGATTTGCGGAAAGAAGCCGATGAACTCAGCGGTAAACTCCGCAGCCGCCTGTGGGATGAATCGCGCAAACTTATGCGGACCGATGGTCAGGAAGGCGAAGATAGTTTTTCCTGGGCTACTCAGGCGTGGATGATTATGGCGGGAGTGCCGACTGCTGAACAAATGCAGCAGATCTGGCAGAGTGCCAGACAGGATAAACTTATCCGTCAGGGGCGCACGCCGTTTATCTGGGGAACGATTGCCGAAGCCGGTTGCAAAATCGGTCAGATCGAAGATGTTCTGGAGCTTATCCGCTATTACTGGGGCGGTATGGTGCAGCACGGTGCCGATACTTTCTGGGAAGTCTATCGGCCCGATGAAGCGCTTTTTACCAGTTACAGCGATCCGGTAATGAACAGCGCCTGCCATGCCTGGAGCTGTCTGGCAGGGTATTTGCTCAGAAAATATGTAAAATAACAAACTGTTTTGTTAAAGGAGTAAGCAAGATGAAAAAGTGTTTTTTAATGGCGTTTCTGGCAGGAACGGCTGCTATGCTGCTTCTGCCGTTGGGAGCAATGGAACCGCAAGGATGGTTTCTGGGTAAAAAATCCACTTGGAATCCGCAAAACAAACCTTTTCTGACGCAGGATTTCGGGAAAATGGCAAAAATTACCGATGAAGGATTCAGTTTTACCATCGGTAAGCGCGACAACCGCATCTGGCTGCGGAATCTGGATGTTGATCCGCAGGAAATCGAGGTGTTGGAAGTTTATCACCGCGGCAAGATGGTTCTGACCGGGCTTTATCTTTACGGCGAGGGTGAAAGCGGCTTTGAACCTTCCCGCCGGTTGAATGTAACTTTGCCTGCCAATGAACGCTATTACCTTAACCGTAGCGTTCTTGATATCGGCAGCATTCCCCGCTGGAAGCAAGGCGGAGTAAAGAATCTTACACTGGCATTTTCAAATTCAGGCGAAGGCTCAGGCAGCACGATCTACGGCATGGCCTTCCGCCGCGGCAAGGATGCGCTGCGCAACGGCGCCTTGATGCAGCTGGATGAAAAGAATGTACCGCAGCTGTGGAATTTTACCGGTAAGGCACGGGCGGCGATGACGGCAGATTTCCCGCTGGTGGTTTGCAGCGTGGACAAAGGCACAAGCTCCACCGCGCTGGATTCGCTGGTGCCGGATCATAAATACTCGATTTCGGTTTACCTCAGCAGCAATGCCGATGCCAGAGCGGTGATTTACGACAGTCGTAATAAGGTGCTGCTGGAGAAAAAATTGCACCCTGCCGATAAGAAAATCGGCAACCTCGAGCTTTACCGCGCCGATTACACCGTCCCCGTAACTGCCCATCACGGCGAGTTGGTGATCGAAGGCAAGGGATCTTACAAATTTGCCGATGCGCTGCTGGAAAATCACGGCGGCAGGGTGCAATGGAGTGCAGAATGGATCTGGTTCAAAAATACGCAGAACAATCAGAACTGCTACTTCCGCAAGGAGTTCTATATCGAAGACCCCGCTCAGGTCAAACAGGCTTTTATTCAGGCTACCTGCGATGATGCTTTTACGCTGGAAGTCAACAACAACCGTATTTTCAACAACAATGTCTGGAGCAATCCCCAATACGGCGATGTGAAAAAATATTTCCAGAAAGGCAAAAACGTCATTACCGCTTCGGGATATAACGGCGGATCGGCAGCCGGTTTTTTGTGCCAGATGAAAATCGAATACAAAAACAGCCGCACCAAGCCGCAGATTATCGTTACCGACAGCAGCTGGCTCAGCCGCAACACTCCTCCCGGTGATAACTGGCGGCGGGTGGAACCGCCTGCCAATACCCGTAAAGGCTGGGAAAATGCAGTTTCGCTGGGGCGTCCTCCCGTTGCTCCCTGGGGAAGCAATGTTAAGTTCCTCGAAAGTATACCGCCTCAGTCCAAAGTTGCCCGAAAGCTCAATCCGCAGGCGTTTGCCCGCCGCAAGACTGTGGCGCGGGTGAATACTGATCTTGGTCATCCGCGTATTGAGATCAACGGCAAGATCGCGGACCCGGTAATTTACGGCTTGCGTTGGCGCGGCGACCGTTCCAATACCTACCGCATTACCCGCGAAAGCAACTTCAAGCTGTTCCGCTTTATGTGGGAATTCAGCTTTGAAGCGTGGCGACCCGATGGAACTGTGGATTATTCGCAGCTGGAAAAGAGTGTTACTGAATTTTTGCAGAATCACCCCGACGGCAAGGCTATTCTGGTTATGCGTATATCGCCTCCCGGCTGGTGGCAGCGCAAATATCCTGACGAACTTATCAAGTTTGCTGATGGTGTAAGCTCCGGCGCGGACGGTGTGTTTGCTTCCCCCGCCAGCGAGATTTACCGCAAAGAGATCAGCGAAAAACTCAAAGAAGTGATCAAGCACATCGAAAACAGCTGGTACGGCAGCGTCTTTATCGGCTATATGCCCTGCAATCTGCGCGGTCCTGAATGGGTCATCAACAACAAACACAACTGCTATCCTGATTACAGCGAGCCTATGCGCAAATATTTTCAGCAGTATGTTGCCGAAAAATACGGCAGCGATGCCGCATTGCAGAAGGCTTGGGAAAACAGTTCCGCCAGACTTGATGATATTGAGATTCCTTCGCAGAAAGAACGCCAGATCAGCGTCGGCTATTTTCTGGACGGTAAACGGCAGAATGCAATTGATTACACCCGCGCTTTGCAGCGTGCCAATGTGGACACGATCATGCAGGTACTGGATGCGATCAAAGCTTCCGCGCCGAACAAATTGCGCGTGCTGTACTTCGGGTATCTTATGACTTTGAACCATGTTCACAGCAATCCCGGGGTGACGGGCCACTACGACCTCTCCCGTTTGCTGGCATCCGGCAAGGTGGATGTAATGGTTTCGCCCGTGAGCTATGTCTGGCGGCGTCCGGGTGATATTTCCGGCATCGGTACGGTGGAAAGCAGCTTCCACAAAAACAATGTGGTCTGGATTCAGGAAGCGGATAACCGCACCTATCTTACTGCCAAAGATGATCACGCGGTTACTTTCAACGCTGCGGATTCGCTGAACGAAAACTATCGTGAATTTATCTACGCCTTGCTCAAACGCGAAGCCGTGTGGTATTACGATCTGGGCGGCGACTGGTACAACAATAAACTTTTCTCGCAGCAATTCAACTGGATGCTCAAGTTTGCGCCGAAAATTTACAACAACGCAGTAACTTATCAGACTCCGGTGGCGTTTTTCTACGACGAACAGAGCGTTGACGGCGTTACGCTGGGCGACTGGCGCTGGGGACACAACCGGCCGCAGCTGCTCTCTGCCGAAGCTCAGCGGATGTTGGCAGTATCAGGGATACCGTACGATATGTACGAGCTGGAAGATATCTACACGCTGGATCTGAGCAAATACAAGGTGTTGTATTTCCAGAATGCGTGGCGGAAAAATCCCCGCCTTGCCAAGTTCCTGAAAGAGAAAGTCTATCCTGCGGGGATCACCTGCGTCTGGCATTATGCGGCAGGTTACGGTCAGAAGGGCGGACTGGAAGGCATGAAGGAACTTACCGGAATGACGTTTGAACTTCTGCCGATGGGCAGTTCTTTGCAATTCAAGACGCCGGACGGCCGTCTGGTAGGTAATGCCGGAACTAATAAGACCGAAGTCTTTGCTGCGGTAAAACCCGTGGATAAAGTGCTGGGGACTTATCCTGAAAACGGTAAAGCTGCTGCTGCGGTCAAACGCATGGGCAAGGGTAAAAGCGTATGGCTTTCAGTCTTCGATCCCAGCGGAAAACTTTTCCGTCAGGCGCTGGAACTCAGCGGAGTCAAGCCGCTGGTTGATTGTGCCGACCGTGTGTTGTTCGATGGTAAATACCTGGGGGTGATCGCCATTGATGCTCCCGGCGTGCGTACAGTAACGCTGCCTGGAAATGTCAGTGCAACCGAAGCATACAGCGTGCTTACCCAGGAAAAGTTTGCGGTCAAAGAAGGTAAATTCCAATTTAACTCAGCAGTCGGCACCGCCTGGCTCTTTGAGTTGAAGTAATTCCTTCAACCGCCCAACCAGACAATCAAGGCATCTTTCCATTCCCCGGAAAGATGACTTTTTCGTCAGGTTGCGCTACACATCGACTCTCCGGTGAAGATCCGGGATGAACCTTGCAGCATAGTATGGTATTGTTAGAATCAGAAATCCCGAACAATAACAGGGCTATTCGTATGTGCAGAGCGCTGAAAATCACACAAGTGAACTGTCATGGATGGATAGGGTAAATCCGGAAACATCACGGCGTGCGGTGCATACTTTACCATCTGCCGGCAGAAAAGATGTTGCAGTTTTGGTTGCACTCAATTTTCGGAATCGCCATATACCGGAGAGGAGATCGGGAGTGTAAGAGGAAAGCTGCCCTTATCGAATAATTATGAGCAGCCTCCTCTTGATTTATAAACTTGTATGGTTGGGACGTCAGGCAATTTCTATTTCGCCAAAGGCTGATTCAGCACCGTCAGCCAGCGAAAGTTTTACATATATTGCCTGTTGACCGAACTGTTTCAAGGCAATATTTTTTTCGTCATAAACTGTAAACGAATCCAATACTGCTCCTGAACCGTTGCTGATATCGACTTTTACTTTGCCAACCTCTGTATCGATTTGCATAATACTGTCAAGCTTGATATCTCCTGTGCCGATATCTAATTTGAACCAATCTGCTTCATCTGCCACTCCGAAGGGAGATTCTGCAGCGGCGGCATGACTGTTCAACCAGAAGCTGTTTTCGGTATCTTTATACTTGATCGCAATTGCTCCGCCTTTGGAATCGTCGGCTTTTTCCGCTTTACGACCGCGGTAGTTCTCTACAGAAGATACTTCCGATATCGTAATTCCGCTTTGCTCAAATTGAGCGAGCAATGCTGACGGCAGTTTATCAATATCTCTGATGGCGAGTTCTCCTTTGCCGGTTATCTCTTCCAGATTGGCAAACATACTGAATTTGCCTGTGTAGTTCACAGGTATATCAATTCCCAGTAATCCATCCAGCTGCAATAAGTCATTACCGCTGCCGAAATCAATACCGCAAACCATTGGACCGTCATCAGTTTCAGCGATCCAGCAGCTATCCTGACCTATAATCAGCTTGTCATTGCCGTTGCCGAAATCGGTAAGATCTGCTTCGACCACCGATTTACCGCTGAGTTCAATCGTATCGTTACCGCTGCCGGTACTGAAATTGCTTTCGATTTGCTCAATCGTACCGTTGGCTATTTCAATAACATCATTGCCGTCGCCCATTATCAGACCGCGGTTGCCGGAGAAATTCATATCCCAAATTCCGTCCAGCAGCACTTTGTCATCTCCGCTGCCGAAGATGATGCTGCCGTTATCGCTTTCAAAAGTCGATAATTTTTTGACGTGCAAAGTATCGTCACCGGCACCCAGATTTATTTCGGATTTAACTTTAACAACACTGTTGCTGCCGACCGTAATTTTGTCCTGACCGTTGTAGAGATTGACAGTACCGTTGATATAAGCAAATTTATTGCTTTCCACAGTTACTGTATCTGCCAGACTGGAGCCGTTTATACTGCTGTATACTGCCGTTTTGGGGACTCCTCCGGGCAGATCGGCATCTTCGTACTTGGTAAGATAAGTATCAATATCCATACCTTTGATCGTAAGATTCAGAGCCTTGACCGGCTGGGAATCGCTGATATCAAACGACATGATTTGAGAGGTTTTACCGGTATTTTGGGCTTTGTCATAAGCCGAAACTGTCACGCTATGTTCGCCTACAGCAAGATTTTTGAGCGTCAGAGAGTTTTTACCGGTGCGGTACTGTTTGCCGTCCACAGTTACAATATAGCCGGTAGTTTTTACATTGTCCTGCGCAGGAGTCCAGGCAATAACAGTCGATTTTTGCGAGGCAGTTCCTACAATATGCACTCCCGCAACCTGTGCCGGCGGGATCCAATCTTTAACTTTAAGTTTTGCCTTGGCTGCTTTGGAGCGATTGCCGGCCTCATCAATCGCAATTACCGAAAAATTCATGCTTTTACCGTACAGCAGTTGGTTGTAAACCAAATTTCCATCCGTGGAAGAGCCGATGTAATTGCCGTTCAAGTAAAAGATAAACTCTTTGATATTCACATTATCTCCGGACTGTTTGACCGAAAGGGTCGCTTTATCGGCAGCATTTTGCACTACCTGCAATTTCCCGGCCTTGGGAGCTGTAACATCAATGGCATTAAAAGTAAATGATACCGGAGCACTTTCGTTTTTTGATTTATCCAGTGCCTTGATTGTGACAGTATGTTCACCTACAGATAACTTTTTGAGTTTGATCGTATTTTTACTGCTTTTATAAAGTTTGCCGTTGACATTTATCAGATAAGTTACCTTGCCGGAATTATCTGTGGCTGGATCCCATATCAGTTCCGTTCGCTTTTCGGTTGCCTGACCGGCTACGCGGATGTTGCTGACGCTTTCCGGCGCAATCATATCTTTGATTTTGATCGACACATTGGCTGCTTTGGAGCGATTACCGGCTTCATCCTCGGCAATTACAGTAAATTTCAACTTACCGGCGGGCGAAGCAGTTGTATAGATATAGCTTTTCTGATCGGTTTCGTCAATTTTCGTTCCATTGACCAATATCTCGTAATCTTCGATCCCAACGTTGTCTGAAGCATTGCCATAGGAAAGTTTGAAAGTATCTTCTGAAAGCTGTTCCACTTTGACTTTTCCTACGGTGGGCGCGGTGACATCTTTTACTGCAAAATGTTCCACTTCACTCCATGCTCCATAGCCATTGGCGGAATAAGCCCTTACCCGCACCGTATTATCTGTAGAAACCGGCGCATTTTTTATCGAAAAACTGTTCTTTCTCAGCCTTTTTATCGAATTATTGAAATCAAGTTCATAGCCCAGAACTTTACTGGCAAGAACATCGCGTATTTTATCCCATTTGATCGCTACATTGTACTTTTTGACTTTTACGGAGATTTCGCTCATAATCTGCCTCCTTTTGCTGATTTTGTTTCTTTCAGAAAGCGAAACGCTGCCTTTCTACGCTATTTTAACACAATATATTTGAAAACACCAAATTTTTTTTGTTGCATTGGCAATTTTTTTTTTAATTTTTTTAAATCTGTTCTATACAAAATCGTATTATTATGGAGCAGGAGCATAAAAAAAACTGCCCGGCTGGAGTTCCAGTCGGGCAGTCGGGAATCAATAAGTGATTCTTACTTGCTCTGGGCGTCGAAGAGGTCACCAAGGTTGACCATGTTGTCTTCGGGCTTGAGCGCGGCAGCGGCGGCGTATTCTTCGCCGGCAGCCTTCAGGTCTTCTTCGTTGAACTGTTCGGTCACAGCCTTGATGGAAAGACCGATACGGCGTTCATCGTGATCAACCTTGATAACGCGGGCTTCCACTTCGTCGTTGACGTTCAGCACGTCCTTGACCTTTTCAACGTGGTCCTTGGAGAGCTGGGAGATGTGGATCAGACCATCGATCTTGTTGGACAGTTCAACAAACGCACCGAACGCAGTGATCTTGGTAACTTTGCCCTTGACCACGTCGCCGATCTTGTAGAGCTGTTCGATGTTTTCCCACGGGTCATTTTCCAGCTGCTTGAGACCCAGACTGACACGCTGCTGTTCGGGATTGATATCCAGAATGACCGCTTCCACTTCGTCACCGGCATTGAGCAGTTCGGAGGGATTGTTGATCTTGCGGGTCCAGGACATATCAGAAACGTGGATCATGCCGTCGATATCATCTTCGATTTCAACAAACGCACCGTAGCTGGTCATGTTGCGGACTTTGCCCTTGACCTTGCTGCCAACGGGGTGTTTTTCCAGCAGCAGTTCCCACGGATTGCGGTCGAGCTGACGCAAGCCGAGGCTGATCTTTTTGTTTTCTTTGTCGATATCCAGCACGATGGCTTCGATATTTTCGCCCTGGCTGACCACTTCGGTCGGCTTGGTGATGCGCTTGGTCCAGGACATTTCGGTCACATGGACAAGACCTTCCACGCCGCGTTCCAGTTCAATGAACGCACCGTAGGGCATAATGTTCACCACGGTACCGCTCACGCGGCTGCCGATGGGATATTTGGTATCGACTTCGTTCCACGGATTGTTGGTCTTCTGCTTGTAGCCCAAGCTGACGCGTTCTTTGACCATATCAATATCGCGGATAAGCACTTCGATATCCTGACCGACCTGCAGCATTTCGCTGGGATGGGAAAGACGGCCCCAGGACATATCGGTGATGTGCAGCAAGCCATCCACGCCGCCGAGATCGATGAAGGCACCGAAATCAACGATGTTTTTGACTTTACCCATACGCAGTTCGCCAACCTGCATTTCGTTGAGCAGTTTGCTGCGGATATCGCGCATGGTTTCTTCCAGCAGTTCGCGGCGGGAAACAACGATGTTGCGGCGGTCGCTGTTGATCTTGAGGATCTTGACATCGTATTCGTTGCCGATATAATCATCCATATTGCGGACCTGACCGACGTCGATCTGGCTGCCGGGCAGGAAGGCTTCAACACCCTGAATGTCAACGATGATACCACCCTTGACGCGGTGCTTCATAAGACCCTTGACGATCGAACCTTCACCACATTCGCTGGTGATGCGGTTCCAAGCCATCATGGCGTTGGCTTTGTGCACGCTCAGTACAGGCATGCTGTTTTCGTTTTCGCTTTCTTCCAGATAGACACTTACAGCGTCGCCGCGGGAGAGGGTTTCCCAGTTGGTGAATTCAGCGGCGGGAACGAAACCTTCTGCCTTGTAACCGATATCGATCAAAGCGCCATCGGTACGTTTTTCGGCAACTTTACCTTCGAGAATCGTGCCGGGCACAAATTCTTTCTTGGCAGCGGTGATGCCGGTGAGAAGTTCTTCCATGCTGGGCATGTCGGCGAAATCGACGAAATTACTGGTTTCGACGTCCGGAGTTCTGAGTTTTTTTACCATTGTTTGATTGTTCTGTTTTTTGGTTTGGTACTTTTTTACTCAAAACAGAATCTGCTCTCAATAGCTTGATCCTGTTACAACAATTCATTTAAAATACACGAACAAACGATATTTACAAATTTTTTAACTTAAAAAAACAGATTTTTGTTGTTTTGTCAGCTCTGCAAATACAAAAACTGCTTTACGCCATGCTTTTTCATGCTTGCGTAAAGCAGTTTGATCGGGTTTGATGCCGCGGAATTTCTTACGCGGTCGGCAGCTTGAACGCCTCAATAATATCGCTGACCTGCTGATCGTCGATGGGGGAGAGTTCACCCAGACGTTGGGCCATGATGATACACTTGGCGGTAAATTCCGATACTTCCAGACGGTCGAAGGCTTCGAGGATCGTTTTCCCGGTAGTCAGCACGCCGCAGTTTTCGATCAACACCACGGGAGTTGCGGGGGTAAGCACCTTGACTACGGCGTCAGGATCGTTGAAATACTCCTGACTGGAAAGAGTCGGTACGTCGCGCATCATAATGTAGCTTTCAGGAATGGTGCGGCTGTCGATGCTGCTGTTGGTTACTGCAAATGCCATGATGTAAGGCGGACGCATCATCAGGATTGAGTTCACCCACGGACATTTATTGAAGATATTGCGGCAGATGGGAGTAGCGGTGGAGGGCTTTTTGCCTGCTTCGCGCATACCCATACGCATCCGCACGATCCCGGGTGCATCCAGATACATGGGGTCGAAGTTCGATGGCGTGATCAGGAAGTCATCCTGATCGCTGAGGCGGGCGCTGAGAAATGCGCTGCCGCTGAACAGCAATCGCTGGTGATAGGCACGGCTGCGGAAATTGGCAAGTTCGTCGCGCAACTCACATTCCGTGGCGCTGATGACATCGGGGATAAATTCGGGATAGGAGCATTTGGGCAGCTTGCCGGTCAGCGGCTGGATCGTTTTGTTGAAGCTGGCGGCGTTGATCTGAATACGGGCAACGTAGTCCAGCGCTTCAAAACGGGCGAAGGCTTCGGTGATGGTTTTGCCCGCCATTACTGCGCCGTGATTTTCCATAATGACAGAGTCATTGCCCTTGGCAAATTCCTGAGCAATGATGCTGCCCAGCGCTTCCGAACCGGGGATTTCGTATTTGGCAAAAGCCACCTTGCCGCAGAGCCGTTCGGCGCTGGGGATCAGACTCGGATCGGGTACGCGGCGGGTCAGACTGAACGCCACCAGGGCAGGGCTGTGAGCGTGCAGCACCGCTTTGACATCGTCGCGCAGCTGATAGACCGACTTGTGGAACGGCAGTTCGCTGCTGGGTTTGTGCAGACCGTGTACCGAACCGTCCGGCGCCACCCGCACGATATCTTCGGGGCGCAGCGAACCTTTATCGATACCGCCGGGGGTGATCCAGATATTGCCGTCTTCGTCTTTGATCGAGAGATTACCGCCGGAGGTGGTGGTCATGCCGTAATCATAAAGGGTCTTTAATGTTTGCACAAGGATATTGCGCGGATGAGTGTATTGCAGTTCCATATAACCAAGCCTTTCGATATGGTGTTTTTAATGATTTATGAGCTTATAATATAGCACGGAAAAGGGAAAAATCCAATATTGAGTGTTTTTTTATCTATATTTTTTTATCTAATACTTTCGACTGCGTTCCCGCCGGGGCAATTAAGAGGATCTTCACGGTTCACAGCAATCCGGTGGCTTGCCGCCGGCAACAGCCGTCAGGACAGGAACAGGGCAAAACATGATTTTGCTCCTGCAATTTGAAAAATCTTTGGCAGACAGTAGTGGGTAAAAATATTGTTCCTGATTTTTGCTATTGCCTTTATTGCAGGCGTTTTGTACCTCTGCTGGAGACTTTTAGAATAATCAGGCTAAGACGGACTTAAACGGACTTAAAACAGACAGAAACGGAGAGTTTTTCTGAATCAGCGTCCGTTACCGTTTGTAATCGTCCGTAATTGTCCGGTTAAAAAAATCTAATGTGGCATTTGTTTTGCGAATGTCACCAGTAAAAATAACACTCCGGCAAAGGCGGCAGCCCCGAACAACATGCCAAGATAGAATATCAACTGTTTCAGGGAATTTATCACAAAGGGACTCTTGCGAAACAGAAACACCACCGTTGCAGCAAAAAGAATAAAAAATCCGGCAGGGATTCTGCCTAACAGCCAAGATTTATCATAGGGCCACGGGTGACCGCCATTTACGATTACGCTGACGATCGCCCAGAAAACCGTTGCAACAACAGCTCCAGTTAATAATGTGGAGCTTGCCGCAGCCCCCAAAACAAATATCCACAATTTTTTCATTTTGTTTCGCCCTGATTCACACACTGAGCCTGATCACACATTCCCGGATTAGCAAAAAATCTCTCAAGGAATATATTTTTACAATAAAATAATGCCAAGGAGCGTTGTTTACAAGCAAACAACGAATAAAAGTCTCCCAAAATATTATTTGCCGATTTGAAAAGGCTGTGCATCAGGCGTATATTAGTACAGACATTTACGGACAAAAACGGACACATACTGACATGGAAGACAAAGAAAAGCTTTTATTCCACCACGGCGGCTACCGCAAACTGAAATCTTTTCAACTGGCACAGCTCTGCTTTGATATTACAGTAAGGTTTGTTGAACTCTATATCCCTCCGAAGTCCCGAACCACAGATCAAATGGTACAGGCAGCGCGTTCCGGAGTTCAGAATATTGCGGAAGGATCGGTCGCTTCGGCAACAAGCAAGCGTACCGAATTAAAGTTGACCAATGTTGCAAGAGCATCGTTGGAAGAGCTGCGCCTTGATTATGAAGATTATCTGCGTCAGCACGCCATAACAGTTTGGAGCAAAGAACATCCGCTTACTCAGGAATTTATCCGCCGCCGCATAAGCTCAATGGAAAATTTCAGAAATTTTATCCAATGGGCAAAACTTCATGATTCTGCAATGTCCGTAAAAGTCCGTACCTGTCCGTTACAGTCCGTTATCGTCGCTAACGGAGCATTGCTTTTGCTTGACACAACCTGTTATCTGCTTGACCGCCAACTTGCCCGCCTTGCAGCCGACTTTGAAAACGAGGGCGGATTTTCAGAGCGGATGTGCCAACGCCGCACCGAAAAGCGGAAGGAGTGCAATAAATGAATAACGCTGTTTCAATACCTGTTTGCCGTAAACTTTAAGTAACTCTTTTTCCGCAATGGCGGTCAGTTCTCTGGTGGAAAGTGCCGCTTGTTCCGGCAGAAACACCCGATAAGAATACGCAATATCTTTTTCATTGGGCTTTTCGCCTTTATCGGTGTGGCTGAAAATCCGGAATCCCTCTCGTGTTTTCTCATACATTAAAGGTTTGTGATCCAACTTTGACAGCGGTATCTGGGGGAGAAAAGAGAGATCTTCCGGCAGTTTTCCGTGTTGTTTCCGGTACTCCATAACCTCGGCGGCAAGAAGTGTCATCTGGCGGGTATCAACAGCCTTGGCAGTATGCTTGAAAACCGCGTTAATCGAGGGAAGCAGAATTCCGGAACAAATAAAGAAATTGCGTTTATATATTTGAGAATCGGCTTCAGTCTGCTGGTATTGTTCCAGTGCCGGAAGTTCATCCGAAACGGAACATAGGTCAATATAATTATCCAATGCAAAACGATAGTCCCGCAAAAAGTGAACATGCACAAATAATGGGATACGACTTTTTAAGCTCATCAAGGGAATACTTGCGGCTGACAGATCTGAAGAAACTGCTTTATTCTGCAAAGAAATCCAATAATCATAAAAAGAGATAGCTTCATCACCCAACGCAAAGCGCAAAAACTTGTTCCATTCAATACTGTTTCCAATGAGTTGTTGGATTTCTGATTTGGAATATAATTTATTCCTTATAATAACAGAACGCAAAGCGTTGAGTCTATTCTGCTCGATAGATACTGCTACCAGATATGAAAGCAGAAAATGATTTTGCAGAGACCAAGTACGCAGTTTTTGTAATTGGTTGTTATATCGCTGTATGTTTGGTTTGTTCTCTGGATCTGCCGCTATCTTTAACGATAAAATGCAAGAGGCATTGCGAAGAACATTTAATTCTGTCAACGATGTTCCACCCAACAAGCCATCTTCTGATTTTTTGTGTGCGATATAGTGTGCAGGAAGCGTTAAAAATTTTTCAAGAGCCAGAATAAAATCAGGATACTGTTGTTGCAGTTCGAACAGTTTTTTCTTTGCTGTTTGCTGATCATATTGAGTAAAATATTCAAAACCGATACTCTCCGGATTTTTTTCAA
Source organism: Lentisphaerota bacterium (assembly GCA_015061545.1). Classification (GTDB taxonomy): domain Bacteria; phylum Verrucomicrobiota; class Lentisphaeria; order Victivallales; family Victivallaceae; genus SIG78. The sequence continues at coordinate 255 of SUWJ01000023.1, read as the reverse complement.
TCAGAGTTTTTAAAGGGTCATTATCTGACGAAAATCCTTTTGCATCATGCTGCCAAAAATCTTCTATTTCCAGAGAACGCCCGATAAGGCTGGATAATTCTGTACGCTTTTGCTTGATATCCATCTGTAATTTAACATCATAACCGAATAAAAACAAATGAAGTGCAACCGCAATACCGAGTGGAATCATAAATTTCCAGGAGAACTTATTTTGTTCCGGCACAAAAGCTAATCCAATCAAATAAAACAATGATC
>SUWJ01000002.1 GCA_015061545.1 Lentisphaerota bacterium | reverse complement strand
TCCCTTTAAAACCAAGAGGGCGCTATTTTTTTGCTGTGCAAAAAAATAGCGCCGCGAAAAGGTTTGGCAAAAGGGGGTGGAGTTTGAGGAGGGGGAAAAGATCCTTTCCTGAAAAGGGCTTTTCCCCCTCCTCAAGCCTTCCCGGCAAAAAGGTTTTTTGAAAGGAGGGCTTGGTAGTTTACGGGCGGCGGTCGTTGAGTTCGTAGATGTATTTATAGAATTTGCTCCGACGGATTTTTTCGAGAACTTCGCCGCCGTTGGTAACGATTTCCTTATCGGTAAAGCCGAGCTGGCGGGCGTTTTTCAGCGCTTGCTTGAGCAGGCCGCTGCTTGCCAGATCGCAATAGAGTTTGCCGATGACGGCGGCGCGGAGGTTATCGCGGCTGTCGGTAGGCTCTGCGAGCATATTTTTGTATACTTCAAGGTCAAGGTCGGTGTTTTTTACCGCAACGCAAGCCAGTCCCTGAGCGGGGATCAGCTGCATGGGCAGGGTGATGACGGCCTGACCTGCGTTGGCGTAGTCGGCGATCACTTCGGAGAAATCGAAGATCAGTTCGGGATTATTTTTCGGATAAACGACATTTTCGCCGGCGGGGATCTTGCCGATGACGTTGAAATTATCGGCCGCATCCAGCAGATAGGCTTCGTAAGGTTCGGCGGAGCTGCTGCCCGCGTAGTTGGCGGCGATCAGATAGCGTTTGTCGTTATCGCCTTTGATATCGGTAAGATAGCTGCGATAATCGCATTGGCGGTCGATAAAATCGAAGCTGTAGGTGCAGAGTGCGCCGTCATCGGCGGTTTTCTGCATAAAACCGATCCGGTAAGGCTGGGCAAATTCCAGCGTCAGGACGCGTTCACCGTTTTTGAAAAAGTCGATCCGGTCGTGGGTTTTGCTTTCGGGATTTTCCACGATTTCAAAATCCGGTTCGGTTTTTGAACATAAGATCAGTATAACCAGCAGCGCCAGAGCCAGCACTCCTGCCAGCATGAACAGTTTTTTATTTTTTTGGAAGGCGGCGGCGAGTCGATCGGTGAATTGAGAGTTGATTCCCATAGTTGATATATTCCTGAGTTAGAACTTGAGTTTATAATATGAGGGTTAATATGCCACAAAAGTTGAATATTGCAAACAAATATTCCGGCTTTTGCTTGACTTTTATATTGCTATATGCTACTTTAGAAAAAAAGCCGATTTAAGGGAATAATTTTTGTAAAGGAAGCATTATGAAAAAGTTATCGTTGTTGATCCTCGCTGTTTCTGCTGTAACTCCGCTGATGGCGCTGCCGGGGCTGAATATCAACCGTACTGCACCTGCCAATACGCTTATCAATGCCCGCAACCGCGGGGTGCAGCAGGAGTCGCAGAACAATCTCAAACAAATCTATGTGGCGATCACAACTTATTTGCTGGACAACAACGACCGGCTGCCTGCATCTTTCAGCGATATAACCCAGTACACCGCAGGCGGCAAGATTTTTGTGGCACACTTTGACCGGGAAAGCAAGGCAGCTTCTTCGGAAATCAAACCGCAGAATACATCTTTTGCCTATGTCGGCAATATCGGCAGACTGCCCCGCAACGGAGCGGATGTTCCGCTGGCTTTTGAAAAGCCGTGGCTGCTGCCGGCAAGTCAGAGATTTGTTTCGGTACTCACCGCCGACGGCAACGTTCAGCGCGTGCAGATCCCGCAGCTGCAGAAGAAAAGCTGCAAGGAGATCGTCGAGTTTCTGCTGAAGGGCAAAAATCTGGACGGCAACCTTAAAAAGAAACTTATCAGCAACGCCGCTGCCGAAGATAAAAGCCGCGCCGCCCAACAGAAAATATCGCGGTAAGATCGGTTCGGCAAAAGTTGACGATTATTTGAAAATCAGCCTTGCAATTCTCTGACGCAAAGATTATATTACCTCAATATTTATTTTTGTTGTTTTATGCGGGAAAAACCATTGTGGCTGTGTCAATCAAAAATCAAAATGTAGAAAAAAACACCTTCCGTGTCCGCAACTTGTTTTATATGTTGGGGGCGGTGCTGTTTGTGCTGGCTGTATTCTCGCACGATGCAGGAGATTTTTCGGTGCTGGCAGGCGGCCGCAGCGGAGTGGTTGCCAACTGGATAGGCGATATCGGGGCGCGGATGGCGTGTATGTGCCTTTTGCTGTTCGGACTGGCGGCGTACTTGCTGGCGGCAATAATAATGCTGGGGGCGATCCGCTCGTTTCTGCCGCAGAAATTGTCGCGGACATGGCTGTTTCTGCCCGGGGTGCTGCTGACATTGCTGGGGTCTTCGCTGCTGTTGGCTTTTGATCCTGCGGCTTTTGTTATGCAATGCGAATCCCTGGGGATCGGGCGCGCCGGTGTGCCCGAACTTTCGCTCTCAGGCGGAGTGGTGGGGCAGGCGTTGGTGGCACCCGCTTACGGCGAGGTGGCGCCGGGGCCGCTTCGGCTTTTTCTGGGTCCGGTGGGGAGCATACTTTTAAGTTCCACGCTGCTGCTGGCGGGGTTGATAATGCTCTACCGCTCGGACTGGCACTCGGTGCTGGTGGGGTTGGTGGATAAACTTATGCTGCCCGAGGCGGAGAGTGAAGGCAAGAGCCGTGCCGCAAATAAACCCGATCGGGAATCATTTGCCGAGCGTGCGCGCAAACTTATCCGCAAAAACGAAGAGCTGGCAGGAGCTGAACCTGTGCAGGAAGCTGCCGCCGGAAGTGTTGTGCCGGCGGTCAAATCGCCGCAAGCAGCAGAAAGTAATGTGGCGTTCGGCAATACCAATCAGACAGGCAACGCAGACTTTTTCAATTCCGATATCGGAGCTGATGCCAACGGTCACGGGGAAATGACGCCGACAGATCCTGCTGTCAATCAGAACAATACCGGCAATATGAGCAGCGCCGCTGCGCCGATACCAATGACCGACAACAGTAATGATACTGCTGCCACGCCGTCGCCGATGGATCTTGCCAAACCCAAGATCACCGAAGCAGGGGACAAGGCGGTCAAGGTCCGCTGCTCGTCCTACGTTCTGCCGCCGGTTACCATGCTGGGTAAAGGTGCGGAAATCGCCGGGGAAAAACTGGAAGTTATTGCTCAGAATAAGACCATTCTGCAGGATACGCTGGAAAGCTTCAAGGTCAACGGGCAGGTGGTGGGCCATGTTTCAGGTCCCCGCGTGACCCGCTACGAAATCCGTCTTGCCCCCAGCGTAAAGGTCAGCAAGGTTACTGAAATCGAAAATAATATTGCTATGAATCTCAAGGCGCGCAGTTTGCGAATTTTAGCGCCGATCCCGGGCCGGGATGTGGTCGGGGTGGAAGTGCCGAATACCAACGCTGAGGCAATTATGATGCGTTCGGTGGTGGAGTCGGAAGCGTGGGAGAACAGCAATATGGAAATTCCCATTGTGCTGGGTAAGGATATTTCCGGCAAACCGATGGTGCTCGACCTTGCCAAAGCGCCGCATCTTTTGATCGCAGGTGCCACCGGCAGCGGTAAATCGGTCTGCATGAACTCGCTGATCATGAGCTTGCTTATGAAGTTCAGCCCCGATGATCTGCGGTTGATTTTAGTGGACCCCAAAGTGGTGGAAATGGCTGATTACCAGACATTGCCGCACTTGATAACGCCGGTTATCCACGATTCCAAAAAAGTTCCGCTGGCGCTGCGCTGGGCAACCGGCGAAATGGATAAACGCTATCTGTGGCTGGCAAAGACCGGGGTCAAAAAACTTAAAGACTTCAACAATCGGCCGATCCCTCAGGAGCCGATATTGGATGATGACGGTCTGCCGATACCCAATCGGCTGCCCGTGCTGATCGTGATTATTGACGAGTTGGCGGATTTGATGGTGACTGATGCCAAGAGCGATATCGAAACCAGCATTTCCCGTATCGCTGCCAAGGGCCGTGCTGCGGGGGTGCATATTGTAGTGGCAACCCAGCGCCCCAGCCGCGACGTGATCACCGGTACGATCAAGAGCAATCTGCCGACCCGTATTGCGTTCCGCGTAGTGTCGGTTGTAGACAGTCGGGTGATCCTTGACCAGAAGGGCGCGGAATCGCTGCTGGGGATGGGCGATATGCTGCTGCTGGCGCCCAACAGCGCGGAAATCGAGCGTATTCAAGGCTCGCTGGTGGCGGACAGCGACATCAAGGAGATCGTCAAATTTGTTTCCAATCAGGCGGAACAGGTCTTCGATCAACAGGTTACGGCAGGCGATAACGAGGATGACGAAGACGACGATGTGCCAGGTGGTCGCGGTAAAAATTCAACCGCAGGTCGCGATTGGAGTGAAGAAGAAACCGATGACTTTATCGACAGCGGTTTTGAGCTTGACCCCATGGTATCGCGCTATATGCAGCCGGGAGATGATAATCTGGTGCGCCGAGCGCTGGAAATCGTTTTGCTGGAAAAGAAAGCAAGTACAAGTTATCTGCAGCGGCGGCTCAAGATCGGTTACAACCGCGCCGCTGAATTGATAGATTTGATGGAAGAACGCGGCATTGTCGGCCCGCCTTCGGGCAGCGGTGCCAAGCGGGATATACTGGTGTTTGACGATATTATCAATCAATGAAAATCTGGATTGCGCAGTTGAATTGCAAGAGGTGGCTGTATGGAAGATAAACCCCGCGAATTGGAATTGAATTTTGACAGCGGTGCAGCGGCAGAACAAATCGCCGCTGAGTTGGAAACTGCAAATTTTACCGATAATGTTCCGCCTGTGGCGGCGGAAGAAGTTGATGCAGCAGCGGAAAATGTTGCTGCCGACAGCGCAAACGATGTGGAAGTGCTGCTGCGCTCGCGGCATCCTGCCAACCGTCCGGCAGGAACTCCGCCGCTGCCGGGAACTGTTCACAACACGGTCAGCGCAATGGAAACGGCGATTGCCGGCAAGAGTTACGGTATGGCGCTGCGGCTGCTGCGCGAACAGCAGAATATGAGCTTCAAGGAGTTGGAACAGCTTACCCGCATCCAGCCGCGTTTTCTGGAAGCGCTGGAAAACGAGGATTTGAAGGTTTTGCCGCCGCTGGTATATGTTATTGCTTACATAAGAACGCTTTGCCGCATTTATAAACTCAGCGACGATACTTCTCAGAAGCTGGTTGCCAAGCTCAAGGAGCAGCTGGAATATTCCTGCAATGACGAGCTGATGAATACGCTGGATATCGACCGTTCCGGCGCCGCTGCCAACGAACTTAAACTTAAAAAGATCATCTTCGCCATGGCGGGGCTGGCAGTCGGAGTGATCGCAGTGATCGTGCTGATCGTGGTGCTGGCAGTAAATTCAGGTTCGGACGGCGCGGCAGAACCGGTCGCTGCACCGTCGGTAACTGAGTCGGCAGCCGATGCGGAGAAGGTGGAAAAGTTTGATCCCAACAGTTTGTATTCTCTGCTGGAACCTCCTGCGCTGGATCTGCCCAAACTGCCCGTAGCCGAATAAAAAACTCTGTTCCCCATACGGGCAGGTCAGCAAAAAGCTGTATGATCAACTTTTGTGTCGGGATCGGGGTGGAGTACTGTCTTCGCCCTGTGGTCTGTGCCTTGACAAGTCGAGGATGGAAAAAAGTACCGATCCGGCAAAAGGTCTTTTTCTCACCTCAAGTACCGACCATTATCTGGAACAGGAATATAAAAAAAAGCGGTAAAATTGGCAAATTGTTGTCAGCAAGTGTATATTATATAAACGATTTGTTCGTATCTTGTCCAGATATATACTGATTAGCAGAAGGTTCGGTACGTTTTCCGGGCAGGCTGAAACCGCTGGATCGAAGAGATAAGAAAATGAAGATCTTGATTATAAATGGTCCCAATCTGGGATTGCTGGGTTTGCGCGAGCCGGATATTTACGGCTCGACCACGCTGGCGGATGTGGAAAAGCGTTTGCTGGCGGTCGCTGCCGAGTTTCCGGATTGCGAGCTGGAGTTCCTGCAAAGCAATCACGAAGGGGTGATCGTCGATCGGCTCAATGCCATATTGCTGGATGCTCCCGTAGACGGTATTGTGATGAATCCGGGTGCCTATACCCATACGTCGATCGCTATTGCCGATGCCTTGCGCGCCTGCAGCAAAGTGCCTGCGCTGGAAGTGCATATAAGCAATATCAGCTCGCGGGAGTCGTTCCGGCACGAAAGTTTGACCGCTCCCTGTTGCGTGGGGATGATCGCGGGGCTGGGTACCGATGGCTACGAATGGGCGCTGCGGGCGCTGATACGCCGATTGGAACACTGAAATTATTACTTGAGTATTAACATATAACACAGGATGAAGCAGAAGATGAAAATTGATGAAATCAAGGCTATTGCCGAAATTGTGGCAGCCAATGATCTGGCTGAATTGAAGCTCGAACGTGAAGGTTTTTCGCTGGAAATCAAGCGCGGCGGAACGGTGGTGGCGGCTCCTGCGGTGAGCATTGCCGCTCCTGTCGTGCCTGCAGTTGCACCGGCCGCGGCGGCTCCTGCAGCCCCGGCGGCGGAAAGCAGCGCTCCCCGCGTTACGATCGATTCTCCGCTGGTCGGTACGCTCTACCGCGCCCCCAGCCCGGAAGCGGCTCCTTTTGTCAAGGTGGGCGATAAAGTTACCCCCGATACAGTGGTGTGCATTGTTGAAGCAATGAAGGTGATGAACGAAATCAAAGCCGAAAAGAGCGGCACGATCCGCGATATTCTGGTGGAAAACGGCAGCGCAGTAGAATTTGGTCAGCCGTTGTTCGTGATCGAATAAACATCAAAATCGGGAAGATTTATGGCTCTTTTCAATAAAATTCTGATTGCCAACCGCGGCGAGATCGCCTTGCGGGTGATCCGTGCCTGCCGCGAACTCGGGATCAAGACCGTGGCGGTCTACAGTATTGCCGATGCGGACAGTTTGCCGGTGCGCGAAGCGGACGAAGCAGTCTGCATCGGACCTGCGCAGGCATCCGCCAGCTATCTGTTGATTGACCGCATCTTGAGTGTGGCGGCGATTTGCGATGTGGATGCGATTCATCCGGGATACGGATTTCTGGCGGAGAACGCATACTTTGCCGAAGCCTGCCGCAAACACAATATCACGTTTATCGGGCCTACCCCCGAAGCCATGCGCGCCTTGGGCGATAAGGCAATTGCCCGCGAAACGATGAAAAAGGCAGGCGTTCCGGTTACTCCCGGCAGCGACGGTTTGATCGAAAGCGAAAGCGCGGCGCTGGCTATGGCGAAGAAGCTGGGTTATCCGGTGATCGTAAAGGCAACGGCAGGCGGCGGCGGACGCGGTATGCGTATAGCCCATAACGATGCCAGTCTGATCCAGGGTTATCATGCGGCGCGTACCGAAGCGGAAAATGCCTTCGGTGACGGTTCGCTGTACATGGAAAAATATATTATCAACCCCCGCCATATCGAATTTCAGATCCTTGCCGACGAACACGGCAACGTGGTGCATCTTTACGAACGCGACTGCAGTGTGCAGCGGCGTAATCAGAAGCTGATCGAAGAATCTCCTTCGCCGGCGCTGAATCCCAAGCTGCGGGAAAAGATGGGTTCGGCAGCGGTCAAGGCCGCCAAAGCGGCGGGTTACACCAACGCAGGTACCATTGAATTTCTGCTGACGGCTGAAGGTCAGTTCTACTTTATGGAAATGAACACTCGCGTGCAGGTGGAACATCCTGTTACGGAAGAGCTTACCGGCGTGGATATTGTCAAGGAACAGATCCGTATCGCCGCCGGCGAACCTTTGAGTGTCCGCCAGAAGGATATCAAGATCAACGGTCACGTTATCGAGTGCCGTATCAATGCGGAAAATCCTGAAACCCGCTTTACGCCCTGTCCCGGCGAAGTCAAACTGCTGGTTCCCGCCGGTGGGCTGGGAGTTCGGGTGGATACTCACGTCTACAGCGGCTACCGGATCCCGCCCTACTACGACAGCATGATCGCCAAGCTGATTGTCAAGGCGCAGGATCGTGAACAGGCGATCATCCGCTGCCGCCGTGCGTTGGATGAGTTTATTATCGACGGAGTCAAGACCACGATCCCGTTCTCGATGAAGATCGTTACGGATAAGGATTTCACCGCCGGTAATTACGACACAGGTTTTGTGGAACGGGCGTTTTTGAGCGATAATGCAAGTGCAGCAGCTGCCAAGGATGCGGCAACTGGACCTGCGGAAAAAGCTCCTGCGGAAAAAGCGCACAAGAGCCGCAGCAAAGCGGTCAAATAATCAGTCGGTACGGAAAAACCCGGTCTGCAGCTGTGAATGCCAAGAGCGGCAGCAGACTGGGGATGATAGAAAAAGTATTGTTCCGGACAATATACCGATAAGTGCGGAACAGTTTAAAATTACAAAGAGAGAGGTTGTCCAAATGAAGAGCAGCGAAAACACAGGCAATGCCGCCAACAGTTACCGTGCCACCGTTACCAGCGATGCGCCGTCGGAGCTGGGTTTGATAAAAATTCATGACAATGTGCTTGCTGCGCTGGTCAGCCGTGCGGTTCTGGGCGTGGAAGGTATTTCCCGTCTGGCAGGCAGCGCGATCATTGACAATCTTGCCGGTATGGTCGGCAGCCATTCGCGGGCGATCGAAATCATTAAAGATACCGACGATCAGCTCAAGATCATCGTCAAGGTCAACGTGCTGTTCGGTACGGTGATCCCGGCGGTGGCGGTGGAAGTTCAGCGTCAGGTGATCGAACAGGTGGAAAGTGCTGCGGGCGTTACTGTTGCAGCGGTGGATGTGGTGATCCAGCAATTGGACGATCTGGTGGAAGAAGAGGAAACTGCGGAAACGGACAGCATGAGTGCGGCGGCGCAGGCGGCGGCAGTCAGCGGCATTCCCGCAATGGGCTGAAAAAGTTTTTTTCTGCCGCTGCACCGGCAGCACAGGCGAAAAAGTAGATCAGGGAAGGATTTGTGATGCAAAAGGTCATGGATTATCTGTCGGAGCTTGGTAATTTCTGTTCTGCAGCCGGCGAGTTTGAGCGTGGATTTCAGACGGCGCTGATTCTGGCGGCGCTGGTATTTCTGCTGCTGATCGTGCTGGGGCTGATACTCAAGATCTGCTTCCGCAAACCCGCGGTGCCGGGGGTGACGCTGGAGCGGGAAGACGGCAATATATTTATTTCGCGCAATGCCATCTGCAACGCTATCACCAGATTGGAAGAAGAGTTTGCCGAATTGGAGATAATCAAGGTGGTGATGCTGCGCAATCGCCGTCGTGAGCTGGAATTGGCGGTGAACGTGGAGTTCGAAGCCGGTTCCGAAGCCTTTGATGCGGTGGCGGGAGCGCTCAAACAGCGGATTTTTGTGATGCTTAACAAATCGTTCGGAATAGATACGATCAAAAGCATTTCCATTAATCTGATCCGAATCCCGGAAGGCCGTCATCATAACCACGAACACGCAGCGGCAGCAGTCGGCAATAATGGATTTATTTCTGGCATCTGAGTCGCCGCGCCGCCGGGAACTGCTGGGGCGGATCGTAAAAGCGTTCAGGCAGGAGAGTGCGGCAGTTTGCGAAGTGACTGCAACCGATGGAATAACTCCGTTGCAGGCGGCGCAGCTCAATGCGGCGATGAAGGCGCAGGCGGTGGCGCAGCAACATCCTGAGAGTCTGGTCATCGGTGCCGACACGATAGTGGTGATGGATGGCAAACTTTACGGCAAACCATCGGATCTGGCGGAGGCGTTCAGGTTTCTGCAAAGTTTTTCGGGTCGAACCCACAGCGTGATAACTGCGGTGGCGCTGCGGTGCAGCTGCAAGGCGTTGGAAGATGATTTTTATGCGGAATCGCAAGTGAAATTCCACGCTTGCAGCGCAGAAGATATAAACAGATATTTATCGCTGGTGCCGGTGCTGGATAAGGCCGGCGCTTATGGTATTCAGGAATATGGTGAAATCCTCGTGGAGTCATTTTCCGGCGAGTTGGAAAATATAATCGGTCTGCCGATAAGGTTGTTGCGCAGACATTTGGAACAAACAGGGTATAATGGTTTGCTGTAAACAGCAGCAGGAGCGGAATCAATTATGGCAGGAATAAAAGTGCAGTCGGTAAAATTCAAGAAAGACTACATGATGCTGCTGGCATTTCTGCTGTTTTTTCTGATCGTTCTTTCGGAGTGCTTTCTGGCGTTCTGGCTGCCGTGGCACCTTAAACTGGATCGGATGTGGGCAGAACAGGTGGCGCAGCAGGAGTTGATCGACCAGTTTGACGGTCTTCGCGGCAGCGCACGGCGTTCATCCGAAAAACTCAGCAAACCGGCATCTTCCGAATCATTGCTGATCTGCCGCAGCCTTGACCGCGCCGCAGCTTATATGCACCAGTACGGTAAAATGCTTACTCCTGAACAGTGCAAACTTTTCGGCGATGCACTCCGCAAACTGCAGGGGCATCTCAGAACTGTTTCAGGCAATCGTGCGTATTCGCGGACGGTGGAGCTTGACAGCAGCAAATTTGTCCGTACCCTGCGGGGAGTAAAGAGCGTAAGACCCCTGTTGCGTAAACCGGGCAAATGAACGGACTGCTCAACGGAATCTTGCATAATCATTGAAAGGTCATAAAATGTCAGAACTCAGAACAGTAGTAGTAATTCCTGCCCGATACGGCAGTTCACGTTTTCCGGGCAAAGTGCTGGCTCCGCTGGCAGGCAAGCCGATGATCCAACACGTTTTTGAACGGGCGGCAGCCAGCAAGGCAGATGCGTGTCTGATTGCAACCGACGATACGCGGGTGATGGAAGCCTGTGCCGGGTTCGGCGCTCAGGCGATCATGACCGATCCTGCGCTGCCCAGCGGCAGCGACCGTATTGCGGCGGCGCTCAAAGGTATCAAAGCAGATATCGTAATCAATGTACAGGGCGATGAGCCGCTGCTGCCGGTGGAAGCTATTGATGCGTTGATCGACCGTATGAAGCAACCCGATGCTCCTGAAATGGCTACGATCGGGGTGAAGGGCGACCGTCAGACGCTGGATGATCCCAACAAGGTGAAGCTGGTGATGAGCAATTCGGGGCGGGCGCTTTACTTCAGCCGTTCGATGATACCGTTTTTGCGTACCGGCGGCGAAGATATGAATGTTTATCTGCATTGGGGTATCTACGCATACCGTCGGGATGTGTTGGAAAAGTTTGTGGCGTTGGAAGCCGGCAAGCTGGAAAATTGCGAAAAACTCGAACAGCTGCGGGCGCTGGAAAACGATATATCCATCCAGGTATTGATCTCCGATCTGGAGAGCGTGGGGGTGGATACGCCCGAAGATCTGGCGCGGGCGGAAGCGAAATTGCTGGAAAAACTCAAGAAATTCTGAGGTGTTGATATGAGCGGGATAAAAGTCAGCGACAATGTGGTTATCGGCAGCGGCAGATTGGTGCTGCTGGGCGGACCTTGTATGGCAGAAAGTCAGGAAGTTTGTCTGGAAGTGGCAGGATTTCTGACGGAGTTGTGCGCAAAATTGGATATCGGTTATGTATTCAAGGCTTCTTACGACAAAGCCAACCGTTCGGCGGCAGGTTCGGTGCGCGGTCCGGGTATGGAAAAGGGGCTGGAGTTTCTTGCCGAAGTCAAGTCGCGCTACAATGTGCCGATCGTGACCGATGTACACGAAACGATCGAAGTCGCCCGCGCCGCCGAAGTGGCAGATATTTTGCAGATTCCTGCATTTCTCTGCCGTCAGACCGATTTGCTGCAGGCTGCAGGCAATACTGGCAAGGTCGTGAATATCAAAAAAGGTCAGTTTATGGCGCCCGAAGATATGAAGGGTGCGGTGGATAAGGTCAAGACCACCGGGAATGAAAAGGTGATGCTTTGCGAACGCGGCAGCAGCTTCGGCTATCACAATTTGGTGGTGGATATGCGCGGACTGGCGGTGATGCGCAGTTTGGGCGTGCCGGTGGTCTTTGATGCAACTCATTCGGTGCAGCTGCCCGGCGGACTGGGCAATGCCTCGGGCGGTCAGCGGGAATTTGTGCGTCCGCTGGCGCGGGCGGCGGCGGCAGTGGGGATCGACGCATTGTTCTGCGAAATCCATCCCAATCCTGCCAAGGCGTTTTCCGACGGACCCAATTCGCTGGATTTCAAGCTGGCTGAAGAGCTGCTGACCGAAGTCAAAGCGATTTTTGAGCTGACCAGATAAGGCGGTAAATATGAACACTATTGCCTTGGAACGGTGGCAGAAGATCAAAGCATTGGTGCTGGATATAGACGGTATTCTTACCGACGGCAGAATCGGTTACGGAACCGGTTCGCCCGAAGAGATAAAATTTTTCCACGTCCGCGACGGTCACGGTATCAAGCTGGCGATGCGGGCGGGATTTCTGGTGGGGGTGCTGTCCGGGCGGCAGAGTGCTGCCAATGCCCGCCGTGCCGCCGAGTTGGGATTCAGCTTTGTTTACGAAGGCAAAAAAGATAAGGCCGCAGCGTTTGCCGAACTGCTTGCCGAACAGAATCTGACCGCCGAAGAGTGCCTTTATATGGGCGATGATACCGTGGATATGGCGGTTATGCGTCAGGCGGGAATTGCCGTAACGGTGGCAGATGCACCGTTTTATATGGATATGGCGGCAGATTTCCGCACGACTCTGCCCGGCGGCAGAGGGGCGGTGCGCGAGGTGATAGATCAGCTGCTTATGCGCAGCGGCAAATGGGAAACGGTAATGAGCCGTTACGGTATCGGAGATATTAAATTTTAATGACATTCAAAAGTACAATCAGAATAACGTTGTATGCTGCATTGCTGCTGCCGCAAATGCTCGGAGCCGCTCCGCGCGATCTGGGGGCGTTCAGCAATGTGCGCACCAGTGCGGCACGGCTGCCGTTTTATCAGAACGGGCACTTGGAGTATTATATGCGCAGCCAGTCAATGGTCATCCGCGGCAAGAATATAGAAACCACCTGGCCGATAATCGACGCGGTGCGTAAAGGTGTTTCGGTGGAAATGATCGCCCGCAGCGACAGCAGCAGCGAATTTTATAAACTTGGTACTCCGGTTGCCGAGGTTGCCAAATACTGGCTGAACCGGGCATACAGCGATGGTTTGATCATCAGCGAAAGTGCGGTGCTGGATCAGATCGCCAAGGTTGCCAGCGGCAAACAAAAGGTGTTTTTGCGTTCGCCGATGCTGGACTTGGACGGAGTGGGCTTTACGGCAGATTTCAATCGGAGTCTGGTTACGGTCAACAGCAATGTGCAGATCGTGCTGCGGGGCGACGGCGAGCGTTCGCTGGGCGGTGCGCTGAAAGGGGTTGACGGCAAAAAGGAGAGTGCAGCACCAGACGGCAAAAAGAAATCCGACAGCATGACCTATGTTTACTGCAACGAGTTGAATATTGACGGCAAACGCAATGTTATTACGCTGCTGGGCAAGGTGCGGGTGTTCGATCCTGCGGGAACGGTGACGTCGGACCGGCTGGAACTGGAGCTGGAAGAGAGTAAAAAATCCGCTGATGGCAAGGAGAAATCTGCCGATGACCGCAGCGGCGGCAGCCGTCGGCTCAAAAGCGCAAGATTTATCGGCAATGTTCATGCGGTGCGTAAACTTGATGCTGAAGAAGCTGCCAGGGGCGAACAGTTTGCCGATGCGGATATGGCGGTATATACAGCTGCTGATGATGTGCTGGAACTGACGGGTTCACGACCGCGTTTGAGTCGGGGCAAAGATTTTGCCGAGGCAGAACGTATCGTGGTTATGCCGGAAAAGAAGGTAATAAAGTTTTTTGACAAGTGTCTGTTCAAATTCAGACGCGATGAGCAATCGGCGAAGGCTGACTCCAAGGATAAGGAAACGCCGATGGATGTGGTGACATCGGATTACGCCGATTTCGATCAGGCGGCAAATCTGATCCGTCTGATCGGCAATGTCAGGATGCAGTCCCCCGCCGACAATACCGATATGAGCGCCGATCAGCTGGAAATCGTTTTGCAGGACGAAAAAACTCCTGAAGATAAAAAAGAGTCACCCCAAGGGGACAAAAAAAACTCCCCGCTGGGCGGCGGACAGGTCAAAACCGTAAGCGCCATCGGTAAAGTCAAACTGCTGCGCAAGAGTAACGGCAGCACGGAACAGGCTCAGGCGGGCCGCATGGTCTATACGGCGGCAAGCGACGAGCTGGCGCTGACGGAAAATCCGGTGCTGCAGCGCGATGACGATCTTATCCGCGGCGGTAAAATGCTCTACAAAGTCAACGAAGAACGGCTGCTGGTGGACGATAGAAGCCATATCGTGCTGTCGGCGGCGACGGTGGGTTCCAACAGCAGCGCTGCAGGCGGTATTGCCGTTGGCGGCGGCAAGGGAACAGCCAACGGCGAACCGGTAACGGTGGATTCGGTAAGTTCGGATCTCAATTACGGCGGCAATTTGATCACGTTCAACGAAAATGTCAAGGTGCGCGGCCGCGGTATGCTGCTGGATTGCGAAAAGCTGGATATTTTTCTGAAAGATGCTCCGAAAAGCAAAAAAACTGCGGCAAAGTCCGAAGCGGATAAGAGTCCGACCCGGGCGCTGGCAGTCGGCAAGGTTCACGCCGAAGACAAAACCGGCTCGCTGGATTGCAGCCAGCTGGATATATACTTCGGGGATAAGGCAGTTCCGGGCAAGACCGATGTGGAAAAGATCCTTGCCAATGGCAAAGTGCATATCAAAAGCAAGCCCGAAGAGCCGGTTGCTGACAGCAGCAATATGATGGTGGGGCCGCAGCCGAAAAAGAAGTCGAAAAATTCCACGCTGCTGGGGAGTTCTGCCGACGGCACCACGTCGCTGGATGCTGAACGCGGCGAAATAGATCTGCTGGCAGATACGGCAGATTTTTACGAAAACGTAGTGGTCAAAGACAGCGCATCAACTCTGGAGTGCGATCACCTGAAGGCAACCGCGCGCAAGACCGCCGGAAGTGTCCCTTCGCTGGAAAGTTATCGTAAGCGCGATGAATTTCCGGATCGTCTGGCCGTGGGCGAAGACCGGGAACTGGTGCGGATCAATGCCAACGGCAACGTGCGCATGACCAGAGTGCAGGAAGATGGCGAAAAACAGAAGGCGAAAAGCGATTACGCAGTCTATGAAGTGCAGAAACGCACCGTGGTAATGACCAGCGATCCGCCGGGTCGGCCGCAGGCAGTCACCGCCGACAGCGGTATGATCGGCGACAAGGTGACGATCGAGCTTGATACGGAAGATATCCATGTGGAGAACGGCGATATTCTGACGCGTATGAATAATTGATTGCAATAAATGCGGTGCTTTGTATCGGAAAATCGGTAAAAAAATTGTAAAAACATCTAAAAAGGTGTATATTGAAATTGAGTTGCAGCAAGTATCGGATTGCTGTTGAAAATATAATTGCTGCCATAGTAAAAGCAGGGTGGATCAAGATATATGAGTGATTCGGAAAATATAGCAAGTGCCGTAAGTGCAGGGGAATTGCTGATTCAGGCGGATGGCCTGTTCAAAAGTTACCACGGGCGCTGTGTGGTCAAAGGTATGTCGCTGACGGTCCATGCCGGGGAAGTGGTTGGTTTGCTGGGGCCGAACGGCGCGGGCAAAACTACCAGCTTTTATATGGTAATGGGGCTGATCAAGCCCGACAGCGGTATGCTGTCTTTCCGCGGTTACGATATAACGCACGTGCCGATGTACAAGCGGGCGCGCATGGGTATGGGTTATCTGGCGCAGGAGCCGTCGATTTTCCGTAAGTTGACAGTTCAGCAGAATATTATGGCGATTCTGGAAACTCTTGCCATCAGCCGCAAAGAGCGCAAGGAACGCTGCGAACAACTGCTGGACGATCTCGGTCTTACGCATTTGGCGTATCAGAAGGCGATGACTCTTTCCGGCGGGGAACGCCGCCGTTTGGAGATAACCCGCGCGATGGTGACAAATCCGTCGTTTCTGATGCTTGACGAACCGTTCAGCGGCGTGGACCCCAAGGCAGTTTACGAAGTTCAGCAGATCATCCGCAAACTGCAGAAGCGCAACATGGGCATATTGATAACCGACCACAACGTGCGGGAAACGCTGTCGGTGGTGGATCGGGCATACCTTATGGCCCACGGCGAGGTAATGCTGGAAGGCTCCAGCGATTATCTGGTAAACAGCGAAGAAGCGCGGGAAGTTTATCTGGGGCCGAGTTTTACTATGTGACTTTGCTGTCATACTGTTAAAGATCGTGCGGCTGCAAAGGCATAGACCATTCGGCCGCCGTTTTTCTTTTGGAAGATAGTTTACAGATTATATATGGAGGTTTTGAATATATGAATAACGAAGAAAAGGAACAAATGGATCAGGCGCCTGCGGAAGAAACGCAGGAAAGTGCAGAAAAAGTGCAGGAAACTGCTGCGGCGTGGGATGACGCTGCCGAAACAGCCGATGTAAAACTTGACGGCACCGATAAAGTGGAACTTACTCCCGAAGCGGCGCTGCAAGCAGAAGTCGCGCAGCTTAAAGATCAGCTTTTGCGCAAGGAAGCGGATTATCAGAACTACCGCAAACGTATGGCGCGGGAAGTCAGCGAGGCCCGCCGCTTCGGTTTGATCGAAACGGTCACGCCGTTTTTGCAGGTGTTCGATGTTTTTGATATGGCGATGAAAGCTGCCGAACAGAGCGACAATATTGCCGCGCTCAAACAGGGGTTGGAAATGATCCTGGCGCAGTACGGCAAAGTGCTGGAAGAATTGGGTGTGCAGAAGTTCGATGCCGTTGGCGCGGCGTTCGATCCGCAGCTGCACGACGCATTTTCTTACGAAAATTCCGACGATGTTGCCGACGGCATAATCATCAGACAATGGAATTGCGGCTACAAGCTGGGCGATAAATTGCTGCGTCCGGCGCGGGTGGTCGTTTCCAGCGGTCCGGCTAAAGAAGAAAAATCCGATCCTGAAAGTGCCGATGCGCAGTAAGGAGTGCAACTTATGAGCAAGGACTATTACGAAATACTCGGCGTGACAAAAACCGCTACTGCCGAAGAGATAAAAAAAGCGTACCGCAAGCTGGCGATCAAATATCACCCCGACAGAAACCCCGGCGATACGGCGGCGGAGGAAAAATTCAAGGAAATCTCCAACGCCTACGATGTTTTGAGCGATACCGCCAAGCGGCAGCGTTACGATCAGCTGGGTCACGAAGCCTTTACTTCCACCAACGGCGCAGGTTACGGCGGTTTTGGTGGCGGCGGGGGCGGATTCCGCGATCCGATGGATATTTTCAGCCAGTTTTTCGGCGGCGGCAACGGCGGTTCATTCAGCTTTGAAGATCTGTTCGGCGGCGGCAGACGGCGGCAGGATCCTAACGCGCCTCAGGCAGGCAACGATCTTCGCTGCGATATAGAGATCTCTTTTGAAGACGCCGTTTTCGGTGCCACGCGGGAAATAACTGTAACTAAAAGCGCCGATTGCACCAGCTGTAACGGCAGCGGATGTGCTGCAGGCAGCAGCAAAAAGACCTGTCCCCGTTGCGGCGGCAGCGGTCAGGTGACCATTTCGCAGGGATTCTTTGCCATGCAGCAAACTTGTCCCAACTGCCGCGGAACGGGTCAGGTGATCGAAAAGCCCTGCTCCAGTTGCCGTGGAACGGGCCGTCAGCAGCAGGAAAAGAAGTTGCCGGTCAGGATTCCCCCCGGGGTGGATTCGGGCGACCGTTTGCGGGTATCGGGAGAAGGCGAAGGCGGCATCCGCGGCGGCAAAGCTGGCGATCTTTATGTGATAATCCATGTGCGCGAAAGCAAGGTCTTTGAGCGCAACGGCGTGGATCTTTACTGCCGTTTGCCCATTGACCCCTTTACGGCAATGCTGGGCGGAGTGGTGGAAGTGCCGACCGTTTCGGGTATGACCAAGATGAAGATCGAACCCGGTACTCAGAGCGGAGCGGTGCTGCGGATCAAGGGCAAGGGTATGCCCGCGCTGCGGGGCGGAGCCCGTGGCGATCTGCACGTGCGGCTGCAAATCGAAACTCCGGTCAAACTGGATGGCGATGTCAGGAAAAAGTTGGGCGAATTGCAGCAGAAACTCGGCAGCAAGAACTATCCTGCGGCAGAAGAATTCAAGAAAACTGCAGGCCCGTTTCTGGGAAAGATGTGATTTGGTATGGCAGACGGCAAGAAAAAAAATGCTGACTCCCACGACGGTCAGCTGACCAATAACTGCAAGGCGCTGCACGATTATATTGTGCTGGAGCAATACGAGGCGGGTATTCTGCTGACCGGAACCGAGGTCAAAAGCTGTCGGGATAAAACCGTTACCCTCTCCGAAGCGTATGTGGATTTTATTCAGGGCAGCGCATTTCTGGTCAACGCCCATATTGCAGGATACGATCACGGCAACCGTTTCAATCACGATACCCGCCGCAAGCGCCGCTTGCTGCTGCATCGGAAAGAACTGCTGAAACTCTCGATCCAGGTCAAGGAAAAGGGCTGCACCATCGTGCCGCTGCGTATGTACCTCAAACACGGACTTATCAAAGTGGCGGTGGCGCTGTGCAAAGGCAAAACTCACGAAGATAAGCGCGAAACATTGCGCTCGCGTCAGGACGATATGGACGCCCGCCGCGCCATGCGCGGTGACCGCAATCTGTAATGGGCCGCTGCAAAACGGTTCGGCGGGGAAGCGCTGATCCGGCGAGAGGTCTTTTTCCCGCTCCTCAAGTATCGCCCGTTATTGTGAGCAGAGCTTTTCAAAAAATTGATTGGGGCTTGACAATTAAATTGTTTGGTGCTATGTTAATTTTTGGATAATGTCCCGATTTTTGTGAAAAATAATCAGCTTTATTGAATCGGAACATTATTCACAGTTTATAAGAAGAGCAAACCATATATATCGAGAGCAGGTTTATGAAAAGGATTCTGGTTACAGGCGGCGGCGGATTTCTGGGCAGCGCATTGTGCGCAAAGCTGCTGGATGCAGGGAACGAAGTTATTTGTGCAGATAATTTTTTCACCGGCAGCAAACGCAATATTTATCCGTTGCTGGATAATCACCGATTTGAACTTATCCGCCACGATGTGACTTTTCCGCTGTATATCGAGTGCGACGAAATATATAATCTTGCCTGTCCTGCCTCGCCTATCCATTACCAGCGCGACCCGGTGCAAACCGTCAAAACTTGCGTGCATGGAGCGATCAATATGCTGGGACTTGCCAAGCGGCTGCGCGCCAGAATATTGCAGTCTTCCACCAGCGAGGTCTACGGCGACCCGGCGGTTCATCCGCAGAATGAATCCTACTGGGGAAACGTTAATCCCATCGGCATACGAAGCTGCTACGACGAGGGCAAACGCTGCGCCGAAACCCTTTTTTCGTGCTATAATATGCAATGCGGTCTGCCGGTCAAGATCGTGCGCATTTTCAACACTTACGGGCCGAATATGCATCCGCACGATGGTCGGGTGGTCAGCAATT
This sequence comes from Lentisphaerota bacterium, assembly GCA_015061545.1. GTDB lineage: Bacteria > Verrucomicrobiota > Lentisphaeria > Victivallales > Victivallaceae > SIG78. The sequence goes on along the minus strand of SUWJ01000002.1, from coordinate 123,121 downwards.
TTATTTTGCAGGCATTGCAGAATAAAGATATTACGCTTTACGGCGACGGCAGCCAGACCCGCAGCTTCTGCTATCGGGATGATCTGCTCGAAGGCATGGTGCGGATGATGGCGACCGCCGATGAAATCACCGGGCCGGTAAATCTGGGTATGCCGCAGGAGTTTACGATCCGCGAGCTGGCGGAACTGACGATCAAACTGACTAATTCCAACAGCAGGATAATCTGCTGCGACCTGCCTGCGGACGACCCCAAACAGCGCAAGCCGGATATCACCCTTGCCAGAAAATTGCTGGATTGGGAACCGGTCACGCCGCTGGAAGAGGGTTTGCGCAAGACGATCGAATACTTTGACGGATTGCTGAAAAGCGATTACGATTTCTGCTGCAGTGCCGGGCGATAAGGTTCTGCGGGGGGGGATTATCTGAAAACAGTCAGGATTTGCCGTAAATTATATCAATGATGATATTTTTTACCGGCAATGATCGTACACGCACGGTAGAGCTGTTCGGTCAGCATCAGCCGTGCCATTTCGTGAGTAACGGTGAATTTGGAGAGCGCCAGCAGATAATCTGCCCGCTGACGGACCGCATCGTTAAAGCCGAAGGCACCGCCGATCACCAGCACGATCCTGCTTTGGCACTTTTGGATTTTTTCCGCCCATTCGACCGAAGTGATATTTTCGCCCCGTTCGTCCAGCACAACCACCCAGGAACGGTCATTTTCCAGCGCTTTCAGGATGGCGGCAGACTCTTTTTCCACGCTGTCATCTTTCAGTTCAACAACTTCCACTTTGCCGAACGCATTGAGTCGCTGCATAAATTCGTTGATCTTGGCTTGATAATGAGGGTCTTTGACCCGTCCGACCGCAATGATTTTGAGCAACATAAACAACCTTCAACTTATTCAGAGAATTTTTTTGCACCAATTAAGGTACACCGCAAACAGAATATTTGCAATGACTTCGGGTGATTTATCCGGCAAAAGTTGAGAACCTTTCAAAAAAACAGAAAAATATTATTAAAAAAGTTGTTAAACTGTTAATTCTGCGTTATATTACCACAAGACCGGGTGAGCGTGCTTTCGGGCGGGTTCATTTCCGGATTATATAGTACAGACCGCAGGAGCGTTCCGGCTGATGAAATTTGCCGATGTGCGATGCGGGCGAAGTGAAGTTTTTGCAGGCTGCTGTATGATGCAGCAGCGATGATGCCGAAACATAAGACGTTGAATAAGCGATAGTTTCGGTGAAGTTGACCATGTTGGAGCTGCCGCTGGATAACAACGGCAGGCTGCAACGTATATTCAAGTTGCACAGTACCGCGCTGAAAAGGTTTGAAAGACAGCAGATTTTATCAGGTGCGGCTGCTGCGGCAGCAACATTCATTTTGCTCGGTTTACCGATTGCCTGTGCCGAAAACAGGGTATTTTCAGCAGAGCAGCAGTTCTGTTTCGGCGAAAAAACTACAGGCGTCGGCAAACAGCCATTTGCACGGCTTTTCTTCATTTGCGGGGGGCTTTCCTACTGTTACAGACGGTCTGTTCAGGGATTTTTTTGTACAGATTGGATGTTTTTTAATGAACGAACTGGAGTTCAATTTCGGCAATCCGGCTGCGGAGCCGTCGGCGGAAGGGCGTTTCGGCGCCGAACGGATGCCGCTGGCGGCAAGGATGCGGCCGCGCACGCTGGAGGAGTATTGCGGGCAGAGTCATATTCTGGCTCCCGGCAAGCTGCTGCGCCGTGCCATTGATGCAGATAATTTCAGTTCAATCATTCTTTCCGGCCCTCCCGGGGTGGGCAAAACCAGTCTGGCAGAACTTATTGCCAATACTACCGATGCGGCGTTTGTCCGCCTGTCGGGCGTTACCAGCACGGTGGCAGATATCCGCCGCGAAATCGTTATGGCAAAAGAACGGCGCAGCAATGCCCGGCGGCGCACAATATTGTTTGTGGACGAAATCCACCGCTTCAACCGCGCCCAGCAGGATTCGCTGCTGCCCGATGTGGAGTCGGGGGTGGTCAGATTGATCGGGGCAACGACTTTCAATCCGACTTTTTATGTGGTCAATGCTTTGATGAGCCGTTCGCTGAACTTTCAGCTGGAACCGTTGGCCAGAGAGGATATCAAAAAACTGCTGACCAATGCGCTGACCGATGAACGCGGTTTCGGAAAACTCAAGGTTGAACTTGCTCCCGAAGCAATGGAGTTTTTTGCGGAAGTTTGCGAAGGCGACGGCCGCCGCTCGCTCAATGCGCTGGAAATGGCGGTGCTTTCCACACCTGTGGCAGAAGATGGCGTGATCCATGTGGATCTGGCTGTGGCGGAAGAATCGGTGCAGAAAAAGGTACTCAATTACGACGACGATGCCCATTACGACACCGCCAGCGCATTCATAAAGAGTATGCGCGGCAGCGACCCCGATGCGGCAGTATATTACCTTGCCAAGATGCTCCATGCCGGCGAAGATATCCGCTTTATTGCACGGCGGATGGTGATTCTTGCCAGCGAAGATATCGGCAATGCCGATCCCAGAGCCATAACATTGGCAACTTCGGCAATGCAGGCGGTGGATCTTATCGGGATGCCCGAGGCGCGGATCATTCTGGCGCAGGCGGCAACCTATCTGGCAACAGCACCCAAGAGCAACGCAGCTTATATGGCGATCAACGAGGCGCTGGAAGATGTGCAGAAAAATCGGGTGCAGCCGATTCCGTATGCGTTGCGCGATCCTCATTCGGCAGGTGGCAAAGCCAACAATCACGGCAAAGATTATGTCTATCCGCACGCGGTGGGCGGTTTTGCGGTGCAGGATTATTTGAGCGTCCCCAAAAAATATTATCAGGTGGCAGGCGCCGGGTACGAAGCCAAGATCAAGGAGCGGCTCGATTACTTTGCCGAATTGCGCCGCGCAGCAGCGGAAAAAGCTGCTGCAGGAGGTGAAAATGGATCACGCTGAAGCCAAAAAGCTGCTGCGTAAAGAGTTCATTCAAAAGCGGATGTTTTTGAGCGCAATGGAACGTATGGTGCTGTCGGGGGCAATTGCCAACCGGATCGTGGCGCTGGAGGAATTTGCCGCTGCCGGAATGATCGCAGCTTACGCTGCCGATGATTACGAGGTGAATCTGCGGGGCGTGATCGACTTTGCGCTGCGGCACAACAAACCGGTTGCGCTGCCGTTTTATGATGCAGAAAAAAAGATTTACAAGCTGAAAATGATTCGGGATTTTCAGCGCGATATGTGTACAGGCAAATATAATTTACTCGAACCGCAAGCTGAGCTGCCTGACGCTTTGCCCCCCGAAGATACGTTGTGGCTGATGCCCGGGGTGGCGTTTGACAGTTGCGGTACCCGGCTGGGGCGCGGCGGCGGTTTTTATGACCGTATGCTGGAAGATGCTCCCGGCTGCAGGATAGGAGTTTTCTACCAATGTCAATACAGCAGCGTGCTTCTGCCTTGCTCAGAACACGATCAAACTTTGACAATGGCAGTTACTGAAGAAAAGCTATATAAATTTTAATTTTTCCGCAAGATCTTGACAGGAAGAAGGTTCTGACAATTATAGTGCGGAGTAATCGAAAACAAAAGAAAGTGATTGGAAAAAAATGCTTACACCGATTCTGATTGGCGCCGGAGGCGTCGCTGTTGGTGCTGTGGTCGCGTTTGTTATTCAAAGCGCCATGAAGCAGTCGGCAATGAAGGTTGCCGACAAGGTAAAAAACGAAGCTCAGCGCGAAGCCGAGCACATTCAGCGCGAAGCCAAAGTGACCGCCCGTGCTGAGATCCTGAAAATGCGCGAAGAAGCCGAGCAGGAGCTTAAAGAGCGCCGCAAGGAACAGACCGGTCAGGAAAAACGTCTTGCCCAGCGGGAAGAGTCGCTGGATAAGCGCGCTGCGGGTTTGGAAGAACAGGCTAAAGAGCTGGATAAACAATCCAGAGAAATCACGCTGCTGCGGGAGCGTTTGAGCAACCGCGAGCAGGAACTTGCTGCCAATATTTCCCGCCAGATCGACGAGCTGGAACGGGTGGCAGGCATGGGCCGCGATGAAGCGCGGGAAATATTGCTGGAAAAACTCAAGAACGAAGTGCGCAACGAATCAGGTTTGCTGGTGCGCAATATGCTGGACGAAGCCAAGGAACGCTCCGAAAAAGAGGCGAACCGCATCCTGACTTACGCCATTCAGCGCTATGCTTCTGACTGCACATACGAACGCACCACCGCCACGATCCCGCTGCCCAACGACGAAATGAAGGGGCGCATTATCGGCCGCGAAGGGCGCAATATCCGTGCGCTGGAAGCCGCTACAGGGGTGAATATTCTGATTGACGATACGCCCGAAGCGGTGGTGATCTCCTGCTTTGACCCCATCCGCAAAGAGGTGGCGCGTCAGCTTATGGAACGGTTGATTTCCGACGGCAGAATCCATCCTACCCGGGTGGAAGAACTTACTGCCAAGATCACCCGCGAGGTGGAAGAAGATGCTTACAGTGCAGGTGAACGCGCCGTGCTGGAAACCGGTCTGACGGGGGTCGCGCCGCAGCTGATCAAACTGCTGGGCCGGTTGAAATACCGCTACAGCTTTTCGCAGAACGTGCTGCAGCACTCGCTGGAAACGGCGTACTTTATGGGGGTGATCGCCGCCGAACTGGGGCTGGACGAAAGCAAGGCGCGGCGCATCGGTCTTTTCCACGATATCGGCAAGGCAGTTGACCACGAAGTTGAAGGGTCACACGCTGCCATCGGGGCGGATATCCTGCGCAAGCACAACGAACCCAAAGATGTGGTTCAGGCGGTTGCCGCCCACCATGCGGAAGTGGAACCTGCGTCGCTTTACGATGTGCTGATCAACGCCTGCGATACTCTGTCGGCTTCGCGCCCGGGTGCCCGCAGCGAAACTACTGAACTTTATCTCAAACGGCTGGAGCAGCTGGAAACGATCGCCCACGAGTTTGCGGGGGTGGAATCCTGCTTTGCATTGCAGGCGGGTCGGGAAGTGCGCGTGATCGTCAGTCCCGAAAAGGTTTCCGAAGGCGAAGCGCAAATGCTGGCGCGGGATATCTGCCAGAAGATCGAACACGAGATGAACTATCCCGGGCAGATCAAAGTTACCATTATCCGCGAAACCCGCTCGGTGGAATACGCCAAGTAAATCACCTGCGAACGGAGCGCGTACTATGTTGTCGGGCGGAAATATTTCAAGTCGGGTAAAGCTGGAAATCGACACCGCAAAATTGATTGCCAATTTTCAGGCGGTGCAGAAACGGGTCGGCGATTGCCGAATCCTGAGTGTACTCAAAGCCAATGCCTACGGCACGGGTGCCGATGTTATCGGCAAGGTGGCACTCAAGGCTGGCGCATCGCGTATCGGCGTTGCCGATCTTAAAGAGGCGCTGGCAATGCAGAAAGCGATCGACTCGGCATTGCCGGTGCAGATCCTGGGGGTGGTTACTCCCGATGAATTGCCCGCGGCGGTGGCTAACGATCTGGTGCTGCCGGTGAACGGTCCGGCCATGGCGCAGGCGATCAGCCGCGAAGCGGTGCGACAGCAAAAACAGGTGCGGGTTCATTTGATTCTGGATACCGGCATGGGCAGATTCGGCTGGCTGGCGGGCAATTATTTTGAAGAAATATGTTCCATTGCCCGACTGGACAATCTGATCCTTGAAGGGTTGTATTCCCATTTTCCCTGCGCAGGAGTTCCCCGCGAAGCCGGCACGATGGCGCAGATAGATATGTTCAAGCAGCAGTATTGCCGACTCAAAGAGTCAGGCATCGACTTTGCCTATCGGCACATTGCCGCGTCGGACGGGATCTTATGTCAGCGGCCCAGCAGTCAGGAGCCGTTCAATCTGGTGCGGCTGGGGCTTTGCTGGTACGGAGTCTGCCGCAATCCGGCGGAAGAGGATATCAAATTGCAGAACTCGCTGCGGCTGACCACCGTTGTCGGCGCAGTGCGGGAGCTGCCCAAAGGCTTTACAGTCGGTTATAACCGGACGGTCAAATTGCAGAAAAACAGTTGCGTGGCAACGATCTGCGCAGGTTACGCCGACGGTCTGCCGCTGGCGCTCTCCAATCAGGGCAGAGTGCTGATAAACGGCTGCAGCTGTCCGATCCTGGGGCGGATCTCCATGGATTATACGATGGTCGATGTCAGCAATGCTCCCGGGGTGATACAATGGGGTACACCGGTAACACTCTGGGGCAGCGATGGTGATGAAAAGATCGAAATATCCGAATACGCGCAGGGCAAGAATACTCATATACACGATATATTGTGTGCGTTGGGGTCGCGGGTGGAACGGGTCTATATTTGATTTTGATACGGTGAAATTTTAACTTACAGGTTTGGAGAATAGATAATGGCAGCCATGACGATTGATGAATTGCGTGCTTTTGCCGCAGCTTCGGCTGAACGGGTGGAGCATCTGGGCGAATTTCTTAAAATAGAGGATCGGCGCGAGGAGATGGCGGCGCTGAACGAAAAGATGGCGGCACCTGATTTCTGGGATCATAAAGAGGATGCACAGGCAACGGTGGCGGCATTGAGCGCAGCTAAAAACGTGATCGAACCTTACGAAAAAGTGCTTAAAGAAGCCGGCGATCTGGACGAACTTATCGAGTTGGCGGGGGAAGACGAAGCCATGCTGCAGGAAGTATCGGACTTTGTGCGGGAATTGAGCAAGGCGCTGGATTCGCTGGAAATGGTCAGTTTTCTTTCCGGCGAACTGGATCACAACAACGCGTATTTCAGCATCCACGCCGGGGCGGGCGGTACGGAGTCCTGCGACTGGGCTTCGATCCTTATGCGTATGTATCGGCGCTATTTTGAACGCTGCGGCTGGAAAGATGAAGTGCTGGATCTGCAGCCGGGGGACGAAGCGGGGATCAAGAGTGTTACGCTCAAAGTCACAGGCGAATTTGCTTACGGCTATTTGAAGGCCGAGCGTGGAGTTCACCGTCTGGTGCGGATCTCGCCCTTCGACAGCAATGCGCGGCGGCATACGAGTTTTTCGTCGGTGGATCTGATTCCCGAAATTTCCGAAGATATCAATGTGGAAATCGAAGAAAAAGATCTGCGGGTGGATACCTACCGCTCCAGCGGGGCGGGCGGTCAGCACGTCAACACCACCGACAGCGCGGTGCGTATTACCCACATTCCCACCGGTACCGTGGTCTGCTGCCAGAACGAACGCAGTCAGCACAAGAACCGCGCAACGGCTATGAATATGCTTAAAGCCCGCTTGTATGAGCTGGAAATGGAAAAGCGCCGCAGCGCCGAAGATGCCATTCGCGGCATTAAAACCGACAACGGCTGGGGCAATCAGATCCGCAGTTACGTTCTGCAGCCCTATCAGATGGTCAAGGATCTGCGTACCGAAGTGGAAACCAGCAATACTGCCGCAGTATTGGACGGCGATATTCAGGAATTTATCGAAGCCTATCTCAAACAGGTGCGCTGAAAATGGCTGACGAAGCTGCTCTGCCCAAAAATTTTGTCTGCAAGGTCGATGATGTTCAGCGGCTTCAGGTGGAAAATTACTGCCGGGATCACGGCTGGGAGTTTTCTGATCTGCCCTACGGATATTGGAAGGCGGCGGGCAATAAGATAAGTGTGGCGGCATACAACAGCGGCAAACTGACTGTACAAGGCGGCAATACCGCAGAATTTGTACTCTACTTTCTGGAGCCGGAAGTGCTGCACAGCGTCGGGTTCGGCTACGGCAGCAGCGCTTCAGGAGTTGAACTTACTGCAGATAATACAGCGCCGCACGGCGGAGTGGACGAAAGCGGCAAAGGTGATTTCTTCGGGCCGCTGGTCATCGGCGGAGTCTATGTGGACGGCAGCAGCGCTCCATTGCTTGCCGCCGCAGGTGTTTGCGACAGCAAGCTGATAAAATCGGATAAAAAAATCGTGGAACTTGCGCAGAAGATCCGCAATATCACCGCCGGAAAGTTTGCGGTGGTCGCCATCGGCCCCGAGGCTTACAACCGGCTTTACGGCAGCTTCGGCAATCTGAACAGATTGCTGGCGTGGGGTCATGCCAAAGTGATCGAAGAACTGCTGATAAAAGTTCCTGAATGTCCGCGGATGCTTTCGGATAAATTCGGCAATGAATCGCTTATCCGCAACGCGCTGCAAAGCCGCGGCCGCCAAATCGTGCTGGATCAGCAGACCAAAGCGGAAAGCGATGTGGCAGTGGCAGCGGCAAGTATTCTGGCGCGGGAAGGATTTATCCGTTTGATGGCAAAACTTTCGGAATCCGCAGGTATGACCCTGCCGCGGGGCGCGGGCAGCAATGTTCAGGCGGCAGCCAACGAAATCGCGCAGCGCGACCCGGAGCTGCTGGGCAGGATCGCCAAGACCCACTTCCGCACTTGGTATCGGGCGATGAATTTGCCTGAACCGGAAAAGATCCCTTTCAAGGGGGGGTATTGAAATGCTTTTGACCGTAGTTTCGGGCAGCGACGATGCCGCCGTAAAATCCCGCAGTCTGGCGATAGTTGCCGAATGGTTCGGCGAAGATTACGAGCGTTCCAACGATTTGGAAATAATCCGCGGCGATGACGAAACCGTTGCTCCCGAAGATTCGCTGAACGAATTTCTTGCTTCGGCACAAACTCCTCCGTTTTTCGGCGACGGCAAAACCGTCTGGCTGCGGCATTGGAGCGGATTCAAACTGCTGAGTGAAAGCCGTTCTGCTAAAGCTGCCGAAGCGCTGATGAACCGTTTTGCCGAAGAGGTGGTCAAACCCGCGCCGATCCCCGGAGTGCGGCTGCTGGTCGATGGTGCGGGGCTGGATGGACGCAAAGCGCTGGCAAAGTTGCTGAAAAGTGCCGAAAATGTGGAATTTGAACTGCTGAATCTGCCCGATCAGAAGGCGCGGGATTTTGTCCGTCAGCAGGTCGGCAGTCTGACGGCGCAGGCTAAGAGCGCAGGGTTCAAACTTACGCCCGATGCGGCAGAATATCTTGCCGCCGCCACCGGCAGCGATATGGCGCGGCGCAATAATGAACTGGAAAAACTCTACTGCTACGTTGCCCCCGAAAAGGTCATTACGATCGACGATTGCCGCGAAGTGGTCAGCTTCGATATTGCTGCCGTCAGCTGGGAGCTGGGCTCGGCTTTGAGCGAACGCAACACCGCTGCGGCGCTGGCGCTGCTGACTCCGCTGCTGCGTCAGCTTAAACAGGAGAAAGCCTCCGGCAATCAGGAACTTACGCTGCTGTGGAGCGCGGCGGGAGTGTTCAGCGATATAGTTCAGACTCACGGATTTATGCGTGAAATCGGCGTGCCTGCCAGATTCGGACCCAATTTTTTTGATTCGCTGGACAGTTCTTTAAAGGAGCGTTTCCCCAAGAATAAATTGCTGAGTTATCACCCCTATCGGGCGTATAAACTCTGCGAGAGCGCGGCGCGGTGGTCGCCGCAAAGTCTGGCGGCGGCGCTGGATATGATCGTGGAAGCGCAGCGGAAGATGGTTTCGGGCAGCGATTCGCTGCTGACGCTGGAAAAACTGATTATTGATCTCGGTCGCTGCTGAGGCAAATCAAAATAAAATTTGCAATATTCTTCAGCAGATATTATTTTATAAGTAGAGAGAGGTGTGGTTCCCGACGGGGAAAGCAGGGTATCTGCTGTGGTATTGCGGATAATCGGCATTTGAAAAGCAAAGGTGTATGAATAAATGTTAAAGTTGCTGCTTACAGCGGTGATGATCGCGGCATTGTGCGGAATGGTCATCTGCAACCGCAAACCGCGTAAAGCTGCCCGCTATAAGATCATAGCGTTGTTGCTGCTTTTGCTGGTGCTGCTGTCGGGCGGGTTGTTTATGTATCTGCCGTCGCTGGCGGAGCAGAACAGCAAAGATCCTGAATTTGTTTCAGGCGATTATCAGCATAAAGAAATGGTTGCGGCGCTGAGCGGGTATATTCAGGAAAAATATGTGCTTACCTCCAAGATCAGACTGATCGGTCAGCGGTTTGACCCGGGTTTCGCCGAAGAACTGAAAAAATCGCTGGCAGATATCGGGATAATGGATTTCAAGAGCGAAATCATTACAATTAAAATGACCGAAGACAGTCTGGTGCTGCCCGTAGAGGAATGGGCGGCGGAAGCTCAGGCGCTGGATGAAGCGCTGACTCGCAATCTGGATGCCGATGCGGTGATTTTGATGGATAACGACTATTCAACTGAACCGCTGCGGCGGCTGAATTTTTACAAGTATTCTGCGGCAGAACGCCCCCGTTTGATAATCATGGGGCCCATCAAACTTAATGCGTGGTCAAAACGGATGCTGGAGGAAGAATTTTTTGATGCGGTGATCGAACCCGACCGCAAGACGGAAACATCGGCGGAAGCAGATAAAACCGCATCAAAGGCGGAAGCTGCAACCGGAACTTATACAGTCATAAACAGCGGTAATTTGCGGCGCAATCTGCATTTGTTTGATCTCAATGCCAAATAAGATGATTTCTCCTGATATATCCGCGCGAAAAGCCTTCAGCAAAGTTGTTGCCGCCGCCGCCAGAGCCAGCGCCGAATACAATATGTTCGGTGCGGGAGATCGGGTGCTGGCGGCGCTTTCCGGCGGATTGGACAGTCTGGTCATGCTGGAAACGATTTTGCAGCTGGCAAAAAAAGCTCCGTTCAAGTTTGAAGTAAGTGCGGTCACTTTTGATCCCGGCTTTCCCGGGTTCAACGCAGGCGCGGTGGCGGAATATTGTTTTCAGCGGCAGATCCGGCACCATATCATATCGCTGGATATTGTTCAGCTGTTGGAATCAACGCCGGAAAGCGAACGGTTCCGCCGTCCCTGCGTGTTGTGCTCCCGGCTGCGGCGGGGCAAACTTTACGGGCTGGCGCGGGAGCTGAATGCCAACCGTCTGGCGTTGGGACACCATGCCGACGATCTGGCGGAGTCGTTTTTGATTTCGCTGATGCGCGGGCAGGGGTTGACCACAATGGGGCCGAATGTAGCGGCGGATCAGAGTAACGGTCAGGCAGATGAACTGCGGATCGTGCGGCCGCTGGCGCTGGTGCCGGAATCGCTGGTCAAAGCTGCGGCGGCAAATTTTGATTTTCCTTCGGCAGGAAAATGTTTATATAAAGAGGAATTGGAAGCATCGGGCGATCGGGCGTGGGCAAAGAATCTGATTGGCGAGTTGTCGGCGCGGATCCCCGATTTGCGGCAGCTGATGCTCAAAAGCATGGGTAAGGTGGAGCTGGAGTGGCTGCTGGATAAACGATATTTGAATCTAAACCGATAAAATCAATAACAGAGGTGTAAAAATGGAAAAACAAACTACTCTTTTGCTGAAAAACGCTCATCTTATTTCGCCGGATACCGATCTTGCGGGTGCATCGGTATTGATTTGCGGCGGTAAGATAGAGGAAATTTTTGCAACTGGCGATACATTGCCGACTGCCGATCAGACGATGGATCTGCAGGGCAAAATGCTTATGCCGGGGTTTATTGATGTACACACCCACGGCCGCAGCGGGTACGAATTTACCGATGGCGACTTGGAACACCTCAATATCATGTGCAAAGACAAACTTGCCGAAGGTGTCACCAGCTGGCTGCCCACAACTTTGACTCTGGGGTACGAAGCGCTGGCAGCGGCGCTGGAAAATGCGGGAAAATATACGCAAAGTCAGGCGATCGGCGCCAAGATCCCCGGTGTACATCTGGAAGGACCGTATATCAATGGCAGCTGCCTGGGGGCGCAGAATCCTGCTTTTGTCCGTTCGCCTGATATCGAAGAAGTCCGCAAGCTGGACAGTATTTACAAGGTGCTGAAAGTTTCTTATGCCGCCGAAGTCGCCGGCGGCCGCGAATTTGCCGGTAAATTGCTGGCAAACGGGATCACGCCTTCCTGCGTTCACAGCAAAGCGACCTACGGAGAGTTCAAAGCTGCTTACGATCACGGCTTGCGCAACCTTTCCCACTTCTGCAATCAGATGACTGCATTGCATCACCGCGACATCGGTCTGGTGGGGGCAGGACTTATGCACAGCGAAGTGTTTATTGAAATGATTTGCGACAAGATCCACCTTTGCGCCGATATGATCAAGCTGATCTTCCAGCTTAAAGATATCAATCATATTCTGCTGATAACCGATGCCTGTCAGGCGGCGGGTATGCCCGATGGTGAGTACGAAATCGGCGGTCTGCCGCTGATTCTTAAAGACGGTGCCGCGCGGCTGGCTTCCAACGGCGCATTGGCAGGCAGCGTACTGGTGATGAACAAGGCGCTGAAGAACGTTTACGAAATTACAAATCTGCCGCTGTCGCAGCTGGTCAAGACTACTTCGTGGAATCAGGCGTGTTCGCTGAATCTGAGCAAACTGGGCAGGATCGAACCCGGTTACTGGGCGGATTTGACGCTGCTGGACGATAACTTTGATGTCAAAGCCACCTGGGTCAACGGCAAGCAGATGTTCTGAGTCAGGCACAGAATAAACGCAGTTGGTCCTGTTGTAAGATCGGCAACTTTTAGCCCCGGTGCCGTTTTCAGGCGCTATGATAAGCCGTAAAAACGGACAAAAATTGCTTTGATATGGACTTTTTGGCAGTTTTAAAACTGAAAAACCAATTTTTTTTGAAAAAAAGTGCAATTTTGTATTAAAAAAAGTTTGTCAAAGCCTGATTTGCGATTATATTGAATACAGACACAAGATTGTGCAGTTACGCACAATTGGAGAGAGTTACAACAAAACCAATAGCTGACGGAGGATTTATTATGGAACACAAGTTCTACGATGTCAAGACGAAGAGTCGCGTTACTGCTGAAGTTAAAGAAAAAGTTTCCTATGGCAAGCCGGGTAATGAACGCTATGCTTTCCGCGCCCAGACTGCTGATGGCCGCAATTTGACTGCTTTTGTGAGCAAGGATACCTGGGAAAAGGCCAACATCTGATTTTCTGCGTTTCCGAGCCTGCGAGCCTCATATTGCTTGTTCTTTGGGTGAGGTATTGCAGACGATGAAATCGGCATTGGGTTGCACGTGAGCACCGGTGCCGATTTTTTTTTTATTGCGGAAGAATCTGTTTTTATGAAAAAGATCATTACGGCAGCTGATATGCGCCGCTGCGAAGCGGTGAATTTTGCGCAAGGTACAGCCGATGCTTTGCAGCTTATGCAATGCGCGGGCAACGGCTGTGCGGAAGAATTACTTAAAATCGCGCCTTGCTGGGGAGAGTTCAAACGGCTGGTGATTTTTGTCGGCAGCGGCAACAACGGCGGTGACGGCGTGGTTATGGCGTCGTATCTGGCAGGGCGGATAAACTGCGAAATATTGCTGGCGCTGGCGATGCCGGAAAAACTTTCCGACGCCGCACGTTATTACCTTGAACGCCTTGAATCGGGGGTAACGGTTACAGCTGCCGATCAACTTGAATTACAGCAAAGCGATGTGGTGGTCGATGGTTTGCTGGGTAGCGGCTGTCACGGAGTTATGCGCGAACCGCTGGCAGGTTTGATCAAACGCATCAACGCTTCCGGCTGTCGGGTTTTTGCGCTGGATATGCCCAGCGGTCTGGGCAGCGATTTGACAATTCGGGCCGATTTTACGGCGGTGATAGGTTTTTTCAAGCGCGAACTTTTTACGGCAGCGGGTATCGCCGGTTCGGGGATTATGCGATTGGTTCCGCTGGAATTGCCCATCGCGCCGGAAGTGGCTGAAGATGTGCCGCTGGCGGCAGATTTGAATTTTTTCCGCCAATACGAACAACCTCTGGAGCGCAACACTCATAAATACCGTCGGGGCAGCGTATTGATTGCAGGCGGTTCGGCAGAATATTTTCAGGCACCGTTTTTAAGCGGTCGCGCGGCGTTGCGCAGCGGGGCGGGGTTGGTCAGATTGGCGTTGCCGTTTGCGGCGGCAGCAGGTTGCGGGACCCTGGCGCTGATTCCCGGGCAGGTCAGGTCGGCAGGCGGCAGTTTGTGCGCGGAAAGTTTTTCCGATCTGGAGCCTTATCTTAATAAAATCAACGTAATTGCCGTCGGACCGGGGATGGGGCGGTCGGCAGATGCCGGAAAATTTATCGGAGAGCTGTTGAGCGTAAACAAACCGTTGCTGCTGGATGCCGATGCGCTCTTTGCTGCCGGATCTATGCAGAATCAAATCCGTCGGCGCAACGCTCCCACGCTGCTGACTCCGCATCGTGGCGAGGCTGAAAATCTTGCCGCCGCAATAAAGCGTACTTTGCCTGCGGATGATCTGTCAGCAGCAAAATTGCTGGCAGAGGAGTTCAACGCAACCGTGCTGCTCAAAGGGGCGCGGACTGTAATCGCTGATCCATCCGGCAAAAGTATAATCAACACCAGCGGCACTCCCGCTTTGGCAACCGCAGGCAGCGGCGATGTGCTGACGGGGGCAATTGCTGCCGAAATGTGCCGTTTTTCTGCGCTGACCGCTGCGGCGCGGGGCGCATTTATGCACGGATTGGCGGGGGAACTGCTGGAGCAATACTACTCTGAATCGGGGGTGATTGCCGATGATTTACCCGAAGCGCTGGCGGCGGTGCGGCAACGGCTGCGCCGCAGCGGAGATATTTTTGCGGAAAAATTCCTGCGGAATAATTTTAAATTTGCAGAAATTTGAAAAAAGGTGTATATTCCGTAAATATTGATTCGTCAAAGATGATTTGCTGCCGATGACAACAAGGCGGGATCAACGATAATTTTGCTTATAAATGCCGATGTTTTTTCAGTCGGTAAAGGAGTCGGACTTAATGGATAACCGGGTTGATTATTTGAGCGATCGGCTGGTGAATCTGCGGGGCAAGCACAAAAGCGTGCACGAAGTCATTCCGCCGGATTCAATCGCCAACGGTGTATCAATACGTCCCGCCGTGCCGCAGAAAAACAATTCAGGAGCCAATTCCAATGCTGCTTCGGCTGCCGATCTGGCGCTGGAGCGGCGCCGCGAACAGACTTTGCAGCTTTACAGCGACTTTGAACAGCGTTTGATCCGTCGGCAGAAACAGATCCAACTTGCTTTGAATAAACTGGAATCCACCGGCAGCCGTCTGCGGGAACTCGCACTTGTTCTGGAGCAGCAGCAGCGGCGGGTCAGTGTTGCCAATGCAGATATTCAAAGCCAACTTACTCCTGCGGAACTGGGCGATCGTTACCGGATGATCGATCGGGAGCGGTTGGATTTTTTTGAATTGGATGCAGAGCTGGAAACGCTGCTGAACGGCAACGGCGGTACGGCATTGGGGGCAGATTCTGCGGCAGCGGCATTGCAAGGCGATAATTTTAAGACCATGCTCAAACGCGGTGCAGCTTACGCGCTGACTGCGGGGTTGACGATCGGCGCGGCAATTCTGCTGGCGGCACTGATAATATTTTCGGCGTGGAGATAATGCAGTATGAGTTATTATCACCGCGGACACATTCACGGTCAGCGTAATTTGCAGCGTTACAGACATAGTGCAGGCTGTATGGAAATATCGGGCTTTGTGCCGTCGCGGGAGCGGGAAAAACATCAATTCCGCTGCCGGGTGATGGCAGTATTGATGCTGATCGTGCTGGCGTCGGGATTTGTGGCGGTGTTGATCTGAAAGATTTTCAGGTTTCCTCTATCGGGAACAAAGCAAATATAAAAATATAATTACGGGATAAATCATGGATAACGAAGCGCTTTTTAAGATCGGCTACGGTTTGTATGTTTTGACCAGCAGCCTGAACGGACGGGACAACGGCTGTATTGTGAATACTTTTATCCAGCTGGCATCTTCGCCGCTGCGGGTGGGGGTATCGGTCAGCAAGGAAAATCTGACTTGCAGCATGATTGCCGCCAGCGGAATATTCAACGTTTCGGTACTGGATGAAGGGGCAAAATTCGATGTTTTCCGCCATTTCGGACTTCAATCGGGAAAAGCGGTCGATAAATTTGAAAATCTGGAACTGCCGCGGACTCCCAACGGTCTTTATTATCTGACGGAAAATGTCAACAGCGTATTTTCCTGCCGGGTGATTTCCAGCGAAGATCTGGGCAGCCATATACTGTTCATTGCCGAGGCCGAAGATATGAAATTGCTGGACTCCGCACGGGAAAGTGTAACATATTCCTACTATCAGCGCAATATCAAACCTGCACCGCCGGCGGTTGCCAAAGCCGGATGGCAATGCAAGGTGTGCGGATATGTTTACGAGGGCGAGGTTCTGCCCGCAGATTATGTTTGTCCGTTGTGCAAACACGGTGCGGCTGATTTTGTTCAGGTCAGCGCCGCAGCGGCATCGGCAACGGCGGAAGAAGAAGTTGCACCATCGTCGTCAACGCGTCGTTGGCAATGTTCGATTTGCAAATATATTTACGAAGGCAGCGAACTGCCTGCTGATTACATTTGCCCCAAGTGCAAAAAGGGTGCGGAAAAGTTTGTGGAACTTGTTCCGGAACCGCCTGCGGCAAAAGTGGTCTGGAAATGTAATGTATGCGGTTATGAATACGAGGGCGATGTTTTACCCGAAGATTTCCAATGCCCGTTGTGCAAACGCAGCGCGGCAGAATTTACTTTAATAAAACAACAAATTGAGGAGAAAAAGAGCATGGAACTCAAAGGCAGCAAGACCGAAGCCAACCTGATGTACGCATTCGCAGGCGAATCCCAGGCGCGCAACAAGTACACCTATTACGCCAGCAAAGCCAAAAAAGACGGCTACGAACAGATCGCGGCGCTTTTTGAATCCACCGCCAATAACGAAAAAGAACACGCCAAACTCTGGTTCAAGGCGTTCCACGGAATCGGCAACACCTACGAAAATCTGCTGGATGCCGCCGCCGGTGAACACGAAGAGTGGACCGAAATGTACAAAAATTTTGCCGAAATCGCCAAAGAAGAAGGTTTTGATGATCTGGCCGCTCAGTTTGCCGCAGTTGCCCTGATCGAAAAGCGTCATGAAGAACGCTATCGCAAGCTTGCCGCCAATATCGACAAGGGCGAAGTTTGGGAAAAGGTGGGCGAAAACCGTTGGGAATGCCGTAACTGCGGTCACATTCACGTTGGCGAAAGCGCTCCTGAGCTCTGCCCGGTGTGCAAGCACCCGCGTGCTTACTTTGAAGTGGAAGCCAAAAACTACTGATTTTTGAGCTGAATAAACTTAAGTGACGGATAAGTGCCGATAAAGTGACGGAGTAATCCGTCACTTTTTTTATTTGCTTTGACGCAAAAAAACTATCATCTTAACCAGTGGTTTTGCTTGAGCAAGGCACAAAGAAAAGCGGCAAAGCAAACACCAGTGTGTCGCATAAAGCAACTGAGAATATCAGGAATACTGGGGGAATACTATTTTCCGCCCTGGCAGCGATACATACCCTCGCAGCCAATAAACACGCTCTGGTCACAGAAACCAGCTCTGCAGACAGGAACTCGCTATTCACAGTACTCCTGCGCCGCCAATTACTGAGCTGCTTGCTTTTTCCATGCAATCAGAAATTGCAGGCCGGAAGAATAATATTACTCCCACTCATCGCCGGGATTTTCTTCCCCGGGCGGTACAACATGGATTACTTTCGCCTTCATCGCCGTGCGAAAGCAATGCAGGATCTACATATACTATTTCCGGAGCAACATACCGGAGTTTCTTTTCTGGAACCATTTTAACTTTAATATCCTCATATTTTACGCCTCGATCGCGCTGACGATCATGCGTTTGGTGCCATTGTCATCTTCTTCAATGGCCAGTTTGTATTCGCTGCTGCACCAGGCATTGAGCGTACTGTCGTAAGCAACTGTCGTGTTATCAAACTTGATCGTTGCTTCGGTCAATCCTTTGAAAGTATTGTCTGTACCGCTCATTACCTGCCACGGGCTTTCTGCATCCCAATCGCTGAGATCAAAATAGAGCGTATCTCCTTTAAAGTTGTTCCGCGCTATATTATTCAGCGATGCTCCGGCTTCGATTTCCCACGATGAAATATCCGAAAAATCGAAATCCTTATTGGTAAACTCTATGTCGGTTGACGCGGTAACTTTGACCTTTTCAAACATAAGAAGTTTGCCGTCAAACTCACCAACGTAACCATCCAGCACCACCGTCCGGCTGCCATCGACATAGCTGGTGGCACTGCGTCTTCCATCGGCATAATTGGTGTAATAGGCATATTCGCTGCCGCCGGAAATCGTGTTGCTGAAATTGAATTTATGCTCAGCAGATTTCTTCAGCGTTACAGTTATATTGCCGCGTACCCAGCCGTAACCGGAAGATCCGGCAACCAGATATTCGTTGATTGTTATATCCGAATTGGTGGCATCGACCGTAAGATTGATATTTCCCTTTACTTCGGCATAGTTGGAGTAATTCGATTTTCCGGAGAAGTTCCCCGCGCAGATACGTTTATTGAAAGTACCTCCGGCAATGGTAAAGTTGATATTGTTGGCCACCGCCATAGATATATTGCTGGTATCAGCAGACTGGAAGCACAACCCACCGCCGACGTTCTGGTTGAAAACACCTCCGCGAATGGTAAAGTTGATATCTCCCTGCCGTTCAACGATCCCGCCTGCAACATAGTCACCGCCGGCGACCACGCTGCTGAAGGTTCCGCCGTGAATAAACAGATTTATTTCGCCGGTTACATCGACAAATGTCCGCGTCTGGTTAATATTGTTGCCGCCGAAAAACCGTTTGAACGTTCCGCCGGAAACGGTCAGGTTGGTTTCGTGAGCAATGGAGCCGTCAAAATTACCGCCATAACCATAGGATTTGCTGGTCATATTATACTTATCGACCGGAGCAATATTTTTTACTTCGTATGTTACAGCTTGCGTATAGTTGCCGACTGCGTCTGCCGCACGGAAATAGAGCGTGGTATTTTCTTCGACCTTCACCGCTCCGGTATAAGCCATGTAATCGACACCGTTTAAGCTGTATTCGCGGACGGTACTGTCATTGCTGAATGTTGCCGAAACATATACAGCCAAATCGGTTATATCTGTTACATCGGCCTGTACAGTGGGGAGTTCAGGTGCAACTTTGTCGATATTGTTTACTTCATAAACCGTAACTTCCGAAGCATTGCCCGCCTGGTCAAAACTGCGGAAATACACCTTTCCGTTCTGCTTGAACGATATGCCAGCTTCGGGGTAGGTCTTCCACGAGATATTATCCAGACTGTATTCGCAAACAACGCTGTCGCTGCTGAATTCAGCTTTAACAGTAACCGAGTGATTGGTTGCTTCGGTTATGTCGGCAGAGGCGACAGGTTTATCCGGTGCAACATTGTCGATATTAGTTACTGCATATTCCACCGGATTGCAATATACATTCTGACTGCTGGCGGCGCGGAAGCTGACCACGGCATTTTCAGAGACTTTTACCGGGGCTTTGTAGGTGAGCCATTTACCGTTATCTATGCGGTACTGGCAAATGGCGGACTCAGCAGAAAACTTGGCCGTCAGCGTTACAACACCGCTGGTCAGGTGCATGATATCCGCAGAAACTTCCGGCGCTGCAGGTGCGGGGCTGACACGGCTTGCACCTTCCAGCAATTCAACTTTGATGGAGTAGCTGTTGACCTCGTTTTTGCTCAAGTCGCCCTTGCCGCAAACTTTCAGATAGCTGCCTGCGGCAACTTCCAGAATGTATTTGCCGTTCTGATAAGCTGCCTCCTGCACCAGATTTTGACTGCCGTCCGCACTGTACTCTTCTACCGTCAAGCCTTCAGCGGCAGTTATTGTTACTGTGTAGCGGTTGAAGTATTGATTGCCGATGCTGTAAATATCTTCGTCATCCTGACTGGTGACCAGACCGCCGTAAAAGCCGGTGGTCAGCTGAGTGGCCTTGGCAAAGGTACCGTTACCGTTGGCTCCGGCTTCGTTGCTCTGGCTGATACGGTAATCGTAGCGGTCAACCCCGCTTGTCCAGTTGCCGTGCATACTCAGCGTAAGGCTGGAGGCCTCGGAAGTACTTACTTGCAGGTAGTAGTTTGTACCGTTGGCAGCAATATCGATATTTTCCAGCGAAATTGAATCGCTGCCGCTGAGCAGCTCGTTCATACTGCTGTCATAAAGGGTCATGCTCAAATCGGCATTGGCATTTTCCGAAATTGCCCGGATGATATCTCCTGCTGTACCGTCGCGGGTAATATCCAGCGAGAAGCAGATCGTATCGTTGACCGCCAGCTGTTCCAACTTGACGCCTTCGCCTGAGAATACCCCGATATCGTAAGAGGTGAATACCGACATTTTAGCGGTATCTTTGATATTGGTCTTCCCGGGCAGAACTGCGGTACTGACTTTGATGATTTCATGCGAACCGCGGTAAAGATGGAGTTTTTTCAGGAATTCACCCCATGCACCCTTTCCGAGGTCACTTTCAAAGTAATTCCATTTGTTGCCTTCGTAAGCCCCGATATAGGAGTCTTTTAGCTGATCCAAATCGGACTGAAGCGGGTTGAGTACCGCCAGACCGTTGCCGTAGCTCTTGGGATAAGCGTTGAATGCAACAATGGAGGATTTGATTGCATCAATCAAATCGGCGGTGGCGCTCAGCATTTGTTCCGAACCGTTTTTGATGCTGGAGGCAATATGCAGAATATCCGAGAACGCGCTGTGCCCTTCCGCATAGTTCGGCGCTGCTGCAAAAGCATTGGCAACCCGGATCCAGTCGGAAACGGTGAATTTTTCTGCCGCCTCAGCAAAGGCATTCAACGCATTGGTAAAGTTCTTTTCGGCGGTGTAGAATGCCGCCATGGTCACAAATTGCTGTTTGTTGCCGTTGGCATCGACTGCGGCGGAGGCAAACTCCTCAGCGGTCATATTGCCGGTGATACTTTCGAGGAAATCCTTGTAACGGATCGAAATATCCGGTGTCCACGCCACCGCTTCGCTGGCAACAACGTAATCGCATTTGCCTTCCATGGCATTTATAACAACATCAGAACCCATCCAGCAGGCGTCGAAAACGGTCACTTTGAACTGTTCGTAGCTGCCGACCAGCTCGCCGATTTCCCGGGCGGTAAGCATGGGGCTTGCTTTTTCATTGTCATTAAGATAATACCCCGTATCGGCATCGCTGCAGCAGTAACCCAGCGGCGAACCGTGGTCTTTGATGACCAGCGCGCAGTTTTGGGCTGTTGAATCATTCAATCCCCATTGGATAAATTGTTCCAGCGTATTCCTGCTGCTCATATCCCACTCGTCCTTACCTCCCAGCTGCGACCAGCTTATTCTGCCGTTGGTCAGTTTGCCGACACGGGTATTTTCCCAGATATCATGGGTCATGGCATCGGTTACAGACATATCGTAACGGTCGTACATAATGTACACATCAACATTGTCGTTGAGTTCCGCAGCGTACATCTTTTGCAGATCTTTGAAGAAGTAGCCATCCAACACCTGATCGTCACCGTCAATGTAGATAAAGACTGCCCAGGATTGGTTTTCCTCTTCATTACCCTGCCGGATATGGGATTTGATATTGTACTTGGAGCCGCTGCCTTCGATGGGGGTATCCAGTACCAGCGTATAGTTGCCCGCCATCAGATCGGTCAGTTTGACTTCATAACCGGTACCGCAGGCAGCAACTGCGCCGGATTCATCGAGCAATTCATACTTCATGCCGCTGTTCCATTCCATATTCTGGGGGCGGAAACTGATCCGGTCGTTTTTGCTGCCCACATGATCCAGTTCAAAACTGAATATATCGCTGGAATCATCTCCGGCGCAGATCGAGAGATCACGGTAGGTCGTTCTGCCCGAAAGGGCGATCGGATCGGAGCTGCCTTCCAGCTCATCCGGCAGCGGATTGCCGTCGGAAATCTGATAATTGAGCGTATATTCGTTGGCTTTGCTGCCGTTGACCCGCAAATAGTATGTGCCTGCCGCCAGACCTTCCAGCGAAATTGTTTCTTCGCTGCCCAAACCGGCGGATTCTGCAACCCAATCACCTTCAGAATCCAACAGCGTAAGGTCAAGATCGCTTATTTCGTTGTTGAAGCTGATGGTAAAGTAGTCCTGCACGCTGCCGAAATGCGGCAATATGATTTTGAAGAAATCTTCATCATTGCGGGAGTCGATGGTCAAATAGATCGTGCCGTCGGTTTCTTTGGCAAGATCCAGAACCGAAGCCTCGGTGATGCTGTTGTTATTTTCCCAGGCATCTTTTTCAACTTTTGTTGAACACTTCCATTGCAGATCGTATTTGCCGCCGGCGCCGTTGAGACCTTTGACCATCAGATAATAACTGCCTGCAAAAAGTCCGTCCAGCGAGAATTTGCCGCCGGGATCCTGCGTGTAATCTTCCAGCAATACCCCGTTGGCAGTATACAAGCTGAATTGCAGATGGCCCTTGTCGCTGCCTTGGGCGCTTGCCCGGAACCAATCGTTGCTGTTACCGTTGTCCGACAAGGTAAACTTGTAACAGTCAATATCCTGCGCATTGGAGATCACTGCGCTGTTGTCCAGAGAACCGTTGCCCTTCAGCAAACCAAGATCAAAGGCTGTATCAAAATCGTTGCCCAGTTCGTAAGGATCGCGTTCAAAGATGCTGAAGGTGCAGTCGTCGGACCACTCCGAAGCGTTCCCCGACAGATCGTAGGCGCGTATATTGAACGTATATTCACCGGCGGAGAGATCCTGCAAATCAAAATTATTTCCGGTAACGGTGATATACTCAAACTCGCCATCGGCTTGTTTGCAGCGGATTTCATATTCCAATATACCGGTGTTATCCTGAACTTCCGTCCAGCTGATCTTTACTGAATCATCGCTGACAACAGAATTGATTTGGCTGATCTTGTCCGGCGCAGTCGTATCCAGAACGGTGAATTGCTGCGCGTTGCTCCAGCTTATATTACCCGCCAGATCCATTACGCCTGCGCTGTAGAAATAACTCTTTCCCGTCGCGGCGGCATCCAGTTCAAAAGCAAGACCGTCGATCCACGCTGCTGATTCAAGTTCAGCTGCGCCGGAAGCATATTTGACAAAGTATTTCAACTCTTCCGCAGCGGTATTGTTGTCCTGTGCATTCAGCGTTACATTGAACTTGTAGCTGTTGCCGCTCTGCTTGATGGAGATGTCGGTTACTGTCGGCGCAATGGTGTCCCCGATTTCAAAGCGGTGGGTTTCGCAGCTGGTGCTGTTGCCTGCTTTGTCCAGCGCTTCGATACGGAAAGTATGTTCGCCCACGCTCAGAACGCTGCTTGTCCAGCTGCCGTCAGCGGTAGTTGCCACCAGCGCATCATCCAGATAGATCTTATAAGCTGTCACCGCGCAATTGTCCGATGCAGAATAATTTATGGTTATTTTCTGCGCGGCAAGGCTGTAAGCTGCTTCCGGGATCTCCGGCGCAGTCACGTCGGCAATTTTTACGCTCCTGATCTGCGAAATACTCTGATTGCCTGCTGCATCTCTGACCGCTATGCGGAAGTAGAGTTCTTTACCGGCATCTGCCGCAGTAAAATTCGGCGGTGCACTTGCGGTAAAGTCACTCTGCTCAAGCTGGCTGCGGTCAAAGGCATATTGCAGTTCGGTTGTGATCTCGTCAGAAGTGGAAATATTGTCGCTGACCTTGGTGGAGAGATTGAACTTGTAGGAGGCTTTTTGCTGAACAAGGTCAAACTCAATGATCTCAGGCTTGGTTTCGTCGTGCAGCACCACCAGCAGCTGGAGGTCTTGAGAGTTGTTGTTTTCGTCTGACTCGGCAGCTTTATTATCATTATCCAGCTGCAGCGAGAGCGTATGACTGCCCGCAGCCAGCGCACCGGGAGCCAGCACTGCTTCGATGCGCGTACTTTCTCCGGCCTTCAGCTCATGAAGATCGGCAACATACAACTCCTGATCGTTGCTTACGATTTTGGCGGTAGTTGCCTTGGAGGCGATATTGCCGTTGTTCCGGACAATAACTTCCAGCGTGATCGGCTGATCGTCGAGGAAGAAATCTTCTCTGGTGGCAAAGCTGACGATTTGCAGATCGGGCGCTTTGACTTCCCAGAAAATCGCGGCGCGGTTGTTGACTTCGCTTACTTCTTCCAGATCATCGGCGGAATCGGCCGTAACTTCGATGCGGTATTTGCCCATTTGATAACCATCGGTCGGTATATCAATGGTAAAACTTTCGCGCTGGTAATAATCCAGCTCGCCGACTTCCAGTTCATCCAGCACCTGATTGCCGATTTTGATTTGCAATTTGCTGATGTCAGCCGTACCGAAGCTGTTGTTCCTGACTGTAACAAGCAGTTTGCCGGTGTCGCCCAGGGCTGTTTCGGTTGATTCCAGCGCAATATTGCTGATGACCAGATCCGGCAGATATTCATCTTCCAGCAGAATGGTGGTTGCCGTCTGATTATTGCCGTCGTCAAGCTCCAGCAGCGTATTTTCTGCATCTATAACAATACCGATGTTGTGCGTACCCAGCGCCCAGTCTTCATCGCTGGTGACTGTATAGAACAGTTCTGTGCTGCCATTGGCTGCAATCGCGTCGATATCTATACAATCATACGCTTCGCCATCGACCAGAATTGTTGCCACAGTTGCTTCCGAGGCTGTATTACCCTGATTATTGACCGTAAAGTGCAAGGTAATGTCGTCATAAATCTGGAAGGTGGCAGTCTTTTCGTCGCTGTAATCGGTCAGGTAGAAATCGCTCACCAGCAGATCCGGCGCCTGATCGGTTATATTGCTGACTGCATAGCTGCCGACGCTGTAATTACCGGCTGCATCCTTGCTGCGGAAATAGACGGTGGAATTTTCTTTTACCGTAATGTGATTGCGGTAGCTGAAGAAATTCACATTGTCAAAACTGTATTCATTGAGTACCGAATCTGCGGCAAATTCGGCGTAGAGTTCCACCGTGCCGGTCGTAGGTGTATCGTTATCCAAACTGGCAGTTATCACCGGTGCATCCGGTGCGACTTTATCGATATTGCTGACCGTGTAGCTGGTTTCCACCACGTTATCATCTTCATCGGTGCTGCGGAAATAGACGGTGGCATTTTCGGAGAGCTTGATCGGGTTTTGATAAAGCTGATAAAGTGTGCCGTCCAGACTGAATTCGTTTTTCACCGAATACGCGTCAAACGTTGCGCTCAAAGTCACATCACCGTTGGTTATTTCCACCTTGTCAGCGGCGATTTGGGGGGCGCTGATGATTTTAGCTTCGTTTATGCTCAGCACATACTTGCCGTTTTTCTGCAAAAGCTGATATTTTACATTTCCGGCGGTAAATGATGTATTATTCAGCGACAATGTTCCGAGAGTATCTACCTTGCTGCCGGGAGCAATCGAACCAGTCAGATCCTGTGCGGTAACGGTGATCACCGCCGCTGAATCCGTCAGCACATAATTGCCGAACGCCTGATCGGCATCGACTTTGACAATAATATTGACCGAATCGCTCAGATTGACGCTGTTTGTCACATAGCAGTTATCGTTTGCTGCGGGCAGAGCGCCCTGCAGATCTATAACCAGATTGTACTTGTTGCGGAGCTGCTTTTGATTCAGCACCAATCTACCTTGCAAATAGAGTGTGGAGTGATTCCGGATGCTGCCGTTGGCTACAGTAAGCACCGCATCTTTCGCCACTTTGACCACCCCGGCAAGTTCTCCGCTGCTCAGCGTTGCGCTGCCGTAAGCATGGAGATCAACATTGGTAACGTTGCCGCCGGAAATATTCAGGATGCCGCCGGAGCTGACCGCCAGATCATACGCCGCCGCGCTGCTGAGTACATTGATATATCCGCCGCGGAGAGTGGTTATATTGCTGATCTGAGCGCCGGAGGACGCCATGATTCTGCCATTAGCTATATTCAGCGTTTCCGCCTGACCGCCGTTGAGAACAAGGATCACCCCGCCGGATATAACTGAACCGCCCGAAGCGATCCCGCCGGAAAAAACGATCATTCCGCCCATATTGATAGTTGTGTCATACGCCGCTCCGCCGCTGGAAACAAACATATATGCTCTGGCGGCGAGGAGTGCTTTTTCAATGCTTGCATTAATGACCACCGCCGAAAAATTCATTCCGTAAGCGGGGCCGGTGATCACAATATCCTTGATCTGCGGACCGCTGTAACTGCTGACCAGACCGGACTCAAAATTACCGACATAAACCCCGCAGGCATCAAGATAAGTTACTTCAGCCCCGGACGCGGTACTTATATACCCTTTCCACGGATTGTATGCCAGCGTAACCGAACCGCCGGATTCAACCGACAATGAGCCGAAACGGTTGAGCAATACATTTTCCGCCGTTGCGCCGGAATGGACGAGCAATTTTCCGCGTTGGATCGAAATATCTTCCGCCAAAACCGAATCCGCGATCGTCAGATAGCCGGTGCTGCCAATGACTGCGCCGTTTATATGAGCTTGCTGAAGGAACGCTGCGCTGCCATTCAGCGTCAGATCGTTGACCGTTGCCGAGCCGATGACACTCAATCTGCCTTGTTCAAGGATCACAGCGCTGTTCAGTACCGCCTGATCACGGGCGGTGACATTTCCGCGGCTGGCAACCGTAATATTTTCGGCGGTGCCGTGATACAAGTATATGTATCCGCCATTTTCGACCGTAATATTTTCCATCCTGCCGTCCATGAGCGACAAATGCGCCCGCGAACCGACGGTATAGTCGGCAAGATATCCGTTGCCGGTTTCAAAGCTCTTGCCGCCGCTGCTCCATTGGGCGTAAGTATCTTTTGCCACCGTCACCAGGAATCCGGCGTTCTGGGCAATATCCAGATTAGTGGCAGTTGTGCCGCTGGAGAGATAAAGATACCCATTGGCGTGAACCGTAACCTTATCCGCGCTGCCGCTGGAGAGGTGCATCCCGCCGCCGTTGACAACCGTATTTTCCGCATAACCGCCGCTCAGGATCAACAAGCCGTTGGTGTTAAGGACGGTGTTTTCGGCAATCCCGCCATTGTAGACAAAGAGCCGTCCGAAGTTGTTCAGCGTAGCGCTGTCGATCAAACCGCCGCTGGAAACGTGGATATGCCCTTCTTTGAAGGCGCTGATATTCACCGCCGAGCCGTTCTGCATAACGTACATAAGTGCGCCGCTGCCCATGCTGCTGTTGGAAATGACCATCTCGTGAGCGATCAGGTGATTGTTGCTGCCGAGATACACCCCCGTCAGTTCACGGGTAAAGTTGACCGTGGCGCCGTCTTCCACAAAGACCCTGCCTTCGCAAGGCGTCCAATCCAGACTGCTGACAACTGCGCCGCTGTAAATGGTAATGTTGCCGCCGGCATGAACTGTTACACTCTGCGCGATGCCGTGATCGTAAATCCACGTTGTTCCGCCTGAAGATACGTGCAGATCGACCGCCGAACCGCCGTTGTAAATGTAGGCCGCCGCACCGCTGTTGACGAGCAGTTTTTCCACCGTTGTTCCCGAGTGGAAGGTGGCCCGGTGTCCGCTGGAAAGGTTCATCTTGTCAATGGTGTGTTCCGCAAAGGTCACTTGGGCACCATCGGCAATGTTTACATAGCCGCCGTATTCCACGATCTCCGAAGCCGTCCCGCCGCTGGAAACATACATCATGCCGCCGGCATGGACCGTGGCATCGGCAAGATTTCCGTTGCTGTAAACGATCACCGAATTGCCGCTGGCAATATCCAGCGCGCTCAGGCTGTTGCCCTGACTGACAATGCCCTGCGAATAATTGCCGTAATATACATTGTTATCCCGCTGGAGATAAGTAACCGCTGCGCCTGCCGAAGCGAACACCGCGCCGCGCCACGGATTGAAGCAGATTTCTGCTTTCCCGCCGCTGCTTACATAAACCGATCCACCAGCGTTGAGCGTGATATTTTCTACATTACCACCGGCAAATACATACATTCTGCCGCCGGAGTGGAGCGTTATACCGCTGGCATCCGCGCCGCTGGAAATGTAGACGATCCCGCCGGATTGAACCGTTATCTGTCCGCCGTCGGCACCGTTATTCATTACAATATATCCGCCGGAAGAAACCGTTATATCGTTGACCGTACCGCCGGAAGAAACGGCAATAAATCCGGAACGCAGATCAAAGCTGTTCAAAACGGCATCTTTCATAACAAAGCTGCTGCCGCCGTAACTGCCTTCAACATAAGTATTGTCGGCAACGGTTATTCCCAGATACGCCGTGGCATCAGCTTTAAGATTGCTGATGTAGGCTCCCGACTGGATCGTTATGCGGCCTTTTCCGGTAACGGTAATATTTTCCAATGCTGCCGAATTGTATACATTTACATATCCGGAAGTTACCGAGCCATTGGTGGCGCTGCCGCCGGAAATATGGATCCATCCGCCGGTTACGCTGTAGTTATCCAGCCTGCCGCCGTCAAAGATGTTGACATGACCGCCGTTGACTTTCAGCTGCGAAAGGTTGCCGCCGTCAAAGACATCCATCTGAGCATTGGTGTTGACCGTTATATCCACCGCGCTGGTGCGGGAGTGGACTGTGGCGCTGTTGCCGCTGTTAAGCTCTGTATTGCTGAAAGTATGTTCAATAAATTCGATTTCCGCGCCTTCGGCAGCACTTACAAATCCGCCATTTTCCCGGACTTTCAGCGCCGAACCGCCGACTGCCAGCAGCAGATTCCCGCCGACTTGCACGTCGGCGCCGGAAACGACCCCATCTTCGTAAACGATGGCGGAGAGTCCGCCGGAAAGGGTCAGATTTTCCGTGGAGCCGCCCCGGTCGAGCAACCCCGAAACGGTGTTGCCGTAATAGATTTCAGCATCGCGTTCCAGATAAGTAACGCTGCCGTTGCCGTAGATTTTGCTGTTATCGCCCCACGGGTTCCATACAACGCTGAGCGTGCCGTAATTGTTGACCACGCCGCCGGAGTTGACCACCAGATTTTCCACCGTGCCGTAGTTCATCACCCGGCCGCCTGATTGCAGCGATGCGTTGATCAGACTTCCGCTTTCGTAAACGATGGCGGAGAGATTGCTGCCAATATAAATATCGCTCAAAGCCGCGCCTTGGCTGATGATTCCCTGCGCAGAGCCGCCGAAATAGACCTCCGCATCCCGCTCCAGATAATTGACCACTGCGCCCGCGCTGGAAACGATCGTACCGCTCCACGGATTAAACGCAATACTCGCCGTCCCACCGCTGTAAATCGTAGCCGATCCGCCGTAATTGACTGTAATATTATCAGCAGTACCGCCACTAAAAACATTCATATATCCGCTGGAAACGGTTACGTCATTCGCCACTCCACCGCTGGAAATGTACATACTTCCGCCGTAAGAAATGGTTGCATCTGTTACTGATCCGCCGCTGGAAATACAGAGGCTGTCCCCCGACGCAACTGTGATTCCGCTGACGGTTTGACCGCTGGTTACGCTGGTGATCGCCGCGTAGGCTTGCAGACCTTCGCCGCCGTGGTTCAGCGTGCCGAGCAGATGGCCCGCTTCGTGGGCGATAGTGGCGATTATCTCCTGATCGGTGGAGGTTTTATCCAGCAGAACAAAGGCGTTATCGGTGGGTTTGGTATTGTTCAGGTCTACGGTTTCAGCCATGCCCTGAAAGGTGCCGTAAGCAGAAAAATCATCGCTCTTGCCGATAAAAATGGTGGAAAAATCGGCAGAAGCAGGCTTTTCGGTGACAAAAATTACATTCTGTGCAGCAAATTTTTGGTTCAATTCTCCGGTTATGCCGGCGATGCGCTCCGCGCTCAGCAGCGGATCTGCAACTTCCACGCGGTCGATCTTGAGGACGGTTCCGTCATATTTGGTCAGTTCCCCGTCGAAGTCAAGGTAAATTATTTGCGGTACTGCAATTTGCACGACAGTTTGCAAGCCACCATTTGCAATTTTCTGCTCTTCCATAAAATCAATCCCCATTTTTTTCGGCAATGCCTCTGGTTTGCCGGATCATATTAGCTATGCTAATATAACACCCGTCGGGGCTTTTGCAATGATTTTGGCGGGCTGTAGTTGCTTTTTTTTGAGTTTTTTTCGTATTTTTTCAGTTTTTTCTGCTTTTTTGCCCTTTGAGGCGGGTAAATGGTACTTTGCAGGGGCAGGATGGAATTTTTTGCACTCTTTTTGAGGAAAGAGGGGTATGCAGGTGGATTTTTTGCTGTTCAGGTGCTACATTATGCTTGATGGATTTTATTTTGTCAGAAACAGGGCAAAGCCTTTCGGTTTGAGCAAGTTCGGCGCTTTCAGCACGAACTGACGGATGTTTTTTGAGCTTGATTCCCTGCAAGTGACGGGGAAGTGACGGATAAATGACGGGTCGGAAAAATGCAGAAAAACACCTTTAGCCGGGGTGAATGATAGTTCAGCGTGATCCGGTAACAGAATGATTTTTGCATCAATTTTTAAATAAAACCACTCTTTAACGGAGGTAAAATGCTTAAACACCGCATAATAAGTTTTCCTTTGCTGTTGGCGCTGGCTTTTCTGGTAGTTTGCTGGAAAGAGGGCGGTCCATGGATTTTTGCCGCGTTGATCCTGCCCATTACGCTGGCGGCGGTGTTGGAAATCGCCAATATTGCCCGCAAACTGGCGCTGCCGGTCAATTTGCCCGCGGCTGCTGCTGCGGCGCTGCTGGTTATGGCTAAGTGCGGCACGGGTAAGTTTCTGGCGGAGTACACCCGTTTTCTGCCTTCAGCCTTAACGGTCACGGTGGTGTTGTTCTGTTTTTTAATGCTGATGCTGCTTTTTGATTCCGATCGGGCTCGGGCGGTCAAACGGCTTTTTGTCACCCCCGGGGTGACGGCGGCGGCGCTGTTGATTTTGCTGCCTTTAAGCCGCATCTACTTCGATTCCGGTGCGATGGTTTTTCTGGCGCTGGTGCTTTGCACCAAGGCGTCCGATACCGGCGGATACATTGCAGGGATGCTTTCCAACAAACTTATGAAAAACGGCAATCACAAGATCGTGCCATCCATCAGCCCCAAAAAATCGTGGGAAGGTACGGCGGGGGCGGCGCTGTTTTCAATCGGCACGGCGCTGATCTTTGCCGCCTGCGGAGTTATAACGCTGCCAACTTGGGGCGTGTGCCTGTTCGGGTTCTTCGCATTTCTGGGCAGCTTCGGCGGGGATTTGACCGAGTCGCAGCTCAAACGCGCCGCCGATATCAAGGACTCGGCGCATTGGATCCCCGGTATGGGCGGAATATTGGATGTTATTGACAGTTTTATATACAACGCGCCGTTGTTTTATCTGGCGCTGACCAGCGGAGGAATATGATCTATGGCTATTGAACTGGATTTTGCCAAGTCGGGCGGGTTGATTCCTGCCATTGCGCAGGATTACCAAACCAACGAAGTTTTGATGATGGCTTACATCAATGCTGAATCCTGGGCGGAAACGCTCAAAAGCGGCTACGCAACCTACTTTTCGCGCAGCAGAAATCAGCTTTGGAAAAAGGGCGAAAGCTCCGGACATTTGCAGGTGGTCAAAGAGATTCTGGTGGATTGCGATTGCGATACGGTGATCTTCAAGATCGAACAGCTCGGCCCGGGCGCCTGTCACACGGGGCATCGCAGCTGCTTCTACCGGCGGGTGAAAGACAACGCGCTGGAAGAGGTGGAAGCAACGGTTTTTGACGCTGAAAAAGTTTACTCCAAGTAAGGTTGGTTATGAATATTGAAGCTGTATTGCGCGACTTGCCCGAAATAAAGTTCCGCACCAATGTAAAGTATTTTCAGCTGACCACGCTGGGAGCGGGCGATTGCGCGCCGCTGGTGGCAGATGTGGAGGACGATTGCCAGCTGGTTACGCTGTTGCGTTATCTCAAGCAACAGAATATCAAGCTCTTTCTGATCGGGGCGGGCAGTAATCTGGTCGGTTCGGATGATCCTTTCGATGGCGTTATTGTGCGGTTGCGGGGCGATTTTACCCGCATGGCGCTGGATTCGGAGGGCCGACTGGTGGCAGGCGGCGGTGCCAGACTGCCCGAAATGGTGCGGATGGCTGCCAGTCGGGGCTTTTCGGGCATGAGCAAACTGTGCGGGATCCCTGCTACCGTGGGCGGGGCGTTGCGGATGAATGCAGGAGCCAACGGTCAGAATATCAGCGATAAACTTACCGCGCTGCGGGGCTACGATCTCAATGGCAATCCGTGGAGTTCTGCTGCGGGGAGTATTGAATGGCGTTACCGCAGCTCTTCGATCCCGGAGGATGTGATCGTGACGGCGGCAGAGTTCAAATTGCCGCAGGGCAGCAGCGAAGTGGAAAATGCGCTGATCCAAAGCGAGATGATTTCCCGCCGCAACCGCGAACCCGCCGGGCGGACTGCGGGGTGTATTTTCCGCAATCCGGGGGCGGCTGATCCGGCGGGTAAACTTATTGATCTGGCAGGACTTAAAGGTCAGGAGTTCGGCGCATTTTACATCAGTAAAGAGCATGGGAACTATCTGGTGAACAAAGCCGGCGGCAGCGAAAAAGATTTTATTGCCGCAGCCAAAGCGATTCGGCGTACCATTGCCGATAAGTTCGGGCTTTATCTGGAGTGCGAGGTCAAATTTATCAATCCAGCCGGTTACCGGGAGCTGGCAGATTCTGTAAGCGCTCCGCGTATAGCGTTGTTTATGGGCGGCAGCAGCAGCGAGCGGGAAGTTTCGCTGCGCAGCGGTGCGGCGGTTGCCAATGCCCTGCGCAACGGCGGGTACGATGTAACGGTGTTTGATTTGCAGAAGCTGGAGCTGCCGGAAAATCTGGAGCAGTTCGATCTGGTTTATCCTGTGCTGCACGGTTCGTGGGGCGAGGATGGCCGTTTGCAGAAGCTGCTGGAGGAAAAAAATATTGACTTTATCGGTTCCGGCAGCATCGCCAGCGATATGATCATGGATAAACTCAAGACCAAAAAACTGCTGAAAGAGTTGAATATGCCCACCGCACCGGATTGGCAGATCACGGCGGAAAATCTGAACGAACCGCCCGCGGATATGAGTTTTCCTGTAGTGGTCAAAGTTCCTTGCGAGGGATCAACGGTCGGCATCGAAAAGATCGACGACATTGATGCGTGGCGCAGCAAACTGCCGAAATTGCTGGAGCAGGCGCCGATCCTGCTGGCGGAAAAATTTATTCAGGGCAGAGAGTGTACTGTTCCGGTAATACTCAATCAGGCGATGACAGTAGTGGAAATCCGTCCGCCGGGAGGATTTTACGATTACGATGCCAAATATATTTACGCCAACGGCCATACCGAATACTTTTGTCCGCCGGTAAAGATCACCGCCGCAGAGCAGCAGCGTTTGCAGGAGCTGGCGGTGGAGTTTTACAATAAATTCAACTGCCGCGATATGGTGCGGGTGGATTTTATCATCGGCAGCGATGATGTGCCTTACATTCTGGAAGGCAACAGTTTGCCCGGATTTACCGCTACCAGTCTGGTGCCGAAGGCTGCTGCGTGTATGAATATATCTTTTGAACGTTTGTGCGCAGCGCTGGTGCAGGCGCATTGCCGCAGAAAAAACATAAATTGAGGAGCAGAAAATATGAAGAAGTACCTGTTTTTGCTGGCAGTCGGGCTGCTTTTGAGCGGCTGTGCCACACGCCCTGAGTATTTTGAGGAACTTACCGCCGCAGAACAAACCCAGCTGGTGAACAGCGCCCGTACTCTGGCGCTGCAGGGTAAAGCCGTACCCGATCATTTGCGGGGTGTTTTTGCCGAAGTTGTACCCTATCAGCGGATAGTTTACGAGGGCAACAAACGGGGGCGGGCCACTTTCCGCTGGGAAATTTACGAAAGTCCTGCCGACAGCAGCCGCCTTACCCAGAAGGATATCAACCCCTACTGGGTGATGGTCTACGCTACCGGGGACCTGACCGATCCGGATTGGAAACTTGCTCATGCCAACGAAAATCCCAATCTGCCGGGCCCCGAGGAGATCCGCCGTATGCAGCGTCAAAAGCAAATGCAGCACCAGAGTGCTGCGCCCGATGCAGGAAGCAGCCGCCCCGTGCGTCAGGTCAGATACAAGCGCTGAGCAGGAAAAAATAACTTGCAGTTTGCAGAAAAGCATAAACTGTACTATATTACCGATTCAATTTATAAAAAATTTCAATCAAAATATCAAAGCGAGAGCCCGTGGCGCGTTATCAGGAAAAAAACTTGAGCCTTGTACCGACAGTATTGCTGTTGGTATTGGCGTTTATTGTGGCATTTGCTCCGTGGACGCTGGGAATGCAGGAACTCAGCTGGCGCGAGGGCTATTTGATTGCCCAGGCGCAGGGTATGGAATTTACCCCGCTGCCGATCGTTATGGCTCATGGCGAGGCTATACCCAATGTAACGGTACTTTTCCCGATGTTGAGCCGGGTTTTGATCGAGTTCGGGTGTCCTGCCGAAATCAGCGGACGGGTGTTGAGTCTGCTCGGATTGCTGGGCGTTACGCTGCTGGTATTTCTGGTGGCGTGGCGGACACGGAAAAAACTCTCCATCGGAGCTTGCGCCGCCGCGGTAATGCTGACGAATTTGCTGGCGATAGATAAAACCGGCGATGGTTTTGCCCATTGGCTGTTTGTGCTGGTGACCTTCGGCGGTCAGCTTTTGTGGTACTATTTTGCCGCGCTGCGGGGGAATTGGAGCAAGGCGTGGCTGATCGGGTTTATTGCCTGTTCTGCGGGGTTTGCCCTGCGCGGGATCGTAGGGGTGATATTCTTTATGCTGCCGCTGGTTTTTATGCGGCGGCCGCTGGGGATCTTTCAACGCTTGCGCAATCGGGGGGTGATGCTGGGTTTGGGGCTGCTGCTGCTGACCATATTGTTATGGTATCTGCCGTATCATCAGGAAGGGGTGCGGCTGGCGGCAAGTTATCCGCAGATCAATTTTCTGGATAACGCAGATTACCTGAAACATCTGTTGACTTTCCCCTGGGATATGGGCTTGCGGGTGCTGCCGTGGGCGCTGCTGGCATGGGCGCCGTTTTGCGTGGCGATCCAGACGCTGGATACCACGCCGATCTTCAGCCGTTTTCTGCGGACGCTTTTTCTGACCGACTTTTTCCTGCTGTGGATCACGCCGCTGGACGATGTTTATGACTGGCTGATACTGCTGCCGCCGCTGGCGGTGATGACTGCGCTGAATTATGAGCTGAATATCCGCCGCTACGGCGATTGGTACCGCAAACTGGGCAATGCAGCGGCAGCGCTGCTGCTGCCGGGATCGGCGTTGATGATACTGGGATTTTTTCTGCTGCCTTCCCATATTATAAGCGAATATCTGCATTTGGATCGTTCGATCGGATTCAGCAATGATCCGTCGGTCAAAGCACTGGGAGTAACTGCGGGGATCGCGGCGGCAGTCATTGCGCTGGTACTGTTGAAAATGCGGGAAAAACCGCCGATCTGGTGCTATTGGCTGTTGATTGCGCTGGGGCCGCTCCTGGCGTATCATACGATCGTTTTTCCTTATCAGGCGCAGGATGAACCCCGCCGCGAACGTGCTTTGCAGCTGGCAAATGCGCTGCAAAACGATGGAGCCAAGGCTGGAACGCTGGTTTATAAATATGATTTGAGCGACCTCTTTGCCGAAAGTGTCTATATGGAAACTGCGGTGCATAAGATCTCCGCGCTGAGTGAATTGCCCAAAGCTGAAAAGCAGGTGGTCTATCTGCTGGCGCCATCTTTTCCCAATCACCCCGAGCGGTCGTGGAAAAGTCTGCTGGCGCAGCCGCTGGTCAGTCGGGGCAGGAAATTCAATCTGTGGCGCGGGCAATGGCAGGAAAATGAACCTGCCCCGCGCAAGCCGTCGCCTTTGCTGCAGGAGATCGCGCGGCCGGTTTCCATCGGAGGCAAATTGCCATGATCGGGAATGATAACTTGTATCTGCCCGGGATAACTCCTGCGGAGCTGAAAGAGTTTTTGCAGCAGCACGGCGAAAAATCGTTCCGTGCGCAGCAAATCTGTTCCTGGCTCTACGATAAATGCGAATTTGATACCGCTGCCATGAACAATCTGCCGCTTTCGCTGCGGGAGTTTTTGCGCAACAATACTCCGTCGCCCCGCAGCTGTGTGGTGGAAAATGTTCCGGGCAGCGGCGGAACAGCCAAACTGCTGATAAAGCTGGACGACGGCGAGATGATCGAAATGGTGCTGATCCCCGCTCCTGAGCGGATGACTTTTTGCCTCAGTACCCAAGTGGGCTGCCCGGTGCGATGCAGATTTTGTGCCAGCGGCGCTCAGGGGTTGATCCGTAATCTGCGCTGTGATGAAATCCTTGAAGAGTTTTATCACGGAGTCAAAGCCCACGGTGCGCTGCCGGATAACATCGTATTTATGGGTATCGGCGAAGGTCTGCTCAACTGGAAGAACCTTAAACGGGCATTGGAAGTGCTGTCGGCACCGACCGGAGAAGGGTTCGGTATGTCACCGCGGCGGATAACTGTATCCACCAGCGGTTATGTGCCGGGAATGGATGAATTTGCCGCGTGGGGCAAGCCGTATAATCTGGCGGTGAGTCTGCACGCGGTGGATGACGATGTGCGCAGCAAACTTATTCCCGATCATTGCCGCTATCCGGTCAAAGAGATCATAGCCGCCTGTCAGCGCTGCAGCGATGCCAACGGGCGCATGATAACGTTTGAATACACGCTTATTGACAGGATCAATGACGATCCAGCCATGGGGCGTGAACTGGGGAAACTGGCGCGCCGTCTGCACGCCAAGGTCAACTTGATCGCCTGCAACCCCGTGGATGGAACTTTTGCGCGGCCGTCGGATAAGCGTTTGCAGGAATTTCAGGATGCAGTCGGTGAATTTGCCGGAACGGTGACTATGCGTATAGAAAAAGGTTCATCGGCAGCCAGCGCCTGCGGCCAGCTGCGGCTGCACCGTCAGCAGAAAAATCAAAAATAGACAGTTGCAGGATTGGCGTTGCGGCAAAATACTGCTATATTGTTTATATATAAACAGTTTTAGGATAAAATAAAATGATAAATACATACTTGACAAAATTACCCAACGGCATGAGCTGCGATATTGCCGCCGCTGCCGAAATGGGGTTGAAGGCGGATGATTATGTGATCGTCAAGCGGGATTATTCGCTGGAATATGTAAGAGTTGTCCGCATGACCGGAGAGGATGTCCCTTCCGAACAGACTTCGCTGCTGCCTCAGGCGCAGCGCATTGCTACTGTTATCGACCGTGCCGCCGCTACGGAAAACGAAGCTCATGCCAAAAGCGCTTACCGCACCGCCTGCCAGATGGTCGAAAAAATGGCGCTGCCTATGAAGCTGCTGAACGCAAGTTATTCGTTTGACCGCAAGCTGGTGACGATCCAGTTTACCGCCGACGGCAGAGTGGACTTCCGCGAACTGGTCAAAGAGCTTTCTCAGGCTTTGAGCTGCCGATTGGATCTGCGTCAGATCGGCGTGCGCGACGAAACCAGCATTTGCGGCGGTATTGCCGTTTGCGGTCAGGTACTCTGCTGCAGCCGTTTTCTGCGGGAATTCAACAGTATCAATGTAAAGATGGCGAAGGATCAGGATCTTTCGCTTACGCCTTCGACTATTTCAGGCGTTTGCGGCAGATTGAAGTGCTGCCTCAAATTTGAGCATGACGGCTATGTGGAAATGGAAAAGAGTATGCCCCGCCGCGGCGAACTTTGCGAGTGCAGCAAGGGGCGCGGCAGGGTTTCCGACCGCAATATGCTTACCCAGATGGTGACGCTGCAGCTGGAAGAGGGCGGCTCGGTAACGCTGCACGCTTCGGAACTCAAATACCGCTTGCGGGGCAAAGCGCCGGAGCCGAAGAAGGTGGAAGAAGTTGCAGATAGCAGCTTTGATATGCCCATTTTCCCCAACGGGAACATTCACGCCATTGCCACGGTTAAAGAGGTGGCAACAGCTAAAGAATCCGCTGCTGAACGCGAGGATTCTGCTGCAGAAAAGACTCCGGGCAAAAACAATGAAAAACGCAATCAGCACAAAAACCGCAAGAACCGCAATCACAAGCGGAAAAATCAGCGCCGCAATCAGGATGGCAACAATCGCCGCGGTGACAGCGAGGATTGACGGGAAACTACCTGACGATGAAGGCGTCCGAACTTTTTGACTCTGCCCGTTTGGAGGCGCTTGCCAAGGGCGATGAAGCGCTGCTTATGCAGTACGACCGCTGCGGGTTGCTGATCGCCCCCGGTGAAACGGCGGAAGAATTTGCTGCGCGGCTGAAAAAACTTTACGGCGCACTCAAGACGTTGGAGTCGGAACTTAAAAACGGCGCTGTCTGCGAAGTGTCACCCGGTATCAGGATCGCCAATTCCATGCAGATACCTTCTGCGGTGGTGCAGGAAGCGCTGAGTGTTACGGAAAAACTTTACGATGTGCGTACCGACTGGGTGCCGGGTTTTTTTGCCAACGAGAGTTTCGGAATGCTCTGGGGCGGATGTTCTTTAAGCGATCCAGAAAGCGGTTTGGCGCTCTTTATTATCCGCAAAAACTTCCGGCAGCGCCAGAACTGGCTTTTTTACAATCGGCGGGAATTGCTGGCGCACGAAATGACTCACGCAGCGCATCAGGTTTTCGATCAATGGCTGTTTGAAGAATACTTTGCCTACCGTACTGCCGAATCCCGCAGCCGGAAGTTTTTTGGCGGATGCTTTATTCATAAATACGATGCGCTGGGTTTTCTGCTGCCGATATTGCTGGTGCCGATCGCGCAATTTTTGAATATACTTGATATTCTGCCGCTGCCGATGCGGGTGTTCTGGATTTTATCAGCAGTTTATCCGCTGTTTTTGTGCATCAGAACCTGCTGGATAAACCGTTTGGCTGCCGGAGCAAGGAACACATTGCAGAAACGCGGTATCAAACAAGCCGATGCGGTACTCTTCCGCATGAGTGTTGAAGAAATCAAACTTCTGGCATCGGGCAAGCTGCCGCAGGGCAGCGATTTGCGCTGGAAGTTGCTGAATAAACGCCTGTCAACGGAGGTGGATCATGCAGATAGGTGAAATATGTAGCTTTTTCGATCAGCTTCTGGAGCTGGAAAAATTTGCCGCCGACCCATCCAACAACGGTCTGCAGCTTTGCTTTGACAGCACCGCAGAGTGCGGCAAAATCGCTTTTGCTGTAGATGCTGCGCTGGCTACTGCGGAACGGGCGGCGGCAGAAAATGCCGATTTGCTGGTGGTGCATCACGGTTTGAGCTGGGGCGGCGGATTGCGCCGCTGGAACGGCATGGCGGGTAAACGGCTGGGGACGATGTTCAAAAATGATCTTTCGCTCTATGCAGTTCACCTGCCGCTGGATGCGCACAGTAAGTACGGCAATAATGCGGTGCTGGCAAATATGATAAACCTGGAAGATCGGGAGATGTTTTTTGCTTATCACAACATGGATATCGGTATTATCGGCAATATTGCCGACGCCTTGGAGCCGGAAGTGCTGGCGCAGGCGGCGGCTGGCAGCGGCAAAGATTTTGTGCTGTGCAAATCTCCGCTGAAAGATTCGCCGGTGCGCCGCGTGGCGGTGATTTCAGGCGGCGGCGGGGCCGACGGTCTGGAAAGCGCCGTGGCGGCAGGTGCAGATATGCTTATTACAGGCGAATTTGATCACACCATGTATCATACTGTGCAGGAATGTCCGATCCACGTTGCCGCGCTGGGGCATTACAACAGCGAAGTACACGGGGTGCAGAGTTTGCAGAAACTTGTTCAGGAAAAGTTCGGTACAGATACAGTATTTATCGACGTTCCGACCGGCTTTTGAGGTGATTTATATGGTACAGGCGTGGGTGGTAAAAAACGATATAGTTGAAATCTGGAGCCGTACAGACGATCAGCCGTCCTGTCAGAAGATTGACCTTGCCCAATGGCGGGTCAACGCGGAGTCCATGGCGGAGCAAACGGTGGTTTTTGATGTCAAAGGACTCTGTTGCCTGGAGCAGATTTCAAGAAATTTTTCTGCAGAAAAATTTTTTGATGTAAAACTGGCCTGCTATCTTAAAGATTCCGCATTCAGCGCCCAAAGTATTCACGAGTGTGCCGAAAAATTTCTGCCGGCGGAAGCCGTTGCCGAAGAAGACGGAGTCAATCTGCTGGCGCTTTACGATGTTTTAGTTGGCGAAATGAAGTCCAATGTGATCTTCCGCCAAATCGAAATGCCGCTGGCGCCGGTGCTGTGCAATATGGAAAAGCGGGGGATAAGGCTGGATCGGGCTGGTCTGGAAGAATTCGGCAAAAAACTTGAAAAAGATCTCGCTGTTCTTTCCGGGAATATTTACGCTGCTGCGGGCAGGGAGTTCAATCTTAATTCGCCAAAACAGCTGGCGGCGGTACTTTACGAAGAACTGCAGTTGCCGCCGCCGGATAAAAAGGGTAAATCGGGGTATTCCACCGATGCTGAAACGCTGGTGAAGATCGGTAATTTGCATCCGGTGATCGGGATGATCCTCGAATACCGCCGGGTGAGCAAACTTGTAAGTTCTTATGTGGAAAACTGGCTTAAAAGCGAGAGTCCTGACGGCAAACTGCATACGACATTCAATATGACCGCTACGGCAACCGGGCGGCTTTCTTCCGCCAATCCGAATTTGCAGAACGTTCCCGTAAGGAGCGAATTGGGCGGCGAAATCAGAAAGTTTCTGATCGCTGACGAAGGCTGTGTGCTTATCAGCGCCGACTATTCCCAGATCGAGTTGCGGATCCTGGCTCATCTGGCGGAAGATCCCGTTATGCAGGAGGCGTTCCGCAGCGGGCAGGATATCCACCTGACAACTGCCATGCAGATATTCAACGTCCCCGCCGCCAGCGTGACCGGCGAAATGCGCCGTCAAGCCAAAGCGGTCAACTTCGGGATCGTCTACGGTATATCTGCTTTTACTCTTGCCAATGATTTGCAGATAGATACTGCTACGGCTAAAAATTATATAAAATCCTACTTTGAAAAGTATGCGGCAGTAAAAAAATATCTGGATAATGCGGTCAAAACCGCCAAAGCCAACGGTTTTGCTCAAACCGCAGCGGGCAGACGGCGCTATCTGCCCGAATTGTCCAGCAAAAATTTTGCACTCCGCAGCTTCGGCGAACGGGTGGCGCTGAATATGCCTGTTCAGGGAACGGCGGCAGATTTGATCAAAACGGCAATGATCAAGGTGGAGTCGGAATTGAAAAAAGCAGCTCTTACTGCGGGATTGATCCTGCAAATCCATGACGAACTGGTGATTTGTGCGCCTGAAAGCGAAGCCGCTGCTGCGGGCGCGATCCTGAAAGAAGTTATGGAAAACGCCGCAACTTTTACCGTTCCGCTGCAAGTAACATTGAGCAGCGGTAAGCACCTGTAAAAACGGCATAAAACTTTTTTGCCTGCTGCGCTGCATGATGGTATATTTTCCGGTATATTCCGGGAATATTACATACCACATTACACGCCAACGGCACAAAAAAACCGACTCAAGGAAAAAACTTGAGCCGGAATTATAAATTCAAATGGTACCGAAGGTGGGAATCGAACCCACATGACCAGAGGTCGCCAGATTTTGAGTCTAGTGCGTCTGCCAATTCCGCCACTTCGGCTTGTTGAGTTCTAATATAGCACGAATATTTTGCTTTGTCAAATCGTTTTTTTATAAAACGTGCAAATTTGTACGCTGCGGTGGATTTGACCCGGTTGTTCACACGGGTGGATCTACGGGGGCAAAGAGTATATTTTTAGCTGAAAAACATGGTTGGGATTTGAAAAAAACGCCTTCTGCGCTATCTTATTGCAGAGTACAAAACTGAGGAGATATTTTATAATGGAGTCAACAGCGTA
The DNA here is from genome assembly GCA_015061545.1 of Lentisphaerota bacterium. Classification (GTDB taxonomy): domain Bacteria; phylum Verrucomicrobiota; class Lentisphaeria; order Victivallales; family Victivallaceae; genus SIG78. Next base: position 81,470 of record SUWJ01000002.1, on the reverse strand, counting down.
TCAATTTACTTTGTTGGCGGTATTGCTGCTTGTCGGGGTGATGTCCAGCCGATTGTCATCCCGTTTGAATATGCCTGTATTGCTGCTCTTTATGGGAGCAGGTATCCTGTTGGGAGCGCCCCGCAGCTTGGAGTTCGATATTACAACCGCGCCTGCGGTGGAATTTGCCAATCATATCGGTACGGTGGCAATGGCGTTTATTCTCTATTCAGGCGGGATGGAAACTGAATGGCGCAGCGTCAAAAAGATCTTTGCCTCCGGCTTGCTGCTCTCCACGGTGGGGGTGCTGCTTACCGCAGGGATCATGGCGGTGCTGGTGCATTTCCTGACGGGGTGGTCATGGTCGTGGAGCTTTTTGCTGGGAGCGGTGGTGTCGAGTACCGATGCCGCGGCGGTGTTTTCGATTTTGCGCTCCCGCGGCGTGGGGCTGAAAGGCAATCTGGCATCGGTGCTGGAATTTGAATCGGGCAGCAATGACCCCATGGCGGCTTTGCTGACGCTGTTTATGGTGGGGTTCTTAACTGATCCTGACCACTCGCCGTGGTGGATGCTGGCAATTTTAATGCCGCTGAAAATGCTTATCGGGGCCGCGTGCGGGTTTGGCGTCGGCAAACTGGGCTGCTGGCTGTTCAATAATTACAAACTGGATTACGAAGGACTTTACTTTGTGCTGGGGATCGCAGTAGTGCTGTTCTCTTACGGTTTGACCGAATGCCTTTACGGCAACGGTTTTATGGCTGCTTACTGTGCAGGTTTGACCATGGGCAATTTGCGGTTCAATTACAAAAAGAGTCAGCTGCGGTTCAACAACGGATTGGCGTGGCTTATGCAAGTGGCAATGTTTGCGGTGCTGGGGATGCTGGTTACGGTGCGCGATTTAGTGGCGATTCCCGAAGGCGGGATCTTCGATGCCGTTTGGGTAAAGGGTATGCTGCTGGCACTCGGTTTGATGCTGCTGGCGCGGCCGCTGGCGGTGTTTCTCTGTCTGATAAGGAGTCAATTCAATTGGCGGGAGCGTTTGTTCATCTCCTGGGTAGGATTGCGCGGCGCGGCTCCGATCGTGTTGGCAACTTTCCCGCTGGCGGCGCATCTGGTCGGGCGCAGCGAGGTCAACGAAAGTGCAGGAATGTTGTTCAATCTGGTATTCTTTATGGTTATCGCATCGGTGGTGATTCAGGGCAGAACTTTGATGCTGCTGGCGCGGGCGCTGAAACTGGATCACCCATTCCGGAAAAAGAACCGTATGCCTCTGGAGCTGGAAGATACAGGAGTTATGAGCAGCGTACTGCAGGAGTTTGAGGTGCTGGCATCTTCGCCCTGTCTGAATCGGACTCTGGCGGAATTGCAGCTGCCCGAACGGGTGCGGGTAATGCTTATCCGCCGCAACGGTGAATTTATCATGGCAGGCGGCAACACGCAGCTTTGTGAACATGACGGCGTGCTGCTGATGGGCGATCGGCCCCATTTGCACCAGTTGGCGGAAGAGTATTTCCCCGGCAATGAATTTTTTGACGAATAATTAAAGACTCGGTTCTCAATATTGGTCGGTAAACAGAAAAGATGTGGAATCTTTATCGGGAACAAAGTTTAAAAAAACTGTTATATGGAGTGTGAGCAATGCAGAACAACGGAATCGAAACTATCTCGCAGCAGCTGGAAGCGATGGGCGAAAAGGCGTTGCGCGCCGCCCGCGAATTGGCGCTGCTTTCTTCTGATGAAAAAATCAAAGTTCTCAACAGCATGGCAGAAGCAGTGGTACAGGCGATCCCCGAAGTGCTTGCCGCCAATGCTGAAGATATGGCAAATGCCCGCAAAAACAATCTTTCAAGCGCTATGCAGGATCGGCTGCTGCTGGATGAAAAACGCATTATTGCCATGGCGGACGGCTTGCGCGAAGTGGCGCAGCAGAGCGATCCCGCCGGACGGGTGCTGGCAGAGTTTACCCGCCCCAACGGGATAAAAATTGCTAAAGTGGCAGTTCCGCTGGGGGTGATCGGCATCATCTACGAGGCGCGGCCCAATGTAACGGTGGATGCGGCAGGAATCTGTCTTAAAGCGGGCAACGCGGTGATTCTGCGGGGCGGCAAAGAGGCGTTCAACTCCAATCTGGCGCTGGCTCACGCATTGGATCGCGGCGGGCAGGCTGCCGGGTTGATTGCAGGCGCGGTGCAGATCGTACCGTGGACCGACCGCGAAGCGGTGCAGGTGATGCTGAAGATGGATAAATATTTGAGTGTAATTATTCCCCGCGGCGGTGAAAGTCTGATCCGTGCGGTGGTGGCGGGGGCTACTATGCCGGTGATCAAACACTACAAAGGTGTCTGCCACGCTTATTTGGATAAATCCTGCAATATTGAAATGGCAAGCGCCATTCTGCTTAACGGCAAATGTCAGCGGCCCGGGGTTTGCAACGCGCTGGAAACGGTGCTGATCGACCGCGCTGCCGCAGAAAAGCTTGTGCCGATAGTTTACGGTGTTTTAAGCTCGGCAGGGGTAACGGTTTTCGGCGATGAAGAGTTTCGCCGATACGCTCCGGATGCGGAAGTGCTACCAGAAGAAAATTTGTTCAACGAATATTTGGATCTGCGCATTTCCGCCAAGGTGGTCGATGGGGTCGACGGCGCGGTTGACCATATCAATTTTTACGGTTCGCACCACAGCGAAACGATTCTTGCCGACGATGCCGAGGCGGTGGAAAAATTCCTTAACGGAGTCGATTCGGCGGTGGTTTACTCCAACGCCTCCACCCGCTTTACCGATGGCGGCGAGTTCGGCATGGGGGCTGAAATCGGTATTTCCACCGATAAACTTCACGCCCGCGGCCCGATGGGGGTGGATGAGCTGGTGACTTATAAATATATTGTTCGCGGCAATGGACAAGTTCGGTAAAAATAATGAAAAATTGCGCCCCGCACGGATCGTGACGCTGGGCTGCCGACTCAATCAGGCGGACAGCGCATTGCTGACCGATCGGTTGGAACAGCTGGGCTTTTACCTGCAAAGCGATCATGAGCAAACGGCGCCTGAATTGCTGATCGTCAACAGTTGTGCGGTCACGGCAGCGGCGGCAGCCAAAAGCCGTCAGGCGGCGCGGAAGCTGCAAAAACTCTATCCGGGAGCCAAGCTGATCTTTACCGGTTGTGCGGCGGAAATCGACGACCAATACGCTGCCGACGAAAGCTGGCTCAAGCTGGGCAATCTGCAGAAGCGCCAGCTGGGGGATATTCTGCTTGCAGGGAGCGCCCCCGATGTGATAAAGAGCCGCGCCGGCAAAGCGGAAAATTTTGCCGAAAAAGCCTTTTCGCTTTTCCCCAACCGAACCCGGGCATTTATCAAAATTCAGGAGGGGTGCGATAATTTCTGCAGCTACTGCATTGTACCTTATACCCGCGGACCTTCCCGCTCGCGGGATTTTGACGAGGTGATCGCCGACTGCCGTCAGGCGATTGCCGCAGGAGCGCCGGAGTTGATTTTAACGGGGGTGAATACCTGCAATTATCTGGATCACGGGCGCGATCTCTGCGCAGTGATCCGTGAGCTTTGTGAAAATGTTCCCGGTTCCTGGCGGCTGCGGCTGAGTTCGACCGAACCGGCGCCTGACAATCTTTCGCTGCTGGAAACGATGGCGGCGTATCCTGACAGAGTTTGCCGTTTTCTCCATTTGGCATTGCAGCACGGGTGCGATTCGGTGCTGGAGCGGATGAATCGGCATTATACGACTTCGGACTTTGAGAATTTTGTCAATACCGCGCGGGAATTGATTCCCGATATTCATCTGGGCAGCGATGTCATTGTCGGCTTCCCCGGGGAAAGCGAGGCGGAGTTTGAGCGCAGTTTTGAATTTATCCGCAAGATGCAGTTTGCCAATCTGCACGTTTTCAGCTACTCCAAGCGGCAGGGAACTTTCGCTGCAACCATGCCTCAGCAGCTGCCCGACGCGGTGAAAAAACTCCGCCACAGCCGACTGGAGGCGCTGGGGGAAGGTATGAAAAGCGATTTCCGCAATGCCATGCGCGGAAAAACTCTGCCCGTTATATTTGAAACCGTGGATAGCAGCAATGTCGCCCACGGCTGGAGCGATAATTATATAGCCGTAACCGCTCCGGCTGCGGAGGTAACTTTGGGCAGGATCACCAATATAGCCTTCGATCCCGATAAAGCGCAGTAAAACCTCTCCGGTAAAAACTGTTGATAAAAAACAGGAAACTGTTGCAAAAACTCTTTTACAACAGTTCCTTGGTTTTACTGCCGGAAGGGGGAGATTGCTCAAAAAATTTCCCCGCACCGCAGCTATTGTATTTACTTTCGGCGCTACCGCCGGATCAGGCAAAGACTTTGGGATCGCTCTGCTTGGCAGGATCGTAGAACTGACCCAGATCGACCTTGGCATCGGCCTGCAGCGAGATCATGGTGCGGGTGTGAGTAATACCGGGAATATCGCGGGTCATCTTGTTGGCAACAACATCAGAGAGTTCGGCATTGCTGCTGACACGGATCATTACCACAAGATCATATTCACCGGCGACAGTATAAACTTCGGTAACGCCCGCTATTTTAAGCAACGCTTCCGTAGCCTGACGCAACTGTTTACGCTCGACGGTGACCAACGCAATACCGGTAACCATAAAAAAACTCTCCTTTGCTGAAAACGAATTGTTTTTACAGCACAAGCTGTTTTTCAGCAGACAGTTGTGCTGCTTTGAACAATATGCTGCAACCAGCAGCATATCCTCTCTGAGGCTATAATAGCATGGCAGATGGAGAAATGCAAATAAAAAAATGCTTTTTTTGCTCAAATCTCATTTTTTAACGGCAGGAAACGCTTTTTACTGGTAAAAATCACGCCCGATGCTATAGTATAAGGGTTTTGTTTCAACCCAACAGGAACAGCAGATTATGAGTAAAGAAAATATTGCCAAATTATATGAGTTGCTGGAAAAAGACCTTGTTCTGCGGGAAAAGGCGCTCTCTTTTCAGAAAATATATTCCGACCAGAATCAGGTGATCGACGCGTTTATGGCTTTTGCCGCCGATTTGGGCTACGGCTTCACCTTTCAGGAATTTATGGAATATATGTACGATCACGCCGAAGAAGTAAAGTAAAATATCGTTGTTCAATCTTCAAACATATTGCCGTTGAGGGTGGGTTCTTCGTCCAGCGCGGAATAAATTATATCCAGCGGGAAACCGCGCCGGGCGAGAAATTGGAAGGCTTTTTCCCGACGCTTGCGCCAATCGGGTTGATTCTTCCAGCCGGAAAGTTTGCTTTGCAGGGCGCTTTGAGCTGCCTGAGCATCGTTGCCGGTAATTTTCTCAATGGCGCTGCGGGCGGCATCGCCGGTAAGTCCGTGGCGGTAAAGTTCGCAGGCAATACGGCGGGAGCCGCGGCCGCGGGAACTCTGACTGCGGGCAAATTCTTCCGCCAGCGCAGCATCGTTGACCAGATTATATTCGCGGCACTTGTTCAGCACCTCTTCGATTTCGTCAACTCCGTAAGCCAGTCGGTTCAGTTTTTCGCGCAGTTTGCTTTCGCTGTACCAACGGGCATCCAGCCAGCGGAGAGTTTGCTCCCAGGCGGAAATATCTTTGCGCTGCCGGCGCGGTTTTTTTTGCGGATAGTCCGAATTATTTTCTTGCATTTGAATACTCCCTGTGCTAATTTATCACCGGAATACAACAAAGGCAAACAATATGGCAAGAGATTTTTGTATAAAGACCCTGCAAGAGGCTGCTCTATCGTATCTGGCAGAGCATCTTGACCGGCGCTACAGCTATCACAATGCGGTTCATTCGCAGGATGTTTGTGCGGCGTTGGAGGAGTTTTTGCAATCAACTGCAGATCCGTTCGAGCCCTCCGAGCGGGAGGCATTGCAAATTGCGGCGATTTTTCACGATTTCGGCTATCTGGTACGGCCGGATGAAAACGAGATTTGCTGCCGGGAGTATGTGCAGATGTTCGGCAAAGAGTTTGCATTGCCATTGGCATTGCAGGTTCGGGCAATGGAGCTGATTATGGAAACAGCATTTCCCTACCGCCCGATAAGTGCGGCGGGGAAACTTCTGTGCGATGCAGATATCGAATATATCGGCAGAGATGTTTTCTGGCAGCGGGCGGCGGATTTCCGTCAGGAACTGGCGGCGCAGGGACAGGTAATGACCGATCTGCAATGGTATTGCCGTGAAGTGGAATTTTTGCGCAGCAACGCCTTTTTTACCGATACGGCAAATCGTTTGCGCGGAGCGTTGAGAATGGAAAATTTACGGCAGGCAGAAGCCCGATTACAGAAACTTGCCCGAGAGAAGATATGAAGAACCGACTTAAAAGTTATACTCAATACGAAATAATCAAAGTTATCGCTTCCGGCGGCATGGGCACCGTTGCCAAGGCCAAGCTCAAGGGCGTGGAAGGTTTTGAAAAGATCGTCGCCATCAAGACCTTGCTGAGCCGTTACGCCGGTGATGAGGCTTTTGTGCAGCGTTTTGTGCTGGAAGCCAAGCTGGTGGCAAACCTTGTACACGAAAATATTGTGCAGGTATATCAGCTTGACCGGGTCAACGGCGAGTATTTTTTTGTGCTGGAGTTCGTGGACGGCATTTCGCTCTACGATATGGTGGAGTTTCATCGGGCGATCAAAAAGCAGCTGCCGCCGCCGCTGGCAGTTTTTATCGCTTCGCGGGCGGCACGGGCGCTGGCTTATGCCCACAGCAGGCGGGATGCGCAGGGCAATCCGCTGAACATCATCCATTGCGATATATGCCCGCACAATATACTTATCAATCAGGAGGGAGTGCCCAAGATCACCGACTTCGGGATCGCCAAAGCTGCCACGATGCAGGATTCGGGGCAGGTGTCGGGCAAATTGGCATTCATGTCGCCGGAGCAATGTACTGCGCCTGAACATTTGACGGCGGCATCGGATATCTATTCGCTGGGGGTGGTGCTGTTCTATATGCTCAGCAATCACTACAGCCGCGATATGCGTACCTCGCGGGAAGAACTGCTGCAGCAGATCCGCAGCAACTATGTAAACTATGACCTGCTGCCCGCTGATCTGCCGCAGGAGCTGCTGGAAATACTCAAAAAGATGCTGGCGCACCGCCCGGAAGATCGCTACAGCAGCTGTGCCGATCTGGCGCGGGTGCTGGAGTATTACATCTACCGCGACGGCTACGGCCCGACGGTCGTTACTCTGGCAGAATATATGCGCAGCGTCATGCCCGGGCGTTTTGCCGAAGCGCTGCCCGATTCGGATAAAACCGAACTGCTGCCCGGCAGTTTTTTTGAAGACCGTACTCTGGTGCTGGACAGAAAATGAGTTCAGCAGAACTGCAAGCATTACTTAAACGCAAGATCATCCATATAGATATGGATGCCTTTTTTGCTTCGGTTGAACAGCTTGACCACCCCGAGTGGCGCGGTTTGCCCGTGATCGTCGGCGGCAGACCTGAAAATCGCGGCGTGGTCAGCACCGCCAGTTACGAAGCCCGCAAATACGGTATTCACTCCGCCATGCCCGCCAAAACTGCCCGCAAACTCTGTCCGAACGGGATCTTTGTGGAAGGCAATATGGCAAGGTATAAGGAAATATCCCGTCGGATACGGGATATTTTTGCCGAAGTGACCGATATGATCGAGCCGTTGAGCATCGACGAAGCCTATCTGGACGTTACCTGCAACAAACTCAATCTGCCTTCCGCCACCTGGCTGGCTTTTTATCTTCAGCAGCGGATCAGACAGGAAACCAATTTAACTGCTTCGGCGGGGGTATCCTTCAATAAATTTCTTGCCAAAGTTGCCAGCGACTGGCGGAAACCTGCGGGGCTGACGGTCATAACTCCGCGCCGTGCCAAAAGTTTTCTTTTTCAGCTGAAGATCGAAAAATTTTACGGTGTCGGCGCTGCCACCGCCAGAGAATTTCATAAACTCAATGTGCATAACGGGCGCGATTTGTACGCTCTGCCGCTGGAAACATTGATCCGCACTTTCGGCAAAAGCGGGATATTTTATTACAATATCGTCCGCGGCATTGACAGCAGGATCGTGTCGCCGCGGGAATCGCGCAAATCGCTGGGCAGAGAGATCACGCTGGCAAATGATGTGGACGATCTGGAAATAATCTGCAATCTTATCGGGCAGCTGAGCAAAAAAGTTTCCACGCTGCTGCAGCGGGAGAAACTGGCGGGCAAAACGGTCAATCTCAAGATCCGCTACGACGATTTTTCCAACGTGCTGCGCAGTATCACGCTGCCGGTTGCCGTCAACGACGCCCAACAGCTTGCTGCCGCCGCCCGCACCTTGCTGGAACGCACCGAAGCGGGCAAGCGCAAAGTCCGCCTGATCGGGGTAAGCTGCAGCAATTTTCCTGCGGCTGAAACTCAAACTATGCTGCACCCCGAACTGCCGCTGCTCTGGTAACGGTTTTGCCCAAGGGCAGAATCGGTAAAAGTTGAACTTGCAAAAAAAGAATTTTTCCTGTATATTATATAGAAACGAATTTGTCTGACTTCAGCAATGCTGAAAACACCTGTAACCTGTAAAAGGAGAGAAAACTATGGATATAAATATCTTTGAAGCTATTATGATGATCTGTTTCGGTGCCAGCTGGCCGATGTCGATCCTCAAGACGATCAAGGTCAAAAATCCGACGGGCAGAAGCATCGGATTTCTGGTGTTGATCGAGATCGGTTACCTTTCGGGTATTATCTTCAAACTCCAGCACTTCGACTGGGGGATCATTCTCTACATACTCAACGCGGTTATGGTTGCTACTGATTTGATTCTGGTGCTGTATTACCGCCACCGGCTGCTTAAAAAGTGAGCCGCCGGGCGGTAAAAATCATTGCAGAAATTCAATGGCGCGGGGCAGCTCGTTAAAGTTGTAGATTATGTAGTCGGCATCGGCGCCGTGATAGGAGTGATCGCCCTGATTGGATTTGAAAAACACCGTTTTCATGCCGACGGCGTGGGCTCCGTAAACATCGCGGTACATATCGTTGCCGACAAAGATCACTTCCTGCGGCGCCAGCTGCAGGGCATCCAGCGCCTGTTTGAACAGTCTGATATCGGGCTTGCGGTAGCCCAGATCGCCTGACACAACGACAGTTTGAAAGAAATCTTCCAGATTGACCGATTGCAGTTCAGGCACTGCCCACAGACTTTGACCGTCGGATACCGCCCCCAGCAGAAAACGCTTTTTCAGGTCGCGCATTATTTCGTAAACGCCGTCGTAACACTCCAATTTGTAGCGCCCGGCAGCGCGAAACACTACGGCTGTGCTGCGGGCAAGTTCTGCTGTATTTTCCAGCGGGCGCGTATGATAATCGCCGATGATTTGCTGAAATATTTTTGCCACATCGAATTCAGGGAAATCTTCTTCACTCTGCTGCCGCTGCATACGGTTAAGCTCAAAAAAACGGCGTTTGAGTTCACAGGGCGCGATTTTTACGCCGTAGTAATCCAGATAGTTGGTTGTCACGCGGTAAAGCTGGTCGTCGCTTTCGGTGGTGTAAATGTCGATCAAAGTACCGTTGAGATCAAATAATATACCTTTTATCACGATTGGCGGCTCCTTAAACATTCGCCTGCTTCGCTGATGAGCTTTTGGCGGTATTCGTAATCAAGATAACTGTTGCGGGCGATCCGCAGCAGATTCACCCCCATATAAAACGGAATCCGCCGCGAGATACTCTTGAATGTCTGCTCCCGATCGGGGAAGTGGCAGCTGTACTCCCAGAGAAAGTGCCCGATAAACGGTTCGGCGGCGTACTTATTGCCGGTGGTTCGCATAAAAAAGTGCTGCAGTTCGGCGGCGATCCTGCCGACGTCGAAGATGCGGTCGGTGCGCTGGACCCGTTCCAGATCAAAGGTTATAACGTGCATATCGTCGCCGAAAAAGAAGTTCGACGGCGTGGCGTCGCCATGGACCAGCACTTCGCAGTCTTCCCACATAAACGGCTGATCGTGCCATTGGCGGCACAAGCTGCGCATAAGTGAATCATCTCCCGGCGAGATCACCCCCTGCAGCCCGTTCACCACCAGTTCAAAATAGTGGCATACGGCGCTGAAGCGGACTTTTTCGGCAGGGCGCGCCGAACGGTTGTGCAAGTTGGCAAGAAACCATGCCAGCGCCTTGAGTTTGTTGTAGAGCAGCTGGGGATCGTTGTTGTTGATGCTGCGCAATATGATATCGTCCAGCGGTTCGCCGTAGCAGTATTCCACCACCAGCAGACAATCCAGCTCGGGCTTGCAGCCCAGCACCCGCGCTGCATAATGGAAGCCGTCGAGATAAGAGCGGAATTCCATGGTGTTCCGGTATTCCCGCTCCAGTCGGCGGAGGGCGGCGGCTTTGTCGCGCTGCCGCTCGGAGTAGAAAAATTTGCCTACCACCTTGTTGCAGGCGGTGCGTTCTTCGTAAATATAGACCGCGTTGGAGCCGTTGGTCCGGAAAACTCTTATGCCATCGCGGCAATCACAATTTATCTGTGGAAAAATTTCGTTCTTCAAATAACTGAACAACGGGTCACTTTCCGGCAAATGTCCCAGATATTGCATAATAACACCTTTGCTGATATAAAGACAGGCGATAGAGCGATTTGTTACGTCCCGAACTGATTTTCAGCAGACGGGAGTCAGCACCTTGAGCGTGGAGCTTTTGCGCATACCTTTTACCTTTTCGCGGAAACTGTTCATGTGCGGTGCCGCCAGATGGGCTTTAAGGTGTTCCAGACTCTCCCAGCACTCCACAAAAGTTACTGTATTTTCATTGCTTTTGACTTGCGCGGAAAGTCCTGATTCAAAATCCCCGGTCAGGGTGTAGCTTATGCAGCCGGCTTCGGCACGCACCAGCGGAATATTTTCTTTGACAACGGCAATAAACTCTTCGCGGCAATTATCGGCAAGTTCGGAGGTGGCAATTACAAAAATCATAATCAACTCTTTCTTTTTTGCAGCTCTGTTTTCAATAAGGCTCGATCGGAGATTTCCGGGGTAAGGCGGAAAGCCTTTTATTGATATTTATCTGTTGGGCAGCCAGCAGATAAATGCCCTTCAATTTTTGAAAAATGTCTGATCCGGCATCTTTACCGTTTATCAACCAATATTGGGAACAGAACCTCTTTTTTTTATTTAATTCGTATATTTTATAAAATTTTATTATTGTATCAAACCCGGGCGGTAATAAAATCCACCCTTTTCTGCCATACGCTTAACGGTACATTGATGCCGTGTCCCATGCCGTCGATGGTCAGATATTCGACCTGACAACCTTTTTCCCGCAGCGCGGCAACCATTTTATCGCTGTGCAATATATTGACCGCCTGATCGTTATTGCCGTGGATAAACTGGTAAGGTATATCGGGCATTGCTTCGATCTGATGCAGCGGGGAGTGCTCTTCAAGCACAGTTTCAAATGGTTCGCTGTAACCGTAAAATGCGGCATTCATGCTGGTGGATACATCGGGCCGTTCCCGGTAGTGATAGACTGCATCGCAGACCGGATAAAGCACATCGCACCCGACCGGCGGGCGTTTGCCGTAACGGCAGTACAACAGCGCCGCCAACCCGCCCATGCTCAATCCCGTGGAAAAGAGTCTGGTGCTTTCATCAAGTTTGAATTCCCGCCAGGTGCGTTCGACGATTTCATCCACAAACAACCGCGCCTGCCGATTCATCCAGCACCATGGCCCGTAATATGGCTCGATGGTAAGGATATCCTGCTCCGCCAGCGCCAATTCGTATTGCAGCAGCGATTTGCACACTCCGCCGCCCAGTCCGTGAAAAAGCAATACAACCGCCCGTATTTTATTTTTGATAAAATCAGAGTTATTCTGACAGCAGTCGTTGAGCCATTGATCCTGCATAAATTACTCCTTGACGGTTGTCGCGTTGGGGATTTGACTGCGGCAAAAGGATTCCAGTTTATGCCAGAAGTCTTCCTGCATAACATTAAAAATATCGTTGTGAGCAGCATTTTTTACTATATGCAGCTCCTTTTTGCCCCGTGCGCAGCGGTAAAGTTTGTCCGCGTTGCGGACAGGCACAATGTCATCGTTTTCGCCGTGAAAAATCAACACAGGCACATCGCTTTTGCTCAGTATATCGGCATTGTTGTAGCGGTTGAACGGCAGCGGAAACGGCAGTTTGACTTCGATTGCCGAGGCAAAGGCGGAGATAAGCACCAGCCCCGCCGTCTGCCGCTGCGTGGTCAGGTAACAGCTGGGGCCGCTGCCGACCGAATACCCGGCAACAATGATCTTTTCCGGCGCTACGGCACGGATTCTGACCAGATAATCGTATGCGGTAAGAATATCCTGATAACTTTGTTTTTCGCCTGCTTTGCCCGTGGAGAACCCGTATCCGGCATAATCATACGCCAGTATGCCGTAGCCGCGGATGGCAAATTCTTCCAGCAGGCTGGTTAGATTTTTCAGCACTTCGCCGTTGCCGTGGCTGAACAGGATAACGGGCATATTTTCCGCGGGAGGCAGATAATATGCGTCAAGGCTGGCGCCCTGACTGTAAAGGGTTATATTGCCGAATTTGGCATCACTTTTCGGCGCGGGCAGCAGCATCCTTTCCATCATGCTGTAGCCCGCAAGCAAAAAGATCACCAGCGCAATAAGCGGATATATTGCCAAGCGCATAGCGATAAAACGCAGCAATTTTTTACCTTTGCTTTCCATAAGCAGCCAACACTTTATTTTTACTTGAGCCGCACGATCGTATAGGTCTTGAGCAGCTCTTTCGGCAGCGTTACCGTTACGGTGTTATTTTTATTCTGCACCATCTTGAGCGGTTTGCTGCCGGCAAAGTCCGGACTGACGGCGCGGGCGCAAGTAAAGGTTCCCGGCAGGGTAAAAGTTATATCCTTTGCCATGGCAGGATATGGCAGTGCCGGAGCATAATTGCCGAGTACGTCGCCGGATTTCATATCAAAGCCGGTTCCATTGAGCCAATGGATGAGCGTTTCATTCTTTTCGCGCCACAGCGCGGTGTAGACCCGGTCGGGAGCATTGGTTTGCCAGTATGCACCTTCGCCGATGCCGTCGGCAAGCAGCTGACGGAAGAGTCGGTCGATGTTGTCATTGTGCTTGTAGGACCATTTGCCGCCGGAACCGACTTCGGGTTCGAAAAGTTCGGCGCCCAGTTTGACCGCGCAGGCGATCACTCTGCCTTTGCCGTATTTATATTCGGCGGCGATCGGCAGTTTTTCGCCGTCGGCAGTAAATCCCCACAGCAGCGTTCTGCCCCGGGCGGGATCCAGTTTGGCGCTGAGCGCCAGCGGGCGGTTGGGCTGAACAGCTTTGCTGCTGTCGGCGGTAGCGCCGAGTTTAACGATATTTACTTTGCTGACGCTTTGCGGCGTATATTTTACCATATCGGCAAAACCCCAGACGTTGCGGCGGTTGCCCCATTGATTGCACGCTCCTGCCGGCAGCGTCATAAGCAGTGTTCCGCCTTCGGCAACATAGCGCTCAAGCACGGCAAGTTCGCTGTCGGCAAGGCAGACCGAATACGCCAGAATAAAGGCTTTATATCTTTGGAGCTGCTCTTGGCGCAGACTCAGTTCCGAAATGATTTCGTAAGGTGTGTGCATCATTTCCAGCGTCTGGGCGGTGCCGAAAAGTTCATACTCAAAGCCGCCGTCCGGATTTTCGTCGCGGCTGGGACGCGAAAAGAGGATCCCTACCGAAGCGATGGGTTTGGCGTGATTGCGGCTCATATTGTCGGGGGAACTTTCAAACTTGGAAAAGTCGATGCCGTCCGCAGGGCGTTTCAACGCTTCAGGCAGCAGCGCCACCTGATTGTTCATATTGCACGCCGCCCAGCTGAAGTAGTTTACATTCCAGTCATAAGCGTAAACCCAGCCCCAGACGGGAGCGCCAAATTCGGTGGTCAGCGCATTTTTCATCCGCCGGTAGGGCAGCAGCGAGCGGGAAGTCTGCAAACAGTTGCGCGACATGATTTCGGTTCCGAAATAGTTGATCGCTCCGCCCAGCGAGAACAAGTCATCGTTAGCATTGTTTCTGGCGGCGGCGCGGGCGATAAATCCCCAATGTGTAGCATACATACACAGCGTAAGATGGGGGTTGATCTTTTCGGCACGGCGGCGGAATTCCACCCACCAGTTGCCGATGCGGGTACGGTGCCAGTTGGTCCACGCTTTCCACAGATCGCTCCGATTGTTGTTGAGCGCAGGATCCAGTTCGTTGACCGGCAGATACCAGCCGGTCGCTTCGTGAAACTCTCTGCGGCAGGTGGCGCAGCTGCAGCCGTGATTCCAGAACTGCAATTCATCCACCTGAAAACCATCGACACCGTTTTTGACCAGTTCCAGCAAATAATTGTAATATTTTTCCGAAAAATCCTTGTTGGTGATGCAGAATTGATAAGTGGGCAGCTGGTCTTTGATCGCGCGGGCGGTTTCGGGCAGACGATCCAGCAGAACGCGGAATCCGGCATCAATGTTCCACAACAGCGCTGCGTCGTGGTGGTCAATAACTTTGAGATTGCGTTCGTGCGCCGCGTTAACAATGCGAGAAATCGCTTTCAGCCCCCGTTCCCGATGGCCGATGTAGGTGTGACGGCTGTGCATACCCGAAAACATCACTGCGTTGTAATTTTTGCCCTGACTCATGTGGTCCAGCAGTTTTTCCGGCGCGCCGGGTGCATCCAGTTCCGCCAGCGTTGCCGAATTACCCAGGATCTTGAACATATGCGCATTGCGGACCCACGCCATTTCCGGCGCATCAGGGTCGGGCAGGAACCGTTCGGCTTTCGGGGTCTTCAGTTTAGCGGCAAACTCCTTGCCGGGTTCAGGCAGATAGAACTTTTCGACCGATACGGGTAAAGTCAGCGGTGCTTTGTAGCTGTCGTTGCGGTAAATTGCCCCCGGTTCATAGCCGTCGGCGGCCCAGAATCCGCGATTCATGGTAAAGTCTTCGGCTTCGGCAATAACAAACTGCAGCGCCAGCGTGGAGAGCAGAAAGTCGCCGTCAAACTTGATGGAGGCAGTTCCGCCTTTCAGGAAAAATGCTTTGGAAATTGTCGCTGCCTCCCGTGGTGCTACTGTAAAATCTCTGACCATCTCCCTGCCGTTTACGCTGACCGAAAAACGGTTTTTTACCCCATTGTAATTGCCGCTGCCGAGGGTGATGATATACCATCCGTCGCGCAGATTGCCGACTTTGTATTCGCCGTTTTTACCCGCCACGGCGCTGTAGTAAGCGCCTTCGCTGCTGCCGTTGACCACTTTAAGGTTGCCGGCATCCACCCAGCCTCCGTCGCGGTTGGCAGCGCAGGTATTCAGATTCATGGCGCGGTAGAGCTTGCCGACTTTATTGCCGCCGAAGCTGTAGAGCCGTTCGGGAGCAAGGTGATAATTGTAGACAAAAGTTTTCTGGGCGTGCAGCTTGGAGTAGTCGGTAAATTTTCCTTCGCGGATCACCAATTTCGCCCCGGTAAAACCGCCGTACCAGGGCAGCGTGGAACCGGTGTTGAAGATTATTTCATTGCCGCGCTTAGTTGCCGACCAGATCCCGCGGATCGCTCCTGTGCCGTACCCGGTACAATAGTCGCCTGCTCCCTGACTTAAAAAGTCAAAGATGATCGGCTTGTTGTTGATATTTACGCAGAAAAAGCGGTAAGGGCGCGTAGGCAGTCCGCCATCGGCCATATCGGGGGCAAAGCAGCCGTCAACGGGCAGCCACTTGCGCCCGTCGTCGCGCAAAGCCTGAAACTTCTCGCCTTTGACCGCCTCAAATGGTACTCTGATCTGCACCATGCGGGTGAGATTGCTGTTGAAAGCAGCTGCTTCACCCGCCATGGTGATTTCCACCGTGCCGTTGGCCATGACGGCGATTTCGCGGCGGAATTTGTAATTATCGTTTTCGTTCCACAACTGGTAGACTTTGCTGCCGTCGGGCAGCATCGCTTCTGACTTGCGGGTGCCTTCCGGGGGAGTCCACGACTTCCCCGTATAGGTTTCGATGGCAGAAAGCATCAATTTGCCGTCGTGCCAGAGCGTAAAGTTGCCGTCGATTTCTTTGACTTCAAACTTTGCCCACAGCGGCAGCGCGGCAAAGACCAGCAGCAGAAGAAAACTTTTTTTCATGGAAATGCCTTAATAATGGTGTTTCAGCGGTTGTAATCGCTGGATACTTCGGGTTCCAGATTGTAAACCACCATCAGCGTGGATACATCTTTTACATCGGCAAGTTTGGCGTTTACGCTTTCAACATGACCGCCCAAACGCAAAGTATTGATCAGATTCGGGTGGATCATCTCCGTGCCGGCGGCAGCCAGATAGGGACCCATATCCAGCGTAATGATCGCCATCGGATCATGTTTGCCCACATACAGACGCGGACCCAGCGGGCGGCTCGAATTCAAACTCCAGGCGCCGCAGGAGCCGTGAGCCATCACTTCGATACTGTAACTTGCTGTATTGTTCTCGTAGTTGTAATAGGTCGAGTCGCTGGGGCATTTGAAGATACGCTGTTTGGCGTTATCGTCATCGGCGGCAGCGCCGAAGAATTCGCCTTCCATAAGCATAAAGAACACCGATTTACCGCTGCTGGTCAGCGTACCGGTCATGGCAGAACCGTTGATCGCCACGCAGCCGCCGCAGGTACAGCCTTTGCGCAAGCCGTTTACAGTGATGCAGGACTTGTTGCTGTCGGCATACATCAGCTGCGCCAGACCGATCTGCTTGAGTTTGTTGATGCAAGAGGCAATGCGGGCGCGTTCACGGGCGGCGGACAACGCCGGCAGCAGCATTGCCGCCAGAATGGCGATGATGGCAATAACCACCAGGAGTTCGATGAGGGTGAATTTTCTTTTCATGTTTTTCTTTTCGATTTTAAGAATCATTTTTATTTGATGGACACATTCTTAATATACAGGATTTCAAGTGCTATTTCAAGTGTGCGGATGGGTTTTTACCGAAAAGTTATCTTTTTTCCGCATTTGCAGCAAGTCCGTTTGCTCTGTTTGAGTTAAACCGTTTTTTACGGCATCATTTCGGGCGCAAAGTAGGGTTTGACCTGCACAAAGTTGACCATCAACTGGGTACCGGCTTTTTCTTTGCTGGAGCCGTCGGTCAGATTCAAAGTTACTTCGCTGGTTTTGGGAACAAATATAACGCGGTGCAGATTGGCACGGCTGAACCCTTTGTCGGAGTGGTAGCGGTGTTTCTCGCGCTGGTCAATAAAGACCTTGCTGTGGCGGATGCTGGCTTCGGCGGGATCGAGCTGAACTTCCACGCCGTAATAGCGGGGATTGTTCACCTTGTTTTTGGCATCGTCAAAGCTGCCGACCACATAGTGCAGCACATACGGTTTGCCGGGAATCAGATTGACCATTTTCTGCGAAAGAATATTGATACCTTTGTCGCTCTTGACCATGACCGCCGCCGCATCGCCGTTGTAGGCTTTGCCGTTGGCGGATTTGGTTGAGCCCCAGCGGCACTGCATCAGATAGCCGTGACCTTTTACAGAATCCTGACGGATGGAACCAGCTTCTGCCGGAAAGACCTGCCACGAACTCAAATCTTCCAGAAAGTCGCCGTTCTGCAAGATGCCGGGACGGTATTTGTAGCCATATTTTTCTGACAGCATACTCTTGTTGCCTTCCACAAAGTAGTGGCGCAGCAGCAGCAGACACCAGCGCTGCAACTCTTCCTGACAGTAGTTGCCGCCCCAGTAGCCCACCAGCCCCAGATCTTTACAGGAGGGGTGGTTGGCAATGGTGTGCATCTGCCAATCCAGATAGTATTTGTAATCCACTTCGGGGACAACTTCCTGCGTCAGGATCGGCATGGCGTTAAAGTTGCCCAGCACAATACCGTAATGCGGAGCCAGTTCGGGCAGCTGCTGCAATATGGATGCTGCGTCCTTGCAGACCCGCCGTTCGATAAACTCTTTGGCTTCGGCTTCGGTTTCTTTGCTTTCCAGATAGACTTCGGTCATCAGCCGACCTTTGCCGCTGGGCGGATTGGCGCAGAGTTTGACAAAAGCCAGCTGTTCGGGTTTGCCGGTATATTTTACGCTGTAACTCCAGGTGTACATACGTTTATTCTGCGGATTCTTGACCAGCTTGAGCGCTTTTTCGTAATCCATATAGCCCATGCCGCCCCTGGGATTGGCAAAGTCAAATTCATCGACCGTAAAACCGTCGAAAAATTCAAAACCGAGCTTGCTGTGGACATTGGCGGCAAAGACTTCCAGCTTATGATCGCTGACCGGTTTATTCATGGTGTTGAAAAACACTTTGCGTCCGGCGCTGCGGTAGATACCCAGCTCTTCGCGGCTGAGTCCGCCATTTGCAATCAAGTTGGTGGAACTCAAAAGCTGGTCGCCGAGTTGCTGCCAGTAGTCAGCGCCGTCAAGGATATGCATACCGCCGGCACTTGAGGGGGCGTAATAATAAATTTCTGGTACGCGGTTGAAGCGTTTGATTTCCAGCATTTTGATCCGCGGGTCGGCGCTGGCGGCGCGTACAGAGTATTTGCCTGGAGTCAGATCAAGCATAAATTCGCGGCTTTTGACCAGAACTTTGCTGTCGGCAACGACTTTGCCATCTTTTTCCAGCGCAAAATCCTTAACCGGAGCGGAAAATTCCATAAAGACCCACGCGTCATTTTTAACGATCTCAAATTGGGCGGTAAGTTTATCGGCACCGCATTGCACGGTACAGTCCATCTTGCGCACCAGATTGTTCAGATACTCCCCTTCAAAGCTGCTTTCTTTGATTTGAACCGGTTTTTCGGGACACGGTGCCGCCGCTCCGAAGACCAGCGTGCTGCTTGCCAGCAACATCAACGAACAGAATTTACGCATAAAACACTCCTTGGGATTTACTGCATTGCAGTTTGTTTTTAATTGTTGCTATTTATTGAATCACTTGATGTTTCTTTCCGAGGGGCAGACGAATACCGCTTCATCGCCGGGGGCGCACATCCCGATCCACAAATCCTGATCGGCAGGATGATCCGCAGGCAGCGAAGCAGGGTATTTGCCGATAACAGTTTTGGCATCGGAATTGTAAACATACATCTCTTTGGTTGCCAGATTAAGCGGCGGGATCGGCTTTTTGTTGAGCATACGGAATCTGCCGCGGATCATAGATTGATCTTTGAGCGTTATCTTGCTGCCTTCGATCGAACCGATCTTGTAGGCGTGGCGCCCCACGCGGAAGATAGTGTCGGCAAATTCTGCGGGTATGTCGCGGTCAAAGATCACGCTTTCGTTCAGCAGATCCACCGACTTGAGTTTTGCCGTAAAGGTTTTGCCCGAGTATTTGTAGGCAGCTTTTTCTCTGCCGTCGGCATCGGTCAGGATCACCTGTGTGCGCAGATTATTTTTGATCTTGTCAAAATCGCTTATGCGCAGGGTGCTGTTGTCGCTGAAAGTTATAACTATATCCACATTTTCGTAATCGGCTGCCAGTGTCTTTATATCGGTAATGACCGGCGCATCGGCAGAAGCCGTTTCCAATACGCTGATAAAGACGCTCTGCAGCGGCGCTTTGCCCACGGTACGGCGGGTGAAGAACGGCAGCGTTTTGGGTACATTTTTGTGATTGCGCTGGGTGGGCCCTTCCGAAAGGAACCATTTTTCGCCCTCGCCGTTGACAGGGTGGATCTTCAGCGCAGTATTTTCTGCCGACGGATTGAAGCCGAGTCCTTTGTTTACCGGGAAGATTACGGAACTGCCGCTTTTGCCGTCAGCACTCATAACGTTGGTCAGGTACTGGAAGCCGCTGCCGCGATACGATCCGTAATTGGTTACTTTGCCCTGCAATTTTTTATCGTCGTAGTAAAAGCCGAAATCAACATCTTTGCCCGCCAGCGTGCCGCCTCCCTGCGGAGTAAAATCAATCCCGTTATACTGCGCCTTGCCGTTGGTGCCGTGGATGAACCAGTCGTGCTGTTTGCCGCCTTTGACGCGGAAGATATCCAGCACCACCAGTTTCCCCGCGCTGGGTTCGCAAACTATATCGGTACGGCGGTATTCCTGCAAACCTTTGTAGAGTTCCGGGGCATCAACTTCGATGCGCTGAACAAATTTTCCCGCATCGTAATGCAGCAGTTTGCCGTGGGAAGTCCGCTGCGCCGAACTGTTCACCACCACCGTATTGTGGGAAACCGTATTGGTGAACCATGCCGGACGCACCCGGTCATCGGCGGAAGCTGATTCAGGGTAGCCGAAGTCAGGCATCATAGGTGTATTGTTGGCATAAAGTTCAATGTGCAGCCCGTCCAGATGTTTGTGCCCGATGTAAGCTCCGAAAGTCATCCAGAATGCAGCGGGGGCTGCGGGGTTCTGATTCTGCAGCGAAGCCGTGCCGTAACCCGGCAGCAGCGTGCTGCGGTAGCCCGCCAGTTTGTCGGGGTGATCTTTGCCGAAAAATGCTCCGCCCATCGATTTTATGCCGCCTGTATCGCCGCTGGCGGACATGAATTTGGCGCACAGACTCAGGTTGTGGGCGTAATCCAGGATCCGCTGATAGTGGCGGTGCTGCTTTTTTATATCCACGCCGTTGAGTTCTAACTGCTTGGCGATTTCAGTAAGGTTGATGAGCCAATGGCGGTTGTAGCCGGGGGATTCCCCGGGGGCACCGTCGTTGTAGAAATTGCAGTAAAGGGCGTAATTCAACGGGGTGGAACTCCACGAGTAGACGGGGCGGAAATCAGTTACCCAGCGCCACATATTTTTATCTTCGAGGGCGGCGGAGATTTCCAGCAGCGCATTCTGGTGCATACCGAAGTTGCCGGCGTTTTTGCCGTTTCCGCTCATAATATCCGCCGCCATGATCCGCAGCATATTTTCTTCGATATTTTTCTTTATTTCGGCGGAAGTTTTGCCGGTGACTTTTTGCAGTTCGGCATCTTCCTTATCCAGAAAACTCTTGCTTATTCTGTAGGCATGGGCAATATCGCGGGAGAGGAATGTTTCCCAGATGGCATTGACCATTCTGCCGTTGTAGCCGGAGTAGACCTCTTCGGCGTAACGCGACTGAGTGTTGTAGTTGTAACGGCTGTAAACTTCCGCATAGCGGTCGAGTCGGGCAAAGAGCCGTCGGGCAAATTCTGCATTGCCCGTGCGTTTGTAGGCGCTCACAAGTTCCAGCACAAAGTTGTGCTTGTAGAGCATCCAATGGTGATAGTAGGCAACGACCCAGTATTTCTGTTTTTCGCCGGGCAGTTTTATCCCGCGGCCGTCATCGACAAATTCGCCTGTCAGCAGCGATTTATCTTTGGTGCGGTAATACTTTTCAAAATCGTTGTCGGGGAAGATCCGTTTGCAGGCGGGACATTGCACCTTGAATGGCTTATCTTCGGTGATGATCCAGCCGTAGGCGCCGTATTTGAGAAATTTATCTTTGCAGGCGGGGCAACCCAGCTGGTTTACTGCAAAGGCACGGGGTATTTCAGGATCATAAACTGTATCGCGGTATTGCTGTGCGCTTTTGGTCAGCAGCGCCGCTTCTTTTTCGGTCAGCTTGACAGGTTGGGCTTCAAGGCTCACAGCTCCTGCAAACATCGTGGCACAACAGGCAATGGCAAAGATTTTTGGACTCATAAAAACTCCTCAGGGATAAGACTTACAGCCATAAAATAGCATATTAAAAGTCAAAAGTCAAACTGCAGAAGAGTTTTTTTATTCTCTATTGCAGGTAATCGGGGGCGGAAAGGGGATCCGTCACTTGACCGTCACTTTGCCGTCACTTTTCAATATGTTGCGGGCAAAGCGTTTAACAAAATTCTTTTCCAGCGCTTTTTCTGCTCCAGGTAATTGAAAAAGTGCGTGCTGCTGCAAAAATTCTTCGGCTTGGCGGCGCTTCCCGCCGGAAATTAATGCGTTCAGATATAAATATACTGCCAGATTGTATTGCCGTGCATAATGCAGCTGCTGATTGTCTGCAGCGGACTTTTGATCCCAGGGCAGTCGTACTGCGTCGGGAATGGCGATCGCCAGCTGACGGCGCGGATTCAGGTTCGGTTGCAGCTTGTCTGCAGCAGGATTCTGCCTGATATATTCAAAGAGTTTGGCAGCGCTCGCCTGCTGCCAGCGCGGTGAATCGCCTTCACCTGCCACGGCGGCGGCAGTCAGCAGCGCGGGCAGCTGCAGCGGAGGATCTTCGGGGATACGGCTCAAGAGTTTTTCCAGTTCGGAATCCGACAATGAATATTCCCGCAGTCGGAAACTTATGCCGCCGGCGTAAAAGCCGTCAGGATCGTTTTTCTGCCATTTGCCCAGCTCCTGCAAGGCGGCGCTTTTCTGACCGCTGCGGAGCAGCGCCAACAGCATATCGGTCGGGATTCTGGCAATCTTCAAATCATTGCCGCTGCGCAGACGGTCGTTCCAGATCGAACGCATAAGCAGCGTCAGCGCTGAATTTTCCATAGCATCCGCTTCCGCCAGCAGTTGCGGAATATTTATATCCGCAGCGCCGGGCAGATTTTCCAACAGCAGCAGCGAGTTGACTGCCATCGGCAAATCCGGTTGCGGTTTGTTCATATAGACCAACGCCAACGCCAGCACCGGGCGGGGCGAAAAATCTTTTTCCAGCGCTTTGTGCAGCAATTCGATCTTTTGCAGATAATCGGGCTCCTGTTCAATGGCGTGGGTCAGGAGTTCGGCAGCTTGCCGCTTTTGAGTCAGGAGTTTTTGCTGCTGCTGCTCGCGGTGCTGCTGCGCTGCTTTGATTGCGGGATTATCGTTGGCGCGGAGATATTGACGGATCAACTCTGCCAGCTGCGGATCGGCGTAAGGCGAATAAGGCGATTCCAGCAGCTCCGCGAGCATTATGCCTGCGGCATGATCGACATTGATTCCGGTTTGTTTCAGCAATGTTGCAAGATATTCATTCAGTTGCCGGCTGGCTTTGTCGATTTCCGCAAAACTTCCGGCCTGAGCGCGGTCGCTCAAAGCGCGGCGGATGGTTCGGAGATTGCCCTGCAGCTGCAGATCAGCAGCGCTTTGACATCCGCAAACAAAAAGCGCAACTGCCGCTGTCAAGACAACTGCAGTCGCGCCGGATATTTTACGCAGCAGCTTCAAAAGCTGAATCCCATATTGAAGTGGAAGCGCAATTTACTCTTGACATTATCCTGACTGTTGAGGATCGGGAAGGCAAAGTCCAGCTTGATCGGCATTGCCACCTGAGGCAGTTTCAGCCGCAGACCGTAACCCATGCCCACGTTGAAATTGTCGAAGCCGAAATCGGTGGCTTCTTCGCTGACTCCGCCGGCATCCACAAACGCAGCCCCGCGGATGAAGCTCCAGATGGGGTGGGTGACTTCAAAGGTAAAGAGGCTCATGCTTCTGCCGCCGATCTCTTTGCCGTTGGAATCCACCGGTGAAACTTCGCGGTAAGGGAACCCCCGCAGCGAGCCGCTGCCGCCGAGGAAATAGCGCTCGTAAATCGGCGCGCTTTCGTCGTCAAAACTGTTGACCACTCCCATTTTACCGCCCAGCGAAACTACGATTGCCTTATCGAAAAAGCTCTTGACAAACAACGCTTTAAGTTCGGTGCGGTAAAAGTCTTCGCTGGAACCCATCAGCTTGGGCGAAACTGCCCCCAGCCAGTTGAGTTGATAGCCGTCGGCAGGATCGGTCAAACTGTCCAGCGTATTGCGGTCAAGCACGATCGAAAGCTGGCTCACCCAGTCGCTGCCTTCTTCGCGCTGCGTTTCCCTGCCCATTTTATGGGACATATCGTGAACGCGTACCTGTTCAAATTTATACGCCACCGTTGCGCTGGTAAAGTCATCAAAAATCTTTTTGCTGAGGGCAACTCTGGCACCCCAGCGGGTTTCATCCCAATACTCATAGACCGATTCGCGCAAATATGCCGACAGATCCAGCCGCAGCGGAATATCGAAAAGCCACGGTTCGGTAAAGTCAAAGTTCAGCGCCGCCCGTTCCAGCCCCAGCGCACCCTGCATACGCACTCGCTGACCGCCGCCGCGGAAGTAGTTGCCGGGGTTGGTGATATCAAAGTTGCGGCTGCTGGCTTCGATCATCCCGAACAGACTGTCCACATCGGAGAACCCGCCGCCGACGCGCACTTCGTAAGCGTTCTTTTCCTGAACTTTGATGACAGCGTCTTTTTCGTTGATTTTATCCGCCGCAGCAAAGGTGGTTTCCACCGAATTGAACATATCCATATTCATCAGGCGGGAGCGGCTCACATCCAGCAGCGCTTCATCGGCAGGATCCCCGGGGTAAAGTACCAGTTCGCGGCGGATGACTTTATCCTGCGTGAACTCGTTGCCCACGATCGTTATCTGGTTGACGCTGTAGCGGCGGCCTTCGCTGATGACAAAGACCAGATCGGTGGTGTGGTTGGTAAAATCCGCTTCTCTGCGGACGGTGCAGGAGGCGTCCGCAAAGCCTTCGCTGTGCAGCAGTTCCAGAATCCTGTTGCGGCTGGCAAGCTCTTTACGGTAGTCAAAAACCTCGTCGGTTTGAATATTGATTTGAGCCAGTAGTTCCTCGTCGGCAAAGCTTCCAGCGCCTTCCACGCGGATGCCTTTCACGGTGTAAACTTCGCCTTCAAAGAGTTTGAAATTAAGGTTTACGAATTCAGGATCTTCCTGATCTTCAATGATTTGCAAGTCTTCGATCTTGAAGTCCAAATAACCTTTGTTCCAATACATATCCCGCAGGCGGATCTTGTCGATTTCCAGCGCTTCGCGGTCGAGCAGACCCAGATTCAGAAAGCCTATCCAGTTGAAATAACTGTACTGATTGGCTATGGCGTGGCGCAGATCCCAGCTGCTGTATACGGTGTTGTTTTCAAAAGTTACATCATCGACTTTGAGCTTGAGATTCTCTTTGATCCGGAAGATGATCTTTACTGTGCCTGCGGCGGTATTCTGCTCAAAAACGGGGGCGATTTCGGCATCGTAATAACCCTTTTCGCGGTAGAACTCCCGCAATGCCGAAGTGCTGTCGCGGACCGCTTTGGCATTGAGCGGTTCTCCGGGGACTATACTTATCAGTTCCAGCAGTTCCGCAGCATCGAATTTGCGGACTCCGTCGAAGGCGGTTTCGCTGACTACGGGGTGGAGTTTTAGGTTGAATTTGAGCTTGATTTTGCCATCCGCCATAGTTTCGGTCCGGCTGGTGATGTCCGAAAAATACCCCAGTTCGTGCAGCCGTTTGATATCTTCATCGACTTGCATAAGCTGATATTTTTTGCCCGGCTGCTGGCGGACATTGAAGCGCAGCAAATCTTCGGCGAGTGGTTTGCCGCCGCTTTGTTCAAAGATCACCTGACCGATTTCCGGCGCTTCGGCGCCAACTGTGCTGCAGGCGGCAAACAGCAGCAAAACTCCGGTCAGGAGAGTCGCAAATTTATTTATCTGCAATTGGAAACATCCCATTTTTTATCCTCGGAGAAGCAATGTACCTGTTTATTTCGTAAATAGTTGAGTATGTAAATAATCTATTCAATATACCACCACCTTGCCGAAAAAACGAATTTTTTTACAAAAAAAACCGATTTTTTTCTTGCAAAAACTACGCTTTTGCGTTATCTTCCTGCCGAGGTAAAACTTTTGAAATCACCTCAGAAGATCCACAACAACAGGAAACAGTTTTATGGCAATAAAAAAGATACGATCTTCCGGCGCGCTGGCGATCCTCACCAGCGGCGGCGACGCTCCCGGCATGAATGGCTGTGTGCGCGGCTGCGTGCGTACTGCGCTGGAGGCGGGATTCAAGGTTTATGCTGTCTACGAAGGTTATCAGGGGTTGATCGACGGCAATATAAAGGAGCTGAGCTGGGAGAGCGTCGGCAATATCATTCAGCTGGGCGGAACTGTTATCGGCACAGCGCGCAGCAGCGAATTCCGCGAGCGTTCGGGCAGACTCAAAGCGGTGCGCAACCTTTTGCATTACAACATTGACAAGCTGGTGGTCATCGGCGGCGACGGTTCACTTTCGGGGGCGGAGGCGTTGCGCGCTGAATTTCCGTCGCTGGTGGAAGAGCTGCAAAGCAGCGGTGCGATCAGCGCTTCTGACGTTGGAACCCCCACGCTTACGGTGGCGGGGGCGATCGGCTCCATCGACAACGATATGGTCGGCAGCGATTACACCATCGGGGCGGATTCTGCCCTGCATCGGATCGTGGAGGCGCTGGACGCCATAACCAGCACCGCTTACAGCCACCAGCGGACTTTTATCATTGAGGTAATGGGCCGCAACTGCGGACATCTGGCGTTGATGGCGGCGCTGGCGTCAGGGGCTTCGGGCTGTTTTATTCCTGAGATGCCGCCGCCGGAAAACTGGGCGGATCTTTTGCAGGAGAATATTTTGGAAGGTGCCAAAGCGGGGCGACGGGTGAATCTGATTATTGCAGCGGAAGGCGCTTGCGATATAAACAATCATAAGCTGGATGCCGCCCAGATCAAAGATGAACTTAAAAAGCGTGGTGTTGATTCAAGAATAACGATCCTCGGCCACGTTCAGCGCGGCGGCGTGCCCAGCGCTTACGACCGTTTGATAAGCACGCTGTTCGGTGCGGAATGTATCAAGATGCTTACCGCTGATAAGCAGGAGTCGCAAATTGCTGTTCTGCAGCGCAACCGGGTGGGCAGTACAGGTTTGACTGCGGCGGTGGAAGCCACCCGTGCCGCAGGTCGGGCGCTGGCCGCCGGCGATTATGCCAGCGCAGGTCGGGCGCGGGGCGATGAATGGCTGCGTATGGCGGGGATCCAGAAAACGATGATGCGGCTTTCTCCGCCTGAACACTCAAAGAGTAATAATCAGCGCAAACTGCGCATTGCTGTTGCCACCTGCGGACGGGCGGCAGCGGGGGTGAACAGCGCTTTGCGCACCATTATCCGCATGGGGTTGGCGTCAGGCGCGGAAATCCTGGCGATCGAAGAAGGTCCCACCGGCATGATTCAGGGCAAGGCGCATCTGGCGGAGTGGATGGAGCCTGAACTCTGGAACGCTTTCGGCGGTTCCCGGCTGGGGGCGGGGATCTATCGGCAGACGGCGGGGGATTTAAGCAAGATAGCCGGAAACTTCCGCCAATGGCAATGCGACGGATTGATCGTGATCGGCGACTGGGGCGGCTATCGGCTGCTGGACAGATTGTACAAGGCGCGCAAGCGTCATGCCGAATTTGCCATTCCCATGATCGCTGTTCCTGCGTCCATCAATAACGACCTGCCGGGCAGCGAATACAGCATCGGCTGCGATACGGCGCTGAACAATATCGTTGATGCCATAGATAAGATCCGCAATTCCACCGATACCGCCAAACGGACTTATGTGGTGGAAGTCATGGGACGCTATTCAGGTTATTTGGCGTGCTGTGCAGCGCTGGCTTCGGGGGCGGAATATTGTTATACACCTGAACGGCCGCTGTCGCTGGATGAGTTGCGGCACGATGTGCGGGAAATGGCGGATGCGTTTAAATTGGAAAACCGTCATACCGGGTTGATAATCCGCAACGAAAATGCTCACGACGATTATTCCACCGATTTTATCGCCACTTTGTTTGAGGCCGACGGCGGCGATGAATTTGATGTGCGCAAAGCGGTACTCGGTCCGATCCAGCAGGGCGGATCTCCTTCGCCGCTGGATCGTATTCAGGCGGTGCGTCTGGCGTATTTTGCGGTGCGTAATTTACTGGAGTCCATTGCCGTGGATGTTAAGGGTGCTTACTTTATCGGCTGTCAGGCGGGCGAGGTGGTCATTCATCCGTGGAGCGATCTCCGCCACAGTCCCGATCCGTGGAAACGCACCCGCTGCAAACGCTGGTACGGCGACTACGAAAAGGCGATCCGCAAACTTGCCATCAATCCCGAGGTGCGCAACCGCCGACGCTGAGATGATTCAGGAGCGTTTTTCGGGTGGATCGGGCAAATTGCCTGCCCGAAAGACGCTTAATCGGCCCTGCAAAGGCAAAATTTGCCAAAAATACACGATTGTGGTTTGCAAAAAATGTTTTTTTGATGTATTTTAAGTAGAAACGAGGCTGGATTTTCTGTTGCTGAAACAGGGGTCCGGCAAAATTTTTAACCCAAAAACGGAAGCGAGGTTCAATTCCGAAACTGATAAGGGGCTATTGCGATGGCACTTAATTCTGTCCTTGAGGACAACCGCTCCAACTGCAGCGGCAAACCGGTAACTAACAACGATTACATGATCCGTCAGGAAGCGACGGAGTCGAACGCAAGAAGTTACCCGAGGAAATTTCCCTTCTCGCTGGTCAAAGCTCACGGTTCGTGGGTCGAGGATGTGGAAGGTAACCGTTATCTGGATTTTCTTTGCGGCGCCGGTACGCTTGCACTGGGACATAATGATCCTGAGATCAATCAGGCGATGGTCGATATGTTGGTCAGCGATGCACCTTTGCATACTTTGGATTTGACGACTCCCGTTAAAGATGCTTTTGTTCATAAACTCATCTCGCTGCTGCCTCCTGCCATGCAGGGCAATGTGAAGCTGCAGTTCTGCAGCCCCTCCGGCACCGATGCAACCGATGCGGCGATCAAACTTTGCAAAACCGCTACGGGCCGCAGTTCGGTCATCGCTTTCGGCGGCGGCTATCACGGCATGGGGCACGGCGCCATGGCGCTGACCGGTAATCTGGGTGCCAAATCCAAGGTCAATGCTTTGATGCCCGAAGTGCATTTCTTCCCCTATCCCTACAGCTACCGCTGCCCCTTCGGTCTGGGCGGCGAAGCAGGGGTGAAGGCTTGCTGCGAATACTTTGAACGCACGCTTAAAGATCCCGAAAGCGGTATCACCAAACCTGCCGCAGTCATTCTGGAGCCGATCCAGGGCGAAGGCGGGGTGATCCCTGCACCGGTGGAATTCCTTCAGACGGTGCGCCGCGTTACGGAAGAGCTGGATATCCCCATGATCGTGGACGAAATCCAGTGCGGCGTGGGCCGTTCCGGTAAATTCTACGCTTTTGAATATGCCGATATCGTGCCGGATGTGATCCTGACCAGTAAGGCGATCGGCGGCACTCAGCCCATGTCGGTAGTGATCTACAACAAGAAGCTGGATACCTGGCAGCCCGGCGCTCATGCGGGTACTTTCCGCGGCAATCAGCTGGCAATGCGCGCCGGTCTGGTGGTGATGAACCGAGTGGCGGACGAAAAATTTCTTGCCGAAGTGGTGCGCAAAGGTGAAAAACTGCGCAAACGGCTGATGGAACTGAAAGGCAAGGTTTCCATTATCGGCGATATCCGCGGCAAGGGTTTGATGTCCGGCTGCGAATTTGTGGATCCCAAAGGCACGCCCGACAGCCTCGGCTCGCTGCCTGCCTCCGGCGATATTGCCGCTAAAGTGCAGAAAAAGTGCTTTGAAAACCGTCTGATTATGGAAAAAGGCGGCCGTCACGGTTCAGTAATGCGCTGTCTGTGCGCGCTGAACGTTACCGACGAAGAGCTTGATACCATGCTCGATATTTACGAAAAAGTAGTTATCGAGGTAAATAGTGATGCAGTCAAATAAGTTGTTTCTGACCCCCGATGCGGCGGATAAGAGTGCTTATATTGATATTATGACTGCGACGGCCCGGGCGGTCGCCGCAGCCATGGATCACCCCCGCGCTTATGCGGGGATGGAGCCTTACGCGCTGCGTGAAGCATTGCACACCGACGAACTGCTGCCCGCTGAGGGTTGCGATTTTGCGGGGATACTTGCCGATGTAAAGGATCGGATCCTGCCTAATCTGCTGCGGCCCATGTCCACGGATTACATGGCGCATTTGCACAGCCCGGCGCTGTTGGAGTCGATCGCATCCGAACTTATCATTGCCACTTTCAATCAGTCGATGGATTCCTGGGATCAATCGCCCGCCGCGACTGAGATCGAGGTGGAAGTTATCCGCAATCTGTGCAAACTTTACGGTTACGACGAAACGCTTGCCGACGGGGTGTTTACTTCCGGCGGCAGTCAGTCCAATCTGTCGGGGCTGCTGCTGGCGCGGGATTGGTTCTGCAATACTCACCTCAAGTGGGATGTAAAGAAATCAGGTTTGCCGGAAAATTTCCGCAAGTTCAGGATGTATTCTTCCGAAATAGCCCACTTTTCCATGGAAAAGAGCGCTCATTTGATGGGGCTGGGCTACGAATCGGTGGTCAAAGTTCCCGTCAACGACGCTATGCAGATGGATATTGCCGCGCTGCGGGAGCTTATTAAAGCGGATGTTGCCGCCGGCAATCTGCCGTTCTGCGTTGTTGCAACGGTGGGGACTACCGACTTCGGCAGCATAGACAATATGCAGGAATTGCGTAAACTTTGCGATGAATACAATATGTGGCTTCATGCCGATGCTGCTTACGGCAGCGGCGTGATAATGTCGGCAAAATACGCTCATCGGGTGGCGGGGCTGGCAGATTGCGATTCGATAACGGTGGATTTCCACAAGATGTTCATGCTGCCCATCAGCTGCAGTGCGTCGCTGATCAAAGACAAGCGCAACTTCGATGCGTTGACTATTCACGCCGATTATCTCAACCGCGAGGAAGATGAAGAAGACGGCTACATAAATCTGGTCAACAAATCCATGCAGACCACGCGGCGGTTCGATGCGCTGAAGGTGTGGATGTCTTTCCGGATGCGCGGAGCAGCAGGCTGGTCGGAAATCATCACCCGCTGTATTGATAATGCGGAATATTTCTACAATCAGCTGGCGGCAGATAAATCTGTGGAAGTCTTTGTCAAACCTGAGATCAGCTCGGTGGTATTCCGGCTGCTGCCTGCTCCTGACAGCAAAGAAGATGCCGATACGCTCAACAAGCGGATCCGGCGCGAGCTGCTGCACAAGCGCGGAGTGGTGATCGGTCAAACCGTCTGCCGCGGCCATGTGTGTTTGAAGTTTACACTGCTGAATCCGATGCTGACTTACGGGAAGCTGGATGAACTTCTGCAGTTGATCCTGAGTCTGCGCTGAAAATTTTCCGCCGTATGTATTTGCCATGCGGCAAAGCAGTAGATCTATAGAGCTGTTGCAATAAACCGTTGCAGCGGCTCTTTTTTTATGGGCGGATAAGATAAGGTGCGGGAGCTGCTGCGTCAGAGCTGTTTGAATAAAAGTGCATGAATAGTTGCTGTATAATGCCGAAAAATAATCAATGAATATTTGCAGAAGTGATAAAACAGTACTATATTTGACAAGGCGGCATGACAATCTGCCACCGCAAGGGGTATGATTGGGTGCCGGTATCGGGGAAATCATGCCTGTCGTTGTGCAGAAAGTACCCGAAACGGTGTTATACGAGCGCAGATAAAAATTGCAGAAATGCTGTTCAGCTTCTGCGCTGAAACTGAAAACAACATGATCCAGGATGATGAAAAATCAAAATTTAACTGAAATATTGAAAAAATTTCCTGAGTGCCGAATCGCGGTGGTCGGGGATTTGATGATCGACAGCTACGTCTGGGGCAGCGTCGAACGGATTTCGCCCGAAGCTCCGGTTCCCGTGGTACAGGTCAGCAAAACCAGCTGCTGTCTGGGCGGTGCTGCCAATGTAATGCGCAACATCGTCACGCTGGGCGGCAAGGTGGATGCCTTCGGTCTGGTGGGTAACGACAGCAACGGCGAACTCATCCGCGGAATGTTGCGGGAATACGGCATTGATCCGGTTGGGGTGCTGACCGATTGCCAGCGCCCGTCCATCCGTAAGGAACGGGTCATAGCCGGCAGTCAGCAGCTGTTGCGTATCGACTACGAAAATCCTGCTCCTGCGGGGGCAGAACTGCGGCAGGAACTGCTGGAAAAGATCAAAAATCACTTGCGCGGCGGTCAGGTTCAGGCGCTGATCCTCGAAGATTATGCCAAAGGGCTGTTCTGCGAAGCTATGGCCCAGGAGCTGGTGGACTTTGCCAATACATTGGGGGTGATAACAGTGCTGGATCCCAATCCGCGCAACCCGATGTACCTTAAAGGGTTGACTGCTATGAAGCCCAATCGTGCCGAGGCCTTCGCCATGGCTAATGTGCCGTTGACTCCGCAGCAGGGCAGCGCCAGCGAAGACGAGAGTTTGAAGCAGGTGGCGCGGATCATCAGCAGTAAATGGCAGGTCAAACATCTGTTGATTTCGCTGGCGGCGCAAGGTATGGCGCTGTTCGATGATAAGGAAAACGGAACCGTTATCCCCACACGGGCAAGAGAGGTTTACGACGTTTCCGGGGCGGGCGATACCGTAGTTGCTGCTGCTGCATTGGCATTGGCATCCGGAGCGGGCGCCCGGGAAGCGGCTGAACTGGCAAATTACGCAGCAGGTGTAGTGGTTGCCCAGCTGGGAACTGCCACAGTAAGCGCTGAGGAGCTGTTGGCGGCGATGGCGGAAAAACCCTGAAAAAAGGAGTTGATCAGTGATGTCGAAAAAGTGGTTGGTGCTGCTGGCAGCATTGCTGACCGGGCAGGCGGTATTTACCGATCTGGCGGCAGCGGATCGCAAAACGCTGTATATGCGGCAGAAGAAGCAGGAAACGGTCTGTTTGCAGAATTTGCAGAATCTGTACAATTATCTGAATCTTTACGCCAAAAACAATCAGGGCGCTTACCCCGCAGGCAATAACTTTGCGGGGCTGAAGAAACTTTTTGCGCTGGGTATTGCGCCGACTAATTTTTATTGCGAGGATTACCGGGGCAAAAAAACTAAAAAACTGGCGGATTTGAACGAAACGACCAACCCTTATCTTTATTTCGGGAATTTCGACCGCAAACTCATTGAAAGCAGCCCCAAGGTGGTGTTGATTTGCAGCAAACCTGCATCGCGGCATCATCTGGCGCTGCTGGGCGACGGCAGCATTGTAGATATCGGGGAAAAACTGCCGAAAATCAAGATCAAAAGCGCTTACGACATAGTTGAAGCGCTGAATACGCTTTATAAATATCCGTCCGGCGTGTTGAATACGCTGCGGAACAAAGCGCGTTTGATGGATAAACAAAGCGCCGGGAAATGAAACACATTAAGTGGAGTTTGTCTGCAATACTTACAAGCTGTTGGCGGCGATATTGAGTTGATCTCCGGCGGAAAAGATGCGCTTATCGGAATTTTTTACAATTAAAAACGCAAATTAAACAAAGCAAAATATTTGCGAAAAGCGTATTCAGGCAGTATTTTTATAAAAATCGCAATAAGGTGTCGGGCGATCCGGCAAATTATCGTTAATGAAAGGAATTGAAAAATGAGTAAACTGGCGATCGACGGCGGCGAAAAGACCTTCAATGGTGCTTTTCCCATGTGGCCGAGCTTCAACGAAAAAGTCTATGACAAGGTCGTTGATATCCTCAAGAGCGGCAAAGTGAACTACTGGACCGGTAAGGTCGGTATGGAATTTGAAAAAGCCTGGGCGAAATGGCTGGGCGTGGATCACGCAATCAGCGTTGCCAACGGTACTTGCGCACTGCATACGGCGCTTGCCAGTCTGGGTGTCGGCCCCGGCGATGAAGTTATCTGCACCTCTTACAGCTTTATTGCTTCGAGCTTCTGCGCGCTGCAGGCCGGTGCTCTGCCTGTTTTTGTTGACGTGGCGACCGACCACTTGATCGACCCCACCAAGATCGAAGCGGCAATCACCGAACGCACCAAGGCGATCGTGGTGGTTCACCTCTACGGTATGGTTGCGGATATGGATCCGATCATGGAAATTGCCAAGAAGCACAATCTGTATGTGGTCGAAGACTGCGCCCAGTGCTTCGGCGGTGTTTACAAAGGCAAGAAGGCCGGTACCATCGGTAACGTCGGCTGCTTCAGCTTCTGCCAGAGCAAGCACTTCACCACCGGTGGTGAAGGCGGTATGGTCGTGACCAACGACGAAGATCTGGCGTGGGAATGCCGTTCTTTCCGCGATCATGGTTACGATGTCAAAGCCAAGCTCAACTTGCTGGAAATGGAAGGCAAACAGCTTTACATCCACCGTCGCGTGGGCTTCAACTTCCGTATGACCGAAATCCAGAGCATGATCGGTTTGATGGAATTGGAACGCTTTGATTCCTGGAACCTGCCCGCCCGTATCCGCAACGGTAAGATGCTGATCGCTCAGCTCAAGGATCACCCGCTGGTCAAATACTGCCCCGTGGATACCGAAGAGCGCCAGAACTCCTTCTGGTGGGCTCCCTTCGTGCTGGATACCGATAAGCTGACCGTTTCGGTTGCCGACTTCATCAAGGCGGTTGCTGCCGAAGGCGTGCCGGTTTACAGCGTGCTGTGGCCCGAAATGTACAAGGAACAGGCTTACACCGACCGCAAGGGCTTCGGCGTTGCCGGTTATCCGTTCAACGATCCGCGTTCGCGCAACATCGACTACACCAAGTTCAACTGCAAGATGGCGAACTGGATGACCGACCGCACCATCAGCTTCTTCACTCACCCGGTTTATACCGAAGAGCATACTCAGGCTATGATCGACGCCTTCAAGAAGGTCGCCGCAGCCTACATGAAGTAAGCTGCTTGAAGCTGCAAAAAAATCAGGACTGCTGCAAGAAATTGCAGCGGTCCTTTTTTTAAGCATAAATATTGATGCGAATTGCCCGTTGAGAATGCGGTCTGCTTGCGGGGAACGCAGGTGGAAAGAGTATATTCAGCGGGAGAATACAACTTTGCCTTCAAAGCTCATATTCAACACGTTCATCGTGTTGCGCTGGCGGAGCGCTTCTTCGATCACCGAACTTAAAATCGTCAGCTGTTGCGGAAAATCGCCCGCCGGCATCGTAACGTAGTAGGTCAACTGGCGGTTGTGCCGGAGATATTTGAGCGTAAGCACCAGTTCGTTGTTGCGGCCGATTTTGATTACTTCGGCTTTGAAAACGGGGAAACGCTCCATTGCCATAAGCAGCGCCATGGCAGGATGCAGTTCGCGGAGCATGACTCCCGGTTTTATCTCCTGCTGCGGCGTCTGCAAACCGATGATCGACGGCAAATCAGAGTGCTTCATACATTGGCGCGAATCCATTATTACCCCGTTGGCATCCGCCACCCGATGAAAACTGCTGCTGCCGATCACCGCCCGGGGGATCCGTTCTTCAATAGCGATATGGAGCTGATCGGGCAGCTTGATTTCCAGCTGGGCATCGGCAACGTTGGCAAAGCTGCGCAAATCGAGGCGCATTTTTTTAAGATCCAGCTCAAAAATATTGTTTTTGCCGATATTTATGTTGAGTTTGCTGATCAAGGCAAGTTTGGTTTCGGCAGATGTTCCCCAAAAGCCGTTGCTCTCGATGGCGATTTCCCGAACGGTAAAGCGGATGTTTTTTTCAAACCAGCAGCGGTGCAGCCAATGGAAAAGCAGTGCTGCAAGCAGCAGAACTACCGCCAAACTGAGCAGCAATATGATTCCGCGGCGCAGTTTTTTACGTTCCTGCACCGCCGCGGGGGAATTGACCGCAGCGTTCTGATTTTTGCTTTTACGGACTGCTCCTGCCATAATGTGATACTTTATCCTGAATAAGAACAACAATGAAAAATTTACTTGCAACAGAGAGGTAATATAACCTGCCATCGGAATTTTTAAAAGCGTTAAATCATAAAAATATGATTTTTTTGCAGAATATATTTCTATTGCCGGTTGAATCATCTTTTTTCCGTGCTAAATTATCAATCAATGATTGGGTGACTCAATAAAAATAAGTGGTGCGGTAATAAATGCAAGAGGCTACAGGCGGTATTCAACTGAAGATGAATTTTGATGCTCCTTCGGGCAACCGTTTTCGGCAATGTCTGGAAAACGGTATCTTTACGGTGCTTTTTGAACACGCCGCTCCGGGTATGGAGCTGGCGGATTGCGAAGCTGCCGAAAAGCTGCGGCGGCTGGAGAAAACCGCGTTGGAAATCACCGAACTGCCCTGCGCGCTGGCGTTGACCGACCGTTACGGTTCGGATAAATCCCGCCGGGCAGTCGATTACGCTGCGCTGCTGCCGGAAAAGAGCCGTAATTCCCATTTGGTCTATCTTTCGGGGCGCAATACCGATGCAGACGGTATGCGCGGAATGTTGGCAGCGGCACACAGTTTGAATCTTGCCAATCTGGTTTTGGTTTCCGGCGCTGTCCAGGGCGAAAATCATCATGAACTGCGCAAAAAAAGTTTTACCGAAAGCACCGCAGCCTTGCAGATGCTGCGAGAATTTACCGACAATGAACTCTTTTTTGCGGGGGCGGGAGTCAACGCTCACTACTATTCGGCACCTGCGCTTTACAGTTCGATCGCCAAACTGGTGAAAAAATTCAATCGCGGGGCGGAATTTGCCGTTACTCAGGCGGGATTCGATATGGCGCAGCTGGATGCGCTGCGGACATATCTGACCCGGCGGGGGATCCACAATCCGTTGATCGCCAGATTGATGCTGCTTACGCCGGATAAGGTGGATAAAATCACGCTGGGCAAATTGCCCGGGATCAATATGACGGATGATTTCCGGGCGATTCTGAACAAGGAACTGCGTTTTTCGGAGAGTCAGTTTGAAGCCGCACAGTACCGTCGGCTGGAACTGCAGGCGGTGGGGTGCAAACTGGCGGGCTTCAGCGGTATCCAGATCGCGGGGGCGGATACACCGGAAAAGATGCAAATTGCCATCAAACGGATCCATCGGGCATTCAAGGAGTTTACCTCTTTCGGGCAATGGGTGGAAGAGTATAAATTTTATATGGCGCGGTCGGATATGGCGCCATCGGATCAGCAGTTTTATCTGTTTGAAAAGTTGTTGGAAAATCATTCTGAAGAAGCCGCGCTGCCGCAGATGGCTGCCTACACTTTGCCTGCGCAAAATTGCTGGGAGCGCTTCAGCAGTTCGGCACGGCGGTTCCTTTTTCCGGAAGCGGATAAACAGCCTTCGCGGGAGCGGGTGTACTGGAAGAAGCTGCTGGCGGGCTGCCGCGGCTGCGGAGAGTGTCGGCTGCCGCAAACACAGTTTTACTGTCCGCGGCTTTGTCCCAAACAAATGTGCGAAGGCCCTTGCGGTGAGTTGCGCGACGATGGCGCGTGTATTGCCGGCGGCGGCAGCTGTGTGCATCTGAATATCTGGCAGGAGGCGCAGCGCCGCGGCGAGGCATATCTGCTGGAAGGTACCGCTGAATAAGTTGTATCAACAGCATAAGAGCTTATTTTACGCTCTGTTTCCAACATTGGTTGATAATAAGATTAAAAATAATATCAATATATGTTTTCCATACTTGAAGGGCACTTTTCTTTTTGTGTCATAAAAAGAAAAGTGCCGGGAAAGGGTTTGGGAAAAAGGGGGGATGGAGTTCCGTCTTCGCTTGGCGGGATACGCCGTGACAAGTTGAGGAGGGGGAAAGAGCCTTTCCTCTACTCAAGTACTGACCCTTATTGAGATCAGGGCTTAATAAATAACAGAGGAGTAAGTGGGAATGAAAAAGACGGTTTGTGCGCTGCTTTGGGGGCTTCTGGCGGTCAATTTGCTGCCTGCCGATAACGGGGATTTTACTTTGCAGGTGAAAAACGATGGCGCTTTGCAGGTGAGTTTCCGTGGGCAGGAGGTGATAAACGGCAGCTTTTTCCGCCGTAACGGCGAGGCGGTTTTTACCGCCGGCCAATTAAAAAGATCCGCTGTTCCTGCGGCGGACGGCAGCACGGTTTACAATGTCTGGCTCGACAGCAAAGATCACCGTTTCCGTCAGGAAGCGGTGATCAGCGCAGACGGCAAAAGGGTGGAATTTTCCGTGCAGTTCGACTATCAGGCAGGGCAATGGACGGACGATACTTTTGAGTATTCTTTCAAAGTAAATAAAAATTTTATGGGGCAGAAGAATTTTACTGCCCGTCAGGGACGCGCCAGCGCTGTTAAAGAGTTTACCGGTACGCTGCCGATGCAGCTGAACGGGATGTTTCCCCAGCGGGTGCGTATGATGGCGCTGGAACACCCCGTGGGCGGATTGATTTTTGACTTTGATCCGCACGGCGCTCCCGCCGGTTACGATGTGGGCAGTATGCGGGGATTGTGGGATTTGCGCGGCAGTCAGGATGGATCAGGTGACTTTGAGTTTTTCATCGCCCGCCCGATCCCGCATTTCGGATTCAATACCACTGCTAAAGTAGTGCTTACTGCCGGGGGAATGAAGGAGTACAACCAGTATCACGCCCGCAAGAGCTATGCTTACAACGACATTCTGCCTGCGCAGAAACTCTACAGCTTCGGCGCAGCTCAGGTCGGCAAGCGTTATACGGTTATGGATCTGAAGAAATCGGACGGCAAGGGCGACGGCTGGCTTGATCCTGCTGACGGCAGGGTATTTACCAATAATGAACCGGGCGCGTTCTATTCGGCGGTCGGCGGCAGCCGGAAGGCACGTTTTTATCTGGGCGGTCTGGAGCCGGGGTTTTACTTTATTACTGCCAATATCGGCAACCGCTGCGGGCGGCAAAATAATACGCTGCTCAAGGTGAACGGTCAGGTGCTGGTCGATAATGTATCGGTGGAAAAAAATCGCGGCACCAGTATTACGCGGGTATTCAAGCTGGAAAAAGGTTCGGCGGAAATCACGCTGGAAGGCGATTGGCAGCTTTCGGGGCTGGGCGTGCAGCAGCTGATGAGTTTGTACGAAGATTTTTCGCTGGAACGGGGGTTCTGGTACACAGAAGGGTTTGAACCCGGGGTGATAATGAGCAGCGAAGAATTCAAGACGCCCGCTCAGTTCAACATCGGCCGCTGCGATTTTACGCTGCCTGAATTGGATGAACCTTTTGCCCCCAAACCGCTGGAATACGCCGTTGAAATGCCCGCCCAACCTGAAAAAATGGATTGGCGCTACAATGCTGTGATCGGCGACATGGGCCCTGCCAATCAAGGTTCATTCCGCGAATTTGATGCTCCCGGATTGGTGGAAAAGCGGCTGGATGAAATGAAAAAAGACCGGATCAATATGGTGATCGTCAACGGTTTGCTCTCGCGCCACACCTATCCGGCGCAGCAGAGCCATGTTCAGTCAATGATCAAACGCATGGCACAGGCGGGGCACGAACGGGGCATGAAACTTTTTGACCATATAGATTATACTCTGCTCTGGAACCGGGTGGCAGGGTTCCGCGTGGCGGCAAAGGATGCGGCATATCTGGCGCGGGAACTTTCCACCATGCTGCCGACTACGGACTACTGCCCCAATCAGCCTCAGCGCAACGCAGCGTTCCGCAAATATCTGCTCGGCTACATTCTTGATACCAATATCGACGGTATGATGATCGACGAAGTCTGCTACCCCGGATTTGATTTCTGCGGCTGCGGCGTTTGCCGCGAGGAGTTTTTCCGCGATACGGCAGTCCATTACCCGGTCAACGAACTTGCCGGAGATCTGCCGCCGTCGCGGCATAAGGCCAGCGGCACGGAACTGGATAAACTGTTCAGAACGTGGCGCGCCAAGCGGGTGGGGGACTGGTGGGTGGATACCCGTCGGGCAATTCAGCAGAGTCGGGGCGATTTCAGCTTTTTCTGTTACACTACCCATTATGGTTTGACTGATGGCTGGGCGTACAACCGCGGTGGAGCGGATCTGCTGCAGGTGGGGCGGGCGGTGGATTTTCTGGGTACGGAAATAATGAGCCGCAACGTCTGGGCAGCCAGCCGTGCGGTTTCGGTGCTGCGCAAGTGCAAAAATATGTACCGTCTGGAGTATGGCGGTCCGATTTTCGGTCTGGTTTACAGCCTGAACAGCTGGGATGTATCTTATTACGGCTGGGCGATGAACAATATGAACGCTCAGGTTACATGGGCGGCGCCGCTGCATTGCCCGGCAGGAAAAAGCAATTATTACGAGTTCGGCGACCGCAATATGGATTTGAAAAATGCGGTCAATTATGCCGATACGGCATTTATCTTTTCCAGCCAGTCCCGCAACAATGGTATATTGATGAATTATATCCAGGAAACGTTCGGTACGGCGCAGGTGTTGGACGCTATGCACGTTTCTTTCGATATCATCAGCGATATATCTTTGACGGCTCAACGGCTCGGCAACTACAAACTGGTTTTTGCGCCGGCCTGCGGAGCGATTTCCGATGAGCAGGTGGAGCTGTTGAAAAATTACGTCCGTAACGGTGGACATCTGGTGATTTCGGGACATACCGGCTGCGCCAATGCGCTGGGAGTTGCGCGCAGCCAATGGCCTTTTGCCGATATGTTGGGCTTTGAGCGCAACTGGCGGGGCGTTACGGTCAGGGAGTTTGCCTTTAACGGCAAAAAGAATCAGCAGCCGGTCAATCGGGTTTTCGGATTTCTGCCTAAGGGGAATGTGCCTGCGCAACCTTCGCCCGTGGAATTTACGGTGGGCAATAAAACCTATGCGGGGATTTATCAGCAGAAATACGGCAAAGGAACTGTTTACTGCCTGCCTTTTGCCGCTGGCCAAGCGGTATTTATGCCCGAAGTATCTGCAGCTAAAAAGATGAACTTCAAGCACGACCAGGCGCTGGAAGCGGCGTTCAGGAGCTTGCTGCAGCTTGCCATAGATCAAGCTGATGCCGGGGTGTGGCAATGCAGTGCGCCCGACAAGGTGCATACTTCGCTGTACAAGATCAAAAACAGCAATCTGCTTTATGCGCATTTCCTCAACGGCAGCGGCAGCAACTTCAACTATGGCGATACGATCCCCGTCGGCGTGCCGGAAGGGGGCTTCCCGCAACTGAAAGAAGATATAACTTTTGAGCTTAAAGATCGGGTAATAACCCGCGCCGAAGCTGCCAGCCCCGACTTTGAAGGCTGGAAAGAATTGCGCGTGGAAGCGGTAAAAGCGATCAACGGCAGCCGGATCACGCTGCCGAAAGAATTGCTGAAAGTTTACACCATTGTAAAGCTGACCGCAGCAGAATAAGCAGCAAATATTAAATCTGCAATAAAAAATGCCGATTGCACCCTCCCGCCGGTGATATTGAATACTGCAGGGAAGTTATGCGATCGGCATTTTTACGGATTGCCCGAAACTTGGGTTACATATGTACTTAAACCGTAATCGCGTTTTTCAGAATAAAATTCAAATTTATAAATAAAAAACAGGAAATTTTTCAAAAATTCCCTTGACAACGTCGTAAAAATATTGTATAATTGAATATAATTTATTAGTAAATGCGATAGCAAGCGATTGTGAAGATGTAAACAGGAAGGGATCAAGGGCATATGGATCTGAGTTTCATGGTGCGTATCATCTGCGTGGTTACTTGTTGTTGGATGATTTTTCCACTGGGGGCGGTAGACTGGTACACCAGTTATCAGCATACCGATAACGGTTTGACAGCCGCATTGGACTTTAACGGCAGCGACATATTGCGTATCCGCGACCGCATCGTGCAGAAAAATGCTATTGGCAGCGATGTTGTTTCCATTCCCGGCTGGCAGCCCGAAAGTCATATCCCGCTGGATGGAAAGGGGAGAGCGATACAGGATATTGCCAATGTTGCCGAACGCAAGGATTTTACCATCGTTTTTCACGGCAAAGTCATCGGCAGCGGTTATGCGCTTTTGAAAAAAGGTTCGTTCGGGCTGCTCTTCAACGACGAAAAAGTTTCGGTCTATCTGCATGGCGGCAAAGGCGATATGGCATTTTCAGCCGGGGTCAACGATCAGCGGTTTCACACCTGGGCCTTCACCGTAAAAGGCAATGCTGCCGCCGCTTACTGCGATGGTAAATTGGTGGGCAAACGCACGCTGCCGACTCCGGT
Organism: Lentisphaerota bacterium; assembly: GCA_015061545.1. Taxonomy (GTDB): domain Bacteria; phylum Verrucomicrobiota; class Lentisphaeria; order Victivallales; family Victivallaceae; genus SIG78. The sequence continues at coordinate 39,817 of SUWJ01000002.1, read as the reverse complement.
TGCCTGCAGCAAAGAGAAGTTGCTTATCGGTAATTCGGGCGGCTGGAAAAAGAGTTCTGTTACCGGCAGCATGGGGCTTTTGCGCATCTATTCGCAGGCGCTCAGCGCGGAGGATATTGCCGCAATGAGTATTGATTTGGGCAGAGGGAATGTTCCGCCGCCGGCAGCAAGTCTGGAACTGCAGCTGCCGATGGGCGCACAGAACGTCTTTGCGGGCGATGATATAAGCTACGAAAAAAAGGCTCTGGCGTGGTATTTCAACGGCAGCAGTTCAAGTATCAAGCTGCCGGATTACCCGGAATTGGAAAAACCGCTTGCCAATCTGACTGCGGGGGCATGGATCAAGCCCGAACGCACCATGCCGAAGAGTCTGGACGAACAGGGGCATATAATCAGCGCCAAATCAAGCCGCAACAGCGGTTGGGCGATAGGTACTTACTACAAAAACGGGCTGAATGTTTCGCTGCGTACCGATCAGGGATATTTTACCTGCAGCGCATATGAAGTGTTGAAGCCGGGCTGCTGGCAGCACGTTGCTTTTGTTTACGATGGAGAAAAAATCCAAATCTTTGTCAACGGTCAACCCGTGGGGCAGAGTGTGGCGGCGCAGGGTAAGATCCTGCCGTATAAGGGCAGGATCCATGTCGGTAAGGCTGCCGACCGCGACGGACTCTTTTTTCAGGGCGGGATCGACGATGTACGCATCTACCGGACGGCGATTGCGCTGAAAAGCGATCCGGATACAGGCAAACTTATAACTGTAAAAGCCACCAACAGCGATCCGACTGCGTTGGCTGAACCGCTGCCGCGGCTGCGGGATATGGAAAAACAAGTGCCGATCGGTAAGGTGATCTGCGATTTTGAAGATCTCTCCAACTGGAACATCACCACTTGCAAAAATATTGCCGAAGGTACACTCTGCCGCAGCAACGATGACCGTTTGTGGGGCGATTATACCGCCAAACTTACGCTGCAGGCAGGGATTCACTTTGATCCTGCCCGGCGGCGGGTGTCGATTGCGCCCGATGTGCCGATTGAAATCAGGGAAGAGTTTGATTATCTGTCCATGTATATATCTGCAGCCAACTGGACCAAGACGGTCGGCACCAAGCTGGAAATTGAGCTGATCGATGCCGACGGCAAGCGCGTTAATGTGCCGATGCAGTCGGCAGAAATACCGTTTATCTACTGGACAGGCTGGACGGTGATGATAAAGAAAATTCCACAGCCGGTCAAAGTGCCTGCCAAATTGACCAAACTTACCTTTTATGACTTCGGCGGACTCAAGCCCGAAGTCTACTATCTGGATAATCTGGCAGTACATAAACTGGCGCCGGAACTGCCGGCTGCAGGGGTGAAAATTCCTTCGTGGCAGGATATCGGCGCACCGACTGTCAGTTCGGGCGCGCGGCCGACGCTGCAAAACGCCGCGGAACCGGGGCGGGTGGAAAAGCAGGGTAAAAGCTACAATTTTATTATGGGGGACAGTAAAGATAAAATCGTCTGCAACTACACTCCTGCCAGCGGCAGTTTAAGCGATATAACGCTTTCTTTCAACGGCGGTAAACCTTTTCAGCCGCTTTTGAACGGGGGATTTTGCTTTGTCGCTCCCGACGGCAATCTGCTGGATGCCAATGCCGCAGGATTGACCGCTGAACTGCTCGATTGCCGTCAGACCGATGGCAAGGTTATCACCCGTTGGAGCTGGAGTTACAAAAATCAAGCGCTGGCTCAGACCGTAATTGAGTTGTCGGCAAACGGTAAGACTTTAAGCATCAAACTCAGCGGCGGCAACGGCAAGGTTTACGAAGTCCGTACCGGGCTGGTGGCAGGTTTGACCGATAAAGCGGTGATTTCACCGGTTCCCTATTGGGTGGTGCGGGCAAAAAAAATCAACGACCCGGCAATATTGTACTGCAATAAAATGGTGATGAGCGCCTTTGTGGATATCTATTACAGCAATGCTTCGAGTTTGATCGGCGGGCATGGCGCATTGGCAGATAACCGCTATCAGATCAACGGCGGCGCCGTGTATCAGGCTAAGACCGATGGACAGCGCAATACAGTTTCCGAAGTCATCCACCTGACCGCCAGCAGTACAGTTGCCGAAGTTCTGCCGCATATTGCCAATCCCCGCAACCCGACTATGGAACTGACCCGGCAGGGCATCTGGGCAACCCGTATGTGGTACGACAAGATGCCGTTGCCTGATTACTTTCCCCGCCATTATAAGATGTGGGAAATGTTCCACCGCTACGGAATGCGGAATCTGATGATCCGCGATCATCAATCGCTGGGCAGACAGTATTCACCCAAGCGGCGCGGCGGGTACGACAGCAATCTGGAAAGTATTCTGCCCGATATCGGCGGCGACGCGGCAGCGGCGGAGTATTTCCGGAAATGTACCGATCTGCTGGGCTACCGCATGGGGCTTTATTCCAATTATACGCTGCTGCCGGCCATTGGCAGTTGCGAAACAACTTTTGACCGCATGACGCTCAACAGCGATGGCGATATCCGTTACGGCGCCACTACCGCAAGGATGTGCAAATACGCTTATATGCTGGATATTCAGCAGCGGATCAATGCTTTGCTCAAGCGCAAATTCAAACTTACCTGTACCTATCCGGATCAATACACCTGCCGTGCGCCGTGGGCATATACCGACTTGGATGCCAGAGCCCCCGAAGCGGGTAAATTTTCGCCCGTGATCCGGGTACTTGCCAAAAGTCTGATCGTGGAACGCAAAGATTTTGATATTCCGCTTTCCGAAGGGATCATGCAATGGGTGCTGGCAGGATTTTGCGACAGTTACAGCCAGTCAGGTTCGCCTGATGACCCGGTTTATCCTGAGTTTCAGCTGCGGAAGATCCATCCTTTGAGCAACGATACAGGCTGCCATCTTTCAATCGCCTTTTCCAGGAATAAAAAGGAGATCGACCGGATGTTGACTCTGACCTTTGCTCACGGCAATATCGGTCATCTTTTTGGTATCACCGGCGGCAAACCGCAAGTAAAAGCCGAAGCCGTAACACTGAAAAGCTACTTTATGCCCAAGCAGATACAAAAGTATTACGCAGGAGTTCCCGTGGCGGATATAAAATACCATCTGGATGGCAGAATGTTGAGCGCCGCAGAATTGCTGGCTGCCGATGCGTTGAACAACAATCAGCTCAAGATCACCTACAATAACGGTTGTACAGTCTACATCAACGCCAATAAAAATAAGGAGTACGCGCTGGAAGTTAAAGGCAGAAAAATTACGCTGCCGCCTTACGGGTATTACCTGAATATACCCGATAAGTGCGAAACTTACTCCATATTAAATAATTCTGTCCGCGCCGATTACAGTCTGGGCGATGAATATTGTTATGTCAACGGTAACGGTCAGGAGAATGATTTCGGAGCAGTAAAATGCCGCAATGCCTACGCTATATTGTTTGAAGACAAAGGCAAAAAGCTGGAAGTGATTCCCGCACCATTTGTAAAAGCCGAAAAAATAACTGTGGATTTAAGTTGTCTGCCGCTTAAACAAGCCACCGCGATCATCGGGCTGGACGAAAATAGAAAGGAAGTATTCCGCAGAGAACTGCCGCAGGAATGTAAAAAACTGGAATTAAATATTGATGGTAAGGTTTTCAGCTATATGATAATTTGAAAAATCAATAAAACACGCTATGTTATTACGTTACTAAATTATGTAATCTCGAAAGGAGAAAAAAAATGAAACTGAACACGCAAGAAGCAAAAACCCGTCATGACGGGGTGAAGCACAGCTTCACCCTCATCGAACTCCTCGTTGTAATTGCCATTATTGCAATTCTGGCAGCCATGCTGCTGCCGGCATTGTCCGCCGCCCGGGAGCGCGCCCGCAGTACCGACTGCGTCAGCCGACTCAAACAGATCGGGCTGGGGACGATGATGTATGTGCAGGATTACAACGACACTTATCCCAAAGCATTTATGTACTCCGGCGTGGGCTGGCCGCGCGGCTATGTAAATATGGGGTATGTGGACAGGATCGAACACTTCAACTGCCCCTCCAATACCGCTACAACGTTGTGCAAAGGCAAAACCGATGGCGGCTACTCCAGCTCCTACGGCATAAACTATTGCAACATCGGTTCGTCATATCGTGATGGCGGCGCTGATACGACAGCTCCCGCCAAACTGCCGCAGATCAAAAATCCCAGCGAAACGATCTATTCGGGCGATACAATGGTCATGACTACAGGTAACGGCAGCTATCTGCTTTACGACAGCACCTCGCTCACCAGCACGGTCGGTGTGCTGGTTCCCCGCCACGGCAACAGCAGCAACATCGTCTGGTGCGATGGCCATGTGGAAGCCTATCAGGGCAAAGACACGGTAGAACTCTACAAGGTTACAGGCAGCTACCGCAACATCAACGATTCTTCCGCCAGTAAGTGGGACCGCTGGTAACACCCCCCCAATCACCGCCCCTGATACAATTTTCAGGGGCGGTGTAAAGCAACAACCGCCCATCTGGGCGGAACCTTTGTCCTGTCCGCCCTGTCCGCCCTGTCCGCCCTGTCCGCCCTGTCCGCCCTGTCCGCCCTGTCCGCCCTGTCTGACCTGTCCGACTTGTCCGACTTGTCCGACTTGTCAGACAAAACAGCATCGGCGGAAAACTCCGCCGCCCCAACAACCGCCAAGACTCACAACACCCTTCCGCTACCCGCCGCCGCCCCAACAACCGCCAAGCTCTGCAACACCCTGCCGTCGCGGGCATTCCCTGCTGCGACATAAAAAACGTTCTTGCCTGAAATTTACAGAACCCATTCCCGGAAAACCATGGTTCAGACAACGCTTCAAATGTTTTTTTGTAAAATTATAGATTTTTGCCCAAATTGATGTAAGAAAAATGCATTGATAACGTTTATAATCATGTTAGGGTATTTAGTGCCTTGCAAAAATATTTACGCTATCCGCAGGGTAAATATTTTTTTACGGCAAGTATTAGTACGGCAGCTTCAGTTTTAATAGGGACAATTGGTATGAGCGAGATCATAAAATGTAACGCAAGTTCGGATCTGTTTTTTGTAGAAAAATATCTGTCAGCAGTACCCGATCAGATAGCTTGGGGTAGCCAGCTGGTTGTAAATGAAGGTCAGGAAGCGCTTTTTGTAAAAGGAGGATTGGCGGTTGAGGTTTACGGGCCGGGAACTCATACGCTCCAAAGCGGTTCGTCCGGTTTTGCCGGAAATATTTTTGCGGGGAGATCGCCTTTTACAGGAGAAGTGTGGTTTATCAGCAAAACAGCAAAGCTTGATTTAAATTGGGGTACTCCCCAGCGGATATCTCTGATTGATCCTTTATTCAACTATCCGGTGAATATCGGGGCATTTGGTTTATATGGGATCAGGATAGAGGATTCACGCAGATTTTATACCCAATTGGTCGGCACGCAGTCCCTGGCTGACAGTTCCAGAATAAGATCTTATTTTGCAGGAGAAATTGTTGAAAAACTGACTCTTATTCTCAGTAGACGAATTGCTGCCGGCGAGTCAATTTTTCAGATAAATGCGTCCATTTCAGAAATAGCAGATGCTGTTGAAGCGGAGGTAAGTGCTGAATTTGAACGTTTCGGGCTGGAAGTCGTCAATTTTTCGATTAAAAATATCAATCTTCCCCCTGAAGAAATAAAGCAGATACAATCGGTAATGGCTAAGCGCATGGAAATGCAGCAGCTTGGTTCCGTTGAGATCGGTCAGGGATATCTTACCGCTAAAAGTATGGAAATAATGCAGCTGGCAGCCGGCAACAGCAATGGCGGAGCGGGAGCGTTTGTCGGTGCTGCTGCCGGAATGGGGATGGGAATGGGGGCCGGTTTCCCGCTTGGAATGCAGGTCGCCAGAGAGGCTGCTTCTGTTGCAGATGATGATTGGGAACGTAAATTGATCAAGTTGAAAGATATGTTCGATAAGAACCTCATTACGGAAGAAGAGTATAACAGTAAGCGCGAGTCAATTATCTCCAAAATATAAAAAATTACAGGGCATGATTATGTTGGATGTAAATAAAATTAACCGGCAAGCGTATTCAGCAATCGTTTTTTCTTATCTGGCTGTGGCTGCAGGTTTGGCTGGAATTGCAATGGTGATTTTCAGGGAAGCTCCGGAACCGGCGTTGGAAACAGGTTTTTTTATTCGCAGTGAATTTTTCTTTGCCAGATTAATTTGGGCGGAAATATTGATAGCGCTGTTTTTTGGGGGAGGTTGGCTGCTGCCGTTTTTTAAAGTTCAGGAAAATCAAAAGCATATCGGTGGGGGCTATCTGGTTATTGCAAATCATATAATGCTGGCAAGTATTGTGTCACTGGCTGTTTTGTTGCTGACAATATTTATTCCCAATAGTGCTTACAAGGCGACATACCTTAATTTTCATATAGGTATGCAAATCGTTATTGCAGTTGTGGCGGCATTAAAAATTTCTTCGGTTTATTTTTCTATGGCCGGGCATCAGGCCGATGTTATTCCGCTGCCGGATTCGGTCAAGAAGCCGAGTGATTGTGTAAGTATGCTGAAAGTTGCAGAAGCCGATGGGAATTTGACAGATATTCAGAGAAAAACGGTTAAAAAAATACGGGAGCAAATTAAGTATTCCATTCCTGAAAATGGAAAAATCACCACTTTGGCAGAATACCGCCAATTAGTGGAAAGAATTGAAAAAATCATTGCCTGTATTGAAGATAATAAATTGGCAGAATTTGACGAATCAGCAAGGCTGGTGGAAAATAATATAACTGTACTTATAGATAAGTTAAAGTTTTGATGGGGTTTTATAATGAAGTGTTCATATTGCGGAAGTATTGTTGATTCCGGGAACAGCTGCCCGAATTGTGGCGCTCCACTGGAGAAAGTCCGTAAAGTTTCTGCAGTGGTTCAGACTTCACCAGTTGATTCTCCAATTATCAATGGCGCCCATAAAATTAAACCATTAAAATTTAAATCTCAAACGGATTCTGTTTATGCGGAGGAGCCCTCTGATGTGCAGGCAAAAATGCGGGGCTGTTGTTTGGAGTTTTTGGTGTTGCTGGGGGCGTTAATTTTGATAGTTTGTATTATTGGAGCCTGCATAACGTGGGGATAAGGTTTATCGGCAAGGCTTTTTCTCCACAAAACATTTTTGCAACAGCCCCGTTTTTTACGCATAGGCGATATAAAAAACAGCTGAGAGATTTTGTTCATCTCTCAGCTGTTGTATTGGGAGTCGATGTCAGCAGACTTCGATATATTTGCGGATTTCGCTCAGATCCACGTATTTATCAAAATCTTCGCCGCGCTGCACCACCAGCGTGGGCGCTTGACGGATTCCGTATTTGGCTGCCGTTTCACGATCCTGGTCGGAGACCACTACGGAGTATTCACGCTGCGATTTATCCAGAAAACTCTTCGCCGTCGGGCACTTGGGGCAGGTCGTGGTGGTGAACAAAATCAGCTTTTCTGCCACGTTGGGCGTTGATTCCAGTTTACGCGCTTCCACGGGCTGCTTTTCCGCCTGAAGTTCAAACTCTTTCTTCAATGCCATCGACGCATTATAGACTTTGCGGTCCTTATATTCCTGACTCTTGCCGTCGTTCCAGTTCTGCACCGGACGATAGTAGCCGGTAATGCGGCTGTACACTTCGGTTTTGCCTTCGCAGACCGGGCATTTGAAGGCTTCGCCGGCAATGTAGCCGTGTTTCTGGCAGATCGAATACGTCGGCGACATGGTGTAGTAGGGCAAGCGGTAGTTTTCGGCAATCTTGCGCACCAGATTGGCAGCCGCCTTCCAGTCCGGAAGTTTTTCGCCCAGAAATGCGTGGAAAACAGTTCCAGAGGTGTAGAGCGTCTGCAGTTCGTCCTGAATATCCAGCGCCGCAAAAATGTCTTCGGTAAAACTCACGGGCAGGTGCGAACTGTTGGTGTAGTAAGGCGTTCCGCAATCGCCCGACGCGGTGATGATATCGCCGAAACGGTTTTTATCGTGCTTGGCAAGGCGATAGCTGGTGGATTCGGCGGGAGTCGCTTCCAGATTGTACAAATCGCCGTATTGTTCCTGATAATCGGAAAGGCGTTCGCGCATATGGTTGAGTACCGCTTTGACAAACTCCTGAGTTTCCTTGTGGGTCAAATCTTTTTTCAGCCACTTGGCGTTCAGCCCCACTTCGTTCATCCCCACCAGACCGATGGTGGAAAAGTGGTTGTTGAATTTGCCCAGATAGCGGCGGGTGTAGGGATACAAACCTTCATCCAGCAGCTTGGAGATGACTTCGCGCTTGATCTTGAGACTCCGCGCCGAAATATCCATCATGTGATCCAGACGGGCGTAGAAATCAACTTCATCTTCTGCCAGATAGGCAATGCGGGGCATATTGATCGTGACCACCCCGATCGAACCGGTGCTTTCGCCGCTGCCGAAGTAACCGCCTGACTTCTTGCGCAGTTCTCGCAGGTCAAGGCGCAGACGGCAGCACATACTGCGGATGTCGCTGGGCTCCATATCGCTGTTGACGTAGTTGGAGAAGTAGGGCGTACCGTATTTGCTGGTCATTTCAAAGAGCAGCTTGTTGTTTTCGGTTTCGCTCCAGTCAAAATCCGCCGTGATGCTGTAGGTGGGGATCGGGTACTGGAAGCCGCGTCCCTGAGCGTCGCCTTCGATCATGGTTTCGATAAAGGCGCGGTTGACCATATCCATCTCTTTTTTGCAGTCTTTATACTTGAAATCCATTTCCTTGCCGCCGACAATACAGTTCTGTTCGGCAAGGTCGGCAGGAACCGTCCAGTCCAGCGTAATGTTGCTGAAAGGCGCCTGAGTACCCCAGCGGGAGGGGGTATTCACGCCGAAAATAAAGGATTCAATGCACTTTTTGACCTGACTGTAGTCCAGATTGTCCACCTTGACGAAAGGCGCCAGATAGGTGTCGAAACTGCTGAACGCCTGAGCACCTGCCCATTCGTTCTGCATGATGCCCAGAAAGTTGACCATCTGGTTGCACAAAGTGGCAAGGTGCGAAGCCGGGGCACTGGTGATTTTGCCGGGCACGCCGCCCAGACCTTCCTGGATCAGCTGCTTGAGCGACCAGCCGGCGCAGTAACCGGTCAGCATGGAGAGGTCGTGCAGGTGGATATCGGCGTTGCGGTGGGCGTTGCCGATCTCGTCATCGTAAATTTCCGAAAGCCAGTAATTGGCGGTAATGGCGCCGCTGTTGGAGAGGATCAAACCGCCCACGGAGTAGGTAACGGTGGAGTTTTCCTTAACGCGCCAGTCATTGATTTTCACATAGTCATCGACTGTTTTCTTGAAGTCGAGAATGGTCGATTCGGTATTGCGCAGTTTTTCCCGCTGGCGGCGATAGAGGATGTAGGCTTTGGCAACATCGGCGTAACCAGCCTGCACCAGCACGGATTCCACGCTGTCCTGAATATCTTCGACCGACACCAGACCTTCTTTGATTTTAGGCTCAAAATCCGCCGTCACCTTGAGGGCGATAAAGTCGATGATCGACTGATTATACTGCTTTTCCTGCGCCTCAAATGCCATTTTGATGGCATTTGAAATTTTGGACAGATCAAAATCAATGTTTTTGCCGTTACGCTTTTGTACCTGATACATACTCTCTTTCCCCAGCTTTCCTTTTTTTACACTCTCTGATAATAAAAATAACTTTTTTGTTGCTTACTTCTTTCTGACCCTTCATCTGCCGCGGATCGCTGCCGATGGAACAAAACGCCTGACTTCGGTCAAAGCCTTCTGCATAAAATCATTGCTGACTGCAAAATCTGCCGCGTTGCCGCTTAAAATATCGCCCGAATCGGCAAACGGCTGCAGAAAATAGTGTTTTACAGCCCCGATCCATTGGCCGATGGCGGCAAAGTCCGACAGTTCGTGCAGCGTGTTGACCACGGTAGTACGGAATTCAAACTCCGTTGCCCCGCGCTGCAAAAACTCAACACTTTTTTTAACCGCCGCCAGCGCCTGATCGCTGCCGCTGACTGCTGCGTATTTTTCCGGCGACGTTTTTATATCCATCGCCACATAATCCACCAGCTTTTTGTCAACTGCCTTCTGCAGCAGTTCCGGCAGAGAGCCGTTGGTATCCAGCTTGACTTTATAGCCCAGAGATTTCGCCAGCTCTGCCAGATCCGTCACGCGGCTGCACAGCAAAGGTTCGCCGCCCGTAAAGCATACACCATCCAGAATCCCCTGCCGTTTTTTCAGAAAATCCACGATTTCCTGTTCGGTGAACGGCAGCTCATCCGAACCGTTGACCAACGACGCATTATGGCAGAACGGACAGGTGAAATTACATCCTCTGCTGAAGATCGTACACGCCACCTGACCGGGAAAATCCAGCAAGGTCAGTTTCTGCAGTCCGAAACGCATTGAACATCATCTCTTTATGGCTATTACCACAACATATTGTTGCAGTTTTTTGTTAAAAGCACTATATCTTGTTGGGTGTTAATATAGCCGTAAAGTGCGATTTTGCAAGCTGTATAGGCAAAAAATCCTGTATTTTCCTTGTTTTGAGCTTGGCAAAACCAACGGCAGGCAATGAGTGTATCCGGCTTTGAGGGAAGCGGGGAAAAACGGAGGGGAAAAGCGGTTTTACGGGCAGCTGAACTCAACTTGCTGCTCCGGAATCGGCGTGCGCAACATTTATTGATTGCTCCAAGTCTAAAAATCCAGTTCACCTGCAACAAAAGGAGGATGTATGGAGAATGGAAATAAAAAATTGGGTGCTTTGGCTCTTGCTGCGCTGGTGGTAAGTGCCATGATCGGCGGCGGGATCTTCAGCCTGCCGCAGAACATGGCTCAAAGCGCGGGAGTTGCGGCGGTGTTGATCGCATGGGTTATTACCGGAGTGGGAATGTTTTTCCTTGCCAATACATTCCGTACTTTGGCGGAAGCGCGGCCCGATGCTGCGGCGGGGATCTATATGTATGCCAAACTGGGTTTCGGCAGATTCGCCGGGTTCCAGATGGCGTGGGCATATTATTTGAGCAATGTCTTCGGCAATGTGGGTTATGCTGTATTGCTGATGGATGCGCTGGATTACTTTTTCCCCGGAACTTTTACGGGAGGAAATAATTTGTACTCGATCATCGGCGGATCGCTGGTGATCTGGCTGATGTGTTTTCTGGTCATGCGCGGAACGCGGCAGGCTTCGGCAATAAACATTATCGGTACTGCCGCCAAATTGATTCCCATTGCGGTATTTATAATTGTTATGCTGGTGGTCTTCCGCTGGAGTATGTTTGCGGAAGCCTTTTCGGCGGCACCGCCGACCGCCGCCAAACCGCTGGGGCCGATGCTCGGGCAGATCCGTTCCACCATGCTGGTCACGCTGTGGGCGTTTATCGGGATCGAAGGGGCGGTGGTGCTTTCGGGCCGCGCCAGAAATCAACGCTCGGTGGGCGTGGCAACGGTGGTCGGATTTGTGATCTGCCTGACGATCTATGTGCTGCTTTCGGTATTGCCTTTCGGCAGGATGACTCAGAGCGAACTGGCAGCGCTTGCCAATCCTTCCACCGCGCCGATCCTTAGTGCGGTAGTGGGCAGCTGGGGCGGCTGGCTGATGAATCTGGGGGTTATAATCGCATTGCTGACTTCGTGGCTGGCATTTACCATTATGGTCGTTGAGATCCCTTATCAGGCCGCCAAAGACGGTACGTTCCCGAAGATGTTTGCCCACGAAAATTCCCGCGGCGCACCCGATGTGTCGCTGTGGGTGACCAGTGCGCTCATGCAGGCGGCGATGATCTTTGTTTACTTTGCCAACAACGCCTGGAACACCATGCTGTCGATTACGGCGGTGATGATCCTGCCGCCCTATCTGGCGTGTACGGCGTATTTGTGGCAGATATGCTGTAAAAATGAGTATCCGCGCAATTTGTCGGTGAGCAAAACTTTCGGCTGGATTTGCGGTACCGGCGGGACGATCTACGCTTTGTGGATGATCTACGCAGCGGGTTTGAACTATCTGGCAATGGCGTTTATCTTTATGGCGCTGGGGATCGTGGTTTATCTCAAGGCACGGCGCGATGTCCGCTGTCACGAAGATCCTGCGGGGATCGCCGAACGCAGCTTTACCCCTGCCGAGCTGACGGCGGCGGTACTGATCGTAACTGTTGCTCTGGCGGCGCTGGTCTGGCAGAACGGGGAAGGCAGGCAGCTGGAGAAAAAATTTCACAAGTGGGCGCAGCAGATCGAACAGCAGAGCGAGGCGATCTAAAGTGTTTTGACCACAGAAAAATCGAGGTATTGTTATGCTTAACGAATTGAACTCTTACCGTATATTGATCGTGGAAGATAATCACGTCCACCGCAGCGACGCTATGCGTATGGCGCTGAACCGGCTGGAGGCTGCTTTACGCGCCCGCCGTATGCAGGTTATCCGCGCCTATTTTTACGACGATGCCAACAGCCTTGCCGCCAACGATATGGATCTGGATTGCTTTTTGATCGCCAGCGATATGGATCTGGACCGCGAAAGCGAAAGCTGCGCGCTTGAACTGATGCGCCGTATTGCCTGTCATCAGCACAAAGCACCCATATTTCTGCTGGGCGACCGCGAGCGTTCGGTGGAGGCGCTCAATGCAGAAATGCTCAGTTTTTCCAGCGAACTGGTCTGGATCTTTGAAGACAGCGCCGATTTTATTGCCGGCAGGATCGCCGCTGCAATCGAGCGCTACCGCAAGAATATGCTGCCGCCGCTGATGCGATCGATCTGGGAATATAATTCTATGCAGCACGAATATTCCTGGGCGGCACCCGGTCATCAGGGCGGGATCGGTTTTACCAAAAGTCCTGCGGGAAAAAAGTTTTTCGATTTTTACGGCGAAAACCTGTTCCGTACCGATACGGGGATCGAACGCTCCAGCATCGGTTCGCTGCTGGATCATACGGGCGCTTTTGCCGACAGCGAAAAACTGGCAGCCAAGACTTTCGGTTCCGATCTTACATTCAATGTTCTGGGCGGAACATCGGGCAGCAATCGTACTGTTATGCAGGCGGTATTGTCGCCCGGTATGGCAGCGGTTTGCGACCGCAACTGCCACAAATCCATTGAACAGGGGTTGATTTTAAGCGGTGCAACGCCGGTTTATATGCTGCCCAGCCGCAACTGCTACGGCATTATCGGCCCGGTAAGGCGCAGCGAAATGACTCCCGAAGCCATTGCCGCCAAACTCCATGCTCTGAACGGCAGATTCGATATTTCTCAGGGGGCGGCATATTCGGTTTTGACCAACTGCACCTACGACGGTTTGTGCTACAATGGTGCCAAGGTGGAGCGGGAGTTGAGCCGAACCGTCGATATCGTTCACTTTGATGAAGCGTGGTACGCCTATGCCCGTTTCAACAATATGTACAAAGATCACTACGCCATGCGGGGCGATCCTGCCAGGCACTCCGGCGCAACGGTTTTTGCCACTCATTCGACCCACAAGCTGCTGGCGGCGCTGTCGCAGGCATCGTTTATCCATCTCCGGCAGGGACGGCGCAAGATCGACTTCAGCCGCTTCAATCAGGCTTATATGATGCACTCCACAACTTCGCCGCTCTATCCGATTGCCGCCTCCAACGATGTGGCAACAGCAATGATGAAGGATAACGGAACATTTTTAACGCAGGAAGTGATCGACGAAGCGGTGGATTTCCGTCTGGCATTGGCGCAGCTTTACGAAGAATTCAGCAGCCGCAACAGCTGGTTTTTCAAACCGTGGAATCCGGATGTGATAATGGATCACTCGCGCAATACGCTCTGCAAGTTTTCCGAAGCTCCCCGCAGTCTGCTCTGCAGCGATCAGCGCTGTTGGCACCTTGACCCCAATGCGCAATGGCACGGCTTTGCGGATCTGGAAGAAAACTGGGTCATGCTGGATCCGATCAAGGTAAGCATTTTAGCTCCGGGGATGAGTGCGGACGGCAAATTTGCCGCTTCGGGAGTACCGGCGGCATTGGTCAGCGCATTTTTGTATTCTCAGGGGATCGTGCCGACCAGAACGACGGATTTCCAGCTGATGTTTCTCTTTTCCATGGGTATAACCAAAGGCAAGTGGAGTACGCTGCTCAATGCGCTGCTGAAATTCAAACAGCTTTACGACCGCAATGCTCCGCTGGCGGAGGTGCTGCCTGATTTGAGCAGTGCTTATCCGGATAAATACTATATGCTGGGAATCCACGAACTGGGCGACCGTATGTTCAACTGCATCAGGAAGCTGGAACCCAATGCGCGGCTCAACGAGGCGTTCAATTCGCTGCCGGCAATGGAACTGCTGCCCCGCGACGCTTATATGAAGATCGTACAGGGCGATGTGGAAATGGTATCCTGCGACCATCTTTACGGCAGGATCGCCGCCAACAGCATCATACCTTATCCGCCGGGGATACCGCTGCTGATGTCGGGCGAAAACTTCGGCAATGCCAACAGTCCGCAGATAGCATATCTGAAAACGCTTATGGAGTGGAACAACCAGTTCCCCGGCTTTGAACATATTACCGAAGGTGTGGAAATAAAAAACAACAACTGTTACGTCATGTGCGTAAAACAGTAAAATATTGTACAAAATAGATCAGCGCACCGCTTTCTGCCTGGCCGGGAAGCGGTGCGCCGTTGCGTGCTGGGCAAAGATTTTTGAAACTCTACTTACATCTTTCTGAAGCGGAAAATGTTGTGACTGCGGGTCTGATGGATCAGATCCAACGTTCCGTTGAAGCGTTTTCCGCAGGCGGCAGGGTCTTCATCTTTGCGCAATATTACAATGGAATTACCGGGTAAATTTTTTACTGAGTTGAAGGGCAGGTCGCTGTGAAAATTCTTCAATGGCGGATCATTCTGCTGCAGCAGGTAAAAAATTATCGGCATGGGGTCGCTGTTGAAGCTGGCGAAGATCGTCTGATCGGCGGGGAAACGCGTAAGCTGGCGGGCGGTATCGCTGACCTGATAGCGCGGCAGCATATACCACGGATGGAAGAAATCATCTTCGTAGCGCGACAACTGCGCATATTCCGCAACGGCAAAGCCCGTGGGGATCATCAGGATTTGAAAACATATAACAGTAATAAAATAAACTGTCCGGTGGAAATTGCGCCACTTGCTGTTTATCACCGCGCGAACCCCGTCGATAACGGTCATGGCAAGGATCGGCAGCACCGGCACAAAAACTCTGGGAAAAGGCGCCCGATGCAGGATCAATATGGTGGCTATCGGCATCAGCCAGAGCAACCAGCGCAGTATATTCCGACGCTCTTTCAGCGATATTCCCCACGGCGCCAGCAGCAGCGGCAAACCGAATACGCTCAAATACATTCCCAGCACCATAAGTATTGCCCCGCCGCGGCCGGAAAAGCCTTCGCCCAGCTTGAAGGTGGCAAGAAACTGTCGGGCAATGGGCGCATAAAATACAATCAACGCCAGCAGAATAACGCCGAAAACCGCATAAAAACGGCGGTCGCGCCAGAATTTTTCCTGCATCCACGGCATTGCGTAAACTCCTGCCATGACCAGCATCAACAAATTGGTCGGCACCGTGCCGACCGCCAGCAGGCAGGAGGCGGCATAAATCAGCCAGCCTTGGGCGGAATTGCCGTTGAAAATCCGGTAAAGCCCCCACAATGCAGCTGCAGCAAAAAGCCAGCTTACGGAGTATCCGCGCAGCGCGGTGGCATAATTTATGAATACACCTGATACACTCAGGCAGCTGAGCACCAGCACCGTTGGATAAAGTTCGCCGTCATCGGTTTTACGGCGCAGGGCAATGAGCAGTGCCGCCATGCCCAGCGCCGCAGCCAACGGCAGCAGCCGCCAGAAAAACACCATATCCAGCTGCGGTAAAAAGTAAAAGCAATCCCAGATTTTGAGCAGCAGCGTAAAGACGATCTGATTGTTGGGGATGGGATAGGTCAAATATATTTCGCTGAAACTTAAAGGCAGCATAAAATTCAGCAGCGTCAGGGCTTCGTCGAACCACAATTCCCGTTTCAGCGCCGTCGCTGCGCTCAATACCGCGAACAGCAGCGGCAAGGCAGGCAAAAGATACTTTTTCATAAAAATTCTTTCCTACGAGATTTTTTTATTGTTTTTGTTTGCCTAAAGCGGCAACAATTTCTTCCGCCAGCGCTTCGCCGATTCCCGGAACCCGCCCGACGATCGTTTGCGCCGGGGCTTTCCGCAGCTCTCTTACCGAGCCGAAGGCCTTCAGCAGCGCCATTTTACGCTTTTCGCCGATTCCCGGCAGATCATCCAGCAGCGATTCGGTCAGCCGTTTCTGCCGCAGGCTGCGGTGATAGGTTATGGCAAAACGGTGGGCTTCGTCGC
This sequence comes from Lentisphaerota bacterium, assembly GCA_015061545.1. Lineage (GTDB taxonomy): Bacteria > Verrucomicrobiota > Lentisphaeria > Victivallales > Victivallaceae > SIG78. Next base: position 23,490 of record SUWJ01000002.1, on the reverse strand, counting down.
GCACCGCCTGCAGCACCCGCAAGCCGGGGTGATGGCGGTCAAGTTTCAAAGGTTCGCGGCGGCCGGGGATATAGATCTCCTCGTCCCGCTCCGCCAGACCGATCACCGGCAGCGGCGGACAATTCAGCTCCGTTAAAGTGCGCAGCGCTGCATTGAGCTGCCCGATACCGCCATCGACCACCAGCAGATCCGGCAAAGGCTTTTTTTCTTCCAGCAGCCGTTTGAAATGGCGTCCCACCGCTTCGGACATCATGGCAAAGTCGTTGGCGCCTTCCACTGTTTTGATGCGGAATTTGCGATACATATCCCGCGCCGGCTTGCCATCGACAAAAACCGTCATACTTGCCACCGCCAGCTGCCCCAGCAGATTGGAAATATCAAAGCACTTCATAGTGACAAGTTTATTGGGCAGATGCAATGCTTCCTGCAATGCCTGCATCGCTTCAGGACCGCTGCGGCTGGGAATTGCAGCGTGTTCAAAAGAGCGGTTGCGGCGCCCGAAAACCGTTTCCAGATTGTTCAGTACATCCCGCCAGAATCCTGCCCGTTCGTAGTCGAGCTGCTGTGCCGAAGCCAACATTCTGCTTTTGACTTCGGCGGTGACATTTTCCAGCTTGCCGTTAAGTACTTCCAGCATGGCATCGACTTTTTGGCGGTAGTCAGTTTGCGAAATTGCGCCTACGCAGGGGGCGCTGCAATCTTTGACCACGCGCTTCAGGCAGCGTTTGCGGGTTTCTGCATCGGGGTAATTGCTGCGGCAGGCGCGCAACCCGAAATAAGCCAACAGAAAATCCAACGTCTTTTTCAGCGCGGTTCCGTGAGGAAACGGCCCGAAATAGGTGGCGTTGTCATCTTTTTTGATCCGGGCAAGTGTCAGCGTGGGGAAGGGATCATCCAGCTTTATCTTCAGCAGCAAATAGCGCTTGTCATCGCGCATGAGTATGTTGTAATACGGCGCGTAGCTTTTGATCAGGCGCGATTCAAGGATCAATGCTTCATCTTCGCTTTTGACCTGAAAAAACTCCCAGGTGTGAATGGAGTTGATCAGCTGACGCAACTTTACATCGGCGCGGTCAAGGCGCCCCGGCTGAAAATATGAACTCATCCGCCGCCGCAGATTTTTTGCCTTACCGACATAGATGACGCTGCCGAACTTGTCGCGGTAGACATAAACTCCGGGGTGGGGCGGAACTTTGGACGGTAAAAAATTTTCCTTGAGTTCGATCATGCTTTTTTCAGCGCAGCTTCCAGACTTTCAGCGCCATACGCATATACAGTTCGGGACAGCGGCGGGTAAAGGCTATAAACAGTTGGTACCATGCAGGAAAAACCAATAGGCGCCGATTGCGCTCAATATTATTGCAGACCTTACGGGCAAAACGGGCGGGATCCACCTTGTTGCCGGGAGTGTCGGGGCATTGCCGCAGCGTTATGGCGCGGCTGGAAAAGCCTGTGGAGATCCGCCCCGGGCAAACGGTCAGCACCCGAACTTTATGCAGCGCAGCTTCTGAGCGGAGCGTTTGCGAAAAACTCAGCAAGGCTGCTTTGACCGCGCTGTATGCCCCCATGCAGGGCACCGGTGCCAGCGCCGCCACGCTGGAAATATTTACGATTGCTCCCTGAGTTTGAGTCAGCATCGGCAGCAGCAGCTGCGCCAGACGCACAGGGGCAAAAAAGTCCACTTCAAACATTCTGCGCAAATCGGATTGAGGCAACTCTTCCCAGAGGGCATATCCGCCGAATCCGGCATTGTTGACCAGCACATCCAGCTGCGCGGTGCGGCGGGCAAGCTCCTGCGGAACTTTTTCCAGCTCCGCAGGGTTATTCAGGTCGCAGAGGATAAAATCTTCATCCCTGACTCCGTCGGGCTTGTTTCTGCCCAGGCCGATCACGCGGAAGGAGCGTTTTTCAAGCTCTCGGGCTATCGCTTTGCCCAAGCCGCTGGAGCTGCCGGTGACCAGGGCGGTCTTTACGCAGGCTTGATCCATTATATGACCAATTCTTTACTTGCATCGTGCAGCGCCTGAACTGCCGCCGCCATACCGTCGGGAGCGCGGAATACGGAGGTGCCTGCCACCATCATATTGGCGCCTGCGCGCACAGCTTCGTAGACGGTATTGCGGTCAATGCCGCCGTCGATCTGCAAATGGATATTGCGTTTTGAATCGCGGATCATCCGGCGGAACTCGGCAACTTTATCCATCATATCGTGCATAAAACTCTGTCCGCCGAAGCCGGGTTCCACGCTCATTACCAGAATCAGATCAAGGTCGTCAATGTAAGGTGCCAGCGCCGAGGCGGGGGTCTTGGGCTTGACCGTCATGCCCACGGTGCAGCCGGCAGCTTTGATGGCGGCAATGACTTCAGCAGGATCATCGTCGCTCTCAACGTGGAAGGTGATATGGTCGGCACCTGCTTTGGCAAAAACGGGAGTGTAGAAAAGCGGGTGCGACACCATCAAATGCGCGTCAAAGCAGAAGGTGGAGGCTTTGCGCAGCGAACTTACCAGCGGCGGCCCCATCGTCAGATTGGGTACAAAGTGTCCATCCATCACGTCCAGATGCAGCAAATCTGCTCCGGCGGCGGCAACTTTTGCCACATCGGCATCCAGCGTGCCGAAATCGGCGGCAAGGATCGAAGGGGCAACGGTGACTTGATCGTAAGGCAACTGTCTGATGTCGTATTTCATAAAAAATCTCCTGAGTTTATTTGTCAAGTTTAAGACCGTCCAGGGCATCCCAGACGGAAGGTTCGCTGCTGTCGGCGGGGGTATCTTCAAACTCTTCGGGTTCACAGCCGCATTGAGTATGGTTGAGATTGCCGCCGCAGATGCTGCACAAGCCTGCGCAATCTTCGCTGCACAGCAAATTGGCGGGCAGATTCAGCAGCAGTTCGGCGCGGATATCTTCGGTAATATCGATGATCTCTTCGTTTTCTATTTCCACAAAAAGTTCGATATCTCTGGCGGCAAGTTCGATTTGAGTCGGCTCCAGACAGCGGCCGCAGGCTCCGTTGAGCGTGGTCGATACATTGCCCGTCACCAGCGCGCCGTTGGAAACCTTGCTGACTTTAAGTTGATAGTTTACAGGTTCATCGGCGTTGAAGATCAGATCGTCTTCCAGCTCCAGAAGCTGCGGCGGTTCGCTGCCTTCCAGATCAATATCCTGCTTTTCCAGCAGCCCGACCGAAAATGTTATCATGCTTGTTTCTCCTTGAGTTTAGCCGCAATCCGTCTTGCTACAGGTGCGGGAACATACTTGCTGTAATCCGCCCCCAGCTGCGCCACCTCTTTGACCAGGCGGCTGCTGACAAAGGAGTTATTGGTAGTGGGCATCATAAAAATGGTTTCGCAGTCATCGCGCAGACTGCGGTTCATCAACGCCATCTGCAGTTCGTATTCAAAGTCCGAAAAAGCCCGCAAGCCCCGCAGGATAGCCGTTGCCTGATATTTTTCGACCGCGTCAACCAGCAGACCGCAGACGGGCACCGCCCGCACATTGGGGTAATCGGTGCAGCAGCGTTCGATCATTTCCACACGTTCTTCGATCGTGAACATGGGGTGTTTTTCGCTGTTGATGGCAACAGCCACGATCACGCGGTCAAAGAGTTTGCTGGCGCGGGCGATCAAGTCCAGATGGCCGTTGGTCAGCGGGTCAAAACTCCCCGGATAAAGTACATTGCGCATTTTTTTACCTTTCAGTATCGGCGTTTCCCGATTCAAGTTGCAGGGTTTTTAAGTCAAATCAGCTTTTTTACGAGAAAAAATATCCTGCGACTTGCAAAAATCCTCAAACAATAATATATTTCAGTTCAAGAGTGATTGCAAATTTTGGGAGTTATTTATAATTGAAGTGCAGCGATTTTTTTCTCTGCGGTGCCGATATGGGTTTGGAAAGGCATGATGTTTGCGCCGATAAACCGATGGTACTGGCGATCGGAGTCTTTGACGGCGTGCATCTGGGACATCGCAAACTGCTGGATGAGGCGGTGCGTCTGGCACAGGAACTCAATGCAGTTCCGGCGGCACTTACCTTTGATCCGCATCCGCGGTCGGTGCTGTTTCCTGAAACTCCGACTCAGCTTTTGATGGAGCTGCAGGATCGGCTCAGGCTGCTGGTCGAAAGCGGTATGGCAATGACGGCGGTGGCGGAGTTCACGCGCGAATTTGCCGCTACTGAGCCGGAGGTTTTTCTGGATGGCTTGTTCAGGCAGATTCCGCAGCTGGCGGGGATCGTGGTGGGATCCTGCTGGCGGTTCGGCGCCCGCGGAACGGGCAATGTTGAACTGCTGGGCAGGTATGCTGCCGGACACGGTTTGCAGCTGCGGGCGGTACCCGAACTGCAAATCGGTACCGAAGTGGTTTCCGCCAGTACGATCCGCAGGCTGATTGCGGAAGGCAAGCTCGATGAAGCTGCGGAACTGCTGGGCAGAAGTTACACCCTTGCCGGGCAGGTCAGCAGCGGTTACGGCATTGCCGGCAGCAAGTTGGATTGCCCCACGGCAAATATTGTCTGTCAGGCGGGGGTGCTGCCGCCCAACGGAGTTTATGCCGGGTGGATCGAATGCAATAAAGGCAGTTTTGCCGCTGCGGTAAATATTGGCGTGGCGCCGACTTATGACCGCAGCGCCGATAAAGTGCGGCGCATAGAAGCGCACCTGTTGGATTTTAACGGCAATCTTTACGATCAGCGGGTGAAGCTGACTTTGGGCAGATATCTGCGCGCGGAACAACGCTTTGACTGCGAAGAAAATTTAAAAAAGCAGATCGCTTGCGATGTGGAAAATATCCGCCGCTGGGCGGCAGAAAATATGAGGTGATTTTTTTATGAGTCAAACTACTTACAGCGCCGCTGCGCTGGCGGCAGCCGTGGGCGTACCGCGGACAACGATCAACGACTGGCTGACCCGCTACGAAGATTATATCGACAGTATTGCCGTGGGCAAGCGCAAAGTATATTCGGAAAACAGTCTTGCGGTTTTGCAGGAAATCGCTGCCTTGCGCGATGCCGGCAAATCCAGTATCGAAATCGAGGCGGTGCTGGCTGGCAAACACGGTATCAAGCCCGAAGTTGCAGTTGCGGAACAGCCTGCCGCTGCCTCGGAAACTGAACCGGCTGCGGCGGACGTAAGCACGCCTGCTGCCGCTGCCGGTTCAGCTGACAGCAATGAAGCTCCGCAGCTGCCCGCAGTTAAAGAGATCGAACGCAGCGCTATGGAACTGACTGCGTTCATTGCCGATCTGCGCAACCAGCAGCGCCGTTCCGCCCGCCGCAGCTGGGTGGTTTTTGCCTTGCTGGGAGTGATAATCGTTATTCTGGCGGCGGTATCGGTGATTTTGTTCAAAGGTTTGCAGATAAGTCACGGCGAACGGCGGTTCGAGTATCAGCAAATGATGGGCAATATGGAAAAACTCAATGCAAATTTTGCGGCTGAATTAAAGAGTATAGAAGCTGCCAGACAGCAGGAACGCACCGCGGCGCAGCAGCGTTTGACCGAACTTAAAGCCGAGTTGACCCGCCTCCAGCAGGCCCGCGCTGCCGAAGTTGCCCGCTTGACCGAACAGCTGGCAGCCGATCGGGCAAAATTGCAAGCGGAAATGCAGCGACAGGAAAAGAGTCTGACCGAAAAAAACGCTGCGGAAAAAGCGTTGCTGATCAAGAAGATGGAAGGCGATGCCCAAGCGGCGCAAGCCCAGCTGCAAGCCCTGCGGCAGGAGCTGAAGAAGGCAGGCAGCAGTCTGAATGAACTTTCAGGCAAATTGCAGCAGATCAGCGCCGAACAGGCTGCACAAGCTGCCCGTACCGCCGAGATCCAATCGGCACAGCAAGCCGCACAGAAAAACCTTCAAACTGTTACCCTGCCGTCCGCTCCTGATCCTGCCTCTGCGGCAAAACAGTCAGCTCAAGAGTAAGTTATGATCATACTGGGCCTTGACCCCGCGATCCGTACCACGGGTTACGGGGTAATAGAAATGCAGAGCAGTTCCCGCGCCAGAATTCTGGATTGCGGGGTGATCCGCAATCACGGACGTATGCCCCACAGCGAATGTGTTCGCCGTCTGGCAGGCGGCGTGCGGGAGCTGATTGCGGCATTTCACCCCGACTGCGCCAGTCTGGAGAGTCCTTTTGTGGGCGATAATGCCCGTACCGCCATTATTCTGGGGATGGCGCGGGGGGCGATTCTGACAGCCCTTGCCGAAAATAATATTGCAGCTTACGCTTACGCGCCGATCGTAGCCAAACGTGCCGTTACCGGCTTGAGTCACGCCCGCAAAGAACAGGTGGCATTGATGATGGCAAACGAGTTTTCCATTGCCGTAAGCGATATACCTGACGATGCTACCGACGCGCTGGCATTGGCACTTTGCCACGGTCAAAGGGCAATGCAAACTCAGTTGGATTTATTGGGTACACCGCTTTGATTTACACGCGTTGTACTTTGTGTGCTGCATCTTTGCCCCGTCGGATTGAGTTTTTTCAGATAAATTACAACTTTTGAGTCTTTTAGATTTGCAAAAATAATTTTGTGTACTATATTAAGGTCATGGTTGCGGCGGGTTAGCTCAGTAGGTAGAGCAGCGGAATCATAATCCGCCTGTCGCTGGTTCGATCCCGGCACCCGCTACCATCTTTTGATTTACAGCCCGGGTGATACCAATAAGTGTCGTTCGGGATTTTTTTTGCCCGCAAATTAACCAATCCACTCCCGTTGCAGCTTGGAAAAATGAAACGGGGCTGTTGCAAAACCTTTCAGAGTTTTGCAACACAATGAAGCTCGCCAACAGCTCATGCGGCGGAACGCCGCAAAGCGCGGTTAGCGCCGCGAACGCATGTGAAAGGAATCAGCCGGATGAATTCCGGCTGATCGAGCGGCTCCGCCGCGAAGTTGAACGGAGATGAGCGAAGCCACCCGGCGTTTGAGGGAACTTTTGCGGTGAAGCCGCAAAAGTTGGTAAGGGAGCGGCAGCGACCGCTCTATTGTAAAGTCGCCAAGTAACCTCGCGCTGGATATAGCCCCCAAACGAGCAAGGGAGGTCCAGGAGGGCAATGCCAATGCCCTCTTGGGATGCGCAAACGCTACAATGCTGAATACCACGTACAAGTCTTGAAGCGCATTTATAATGATGCCAACAGCTGCCCCTCAAAGCAAATTTATGAGAAAATGCAAAAATATAACGCAGAATAACCGGATATGTTACATATTTGAACTTAATTACTACAAAAAAAGTGTTGCAAAACTATTCAGAGTTTTGCAACACCCCCCAAAAAGCAGTTTGGCTGCCGAATTTGCAGAAGCGATTTTTATTCAATGCACCAGTTGGGAGAACTCCAGACCATACGGCCGTCTTCCAAATGCAGTCGGACAAAGAAGTAATCGTCATCCACGCCGTAGCGGCGGGTGCGGAACGTATGCTCAAAACAGGTTTTTCCGTTCAGATCATGATGTTCAAGATCCTGTCCCCGGGAAACGATCTCAAATCCTGCCAGCCGTTCACGACCTGCGGCGCGGATCGTTATTTCGATGGGAGCCCCATCGGCAACCTTGCTTTCGCCGCCCATAAATTCACCGTTCAGACGCACATCCAGCAGCGTTCTGGCGCCCAGACTGGCGTAACAGTTGCGTTTGCGCATAGCTTGGTGCAATCCGTCACGGCTGAGTTCTTTTGCCAGTACCGCAGTCAGCCCCGATGCCGCTTCGCGGGGGCCGTTGAAACTGGTTCCGGGCATCCCGATATGGGTATCGGTGCTGCCGAAAAAGCCGACCCGGTCGCCGCGCAGCAGATAATCGGCGCTGCCGACTTCAGGCGGACGTTTGTAGTGTGCCATTTGCAGAAACTGTACTGCGGGGGGCAAACAGCGCTGCTGATCTTTGATCAATTCCAGGCGGTGATACCCCACCAGCCAGTCGGGTTTGGCTGCGGTGTTGATGATGCGGCGGCGGATCAGAACCTGATCGTCATCCCACTCCTTATGGATCAAGCCGTGCATGGGGTGGGCATCGTCGCCATTGAGTTCGGGATAGAGCGAATCGGTGTATTCATCCGAAAAACACCACATATTGCAGAATCCGCGATATTCGTAGCCGGGAATAATGACAAATTCTCCGTTCACCGTGGAGCGGTCGTAAAGATTTTTGAGTTTGTCCCACTTGGATTTACGCCATATCCGCCAAGTGGTGTCGTGTTCAATATGTTCCTGAAAAGCCATAAAATCCAGCCGTTGCCAGTCGCGGGCGCGTTCCACGATCGCTTCGGGCTCCCCAATGCCGTCAGATTCGTGGCTGTGGACGTGGATATCGCCCCAGTAGAGCTGCAAACCGAGATCGCTGTAAAAATCTGTATCTACCAGATTGCTGTCACAGCCGGTGTTCAAATAACAGCTGTGCATCTGCATTGCGCCGGCAGCAGGCAGGGGGATCGAACCGGTTGCGACCCCGTTTTTCAGTTCAACTTCCACATCCTTGCCTGCAACTTGCACTGTCGCTTTGCAATTGTGGAGCCGATCTGCCATAAAACGCTGAGCAGCAGGTTGTTCTGCCACCACGCTGTAACGGAGTAAATTGCCGGAAAAATTGCTGCTCAGACGTACTTCCAGCCGCTCGGCGGGCATATCGCCGATTTCAATAGGCGCTTCGGGCAGATTCAGCACTCTGCCGTCGGGGCAGCGGATAAAACTTTCCAGCAGGATCCGTTCGGGCTGCAGCGGAACAGGATAGTTGCAAATAACGATTTCGTTGACCGGCAGAAACACTTCCAGCAGCGGAAACATCCACTGCCATTTGCCGCCATCCACGGAAATAAGATTACTCTCGTCGTTCAGATACGCGTAAGGCAAATGCAGCAGCAGCGAGCCGCTTTCGGGAACATTGCCGATCAGCTTAACGCGCAGTTCGTCCAGCACTTCGCCCGGATTCAGCGTACCAGGCATACGCGATTCAGCTGCTGCGGCATTTCTGCGGAATTCAAAACTCAAATTTATATCATCCACAGGGATCGAGGTTGTACGCCAGTCAGACGCATGAACCCAGAATGTACGGGTGGGTTCTTTCAACAAAAAATCCATTATTTTAATACTCCGTTCCAATATTCTACGGTATATCCATCACGGTATTTGGACTTGCAATCACAAGCCGGATGACTGTGATAGCGGGCATCTTCGATGCCACGGCGGCTGTATTCGTTAAGAATTTCGCTGCCAATGGGTATGAAACTATGCCAGATGCCGTCGGTGTAAAATTCTGCTTCCAGATAGCCTGCCGGGAAATGGGTCAGCTGCGGCATATTCAGCTGGATTAAATTACCTTTTTTAACTTGCGTTGCCACGTTTTTATGCCCGATGTAGGCAATGACGTTGCAGGCGGCAAGTTTTTCCAGCAGCGGTACGTTGGCAGGGGATTGGGCGTCGGCAATGACCCGATTGGCATCGGGTATCCACTCGTCAGCAAAAAGCTGATAATGGGTGAAAAGTATTACCGGTCTGGCGGGATCTATGGCTTCGATCACCGCCCGGTTTGCCGCCTTATCCAGTTTTTCGTCGGCGGTATCCAGCGCCGCCAGCTGATAGCCGTAAAGCTCTTTAAGATAAGCTCCGGCACCGAAAAATTGTGCGAAACGTGCTGCTCCGCCGTTGCATATATCGTGGTTGCCGGGCGTTGTAAAATAGGGTATGTAGAGATATTTCAAGCCTTCAGCGACTGCTTCGTACTCCTCCTGATAGCCTTCATCGACCACGTCACCGGGGAAGATCGCTGCATCACAGTTGTTTTTTACCGCCTGCGTAAATGCCAGCTGCATAAGGCTGCGGCTTTCGCTGTGCAGCCGCCCGTGCAGATCTTCGGTGGCACAGGATATATGCATATCGGCAAACACCGCCAGTTTGAAGAGCTTTTTACCTTGCGGCTCCGGCTGGGTGCGGAAGGTACGGCGGCAGCTTTGGCCGTCGGCGGAAAATATTATTCCGTATTCCGTATCCGGCTGCAGACCATCAAAGACGATCTGACCGGCGGAGTTGGTGCTGCGGGGAGTGAAGCGCCCGATCTCCTCATCGCCGCGGCAGAGTACCGCCGAAATATCTTTGGTAAAATATCCTAAGCCGAAGCGCAGCTGCACCTGATTCCAGGTAATGCGTTGGAGCGCTATCCAGCTGTCGGCACAGCGTCCGAACTCGTTGAGTTTACCGATTATCATTTTCCTGCCTTAAACAAATACACGTGAACGCCAAAAGGAGCAAATTTATCTTTAAGAACATTATTTTTTATGCTTACGTTGCGGTCGGAAAGCACTTCTTTGACTTCGGTGGGCAGCTTGTCCAGAGCAATATTGAACTCAACTTCCTGCTCTTCGCGGCGATTGTTGACTGCCAGAAGCATATAAGTGCCGTCTTCGCGCTGACGCAGACAGTAGCTGGCGTCGGGCACAAAGTCGGTTACGGTGATGGTGGTTCCCACCTTGACGTCGCTCAGGAGTTCATCGCGGGCGGCAAACTTTTTCAGATAATCCACCGAAGCCGTGTCGCGGTTGCTGGTTACAAGTTCGTCGTGCCAACTGCCCAGATAGAAATCTTTGAAACGGGAAACTTCTTTCAACGTCGGATAAACCACCGTATCGCGATATTCCTGAGTACAGCGGTTGAGCCGCCATCCCATCAGCCCCATAGCTCCGCGGGTGATCGGCGCAAAGTACATATAACGCAATTCTTTACGGGTGGCAAAGTTCCAATTGCTGTTGAGTGAGTTGAACGATGGCGGCATATAAATGACGCTGCGTCCGCCGCCTGCAACTCTGGCCGCGGTGACGGCGCGGGCCGCATCAAAAGATACTTCGTACAAACCTGCGGCAAATTCCGATTTATCATTGCTGCGCGGATACTGGTTGGCAATCAGCACTTCGTAAAGCGGAGCCACATCTTTGTAAGTTCCCCACCATGCAATGATCGGCATCTGCATTGCCCCGGGATGATTTTCCCTGATCAGCGGAGTGATCCAGCCCAGATAGTCGCGCAGAGCATAGCCGATGCGATTGTTGAGGTCAACAGAGGGTTCCTGCTGCTTAAAGTAGTTGACAAAGGTATTTTCCGGCTCATCAAAACTGTAGCCGATAACGTTGGGCTGCTTGGCAAAATATTGAAATGCTTCGGTCAGAAATGCTTTGCGCACTTCGCGTTCTGCCTGATTCAGCGGGCGGTATTTGCGTTTGGCCTTGCCCTTGATGGTTTTATCTTCGATACAGAAGATGTCGGCGGTAAAGTTCACGATCAATGCAATATCTGCAAAACGGGGATCTTGGTTGGCTCTATCGAAGGCTTTGGCAATATGCGAATAGCCCGGGTACTGCTTGTTTTCGGGCATTCCCAGATGGCCGAAAAATGCCGCATTGACTCCACATTCATACAGAACGGGGTCCACATCGCCTAAACGGTTGCGCCAGTTGGTTTTGCTGTGGGCCAAATCGTATACGCCGATGGGGAAGAAGGGCTTGCCTTTGAACATAACCGGCGGAATCGGAGTGACTTTTTCTTTGACGGCAGCTTGCATATCGTTTGAGTTCAGTATTGCCGCCGCCGCAAGCATGACCGATAAAAATGTAATTTTACGCATAAAAATCTCTCTTCGCAGTTCACAAATTACAGATTGTCCCAATAATCCTGCCAGATTCTGGTTTCGTTTTTCTTGGCAAAGTCGATTGCCGATGCCTGATTGGTGGTTTTTACGGAGTTACCCAAAGTCAGCACATTCATAGTGTTGGGGTGGCAGAAATATTTTTTACCCGAAGTAGTCATGTATTTGGGGTACATATCGAAAACAAATACGCGGTTGGGGGCATCGCGGCCAAGGCGGCTTCTGGGAGCTTCGTCGCCCAGATAACCACCTGTGCCTTTGCCGACACCGGGAACGTAGATAAAGGTGTAGTAACTGCAGGTTTTCTGTTCATAGTTCCAGCCGGTTGTGGCGCTGTCGGCATAGGTTCCTGCATCCGAGGGGCAATGGTAATAGGTGTCGTAATAGCGTTCGCGGCCGTCATTGTCATCGCCGCCGCCTTTGAAATTACCCAGATAGCTGCCTTTCATAAGCATATAGCTCATCCGTTTGTCGTCGGATGCCAGAGAGTTGCTGGTTTCGTAGCCCAGCGAGTTGGTCGGGATCCAGCCATCGTGGTCATCGGCATAGAACGTACACGCCAGCCCCAGCTGTTTGAGTTTGTTGATACAAGTGGCATTTCTTGCCCGTTCGCGGGCTGCGGAAAGTGCCGGCAGCAGCATTGCCGCCAGAATAGCAATAATTGCGATCACCACCAGCAATTCGATCAATGTAAAACGCCGAAGTTGCATCCCGGAAGCCCTGCCAGTTGTTTTTCTCCACTTTTTACTCATAAATCAAATCCTTTCCTGATTGAGTATTGGGTTGTATTTTTTATATTATGTTTCGGGAGAATCCATGTTTACAGATCTATACCTGAGCCTGGTTCTGATTACTCATAAATCAAATCCTTTCCTGATTGAGTATTGGGTTGTATTTTTTATATTATGTTTCGGGAGAATCCATGTTTACAGATCTATACCTGAGTCTGGTTCCGGTTCCTGACGTATCCCCTGCTGCAGAGTTACCACAGGCAGCAGGATCTCTCTGCCGGCAGCTTGATTGTTCAGCATTTCCTGCAGCATCTTCCAGCCGTTTTCTCCCATCACATAGCCATTGCGATGCCATACCCGATTGCCGTAGAGGGCAGACTCGGTGGAATAAAAATAGCTGATCTGATACGGTCTTTGGGCCTGAGTGGACTTTTGGACAAGCTCACTGATCAACACATTCTCGCTGCCGTTGATAATAAAACCGTCGTAACTGCAGCTGGCGGCTATGATTGATTTGAGCTGCTGCACCGGATCTTCGCTTAAAGTTGTTATATCGACCCTGACTTTAGAACTGTCCTTCTGCAGTGTTTCGGCAGCCATGGCGATCTCCCGTCCTGCATCGTAGGTGGTGCTTTTGTTCAGGATCAGAATATTGCGGCAATTTTTCTGCTGCATAGCATCCACTTCCTGCCGCAGCCACGTTGCAATATCCAACCTCACGCAGCCGATCAGTTTATCGGCAGGGAAATATTTGTTGACTACCACCATCGGCAGTTTGAAGCTGGCAATATGTTCAAGGAGTGTGTTGTCTGAACCGATTCCCAGCGCAATAACCCCGTCAATACGACGGGAGCGCAAACTGCTGTTCAGCCGTTCGCCGCCGCCGAGGAAGATACTCAGATTATACTCCGACTTATCCGATCCCTGAATGATTCCGTGAAAAATCTCCAATAAATGTCCGGACATACTGTATCCGCAGCGGCTGGGCAGCACCAGCGCCACATTGAAGGTGCGGTTGGCTGAAAGAGATCTGCCCAGATAGCTTGGCTGATAGCCGAGCTTTGCGGCGATACAAAGCACCTTTTGACGGGTCTTTTCGGAAATAAGCGATGCTTTATCCTGAGAAAATACATAAGAGACCGTAGTTTTGCTTACCCCGGCTGCCTTGGCTACATCAAGTGCTGTTATCATAAATACCCCTCATTGGACAGATGTTTATTGACCCGGTTCAATAAACGCGTAAAAAATATATCCGGCTGCAAAAGAGCACTCTTATTGAACCGCATCAATAACAATATAACCCAAAAAAAACCATTGTCAAGGGCAAAAAAATTTTTTTCTGAAAATTATTTTTATTGGTACAAACTGCCTGCTGCGGACAATAAACGGTAAAAAACAGCTGTTTTATTGGTAAGGGGGGTTGATTTTACCGTAAAATTATGTATATTTAGATTGGAGATGCGTAGAATTTGTTCAGCAAGATAAGTTTAAAGGAGGATTCATGCGTTTTTTCAGTTGGGCGTTTTTTCTGTTGGGGGCGACGGCGTTTTCTTTGTCGGCGGGAACTTTCACAGTTGAAGGCGAAAAAAATGATCTGGTCATCAAATATGATAACGAAATCATGGTGCGGGCTATCGAGCTGAATATGCCTGCAGCTCCTGATAAGTTCGATTACAAGGTTCTGCCCGATGGCTCCAGAGTCTGGAACGCGTGGAACGAAAATCCCGAATACAAATTCCGCCGTGAAGTGGCGCTCCGCCCTGACAATACGGTCGAAATAAATCTGGCTTGCTATGTACCTGTTTTTAATGAAAACCGGGTGCGCACCATGTCTTTCAAGATGCCTTACAGCTTTTTCGCCGGCGGCAAATACCGTGCGCTGCACACCAACAGCCGCAGCTGGAACTATCAGGAAGGCGATTTTGCAGCCGACAGCAAAAACTTTCCTAAACAGCCGTGGCGCTTTATGACCCTTGAAAAGGGTGAAAAAAAGATTATTTTTGATATGAATGCTCTGGGCGCTGCCGACTTTTGTCATATGTACACCGGCGGAGCGGTGCGGGGTGTCTGGCAGGTAATGCGCAAGGGCGATGATCTGGAGATCTTCAGCGGTGCCACGGTACCCGTTGCCCACGATTACACCGGGTTGAAAATGGTTTTGCGCGAAGGCGTGTTTGAAGATTATGATAAACTCCATGCGCAGCGGGCATTTACTTATACCAACTCTTTTAAGCCGCTGGCGCTGTACAGCTTTGGCGATAACCGCGTTGGCGGTATGTACACGCCCAACAATCTTCGCAGTTACAGCGTCCGCAACCGCGCCGGGTGGGTGGGATTTCCTGAACTGAAAACTTACACCGCCAGCAAAGAGGGCGCTTATTACTCGCACATGGCGGGCAAAGATGCCGTTTTCCGCCGCAGCAATCTGGCTTCCGGTTTCTACATTGTTACCGTAGGTGCGGGCAACGGCAGCGGCACGGCAAATAATTTTTCGCTTTCGGTCAACGGCGAAGATTTGGAAAAGAATATATCCGTCAAGAAAGATACCGTCCACGTTGCCAGCAAAACTTTCCACGTTGGCAAAGACGGAGTGCTGGATATAAAGTTTGACGGCGATTTTATCGTGTCGGCCATCGGGATCCAGTTTTTGATGGCGGATGCCGAAGATTACACGCTTTACCGCGGATTCTGGAAGGTTGACGGCTTTGAACCGGGTTCCATTTACCGCAATATCGACTATGCCAAAAAGCCTGTTTTCAAGCTGGCAAGCGATACTTTTGTTCTGCCTGTTTCCGGTAAAGAAGCGGCGGGACCTTTGAAGAAGATCCAGAGCCAGGTGCTGCTGCCTGACCCTGACTCCCCCGAATTGGCGTGGCTGCCCACGGGCAACTGGTTCAAGATGCTCAGCAACTCTTCGACTTTGAGCGAAGCCGATACTCCCGAAAAGGCCGATCGGCTTATCAAAAGCAAGATCGCAGGCAAAAATTACGATGCGGTGATGGTTTCGGGTATGCACAGCCGCCATACATATATTAATCACGTTCAGCGGGGGATCGAAGCGTTCAGAGTGATGGCGGAATCTGCCCACAAACACAATCTTAAACTCATTGACCACCACGACGCCACGCTCTGCTGGAACGTGGATGCCGGGTTGCGCTTTATGGCGGAAAATCTGCCCGAAGCGGTGCGCAACTGCGATACGCTGCTGCCCAGTTATCAGCTCTGCCCCTCCGACCCTGATTTCTGCGAACGCTATTACAAATACCTGACCGAACTGGTCAAAGCCGGGGTGGATGGGTTCCAGATCGACGAACTGGTTTACGAAATGAACACCTGCAGCTGTCAGCATTGCCGCGAAAAGTTTTACGAAGCTACCGGCTGTTACTACCCCGTCAACGAGCTGGATAAGGATGTCCAGAACGCTTACAGCGAACTGCGCCGTCAATGGTTCCAATGGCGGAAGGCATCTATTGCCGACTGGTTCGTGGAACTGCGCCGCCGCTGTATGCCCTATAACAAAAATCTGGTGTTGTGTATGTATACAACACATTGGGGTTTTACCCGTTCCAATCCCCGTTACAGCGCCAACAGCTGTCTGTTTGAGCTGGGCAGAGCGGTCAACTACTTCGGCACCGAGGTGATGAGCCGCAATCCCCTGATGACCTATCGCAATCTGCTGCCCCACCGCAGAATGAAGAATGTGCTGACTCTGACCTACGGAACGCCGATCTGGGCTTGGATCTACGCGTCGCGCCATCCGCAGATCTACGCGGGCTGGGCAATCAGCAATATGGCAAAACAAGTGGCGCTGCTGCCGGAAATCGTTATCAAGCCTAACGAAGCGGACTTTCTTAAATTTGATACCTCCAAAGAAAATATGCCCCGTACCGGGGTTGAGGCGCATACCAAAGTGGCATTGCTTTTCTCGCAGGCCAGCCGCGACTGGAACACCAATATAAGTTTTTCGGCTGAACTCTTCGGCTTGGCGCAGAGTCTGGATGCCGAACACATTTCTTACGAATTTATCTGCGACAATCAGCTTAACAGCAAAGATCTTGCCAAATACAACGTGATTTTTCTGGCGGGCAACAACTGTATTGCCGATGAATCCGCCGCAGTTATCAAAGAGTTCATCCGCAACGGCGGTACGGCAGTTATAACTCCTTATACGGGGATTAATGACGAAATGGGCCGCGCCCGGAAAGAGTGGATCTTCAAGGAGATTTTCGACTTTACCCCCCAGTTCCGCAATGTGTCGGTCAAGAGTATGGCCAACAACGCTCTGGCGGAAATTTTCAAGATGCCCGTTATGCCCGCTGAACATAATGCCGAAGTGCTGGCTTCCGGGACACTTGCCAATGGCAGCACCACGCCGCTGGCGTTGGCAAAGTCTTTCGGCAAGGGCAAGGTTATTTACTTGGGCGGCGTTTTCGGCTCGATGCTTTGCGAAGGTGAAGGCAGTCACCGTCACGCTTCGCGCAGCAAGGCGTTTGATCCTGCTATCGACTCTTTCTACCGGCAGTTGATCGTCAAAGCTGCTGCCAACGGCAGGGTCTGGTCAACCAATGCGCCGGAAAAAGTGATTACCGCGCTTTGGCGCAATAAAGATAAGATCTATGTACATTTCTTCAACGCTACAGGCGTTGAGGTAAAGGCCGGTGAAATGCTCGATCCGCTGGCTCCCCGCGGAGAAAAATATCCTGCGTTGACCGCAGATATAAGTTTTACGCTCAAGGCAGTCAAAAACGGCAAAGTTACCGCTTACAGCCCCGATTTTGAAGGCGGCAAAGTGCTGGAAAGCACTTACCGCAACGGCGAGCTGACCGTAACGCTGCCCAAAGCGCTGCTCAAAACTTACACGCTTATTCATGTGGAACAGTAACAATTTTACATCAGGAGGAATATGAAGAAGTTAGCTGCACTTACGGTGTTGCTGCTGGGAACAACGGTTTTTGCCGGTAATTTTTCCATCAGCGGAGAAAAAGACGATCTGGTCATCAAGTACAACGATGAAGTTCTGGTCAAGGCTTTGAAGGTCAGAGCCCCCGAACCGTTTACCAAGTTCGACTACAAGGTTCTGCCCGATGGCTCCAGAGTCTGGAACGCGTGGAACGAAAACCCCGATAACAAATATCGGCGGGAAATTGCCCTGCGCCCCGATAACTGCGTGGAAATAACTCTTTCCTTTGACGTTCCGATTTTTACCGAAGACCGTCTGCGGGCTGCCTATATGCACTTGCCTTACGAATTTTTTGCCGATGGCGAATATCAGGCTCTTACCACCAACGGACGCAGCTGGAAGCCCATTTCGGGAACTTTTGCGGCCAATGCTCCCAGTAAGCCGTTCCCGGATCGTCCCTGGCGCTTTATGGCGTTTGAAAAGGGCGATAAAAAACTCATCTTCGACTTCAACCCCATCGGCGCAGGCGATTACTGCATGATGTATACCGGCGGGGCGGTGCGCTCGGTCTGGGCGGTGGAACGCAAAGGTGACGAAATGGTTATGAGTATCGGTACCAACGTGCCGGTTGCCAACGATTTTACGGGTATGAAGGTGATTATCCGCGAAGGCGTGTTTGAAGATTACGATAAACTCCACGCCCAGCGCTCCTTTTCTTACGGCGACGCCTTTAAGCCTTTAGCGCTGTACAGCTTTGGCGATAATGTTGTCGGCGGTATATACACGCCCAACAATCTTCGCAGTTACAGCGTCCGCAACCGCGCAGGGTGGGTGGGATTTCCTGAACTGAAAACTTACACCGCCAGCAAAGAGGGCGCTTATTACTCGCACATGGCGGGCAAAGATGCCGTTTTCCGCCGCAGCAATCTGGCGCCCGGTTTCTACATTGTTACCGTAGGTGCGGGCAACGGCAGCGGCACGGCAAATAATTTTTCGCTTTCGGTCAACGGCGAAGAATTGGAAAGGAATATATCCGTCAAAAAAGATACCGTCCACGTTGCCAGCAAAACTTTCCACGTTGGCAAAGACGGAGTGCTGGATATAAAGTTTGACGGCGAATTTATTGTGTCGGCTATCGGGATACAGTTCCTTACAGCGGATGCGGAAGACTTTTTCTTCAATCGCGGTTTCTGGCTGTCTGACGGCTTTGAACCTGCCAGTATCTACCGCAAAAATGATTACAGCAAAAAGCCTGTTTTCAAGCTGGCAAGCGATACTTTTACTCTGCCGCAGGCGGGCAAAGAAACCGTTCGCTCCAAAAACAACATCAAGCGCGAAATCTGTCTGCCCGATCCCAAATCGCCCGAACTGGCATGGATGCCCACGGGCAACTGGTTCAAGATGCTCAGCAACTCCTCTTCCCTGAGCGAAGCCGATACCCCTGAAAAAGCCGATCGGCTTATCAAAAGCAAAATCGAAGGCAAAAATTACGATGCGGTGATGATTTCCGGTATGCACAGCCGCCATACTTACATCAATCACGTTCAGCGGGGGATCGACGCGATCAAAGTTATCGCCGATGCGGCGCATAAGTACGATCTTAAAGTTATCGACCACCACGATGCCACGCTGTGCTGGAACGTGGATGCCGGGTTGCGTTTCCTCGGCGAAAATCTTCAGGAAGCCTCCCGCAATACTGATACGCTGCTGCCAAGTTATCAGCTCTGCCCCTCCGACCCTGATTTTACTCAGCGCTATTACGCTTACCTTGCCGAGCTGGTCAAGGCGGGGGTGGATGGATTCCAGATCGACGAGCTGGTCTACTGGAGCGTGGGCTGTGTGTGTCAGCACTGCCGCGAAAAGTTTTACGAAGCTACGGGCTGTTATTACCCTGTCAACGAATTGGACAAAACGGTCAATCAGTTCGACAGCGAAATAATGCGTCAATGGCACGAATGGCGTACCGCCGAAATTGCCAACTGGTTTGTCGGCTTGCGTAAATACTGTATGCCCTATAATAAAAATCTGGTGTTGTGTATGTACACGACCCATTGGGGCTTTACCCGCTCGCATCCGCGTTACAAATCAGGCAGCTGTATGTTTGAGCTGGGCAGGGCGATCAACTACTTCGGCACCGAAGTCATGACCCGCAATCCGTTGATGACCTATCGCAGTCTGCTGCCCTATCGCCGGATGAAGAATGTGCTGAACTTGTCTTACAATACGCCGATCTGGTCGTGGATCTATGCGTCGCGCCATCCGCATATTTACGCGGGCTGGGCTATCAGCAATATGGCAAAACAAGTGGCTCTGCTGCCAGATCTGGAAATCAAATCAGGCGAAAGCGACTTCTTTGCCTTTGATACTTCCAAAGAAAATATGCCCCGTACCGGTGTGAACGCTCATGCCAAAGCGGCATTGCTTTTCTCGCAGGCGAGCCGCGACTGGAACAGCGGTATCGGGTTTGAAAATGAACTTATGGGGCTGGCACAGAGTCTGGATGCCGAACACATTTCTTACGAATTTATCTGCGACAATCAGCTTAACAGCAAAGATCTTGCCAAATACAGCGTGATTTATCTGGCTGCCAATACCTGCATTTCCGACCAAGCCGGCAAGGTCATCAAAGAGTTTGCCCGCAACGGCGGAACCGTGGTCGTTACCTCTATTGCGGGGATGAATGACGAAATGGGGCGGCCCCGTAAGGAGTGGCTCTTCAAAGATGTATTCAACTTTGTTCCGCGGGTGAACAGCAGCGGCCACAAACTGCAATCGGTGGACGGTGTTAAACTCGCAGAGCCGCTCGGTGCGTGGGCGCTGGCTGGTTCGATCAGCGAAAAGAGTGTTAAATATTATGCCGAAACGGTCAACGGCGTTCGGGTACCGCTGGTGCTGGAAGTTCCTTGCGCCAAAGGCAGAATGATCTACGTTGCTTCGGCAATGGGCGCGCAGCTCTGGGAGCGGGAAGGCAATCTGAAGAGCGCGTCCCGCTCCAAGGACTTTGATCCTGCCATCGACCAATTTTACCGCAAGGCAATGAGCGAAGCTGCCGCAGCTGGACGGGTCTGGTCAACCAATGCGCCGGAAAAGGTGGTTACTGCGCTCTGGAGCAATGAAGATAAGATCTATGTACACTTTTTCAACGCTACCGGGGTAACGGTCAAGGGCGGCGACAAGGTCGATCCGCTGGCGCCTGCACTGCCGTATCCTGCGTTGACTGAAGATATAAGTTTTACGCTCAAGGCGGTCAAAAACGGCAAGGTTATCGCTTACAGCCCCGATTTTACCGGCGGCAAAGTGCTGGAAAGCACTTACAGCAACGGCGATCTGACCGTCAAGCTGCCCAAAGAGCTGCTTAAAGTTTATACTTTGATCCATATTCAGCAGTAAGTAAATTAAATAAATAACCAAATTTGATCCGGTGCCGGCGGCAAAAAAAATGTGTCGGCGCCGGGTCGTTGATTAAGAGGTAGAGCAACAATGTTGAAATCAGGAGTTTGCAGCGTAACGTTCCGCCAGCTGTCTGCCGCTGAAATTATTAAATTGACCGTTGATGCCGGACTTGACGGCATTGAGTGGGGCGGCGATATCCACGTTCCGGCCGGCGATATTGCCACCGCTGAATCGGTGGGGCGTATGACCCGCGAAGTTGGTTTGTGTGTTACCGGTTACGGCAGCTATTTCCGCTGCGACGATGCTGCTGCCATTGCTCCGCTGGCGGCTTCGGCGCGGGCGCTGCAGGCACCGTCGATCCGGGTGTGGACGGGGCGGAAAAGCCGTCGCGATATAAGCTCAGGCGAGTTGGATTCGCTGGTTAAGGTGATCCGCTTGCTTTGCGATGCGGTGCCCGAAATGAGCATCAACAGCGAATTTCATAACAACACTTTTACCGACGATGCCGAAGGCGTGCTTGAATTGATCGAGCGGGTGGATCGCAGCAATTTCAAAACCGGGTTCCAGCTTTATCAGCATTTGGATAATCTCAATAATGCCAAATTGTTCAAGCCTTATCTGGGCAACGTACACGTTTACAACTACGATCACGCCCCGTTGAGCGAATGTGCCGGACTCTGGCAGCAGTTGATTGCGGAATTTGCCGATCAGGATCGGGCGCTGCTGCTGGAATTTGTGCAGGATAATGCTCCGGAAAACTTTTTGCGCGATGCCGCTGTTTTGCGTCAACTGCTGGCGGAGTACAAGTAATTGTTCAGGAGAATAAAATTGAGCAGGTATTTAACTAGCAAGCCCGCCGTTTTTCCGGGGCAGTTGTTAAGAATGGCAGTTTTGTCGGCGGCACTTTTTTTGTGCGGATGCGTTGAACGTAATATTTTTCAGCAGAGTATGGAGTCTGAAATGAAGGAGAACGATCGAGTCAAATATTTCCCCGCAATTATGGAAAATGCGTGGAATATGGAAATCGCAGGCGAAAAATATACTTTCAACTTCGATGAAAACAATTTGTGCGACCTCTGGCAGGTGGCAGGTAAAAAGTATCCCGTTGGTACCCGCGCGGTCTGCCGCAACTCCTTTACGCTGCCCGAAGCCGGTCGGGTGGTGCTGGGTATGGGCTGCGACTGGTGGATGATCTGCCGCATAGACGATCAGGAAGTTCTCAACACCTTCAAGTTCGGCAATCGGGTCTACCCGGTGGCTGCTGATAATTATGTGTTTGAAATCGATCTGGCAGCGGGTCGTCACGAAGTGGAGCTGGAAGTCAAGTGCGGCAACCTCAGCTTTATGACCGCCTTCGGCAATATTGCCCCGGCGGATCCGACGCTGCTGTATGAACCGCTGCTGACGGATTTTGCACCCGGGCGCATGAGCGTAACTTTTGTCACCGTGTCAGGCGTGCCTGCAGCGGTGGATTACCGCAAAAAAAACAGTTCCGACTGGCGGCGCGTCTGGCACCTGATCGGCGGACAGAAGGCGGCGCTGGAACGGGTACATAAAGTGGAACTTACCGATTTGGAAGTTGATACCGAATATGAATACCGTCTGGTAACTGAACACCCCTACCGCAGCTATCGGGAAGATCACAGCCAAGTGCGCACCTTCCGCAGCGCGCCGGAATCTTTCCGTCCATTCAGTACCCTGATCATCGGCGATACTCAAGGGGCGTGGAGCGACCGCGCCGTACGGGTCAAAAAGATCGTTGATACCGAAGAATTCAAACGTGCCGAACTGCTGGGTCATATCGGCGATTACTGCGACAGTACGGCGGATATCGAACGATCGCTCTACCCCGGTCTTTTTGATACATTCAACGGCAAACCGCTGCTGCCGGTGCGGGGAAATCACGAGTATCTGGGACGGGAAAGCACGTTGTGGTTCAAATATTTCGGCAACAGTATGAAACTTATGCGCTATGCCGATGTGGCATTTTTGCTGCTGGATTGCGGAAACGGTCCGTGGGATGCCCCGCCGATGCCGTCGGTCATGAATGTGCCTGAACCCTTCTGGACCGAACAGAAACAATGGCTGGAAAAGGCAGTTGCCGACGAGGAATTCAAATCTGCCCGCTATCGGGTGGTGCTGGCGCACGGAACGCCCTTCGGCGATGCAAGTAAAGAGTTGCCCGAACCGCTCCGTAAGCTGATCGACCCGCTGTTCGCGGGAGAAGATCCGGCGGTAAAAGTGGATCTCTGGGTGGGCGGTCATCTGCACGTTCCGATGCGTTCGGTGCCGGGAAAGAATCAGTTTTATTCGCGGATACCTTTGAAGGCTCAGGCGCAGGTTGGCAGCAATTACCACTTCCCCATTGTTTTGCTGGGCGGGCCGCGCAATCCTGAAGAACCGGAACTGGAACTTACTTCGCTGGAACTGCAGTTCGGTCAGGACGGTATCCGCGGCATTGCCCGTGATTTGAACGGCGATGTGCTGGATAAGTTTCTGGTCAACGGCAGCGGCTCAATAATTACTGAATTTTTGCGCAGCGATTTCAAATTGCAGGACGTACCCCCGGTGCAATCCAAATAAGGTCGGGAAAAGCGGAAGGAGAATATACCGATAAGGGACTGTTGCAAAACTCTGAATAGTTTTGCAACACTTTTTTTGTAGTAATTAAGCTCAAACACATATATTCAGCGCTATATATTTGCATTGGCTCATGAATTTGTTTTGAGGGGCAGCTGTTGGCATCATTATAAATGCGCTTCAAGACTTGTACGGGTTATTCAGCATTGTAGAGTTTGCGCATCCCAAGAGGGCATTGGCATTGCCCTCCTGGACCTCCCTTGCTCGTTT
>SUWJ01000022.1 GCA_015061545.1 Lentisphaerota bacterium | reverse complement strand
GGTCGAGGTTTTCGTTGTTCTCGGCGTTAGCCACCGCAGAACGAAGGGTCTTGCCCAGCAAAACAGCCGCCTTGCGCGGACTCAGGTCCACGATTGCCAAGGCCTCCGTAACGGGTTTGCCCTGAATGACGCGCGCCACATGGCGGGCCTTTTCAGGAGAAATCCGCACGTTTCTGGTTAATGCTCTGACTTCCATAGTTTTTTTATTGCTCTCATTTGATTGTTTGCTGCAAGTCCGTCACCGCCTCCATCCCCGGAGACAGGGTCCGTATATCGCCGTCCGCAACCTGAGCCGCCGCCGTATGACTGCGGGTTGCAAACACCCTCAGCTTTACCGGCGCCGACGCGGCCGTCTTCCCTGGAACGTAGAGCATCAGACCATTGAACACTCCATGGCTGTACCCTACCGGCAACACAACGAAATTGAGTTCAACATTTACCGCCGTCAACCGGCATCTACTTACCGGCGATGACTCAATATCCCATTGACTCACTGCGCTGAACTTGCGTGATGCGCCAAGCACTTCGTCGATTTTCAACCGCAGGCGCACTCCTTCCAGATTGCCTGCCGGCAGCGACTTGACTACCGCATCAACTTCGGTGCAGAATTCCGCACTCAGGACGGCTAAATCCCGACCGCGTTTCGTGATCTCCCTGATTGCTTCCACAAGCCTTGCTTCCCGAACGGGCACCCCCGGCATTACGCCGTCAGCCAGCAAACCCGCTACACTCAACTCCAACCTGCGGAGATCCGCATTCTGCGATTCCACTTGATTAATTGCGTCAAACAACTCCTGCCGAAGCAGGTCCCGTTCAGCAGCCAGATTGGACTTTTCCTTCCGCAAAGACTGCTCCAACGCTTCGAGTTCCGCCACTTTCTTCTTCAGCACCAGTATCTCATCAAGCTGTTCAGCACCTTTAAGCTTGAGATCCACAAATACTTCCGATTCAGCAGCTTTACCCGACGACTCCGCATCTTCAGCCCTTCCCCGGCTGAAAAACAGCGGAATCATTAATATAAATGCTGCAATCCCGAATTGCCAACCTTTAACAGAAAAAATTTTCATTTTTCCGCTTCGGAGTTTACCGACACCGAAAGTCAACTTTTCAGAACGCTTTTTATAACTCATTATCAATCAACACCTGCAATGTGTTTAAAATACTTCTGCACAAAGTGGCGTCCTATAATATAGCACACTTTATAAATTTTGCCAATTTTTTTATCCATAAATCCTTATCACAAGGCATTTGTCAGCGTTTCACGACGGGTGTTTCCGCTGCATCCGGTCTTTGACCTGCCCTGATTCGACGGTTTTTTCCTTCGCAAAAACGCTCCTGCTGCCCGCCGAATACCGTTTTAGTTGTTCCGTGCAAGAAAAAACACCCGATTATTTGCAAAAAGAACAAGACGATTGTATCTTATATGATAATACATGTGCGCACACGCGCGCGTAAGAGGTCTGAAATAAACCAACAGGATTTTTTTATGGCATATAACTTTGACCCCATCGAAGATATCATTGCAGATTTGAGTCAGGGCAAAATGGTGATCGTCACCGATGACGAAAACCGTGAAAATGAAGGCGACCTGATCGCCGCCGCCGGCTTGTGTACTGCCGATACCATCAACTTTATGGCTAAATACGGCCGCGGACTGATCTGTGCAGCAATCACCGAAGAACGGGCGGCGGAACTCAAACTCAACGTCCCCATCAATCTTGCCGACCCCTTCCGGACGGCATTTTCGGAAAGCGTGGATTACAAGTACGGCACCACTACAGGCATCTCGGCATTCGACCGCGCCAAAACGGTTGCGGCATTGATCGCCCCTGAAACTTCGCCTGAAGATTTCATCAAGCCGGGGCATCTCTTCCCGGTAGTGGCCCGCAAAGGCGGAGTTCTGCGCCGCGCAGGGCATACCGAAACTGCAGTCGATCTCATGCGGCTGGGCGGAATGGCTCCGGCGGGGGTGATCTGCGAAATCATGAACGAAGACGGCACCATGGCGCGGCAGGACGAGTTGAACGTCTTCCGTCAGAAACATAATCTCAAATGGTGTACAGTAGCCGATTTGATCGCCTACCGCCGTAAACACGAGTGTCTGATCGAACGCGGTGCCGTTGCCCGTATGCCGACTGCGTTCGGCGAGTTTGCCATCAAAGCCTACCGCAGCAAGGTGGACAATCTGGAACACGTTGCGCTGGTCTACGGCGATGTGGAAGGCAAGGAAGATGTGCTGGTGCGGGTACACAGCGAGTGTCTGACCGGCGATGTCTTTGCCTCGCAACGCTGCGATTGCGGCGAACAGCTGCACAAAGCCATGGCAATGATCGCAGAAAACGGTTCGGGGATCCTGGTCTATATGCGTCAGGAAGGCCGCGGTATCGGTATTTTCAACAAGATCCACGCCTACAAATTGCAGGATCAGGGGTTGGATACGGTTGAAGCCAACGAAAAGCTGGGATTCCCCGCCGATTTGCGCGACTACGGCATCGGGATGCAGATCCTGCTGGATCTGGGTGTAAAATCGATCCGCCTTCTGACCAACAATCCTCAGAAAATCGCGGGCATTTCCGGGTACGGAGTCAAAATCACCGAACGGGTACCGATCGTGATCCCCCCGGGCAAAGAAGATGAGTTCTATCTGGCGACCAAGCGCGACAGAATGGGGCATTTGATCTGATTATCAGCAATTTATATAAAAAAAAAAGGAGTTTATTTATGTCTGCAAACATCACTACTTACGAAGGCAATCTGCAAGCTGACGGTCTTAAATTCGGACTGGTGGCAGCACGATTCAACGACTTTTTCGTCAGTCATCTGGTGGATGGCGCGGTGGATACCATTGTCCGTCACGGCGGCAGTCGGGAAAATATTGAATTGGCGTGGGTCCCGGGTTCTTACGAAATACCTTTTGCCGTCAAAAAGATGCTGGCAAGCGGCAAGTACGATGCCATTATCGCCATGGGTGTAGTCATTCAGGGCGCCACGCCTCATGCCGGTTACATCAACAACGAAGTGGCCAAAAGTCTGGCGCAGCTGGCAATGGAATCGGGCACCCCGGTAACCTACGGCATGATCACCGCCGACAATATCGAACAGGCCATTGAACGCAGCGGCACCAAAGCCGGCAACAAAGGTGCCGATGCCGCCCACGCTGCCATCGAAATGGCAAATCTCAATCGGCAACTGAGCAAGTAAACAGCGCTAATACGGAATATCTGAGAAAAAATGAATCAATTGAATAACAGCAGCCGCCCGCTGCAGGATCGGATGCACAACAAGCGCGTAGGGCGCGAACTTGCCATGCAGTATCTCTTTCAGTGTGCATTGACGGAGGAAAAATTCTCCCTCGCCAGCTGGAACACTTTTCTGGAACAGGCCAACGAAGAACATAATCTGGGCACCAACCGCTACGGGCGCAAGTGCAGAGAATATGCCGAAAAATTGATCGAAGTTTGCGTAAGCGACGCGGAGCGGATCGAAGATACGATCAAAAATGTTGCCCGTAACTGGTCGCCGGAACGCATCAGCGCCGTGGATTACTGCATACTTAAAGTGGCAATTGCCGAAATGCTCAACTTTGCGGATGTCCCGCCTGTAGTAAGCATTGACGAAGCCGTAGCCATCACCCGTGATTACAGCGATGAACGCGCCTGCGACTTTGTCAACGGCATACTCAATGCAGTCAAAAGTACGCTGAACCGCCCGGAACGCGAAGGGGTCAAAGCGTAATGTCGATCTTTTCGGTTTTCAAGCGCGGTCTGCAAAAGACTGCCATCGGCGTATCCCGCTCCATTGCCGGGCTGTTTACAGGTACCCGCAAGTGGGATGCAGCGATGTTCGAGGAGCTGGAGTTTGCTCTGATCGCCGCCGATTTCGGGGTCAAGGCTTCGGCTGAAATAGTAAAAGAATTGAAAGATGCTTACGATCTGGGCAAGATTTCCAGCAGCGCAGATATGTATCAGGAAGCCGCGGTGCTGGTGGCGGAAATACTGCGCAGAAATCAGCGCTCCATCAATCAACCCGAAGCTGGTCAGGTGCAGATAATCCTGATGGTGGGCGTCAACGGCTCAGGCAAGACCACCACTATCGGCAAACTGGCTGCCCGCTGGCGCAGCGAAGGCAAAAAAGTGGTGCTGGGAGCAGCCGATACCTTCCGCGCTGCCGCGGTCGAACAGCTGCAGCTGTGGGGCAAGCGCACCGATTCGGTGGTAATTGCCGGAAATCCGGGAGCTGATCCAGCCAGCGTGGCGTATCAGAGCGCCGAATACGCTGTCCGCGAAAAAGCAGATATCCTGCTGATCGATACCGCCGGACGCCAGCAGACCCGCAAAGCGCTGATGGATGAATTGAGCAAGATCGTCCGCGCTATCGGCAAAGCAGCGCCGGGCGCGCCTCACGAAGTCTGGCTGACGGTGGATGCCAGTCTGGGCTCCAACGCCTTGAGTCAGGCGCGGGAATTCAGCAAATCAGCCAATCTTACGGGTTTGGTGCTGACCAAGCTGGATGGTTCAGGCAAAGGCGGCATGACCGTGGCGATCCACCGTGAATTTGAACTGCCGACCTTCTTTACCGGGTTTGGCGAAGCGCCGGAGGATTTGCAGGAGTTCGATCCTGATATGTACGCCCGGGCGCTGTTCCCCGAAGAATAAATAATTGTATAAAACTATGGCAAGCCAAGACGACCGCAAATATATGCATATGGCGCTGAAACTGGCGCAGAAAGCCTGGGGGATGACCTCGCCCAACCCCATGGTGGGAGCCGTGGTGGTCAAAAACGGTCAGGTTGTCGGCAAAGGATTTCATAAAAAAGCCGGTACGCCTCACGCCGAGGTCCACGCGCTGAACGATGCGGGCAGCGCGGCAAAAGATGCAACGATTTATGTTACATTGGAGCCATGCAGCACGTTCGGTCGCACACCGCCCTGCGTGGAGGCGATCAAGCGCGCTGGAATACGGCGGGTGGTTGCCGCTTGCGAAGATTTCAATCCTGCCCATGCGGGTAAAGGTTTTGAGCTGCTGCGTACGGCAGGGATCGAAGTGGAATCAGGCATTTGTGGCAATGAAGCTATTGAGCTGAACAAAGCATTCTTTGCTCACATCACCCGACAGAAGCCCTATGTTATACTTAAAATGGCAATGACCCTTGATGGCAAGATCGCCACCGAATCGGGCGATTCCAAATGGATAACCGGCGAAGCGGCGCGGAAACGGGTTCAGAAATTGCGCCGCTGGTGCGATGCGATCATGGCAGGCGGCGAAACCGTGCGGCATGATCACCCCGGGTTGATCGTGCGCGATCCAGCAGATTGGCCGTGTCAGCCGATAAAATATATTTACACACGGCAGCGGCAGGAAGAGTTTACCGGCAAATATTTTCCCGCTGACGAAGAAGTTTTCTGCGTCGCACCGCAGGATGCCGCCGCCTGGCAGGAACTTTTGCTGGAAATGGGCAGCAGAAAGATCACCGCTTTGCTGATCGAAGGCGGCGGGGAACTGGCGGCAGCGGCAATACAAAACAAGGTAGTGGATGAGGTGGAATTTCATATTGCCCCCAAGATCCTGACCGGACGCAACAGCCGCAGCGTGGTCGGCGGCGCCAATCCGGCTCAACTGGCAGAAGCCTTTGAGCTGGAAAAATTGAGTGTTAAACGAGCCGGCAACGATTTGATCGTAAGCGGCAAAGTCATACAGAGCAGAAAGTAGAAATATGTTTACTGGATTGATCGAAAAATGCGGTATCATCAAAAGCTGCCAGGCGCTGGCGCTGGAAATTGCCGTTGAAGATGTCTGGAGCGATCTGCAGTTCGGCGAAAGCATCGCCGTCAACGGTACCTGTCTTACGCTGGAACGGCAGCAGGGCAGCGTGCTGACATTTCACACTTTACCCGAAACGCTCAAGCGTACCAATCTCGGAGCGCTTGCCGTCGGCAGTATGGTCAATCTGGAACGGGCGCTGCGGCTGGGTTCGCCGCTGGATGGTCATCTGGTGACAGGGCACGTTGACGCAGCGGCAAAAGTCCGCCGCTGGCAGCAGCTTCCCGGCGGCGATATGCTCCTGACGGTGGAACTGCCGGAAAACATCCGTGCGCTGGTGGCTGAAAAAGGCAGTATTGCCATCGACGGGATTTCGCTGACGGTAGTATCGGTCAGCGAAAATGAATTTACCGTGGAGCTTATACCCGTAACGCGGAACAACACCGCATTGTGCCAACGCCGCAGCGGGGATCCGGTCAATCTGGAAGCCGATCTCATGGCGCGCTATGCTGCCCGTTATATACAGGCAATCAATACGCCATCAAGCAATATAACTATGGAAAAACTTTTTTCAGCAGGATTTATCAAGTAAAAATGGCAAATATCAGGATCGGTCTGTCGCTGCCTTACAACAATTTGGAAGAACTGCTGACTCTGCAGAATGTGCCTGAAGAGTTTGAGCTGCTGGAATTTTCCGGCGAAATTGCTGCCGATGCCGCCGCCATGCGCAGTCAGCTGCGATTGCTGGATGAGTTTGAATTTTTCAACTTCCGCAATCTTATGTCGCCATCGCTGACCAGTTTGCTGTCAGATGAAAATCCCGCTATTATTAATGAATATAAAAAGCAGCTGCGGCAACTTATGAGCTGCGCCCATTCCTGCAATGCGGAATATTTTTCCATTGATCCTGATTGGGAGATGCTGGCGCAGGACGATGCCAAACGAAGGGTCTTCGATGATATTCTGCGCAGTACCGCCGGTGATCGGGAATACTATCAGCAGACGCTGGCGCTGGCAATAAGGATGCCCGGTTCGGGCGCGATTCCTGCGCTGGAAAGCATCAGCTTGCTGCATAAACTTGCCAATTACCGGGTCAAGCTGGCATTGGATATCAATCCCCACGAACTGCTGAAAAGCAACGTGAACTGGCCGGATCTGCTGCGGCATTTCCGTTTTGATACCGCCTGCATAAGATTCTGCTACTCCAGCGAATTGGGGAACAAACTGCTTTACCAGCATATCGAACCGGTGGTGGAAGTGATAAAATGTTTCCGGCAGGATATTGATTTTTACATTGCTCCGTCAGGTCGGGCAGATCTGGAAGAACTCGCAACCATGGTCAGAAAGATTAACTTGGAAAGTGATGCAAGATGAGAGCCAACGACGATGAATTGCGCCAACGTATGCTGCTGGGCGTAGGTTTTGACAATAAAGACGGGCATAAACGCTTCACCAAAGGCGAAGATTTTGTGCTGATGGGCGGCTCGGAAGAAACTCACGAAAAAATGACCGAAACCGCCATCAAAGTCGGCGAAAAACTGGCGAAAAAAGGCCGCACTATCCGTACGGCCTCTGCTGAAGAACTGCGGGATGTTTTCGGCGAACTCAACAGCTGAAATCAGCATTGCAGTCAAGCAAAAAGATTTTATACCGATCGGGAACTGCTCCGCTTGTCAGCACCTCGCCATCCTGCAGATAAAGCCGGGTATATATTTTGATCAAGTAAATTCCGGCTGCAGTTGACTTTATTCAGAAAATTTACAGCTTACGAGCTTATCGTTCCAGTCGATTACCAGTTTACCTTCGTTGCCGATATTTTTTTGCCAGAGAGTATTACCTGCTTCGTCCAGCGCGATAACGCGTTTTTTGCCTTTCAAGTAAGCATGGGCAAGATCAACGGTAACTTTTTCAGACTTTTTGAACGGTACAACGATCAGTTCAACTGTGTTATTTTCTTTGATCGCAGCATAGGCATTGGCACCTTCAAACAAACCCCAGTTGCGCAAAACGCCATTGCCGTTACCGTAAATATAATCGCTGCCCAGCGAAAAATCCACCCGTCGGTTATTTTCCATTACCGAACCGGTTTCGATCTTGCCGGGGAGCAAAGCGTAGTAACCGTAAGCGGGCAGCAGAATATCTTTGCCGTTGGCGTTGATCTGCCACGATGCTTTGCCGTTGGCATTGCTCCAGACTTCCAGACCGTTGACGTATTTTATATATATTTGATTATTGCCAATCGCGCCCCGACGCAAAACTTCTTCGGCAGTCAGGAATTTGCCGTCAACGTGATACAAAAGTTTTTCCACAGCGATTCCCGCATAATACTTCTGCAATTCCTTACTTATATAGTAGCTCTTGAGTTTTTCAAAAGCGATTTTTTTCGGCGGCGCTCCACCGACAACGCCGTAAAGATGTCCAATCGTACCGTTCGCCAGCTGCTGGGCAAGCGCCCGGTCAACCCCTTTGGGATCGCCGTTGAACAGCAGCGAGAGATGCGTTCCGCAATCATTGTTCAGCATATGGATCTGCCGCAGCTGAAATTCAGGAAAAACCGGATCCGCCGCCGAGCCGGGCTGGGCGTAGCTGTCAACGATCCCCGCAAACATCCACTGGGTCACACCTTCAGAAAGTGTCACGGCAAAGTCATCGCGTTCCACCAGCGAACACTTGGCAAGTACGCGGATCGCAGGATCCAGCTTGCCGGCTTCGGGCATAGCTGCATCGTAATCGGTAAAATCCCACGGAGCGCGGCAGGTGTATTGATCGGGATAACTTAAAGTCAGATTGAATTTGCTTTTCAGCACATCATTGACTTTGCGCTGCAGCGAAAGCATATAGTGATGCTTGTACATCAGCGTTTCGCCTGATCCGTAACGGGGATTGCCTTCGCTGTCCAGCGTGACGACGTTGTAATCAAAAATCTTGGGCATCGTGGGCGGAATCAGCGTAAAATTGCTGTAAAGCCCCATGCGGTACTTGAGT
Organism: Lentisphaerota bacterium; assembly: GCA_015061545.1. Lineage (GTDB taxonomy): Bacteria > Verrucomicrobiota > Lentisphaeria > Victivallales > Victivallaceae > SIG78. The sequence goes on along the minus strand of SUWJ01000022.1, from coordinate 28,345 downwards.
TCACGATTGGCGCGTTCAAAGTATTCCGCCGCGGCAGTATCGCCGCCGATATCGGCGTGGATCGAATCCACACACCCTTCAAAACCGCCCCGCCGCTTGGGGGAGTACTGCCGGTAAAGCGTCTGGTGATCGCGCACAAACAAGTTACGCATACCGTAGCGGTGATAAAGCGCCAGCAAACCGTAAGCCCGTTCAAAATAGTTGGGCATAGGCATTACATCGTACCACATACGCGTAACCCAGATCGCGTCGCGCGTTATATTCATCGTGGGGTTGGGGCGATTGGCAAGATGCGGCAGTACACCGCCGAGTTTACTGCTTACATTAAGAAAGATCAGCTCCTTTACTTCGTTGCGGCTGCCGTCGGTTTTAACATTGTAAAGCGTACCGCCGTTGATCGCGGCGCTGCGGTCGGCAAGTACGCCGGAACTGCCGAGCATATCAGAAGCTCCGCTGGAATAAATATCAGCAAAGACCGAAACAAAAAAGTCATCGCAAGTCAACACCATCGGGTCTTTGCCCTTATTGGGGCGCATCACCCAGTAAGGTATGGTATTGAGTTTGTAATCTTCGATCCCCTTTACCGACCCCGTTTTTACGGCATAAACCCGGTTGCTGCCGCCGGAAAACTCTATTGCCAGACTCTGATTGCGCACTTCCATTGCCAGAGTGGTTTCCGCCAGAGCTTTACCCTTATAGAACCATTGCCATTGAGTAAAAAGTTTTTTGCCTTCCACGCGGCTGTTTTTGAGTTTTGCGGTCAGCTCAGGATTACCCGGTTCCAGCAATTTACCGTCAATACCGACAAAGGCAAAACCGCCGTTATACATAGCGCTGAAAGGTTTTCCGCCGTTGAAAACTACCTGCAAATCGCTCAAAGTACCGCTGACGGGGCGGTAAATATATTGGATATTGTCGTTGGCAGCAACCTCGAAAACAAACTCTCCGTCCCCGGTACTGAGTTTAACTGACGGCTTTTTGCCCGTCACGGCAGGCACGGTAGATCCGGGCAGATGCGCCAACCCCATATCGCTGTAGCTTGGCAGCTGAATATTTTCCTGTATCGGTTCGGGCTTTTTGAAAAAGCTCAGATTATCCAGATAATAAACTTCCTGCTTATTGCCGTTGAAATCATAAAACGACAGGTTGACAAACTTGGCTGGTTTGGCAATATTTTCAGGCAACTTTTTTATAAATACTCCCCACCCCGACCAGTAAACAAAGGGGTGTTCTTTGCTTTGCAGCGGAATCGTATGCGTCTTGCCGCTGGCATCGCGCAGCGTAACACTTATTTTCATACCCGAAGCATAGGTCCAGTTCTGAGCCGAAACCCACAAACTTACATGGTCAAAATCGCCTTCGATCGGCAATTCCTGCGGCGGATAAAGATTGGCGCGCTTGCGTTCGGGATCAAAATGCGTACCGCTTTGAATAATGAGTTTACCGGTATAATTTCCCCAGAGCCGGTCATCGTTGCTGCGGCAGAAGTCCGCCTGGGATATATTCTTGAAATACTCGATCCGCCATGCGTTTACGTCTTCAAAATCCACCAGCACCGGCACCGTGGAAACTGCATTTTCCATTCCGGGAAAATGATACAGCGGTTCTTTGCGCGGAGCAATATCGGTATTGACAACGTTTTTGCTGATCGCTTTACCCGTATCAGGATCGCGGTCAAAACTCAAACCCATGCTGTAGATCTTCAGCTCGTCAATATCGCCGTGGAAAAATCCGCTGTTGCGGTCGGCAATGCGTCCGAGCACGGGTCGATCGGTATAGGCCTTGAGTTTGCCGGGTGCGTTGACGCTCTGCCCGACGGGGCGGCCGTTGACCATCAGCTGCAATACAGTTCCATCCCACACAAAACCAACGTGCTGCCAGACGCCTTTTTTCAGCACATTGAATGCATCGGCAGAAAATTTCCCTTTATCAGTTACCAGCGTGCAGCTGATCCCGCCGTTGTAGTAAGTGGTGATCGTCCACCCTGCGGCGGCGCCTGAATTGGCGCTGACGATCGAACCCTGTTCGCTCATATTGCGGGGTTTGATATTCTCCGGTCTGATCCATGCGCCGACTGTCAACCCCGCAGGATTTTTCAATTCAGGATAAGCAGGCAGCTGCACAAAAGAGTCTTTGCCGTTGAAACGCAACGCGTGGGGCTTTTTTTCGTAACCGATATCATCGCCGATAAAAGTGTCGGTCAAACCCATCGGCAGTTCCAATTCCAGCGCAACACCCACGGGCGGAAGTTTGCCGTCGGCAAAAGTTTGACTGTGCGTCAGGATCGTTTCAGGCGCCAACGCTTCGGAATAAATTCTGAAGTTGCGCATTTCCCCCACGATCCCGATCGGTTTCCAGCCGTCGGAATGCCCCAGATTTATCAATTCACCGCTGTAATTTACTGCCGCCTTGAGCTGACGTCGCCCCACGACCTGCCCGTCGCAATAAACAGTTGCCAAATTATCCTTTACGCTCATTGTCCACAAATGGAAGGCGTTATCAACTTTTCCCGCCGGGAAGGTCACAGTTTCTTTATCTTTTGTGTAAATGTAGGCAATAATATTGCCATTGTCATAAGCCAAACCCCAGGAACTTTTTTTCAGAATAAAATAGCCGCCGCCCGACTGGATCTTTACATAACAGCTTACGGTAAAATCCTTCCGTGCCGCTGCCGAAGCTGCATCGGCGTACTGAAAGCGTGATTTACCGTTGAAAATCAGCTTTTCGGGTTGATATCCGTCGCAGAAAACAGCTTGCCCAAGGGTAGCACCTTTACTGACAACTTTATCCCGTACCACATTGCCCTCGCCTTCATCAAAGTTGTAATTACAGACCAGATTGGCGGTGCTGTGGGTGTAACGGGCGAACCAGTTGCTGCTGTTGCCGGTCACAGGCAGCAGCGCCGCAGTTCCTAACGCAGAAGTCAACAATATAAATCTGGCGGATAAATTCATCTTACTACCTCCTTGGGATCAATAAAATATTTTTTCTTTAACGATAATATTATGCAGCAAGGAAATAAAATCAACTCTGCCGTATTTTTTGCATAAAATTTCAATAAAAAAAATGACATTTAATGCAAATTGCATAAAAAATTTATCTGAATTGCATATCAAGCTTGCAAATTTGCATAAAAACCGTATTGTAATTATAAATGATAAAATTAAAGTGCAACGGACAGGCTGAATTTATGAATAAAAAAATAACACGGATATTGCTTAAGGATATCGCCGCTGCCGCAGGGTGTTCGCAAGCGGCAGTTTCCCGGGCGCTGAGTACCGATATATTGCAGCAGCGGCTGGTTTCTGCCGAAACAGCGCAGGCAGTTCAGCAGGCGGCACGTCAACTGGGTTACCGCCCGCGCAGCAACCGTCAGCGCCGCGCGGTGGGGATCGTGGGAGTATTTATTCCGCCGGGGCGCACCATTCTGACTTTAGATCTGCTCAACGCTATTACGCAGGAAGCTAATAAAGCCAATACGCCCATACATTGCTACAATTGCGCCGATTCAAAGAGTTTCAATCATTTTATGAATAACTATGCCGACAGTTGTCAGGTGCTGGGGGTTCTGAGTTATTATCCGCCTGACGAACGGGATGTTCCTGCCTTTATGAGCATGGCGGAAAAACTCCGCAAAAACGCTGCCCCGCTGGTGGTTATACACAATAACGCCCCCGAAAATTTCCCTGCCGTAACGGTCAAGTTCGATAATTACCTCGGCGGAAAACTTGCCGGTGAATATCTGAAAAGTCTGAATTGCCGCGAATACTTTATTCTCGGCAGCAGTATCCCTGCTGCAAACAATCAGCACGACGACTATCTGCAGCAGCGGCTGATGGGCTGCTACAACGCTCTGAGTACCAGCCAGCAGCGCTCCTGCCAGATGCTGATAAACAATCACGGTCACTCCCACGAACAAATTATGAATGCGATCGAACGGTTCTACCGCATGGTGGATTGGAAACAGCCTGAGCCGATCGGAATTTTCTGCGACAACGACCGTCTGGCACTCAGTCTGCACAGTTTTCTGCAATACCACAATATTGCCATCGGCATCCAGGCCAAACTGGTGGGCTACAACGACGAGGAGATCACCCAATACGTCTACCCCGCGCTGACCAGCGTCCGGCAGCCTTTCGACGAAATGGGCAGTATTGCCATGACCAAGCTGCTTAATTTAATGAAAGGTAAAGTTGAACGCAGCGAACTTATCCGGCCCAAACTGATCAAACGCGCCAGCGCATGACCAAGCCAACCAGATACAACACCCGCCCTGATACTTTTTAATCAAAGCTCTGCTGCCATAAGCTATGGGGGGAATTTACAGCAATGTTTCCAGATGCGCTTCGATGACGCTGACTATTTCGCTGAAACGGGCCATTGCAAACTTTTTTGAAGTTTTGCAACAGCCCGTACCGTTTCAGGACAGGAATGCTTTACGCTTGTACTTACTTGATATAAACAATCGTGTAAGCCTTGAGCAGCTCTTTGGGCAGCGTAATTTCCGCCTGCGAACCGACGTGCTTGATTTCAAGCTCTTTACGACCAGCAAAATCAGGCGAAACAGCATAAGCAGTTTTTACATTGCCGTCGCGCATGGTAAAGACAACATCTTCCATGATTGCCGGCCAAACCTCTCCTTTGATACCGCGAACCACTTCGCCCAGCTTGACATTTTCGGTCCCGGTGGTATTGAGAAAATGCGCCGCATAGAGGCCGTCTTTGTCCCGGTAAAGTTCGCTGAGAACCAATCGGGGAGCTTTTACACTCCACACCTTTGCAGGAGCGGCCATGGAGCTGTACACCTTCTGCATAAATGCTTCCAGCTGCTTGTTGAAAAATATATCATACTTGCTTGGAACCTGAAACTCGCGGGCAAAAAATGCTCCGTGAATAGTGTTCGCACAATAGTAAAATTTACCTTTCTTATATTTTCTGCCGATAACCAGCGGAACTTTTTTGCCGTCATCCAGCGCAACGCCTTCCAGCAGAATTTCGCCCTCAACCTTGCCATCCAGCGGGAGATAGCGGTAATACAGATCGGATTCTTCCGGATCAAGTTTGACCGCCGCCTGACCCGGCAGATTTATCGAATCAAGTTTATGAAACTTCTGCTGCGGTTCAAAGCCGAAAATATCCTTGAATCCCCAGACTTTACGCGCCTCGCCCCAGTTGTCGCTACTGCCGCTCACCGGGGTCAGGATCACAGTTCCGCCGTTGGCCGCAAATTCTTTGACAACTTTCAGTTCGGCTTCACTCAAGCACGAAGCCCCGGGCACGATCAGCACATTGTACCGCTTCATGATCCCGGCAGCCTGCAAGGCTCGCGGATCGATTATAGCGTAGGGTATGTGGCAGCCCTGGAAAGTCTGGGCAAAACCACCGAAATCTTTTTCATAGTCCATACCGCTGCCGTAATCGCGGCTGTTGGGGTGAAGGAGTATCGCTGCTTCGGCAGCATGCTTCATTGATATCTTGGAGGGATTTTCTGCACTTGCGCCGAACCCAAGGAAATCAACTCCGTCGGCGGGACGTTCCAACAATGTTGTTCCGGTCATGGCGCATTGCTGGAGCATATTGCTCAATGCCCAGCAATAGTAGTAATCATTCCAGGCTCCAACATAAAACCACGCCCAGATCGGCGGAGCATCGTAGCCGACGCACAACATATTGTAGATCTTGCGGTAGACGATCAGACTGCGGCAAGTGTAGTAGGGATTGCGCGGCATAATTTCAGTGCCGAACGAGGAAATGCCGCGCGCTTCTTCCGTCAAATCACTCGGCAGATTAAGGCGCGGCAAACTCTGCAACTGCTCCCAATGAGTACGGTAAGTGGAAAGGAACACATCCGGAGCAACGTCTTTTATGTATTCGCGCAAACCGACCCACCAGTTGCCCTGGGTGACTTTCTTCCAGGTGAACCATATTTTAAACAGCATGGTTTTGCGGTCGCGCAGACGCACATCAAGTTCATTCATCGGCAGCTGCCAGTTGGTGTCGCGTTCAAAAGCCTCGCGGCAGGAAAAACACAAACAGCCGTGACGATAGAAAAAAAGTTCATCGATCTGCAAACCATCTACCTTGCTGACTACGACCAGATTTTTAAGATATTTGTAGTAAGTTTCGGTAAAATCTTTATTGGCCAGACAAAAATACGGTGTGGGGGAAAAGTCGGACACAAAAACAGCCATTTCGCCGGAACGCTCGGCCATTACCCGCAAACCCTGTTCCCAGTTTTCCATAAAAGTCGCGTCATGGTGGTCGATCACCTTGATCCCGGCCTTATGCGCCGCATCCACAAAACGCCCGATATCTTCGGCCTGCTGCTGCAAACGGCCGGGGAAACCGTGGCGTCCGTGCATACCGCTCAGCATAAAGATATTAGTGCCGCGCTTTTTAGCCTCGTCAAGCAAACGCTGCATACGCGCGATGTCATGATACTCATTAAGTGTTCCTGCGGTATCGTTGATGCTTGTCATCTGCACGTTCCAGCTCCACGCCATTTCGGGCGAACGGACATTCGCCTTGTCGATCTTGCGGGAAAATTCTTTGAGCGGACGCGCTGTTTCCTGTCCCGGAACCGGCATATTTATTACCTTGACAGACGCATCCAGCTTGAGCGGACGTTGGTAATCTTTGCTGTGGAAAGCATTGGCAGGTTCAAAACCTTCGGTGAACCAGAATCCGCGGAAAAAGCTGAAATCTTCTTTTTCGCTGATAAAATGCTGCATACTCAAGGTGGAAATAATAAAATCACCATCGAACTTGATTTCGACATTCTCATCATGCGCCCAGAACGGAATATTCACCGACGCTATCTTGCCGTAAGGCACAGAAAATTTTTCCAGATACTTCCGGCCGTTGATACTCAGATCAAACTTGTTATCGGTCTTATTGCTGTTGCCCAGATAAAAGTTGAATATATACAAACCCTTGCCTGGCAAAACATATTTCAGAACCCCGTCGGTACCGGCCACATGGCTGTAAAGCGCACCGTCGGAACCGGTTACTTTACGCAGATTCTTGCCCGCAGTCCAGCCGCGCATGGCTTTGGCATCGAACATGGCAGTATCCAGATGTTTGAAAATCCTGCCGGTCTTTACGGCTCCGAAGCTGTCGTAGTAACACGGAGTCACATGCTGATTATAGTGGTAATGCGGCAGGACATGGATCTTGGTGAAATCTTCGGCCACGCCTTCGCGCAGGATCACTTTGCAGCCGGTCATACCGCCATTCTTTCTGGTGGCACTTCCGCAAACGATAGTGAGGTTATCGCCCTGATAAAACGGAGAAGCAAAACCATGGATCAATCCGGCGGGATACCCCGAACAGGGATTGGAAGGGCCGATGGGGTCAAAGTCTATGGTGATTTGTTTACCCTGACCGCCGTTGATGGCCAGAAAACGCCATTTTTGACCATCCAGCAAACCTTTGGGCAGCTTATCGTTAAAGACACCTTCTTTGAAAATGTGCGGCCCGCGCGAAAGGCCGACCACCCCGCGGTACGGGGCATCTTTGAACTGCGCCATCGGTATTTGCATATTTATCTGACGCTGAGGATATTTGGGCCATGCGGGAACGTCACCCAAAATCGAGAGTTCCACACTTTTGCCATCGCCGAATTCAACGACTTCCATGCGGAACTTTGATTCAAGTTCTTCGTTCCAGATGTTCCAGACTTTGCTGCCGTCGGCGAGAACTTTGTAATCTTCTTTCAGAACCAGCTTATCGTCCTTTCCGACTACCAGCGGAGCAATATTCTGCAAAAGAACTTTGCCGCGGTGTTTGATCGTGAATGTACCGTCAGATATTTTTTCCACCTGAAACACATTCCCTGCTGAAAGCCACGCACAGGCGGCAAACAACAGTATTGCCAATAATTTTTTCTTCATTTTCATCCCTTATTGCGCCTCAAACACATTTAAAAATTTTTATTATTTCTACAATATTGCAAATAAAGTTTCAGGCAAATCACCTGCCTTCTTAGTGACTGTACATCTTTTTCAATATTTTTCAAGACAGTTTTCTTGCCGATCTTCCTTTTTTCATGAAAAAATAGCCATCTTCACAAAAACTTGTTCCTCTCTTACATAAACAAGAATAAGTCCTTTCTTCAAACAAGTTCAAATTCTGATTATCTGGAGTTTAAATAAGATTCTGAATGAAAAAAAGAGAGCCTTTTTTCAGACTCTCTTCAGAGCAAACATTGTCAGGAAACAGTTCTTTTATAACAAGGTTTCCAGATGAGACTCAATGGTCATAACGATTTCGGAATAACGCGGCCGCGCAAACGGCGTACTGCTGAGCATTGCCTGGATCATTTCGACCATAGCCGGAGATGCCGCCGGATTGCGCCGCAGCAAGCCGCAGTCAGGCGTGCGCCGCCGCGCATCAAGCATAGCGCTGGGCGTATCGGCTATGTAAGGGAATTTGCCCGACAGAAGCTCATAAAGCACCAGCCCGAAACTGAAAATATCGTCATCCACCGAAGGCGTTGCCCCTGTCAGAATATCGTTGGAAAAATACCGCCAATTGTCAAATCGGTTCAAATGTTCCAGATCTTCAGTATAGTCGCTGTATTCATCCTGACGGCGGAAATTGGTTATATGCCCCATCCATTCCTGATTGAACAATATATTCCCCGGACAGATATCGTAATGGCCGAAACCGCGCTGTTCAGCCGTTTTCAGCGCTTGCGATACCCGCACCATCAGCTGCACCGTCTGCCGTACCGTAAAGCGGTCATCTTCGGGCAATTTAAGCACATCTGCCAGCGTGCCGCGTTCCATCCACGGCATCACATAATAGGCGTAATCGTTCCACACGCCGCCATCCATTACGGGAACCACGCCGTGATGATCCACAATATTCAACGTGCGGGCGCAATCCAGCAGTCGGACTCCGCCGAGCGTTTCAGATGCGCCTTTGCTGATCTTGAGCGCCACCGGCCGATTCAGCACCGGAGAATAGGCGTAAGCCACATAATTATCCCGCGCCCCCGGACAGAAACTGTAGATCCACATATCCGCAAAATACTGCGGAACGGTCAACTGCTGATGACACTCCGGGCAGAGGGTCTTGGTCAGCGGCGGAATATTCCCCACATCCAGCCGCACTCCGCAATAACGGCAATAGATCTTGAACTCCAAAGCATTGCCTTCTTCGTCCCGCACGGGAGGAACCGACCCGGCTATCTTCTGCAATCTTTCCAAATCCACAATCAGCCTCCTTTTTCCAGCTTTACAGGGCGTAACAGCCCACATCGGGAGCATCCTGCTCCAAAAGCCGCCAAACTATATCCTGCCGCGCCAGAGCATCCAGCTCGCCGGCGATCAAACCGCCCAGCAAACCGCGATCGTTACATTCGCTGCTTATATGCGCCAGCAGAAGCGAACGGGTACGCGGCCCCAGCAAACGGGACAAACTCTCCGCCGTTGTCCGGTTATCCAAATGGCCTGAGCGGCCCATAATGCGGTGCTTGAGCGAATTTTTACGATCTGACTCCAGAAGCATTTTCAAATCATAGTTGGCTTCCAGCACCAGAATATCTGCATTGTACAACTCCTGCGCGATATGCTTTTCCATACACCCCAGATCGGTGGCAACTGCAATTCGGCAATCGTTGTCAAAAGTAAAGGTAAAACCGACGGGATCCAGCGCATCGTGAGGTATCTGAAAAGGCATTACATTCATACCCGGCAGCATAAAACGGCAGTTGGGTATAAACTCCACCACCATTTCGGGCAGCAGCTTGCGCCGGTAAAGATAATCTGCCGTTTCGCCCGACACATAGGCAGGGATCTGATAAGCGTCGCAAAACACCCGGCAGCCTTTTACATGATCGGTATGTTCGTGACTGATGAACACCCCGCGGATCGACTCGGGATCGATATTGCATAAATCCATGCGGCGGCAAAGTTCTTTGCGCGAAAACCCCGCATCCAGCAGATAGTTCCCGCAAGGGCAATGCAGCACATAAGCATTGCCGCTGGAACCGCTGCCCAGAGCAGTAATACCGCCATAACAACATTGCTGTTCTGCGTACAAGATAAAAAAACCTCTTTTTTACAAAAAAAATTTGCCAATATTATATTGGAAATTTATATTAAATTTACAATATTTCAAATCCGCCGCAACAAAAAAACAGTTTTTTTATTACGATTCATGGAAAATCAGCTTGCCATCAACCCCGCAGTTGGTCAATTACAGCAAATAAGTCAACAGCTTACTGCTGCCCAGCTGCAAAGTTTGAACATTCTTGCCGCTCCGCTGCAGGAGCTGGCAAGGGTGCTGGCAACAGAACTGGAAAATAATCCGCTGCTGGAAATAATCTCTCCCGGCAGCGAAGAACTTGCCGGCGATCCCATCGGCGCCGCCGCCGAAGAAAGCAATAACCTGAGTGTCAGCGAATTTGAAGGCGACCGGGAGGATTTTCCGCTGCTGGAAAATTTGCAGAATATCTGGGAAGACTCCGCTGCCGATGACTACAATCTTTCTTTCGACGAAGTTGCCGAACACCGCAAACGCAGCGATTTTGTATTCAACAATCTGACTGCTGCGCCTACGCTGGTGGATATGCTTACCGAGCAGCTGGATTACTGTCAGGTCACCCCGAAAGAGAAAGCGGCGGCGGAGCTGGTCATCGGCAGTCTGGATGAGCAGGGTTTTCTGACTACCCACCCTGCCGATATAGCTATGGCTGGCGATTTGACGCTGCCGGAAGTCGATGCGGCGATCAAGCTGGTTCAAAGTTTTGATCCGCCCGGGATCGGAGCCAGAAACGGAGCCGAATCACTGATATTGCAGCTCAGGCGCCAGCATTACCCCAACGAGCGCATCTACACGCTGCTGGAATGTTATCAAACGGAGCTGGAGCGCAACAAACTGCCGCAAATCGCCAGAGCCATGAATGTTGATATCGAAGAGATCTACGCCATGCTGTCGGATTTGAAAAAACTCAATGTTATTCCCGCGGCGGGTCTGGGCAACAGCAGCAGCAATGTGATTGCCGCGCCCGAAATGTCCATCGAGCTGGTCAACGGCGAGTTGCTGGTAAGCACCCGCGAACAGTATCTGCCCAAACTCGGTCTGGTGGGCAGCTATATCAAGCTGCTGGAAAATCCCGAAACGCCCGCAGATACCCGACAATATTTGCAGGAAAAACTCGCCAATGCGGAAAACCTGCTCCGCGCCATGGAATCGCGGCAGGACACCCTTACCAGAATAACGCAGGTCATTGCCCGCAAACAGGCGGATTTCTTCCGCCGCGGCATTGCTTTTCTGCAGCCGATGACCATGCAGGAAGTGGCAAAGGAACTTGATCTGCACGAAACCACGGTCAGCCGCGCTGTGGCAGGAAAATATCTGGATACACCACAGGGGCTCAAGGAGTACCGTTTTTTCTTTTCGGGCGGATATAAAAATGCTGACGGCGAAGATATTTCCAGCCGCGGAGTCAAAGCGCTCATACAGAGTTTTATTGATGAGGAAGATCCCCGCAAACCGCTCTCCGACCAGAAAATAAGTCAGAAATTATCTGAACACGGTCTGGATGTGGCACGCCGTACCGTGGCGAAATACCGCGAAAGCATGAATATAGCCCCGACCAATCTGCGCCGCCGCCATTGACCCGCCGCAGCGTTACCGGCAATAAACAAGGCGGCAGCATCAGTATTGAACCTGATTTGCTGCCGCCGGTTGCAATGCAGATTTTTTATTTGCCAACCATCATAGCGGCGATATCGCTTTGACAATCGCTTATACCTTTGATATCAAAGGCATTGACCAGAATTCCCGCCACGTTGGGCGAAAGGAATGCCGGCAGCGTGGGCCCCAGACGGAGATTTTTGAATCCCAGATGCAGTAGCGCCAGCAGTACGGCTACTGCTTTCTGTTCGTACCACGATATATCGAAGGATATGGGCAGATCATTGATATCCTGAACATTGAAGATCTCCTTGAGTTTCAATGCAATTACCGCCAGCGAGTAGCAGTCGTTGCACTGACCGGCATCCAGTACCCGCGGAATACCGTTGATATCGCCGGTGACCAGTTTGTTATAGCGGTATTTGGCGCAGCCGGCAGTAAGAATAACGGTATCTGCGGGCAGATTTTCCGCCACGTCGGAGTAGTACTGCCGTTCCTTTTGCCTGCCGTCGCAGCCGGCCATGACCACAAAACGCTTGATCGCCCCGGATTTAACTGCCGATACAACCTGATCGGCCAGCGCCAAGACCTGAGCATGGGCAAAGCCGCCCACGATCGTGCCGTCTTCAAGTTTTTCCGGCGGCGGACATTTTTTTGCCAGCTCAATGATGGCAGAAAAATCTTTCATCCCGCCTTTTTCACGATCCGCAATATGCGGTATTCCCGTATATCCAGCCATGCCCGTAGTAAAAATACGGTTGCGGTAAGACTCCTGCACGGGAGTAATGCAGTTGGTCGTCATCAGAATCGGCCCGTTGAATGCAGCAAATTCCCTGCTCTGCAAGTGCCATGCGTTGCCGTAGTTGCCGTACAAATGCGGATATTTTTTCAATTCGGGGTAATAGTGAGCAGGCAGCATTTCGCTGTGGGTGTAAATATCGATATTATCATCTTTACTCTGTTCCAACAGCTCTTTAAGATCCAGCAGATCGTGCCCCGAAACCAAAATTCCCGGGCGGTTACCGACCCCGGTTTTAACTGCGGTTATCTGCGGATTGCCGAAAGTTCCGGTATTGGCGCTGTCCAGCAATGCCATTGTTTTTACCGCCACTTCCCCGGCTTCCAGAATCACCGCCAGCAGCTCATCGGCATTTTCGCTGACCGCTGCAGTTTGCAGCGCCTTGAAGAAAAAGCGGTAAATTGCCATATCTTCTTTACCCAGCACCGCGGCGTGTTCGGCATAAGCGGCAATACCTTTGACACCGTAAGTAAGCAGCTCGCGCAAAGATCGGATATCCTCGTTCTGACACGCCAGAATCCCCACCGGCAGTTCAACTGCCGTATTGCCCGTCATGGCGATTGCCTGCTTGAGCTGTTTATCCAGCGCAGCATTGTCAAAATTGGCATTGGTAACGGTCATAAAAAGCGATCGGGCGATAAAGCGGCCCAGTTCCATATCCGGCTCCCGGCTGATGGCTATCAACTTGAGCTGTCTGAGCAGTTCATCCATCAAATTGGCAGTTTCCGCCTTTTTGCCGCACATTCCTGCCAGAGTGCAGCCGCTGTTTTTGCACGCTTCCTGACATTGAAAACAAAACATTTTTTCTTCCATAACAACCTCCTGTACAGTATTGTTTAATTTACATTTATCTTCCAGATTTTATCCCAGGCTGCAAACAGCGCATTGCTCTGTTCGCGCAAGTCAAAGGCACGCTTGCTGAATCCCCATTGCTTGATCAGCAGCCGCAGCGTTACCGGCAGTCATACGAAAGACAACTTCCGGAGCTATATCGTTCCTTATCTCGTTATTGCTCATAGCCAGAACCAGATTTTCCATAATCAGCGCCCGATGTTTGTGCAGCAGAGTTTTCATCAATTCGGCATATTCTTTGTCGTGAATAAACAACTCTTCGGCAAAGATAATGTGCGCCAGTGCCGGATTGGCAATGACCTGTTCCACCCGCCCGGCAAAAAATGCCTTGAGCAACTCCCAGCCGCTGCGGGATTCCTGCAAAATATCCCAATTGGAGTCAATGTGCATAAGCAATGCCTGAATGATCTCCGATTTATTTTTGAAATGCCGATAAAGCGCAGGTTCCGATACCCCCACCGCTTCGGCAAGGGATTTGGTGGTCAATCCCGACATCCCGTGTTCAGCAATAATCAGAATGGCGGCATGGATGATCTCGTTTTGCCTTTTGCTAAGTTTTTCACACAATTCCATAATCAGGACCCGATTTTATTTTTATGTTAGTTATCGCTCACTAACATAGTGTATAAATCCTGATTTTCCTGAATACAAATCGCAAAATGAATTTTTTTAAGATTTTCACCGATCTTCCTCCGCCGGATAGCCGCAAAGCACTTTGAAAAATCCTTAAAAGATGGTATATTATACTCAAAATAAAGGAAGATAGAACAGCATGATCAAGCTGCATACTGTATCCGGAAGGATCATTTTATTCATTATCGGGTTGAGTCTTGCGGGAGTCGGAGTGGCATTAAGCACCCGCCCCGGGCTGGGAACATCGCCCATCACCAGTCTGCCTTATGTAACGACTTTCAAAATTCCGTGGAGTCTGGGCATGGCAACGGTAATTATCAATATTCTTTTTATTCTGGCTCAATGGTGGATATTGAAAAAGCGTTTCAGCTGGAAACACCTTATGCAGCTGCCGACCTTGCTGGTATTCGGATTTTTTATCGACCTGGGAATGTGGCTGACTGGCTTTTACATTCCCGAAAATTATCTGCTGAAATTGCTGGAAGAAGTCATGGGCTGTGCATTTCTGGCAGCGGGGATCAGTTGCCAGCTGGCGGCGGATATCTCGCTGATGCCCGGCGACGGCTTTATCAAAACTCTGGCGCAGGAATACAACTGGGCGTTCGGCAGTGTCAAAGTATGCTTTGACTCTTCAATCGTATTGTCGGCAATCGTATTTTCGCTTTGCTTTTTCCACAATGTAACGGGCGTGCGCGAAGGAACTTTGCTGGCGGCATTTCTGGTGGGATTTTTCATCAAACTTATCGGTCGGATCCCCAAAACTTCCGCGGCAAAGCAGAGTGCAGTATAAAAGAGCTGCAAAACTGATTTTAAAGCAGCAAAGGCTGTTGCAAAACCTGTTATCCGCAGATAATGAACAGCCTTTTTCCGCAGTCAATGAGCTTATTTTTTCAGCTTGGCAATGACCAGTTCGGCAACCTTGCGGCCCGAAAGCAGCATACCGCCGAAGATCGGTCCCATGCGGTAACCGCCGGAACAGTTGTTGGCACTCATGCCGCAGGCAAAAAGCCCGGGATAGTATTCGATGGTGTTTTCCACGGTGGAATTTTCGCCGCTTTCAACCCACATGGGCCGTTCACCCATGATCTTGCCGCTGGGGGTGTTGATCTGGATCATCGCCTTATCGGTCGCCAGCTTGATGATTTCGCTGGGGTGACCGGTCCCGTCGATGACCGCTTTGGCAATCACCGTCAGGGGGTCAACGTGCATACCCAGTCTTTCCACGGGAGTCCAGTTGATGACCAGACCGTTGATTGCCCCCGCCTTGAAAACAATATCTTCCACGCTTACGCTGTTGAAGATCTTTGCGCCTGCGTGAACAGCGCCGTAAATCAGCGCGGCAGCCATTTCCACCGAGTCAAGGGTATGATAGCCTTTGGCATCAGCTATTTCCGTATGGCGGATATTGAATTTGTCAAGGATCTCAATGGCACTATCCTGCACCACAACTTCGTTAAAAAGCATTCCGCCGCCCCAGGTTCCGCCGCCGGGTGCAAGTTTGCGCTCGAAGACGGCGACCTTGACGCCCGCTTCCGCCAGATAACGGGCAGCGACCATTGCCGAGGGGCCGCCGCCGACAATCGCCACATCCAGCGTCAGATTGTCGACCAACTTTTGGGAAAAACTTTTGACGATCGCACTCGAAATAACATTTTCGACAGCTTCGGACATAAGAAAAACTCTTTCTCTTTTGCGTTGATTTGAAAAAAGTTGATTTACAGGAAAATTGCGTTTTTCCCGGCCCGCAAAAGAGTTTCAGCCAAAAAACCCGTAACTTCCTACGCCGGCATTACCCGGTTCAGGTTCGAGGGTATGATCTCAGCCGCAGGAAAATATCCTGCAGCACCCCTGCCACGGTGGTATAAAGCACACCACGGCTGCTATTAAAATAACCTGTAATCGGAATATTGCAAGTTTTTACGGAGTTTTTGGCACCAGACAGGTAAATCTTATTTTTTTCTTGAAAGATCACTTGCCAAAATACAAATGAGATGTTATATTTATATCCCGATATAGTTGTATTTTTAATGTATCGGGAATGAAAAATGAACTGCGGCTTTGACAGCGAAAAATATCTGACAGAACAATCGGCGGCAATTCTGGAGCGCGCCGGTAAATTCGACGATAAACTCTATCTGGAATTCGGCGGCAAACTTATGGGCGATCACCACGCCGCCCGGGTACTGCCCGGTTTTGACCCCGATACAAAGATCAAACTTCTGCAGCGGATGCGCGACAAGATCGACATTATCATCTGCATTTATTCCGGCGATATCGAACAGCGTAAAATGCGTGCCGATTACGGCATCAGCTACGATGCGGATGTTATGCGCACGATCGACGTACTCAGCGATTGGGATCTGACCGTAAAAGCTGTAGTCGTCACCCGATATCAGAATCAACCCGCAGTAAAGGGGTTTATCAACCGCCTGTCGCGGCGGGGGATCAAGGTTTATTTGCACAAACCTATTGCGGGCTATCCTACTGAGCTGGATACAATTGTGTCCAGCCGCGGCTACGGATCCAACAGTTATATTGAAACGGATAAACCCATCGTAGTAGTCACCGGGCCGGGTGCAAGTTCGGGCAAGATGGGCACTTGTTTATCGCAGGTGTATCACGATTTTCAGAAAGGCATCCGCGCCGGATACGCCAAATTTGAGACCTTCCCCGTCTGGAATCTGCCGCTCAAACACCCCGTCAACATCGCTTACGAAGCGGCGACAGCGGATTTGGGCGATGTGAATATGGTGGACAGTTTTCATCTGGAACACTACAACGAAGCGGTTATCAATTACAATCGGGATCTGGAAGTATTTCCGGTGGTTCACCGCATCTGTTCGCGGATCATGGATCCTGAACATTTGTACCACTCGCCCACCGATATGGGGGTAAACCGGGTGGGATTTGCGATCATTGACGATGAGATCTGCCGTCAGGCTTCCGCCCAGGAAGTGATCCGCCGATATTTCCGCGCCATGGTCGATTACGCTACCGGTGCCGCCGAAAAGGCCCCCGTCGAAAGAATCAAACTGCTGATGGATGATCTGGGGATCGGCGAAACTGACCGGGCGGTGGTGCTGCCGGCACGGGCAGCGATGGAATCAGCGGAAAAGACTCCCGGCAAGGGGTGCGATAATATTTTCTGCGGCGCGGCGCTCCGCTTAGCCGACGGCAGAATTGTAACCGGCAGAAATTCGCCCTTGCTGCACGCGGCATCCAGCTGCATACTTAACGCAGTAAAATTGCTGGCGAATCTGCCGGATAATCTGACGCTGCTCTCGCCGGAAGTGATCAAAGCAGTCGCCAGCTTGAAGCAGGATGTATATCATAACAAGGGTATCAGTCTGGATCTTTCGGAAACCTTGACGGCGCTGTCGGTCAGCTCACCCAGCAATCCGGCAGCCAAACTGGCGCTGGATGAACTTAAAAAGCTCAAAGGCTGCGAAATGCACCTGAGTCATATTCCGCCGGCGGGCGATGAAAATGCGTTGCGGAAACTTGCCATCAACGTTACCAGCGATCCCCGTTTTACCGGGCGCAATCTGCTGCAGGATTGAACGGAGCGGCTTTTTATAATAGTGCGGTCATCAGCATGGACTTATACGATTCTGCGGAAAAATTCTGCAGAATCGTTTTTTATTGCAAAATAATCCTTTTTTTTGAACAAAAAACCTTGCAATCCTGCCAATAGTATGTTAGATTAATCCAGTCGAAAGTATCGACGCCACAGATCATCTGGTTTGATTTGTGTAAAAAAACAACAGAAAGGTGCGGTTCAACTATGGATTGCAAAAAAGAAATCTTCGCTGACGGTATCGGTCAGGTCCACTTCGCAGGCGGCATGGTTCGCTTCGACTTCGTCACTCTTCAGCCCGCTGAAGAAGGTCAGGCTCCCGTTCCGGAATCAAACGTGCGCATCATCATGCCTCCGCAGGGCTTCCTGGGTGCTTTCAACAGTATGCAGCAGCTGATCGACAAGCTGGTCGAAGCCGGCGTTCTGCAGAAGAACGAAGCCGCGGAATAAGCTGACACCTTCTGCGGAAGGAAAGTGGATTGATGGAATACAAATTTGACAATCTTGTCTATTGCAGCTGCCTGGGCGCAAATTATACCCTTTCGCTGAAAGGGATAGTTGCGTCGGCGGGTGACTCCATTGATCTGCCGCTAAAAGAACACCATACAGGCTTGTTCTTCAGTTTGTCCGCGCGTTTGAATTGGGACGCGTTTGCGGTAGTTGCCGATCGGCTCCAGGAGCTGACTTTTTCGGTAACGGCAAACCTTTCCGACCGTGTTAAACGTATTGCTGGGCGGATCACCGCCGCCGGATTGCGTTTTTTCCGCAGCAATCAGCGCAGAGGGCGCCGGGTTGCGCCGATGGTGCCGATGGCGCTCCGGCTATGAAAAAGGTGTTTGAGCTTATGACCAATTTGATAGAAATTCATGAACAGTTCTGCATGGTTGCGTATTGATGCGCAGCTGGTGCAGGATTGTTCATGTTTTTTTACACAAATTGGCCATCTTATAAGGCTCAAACACCGGTCATAGCACAGGAGCGTTGCGGCGCGGTAAAAGAGAACAGTTTTAATGCTGTTCTTTTTTTTGCCCGTAACTGATGATAGCATATCCGGGAGCAATTCCGACTTGTTTCTCAGACAGTATCGGCGGAGGTACGGTTGACTTATCCTGTTTGAGGGTGTATATTATAAGCCGCATCGGGCAGATATTGCCGTTGTACCAAACAGTATTCAGTAATTTTCAGGATAAGATATGTCTAAGAAGCTTCATTTCGGCAGATATGATTATGCCGGTTTTTCCGCCTTTACCATGTATTCGGTCTGTTCGCTTTCCATCCCGCTGATGATCGTTGCCATCGGCAGATCGCTTAACTTCCCGATGGACGAAGGCGGCATGGGAGCAGGCGGGATCCTGCATATGACCCGCAGTGCCGCCATGGTCATAACGCTGCTTTTGTGCAGTTTTATTGCCGGGATTTTCGGCAAACGCATCACCACCGGCTTGAGTGTTATCTTTATCGGGGTCGGAATTTTATGCTGTTCGCTGGCGCCTGCCTACTGGATGCTGCTGCCCGCGCTGCTGCTGGCAGGGCTGGGCGAAGGCATCTGCGAAGGTATTGCCACACCTTTTATACAGGATCTTCACCCGGATTCGCCTGAACGTTATGTAAATATAGCCCACTCCTTCTGGTCGGTGGGAATCGTGCTGGCGGTGCTGCTGGCAGGCGGATTGCTGACTTTAGGCGTAAGCTGGCGGATCATTCTCGGCGTGGCAGGTGTGCTCACGCTGCTCTCCAGTCTGTTTTTTCTCTGGAAGGAAAATCCCGCTGAACCTTACCCCGAAACATCGGAAAAAGTCAATGTAAAAAAGGTGTTGAGCGACACGGCAAAAATCTGCAAAGCCTCCAGCTTCTGGCGATGCTGCGTGGCAATATTTTTCGGAGCGGGGGCTGAATTCGGACTGACCTTCTGGGCGGCGGCGTACATTGAACTTAACTTCAAAACCAGCGCCTGGGTCGCCAGTTTGGGTACAGGCATGATCGCGCTGGGTATGTTCATCGGCAGAATGACCTTCGGCTACTTTGCCAAACCCCATTTGCTGCGTTATATTTTGCTTTACGCGGCTCTGGGCACGATCCCCGTAACGTTGCTGCTGGCGTGGCTGCGTCCGGGCGTACTGCCGCCTGCAATGCTTTTTACGGTGTTGTTTGTTCTGCTTTTTCTCGCCGGTATCGGTATTGCGCCTTACTGGCCGTCAACCCAGGTTTACGGGGTAAACGCCATGCCTGAGCTGAACTCGACGCTGCTTTATATTTACTTTTCGGCAATGGGAGTTCCGGGCTGCGGATTTTTCGCCTGGCTGATGGGCGCGGTGGGCGACCAATGGGGCATATCCGGTGCAATCATGGTCGTACCCTGCTGTCTGGTGATCTTTGTTGCGACAGTTCTGGCTGAAGGGTGGATTTTTGCCAAACCACCCAAACAACCGATAAGCGCTCAGGCGGTCAAACTGCAGTAAAGAGTTATTCCCGGCAACAGAATCAAATTTTCACTTGCGATAGCAAGTGGGATCCTGAACCCCGGCGGCGGCAAATCCGGCTTTCCGCAAAGTGCAGCTGTCGCAAACACCGCAGGCGCGGCCCTCGGAATCCGCCTGATAGCAGCTGACACTCAGCGAATAATCCACGTTCAGTTCGATTCCGCGGCGGATGATCTCCGCCTTGCTGAGTTTCTGCAGCGGCGTGTGGATATTGAAGCGCCAATTTTCGTCGCAGGCGCAGGTTCCCAGCCGGGCGGCTTCGGCAAAAGCGTTGATAAACGCGCTGCGGCAATCAGGATAGCCCGAATAATCCACGCTGTTGACTCCGATAAAGATATCTCTGGCACCCAATACTTCGGCGTAGGCGGTTGCCAGCGACAGAAAGATAAGATTTCTTGCCGGCACATAAGTTACAGGTACTTCGGTCGGATCTATTGAGCGGTTTTTCGGCACATCTATTGCATCGCTGGTCAATGCCGAACCGCCCCAGCTGCGCAAATCCACCGCCATTATCTGATGCGCCGCCGGACGCATCTTTTCGACGATCCGCCGGGCAGCAGCCAGTTCGCTGGCGTGACGCTGCTGATAATCAAAACTCAATGCGTAAACTTCGTAACCTTCTGCCTGAGCGATCGCCAGACAGGTTAATGAATCCAATCCGCCTGAAAGCAATACAACTGCTTTGGGTTTATTCACGGAATTTTTTTCTGCCATACTAAGACCTTGATTTATGCTTGACAGCTCAAAAGAGCCGCATTTGATAATTGTCGTCCGACGGTTCTGAATTTTTTTCTGCCGAACTCTTTTTATTCCGCTGACGGCGCCCCAAGTCGTAAAGATTGGAAGCGGCAATACCTTCTTTGCCGCCGCGCCCCGACGAACTCTCCAGCGTGTTGAGGATCTCCCCTGCCCGCGCGATCACTCCCTGGGGCAAGCCCGCCAGCTGCGCTACATGGATACCGTAACTGCGGTCGGTAGCCCCGGGCACGATCTGGCGCAGGAATATGATCTTATCGCCATATTCCCGCACCGCAATATTGTAATTGTTGACCCCGCGTTTTTCGCTTGCCAGCGCAGTAAGTTCGTGATAATGGGTTGCAAACTGAGTCCGGCAGCGGCAATGTGCATCGTCGTGCAGATACTCCGCCACCGCCCAGGCAATGCTCAAACCGTCAAAAGTGCTGGTACCGCGCCCGATCTCGTCAAGGATCACCAGACTGCGGGGCGTGGCATAGTTGAGAATATTGGCGGTTTCCACCATTTCCACCATAAATGTACTTTGCCCCCGCGCCAGATCGTCGGCGGCGCCCACCCGGGTAAAAATGCGGTCAACCAGCCCGACCTCCGCCGCTTCCGCAGGAATAAACGATCCGATCTGCGCCATGATGCACAGCAGCGCAGTCTGTCTTATATAAGTTGATTTACCGGCCATATTCGGTCCGGTTATCAGCATCATACGGTTGCAGTCGCCATCGAGCAGACAATCGTTGGGGACAAAGTTTTCGCCCGCCATATTAAGTTCCAGCACGGGGTGTCGCCCGCCGGTGATCGAAAGTATTTTATCTTCGGAAATAACCGGACGGATATACCGCCGTTCCCGCGCACATTCAGCCAGCGAAGCAATAACATCCAGCACCGCGATTTCACGGGCGCTGTTCTGAATTTCCAGCGTGCGCTGCAATGCCATATTGCGCAGCTGCTGAAAAAGCTCCAGTTCCAGCGCTTTAGCTTTTTCCTCCGCGCCGAGGATCTTATTTTCCAACTCTTTAAGTTCAGGGGTAATAAAGCGCTCGGCATTGACCAGAGTCTGTTTGCGGACGTAATCTTCGGGCACCAGCGGCAGATTGGCCTTGCTTACTTCGATATAATACCCGAATACATTGTTGTATTTTACTTTCAGCGATTTTATCCCGGTGCGTTCCTGCTCGCGGCTCTGAATATTTGCCAGCCAGCCCTTGCCTTCTGAAGCCGCGCTGCGCAATTCATCCAGATCGGCGTTGTACCCGGCACGGATTATGCCGCCTTCGCTAATAGTCAACGGCAATTCATCGTTGAGTGCATTTTTGATTTCAGCTGCCAGCTCAGGCTGCGGCAGGATCAGATTTTCGATCTCCTGCAGCATCGGCACATCAAACTCTTCCAGCAGCGCCTTTATACCCGGCAGAATTTCCAGACTTATCCCCAGCGCCGCCAGATCGCGGGCATTGGCGCTGCCCAGATTCAACCGCCCGGTAATGCGCTCAAGATCCCGCACTACCCCAAGAGTTTCAACTATCTCGCTTAAAGTCAACGCATCATCGCGCAAGGCTTCCACCGCATCCAGCCGCCGGAGGATCTCGTTTTTTTCGTACAGCGGCCGCAGGATCCACTCCCGCAGCAAACGGCTGCCCATGGGCGTACTGGTCTTATCCAGCGCGCCCAGCAGCGTTACGCTTTTATCGCTGCCGTACATGGGTTCCACCAGTTCAAGGTTGCGCAGACTTATGCTGTCAAGCTCCATAAAATTGCCGATCTTGCAAACCTTGAGCAGATTTATATGTCCGATTTCCTGACGGAGATTTTCCGCCGCATAGTGCAGCACCGCCGCAGCCGCTCCAAGTCCGGCAGTAAGATCCCGACACCCCAAACCATCCAGACTCAGCACGTTAAAATGCCGCAACAGCGCATCCTGAGCAATATCCCGTGCGAACACCCACTCATCAACTTCGGTAAACATCAGTTTACCCCGAACCGAAGGCAACTTATCTTCCTGCTGCCACTTTTCCAGTTTTCCAGAGGGGATCAGACACTCGCTGGCGGATAATCTGGCAAGTTCGCTGCTCAGCGCAGCAATATTGTCAAATTCGGTAACGTTGAATTCCCCGGTGGAAATATCCAGCGAAGCTAATGCACAACGTTTTTTCTCCCAGTTCAGCGCAGTCAAAAAGTTATTCAGCTGCGGCTTGAGTACGCTGGAGTCGATCACCGTACCGGGAGTGATGATACGGGTGATGGCGCGTTTAACGATCCCTTTGGCAAGTTTAGGATCTTCCAGCTGTTCGGCAATAGCTACTTTGACTCCGGCATTGAGCAGCCGCGGCAGCTGAGAATCCAGCGCGTGCCACGGAAATCCGCACATGGGATACCCCTGCCGTCTGGTCAAGGTAAGTTCCATGATGGCGCTGGCTTTTACCGCGTCTTCAAAGAACATCTCGTAAAAATCGCCCAAACGGAAAAGCAGAATCGCATCCTCCGGGATCTCAGCTTTGGCAGCACGGTACTGCTGCATCATGGGTGTAAGTTTGCCGTCAGCCATAATATCTTTACTGTAAAAGTTTATCAGCAATCGCCCAGCGTCTTGAGCAGCGCGGGGATCGCTTTTTCAAAATCTACACCGTAGTTATCGTGGTCGGGATCTGCCATGGTCCGTTCAATGCAGTCCACGGTGTAATCGGCAGCAATTTTAAGGGCGCAATTCAGATCATAGCCGCGGGTCAGCGCTCCGACTGCGGTACTGGCAAAAACATCGCCGGTGCCGTGGAACGATGCATCAATACGCCGGTGGTAGTAGCTGAAAAATTCATCTTTTACCGAGTCGTGCCCCATAAAGCCAACTTTGCCCGCTTCAAAACTCACCCCGGTAAGCACCGCACATTTGGCGCCGAGCGCAGTAAGTTTTTTCAGCGTGGACTCGATATATGCCTGATCGTAACCGGCAAGGCAGCAGGGTTCGCCCAGCATAAAAGCTGCTTCGGTCAGGTTCGGCACCACCACATCAGCCTGTTTGCAGAGTTTCGCCATTGCAACAGCGAATTCAGGAGTGAATCCGGGATAAAGTTTGCCGTTATCCGCCATAACCGGATCCACAAATATCAGATTGTCAGGAGTCTTGAAGTCGGCAAAAAACTTACTGACCAGTTCCAGCTGTTCAAAGCTGCCCAGATAGCCTGTATAGATGGCATCGAAATTGAATTTCTCCCGCTTCCAATGTTCGGCAATGGGCGTTATATCGCAGGTAAGATCGCGGAAAGTGAATTCCTTGAACATGGTGTGGGTCGAAAGCACCGCCGTCGGCAGGATCGCCGTTTCCACGCCCATAGCGGAAATGATCGGCAGCGCCACGGTAAGAGAACATTTGCCGACACAGGAAATATCCTGTATTGAAATGATCCGTTTCATCGACATACTTCAAAATCTCCTTTTGATTAAATTTATGCTGTTTGCATAATTTAACCTCCCGCGGATGATTTTTCAACAGCAAAAGCAACTTTTAGTCGAAATCCATACAATTTAACGGCTTTTTTGTTTGCAAAATGGATTTTCCGCGTTATTATTACCCTGAAAGGGTAAATCGGTGATTTGAATACGCGTTATAAAATTTTTTATATTTTTGCCGCTGCAATATTGACAATAACGGTATTGCGGATGTTTTTTCTTGCCTCATACGGCGGAAAGAGCTACCGGCAGGAAGCCGACAATACTTCAGCTCACCACGGAGAACTCAGCGCCATACGCGGCAGGATCTACGACGAAAACGACCAGCTGCTGGCGTGGTCGGAACGCTCCTGCGATCTGCTTTTCCGCGCCGAATATTCCAACGACAACGACTTTGAAAATATGTGCCGTGATCTGAAAAAACATTTTCCGCACCAGCTGCTGCAAAATCTTTCCCGGCGGTACAGTTCTGTGGTAAAGTATGACCTTACCGCTGCCGAACTGACCGCCGCCGACCGCCTGTGCAGCATTTATCCGGCTCTGGAAATCGAACTGCGCTGGGAACGGCGGATCAAACACCACCGACCTGAACTGGGCGAAGTCCGTCAGGAAAACGGGACCGAATACGGTATTTCGGGCTGGGAGAAAGAATTTGACGATATCTTACGCGGTCAACCCGGCAAATTCAAAGTAATGCTTGACCGCCGCGGGCGCTGGATCGACTCCACTTTCCGGATAGTTCAAGCCTCGCGCAACGGGCAGGATATCTATTTAAGCGACGAAAAGGCTCACGATGATCAACCGCAATGAACAACAACACCAGCTTATGCTCCGCTCGCTGCTGCTGATAATTCTGGCGGGGGGAATAACGCTTTCCGGATTGCTTGGCGTCTACCGCACGCTGGCGCTGACGGGCGAATGGCAGGATTTTCTGCTGCGCCAGAGTTTGTGGGCGCTGACGGCGTGGAGCATATTTTTTATTATGCTGCGCGTGAAATTCAATTGGCTCATCCAATGGGCGCTGCCGCTGGCGGGAGTTGGAGCGCTGGCATTGTTGTTTCTGCAAATTGCCGGTACTACGTTGAACGGCATGACCGGGTGGTATCAGATCGGCTCAATAACTATCCAGCCCTCGGAGATCATCAAAGTATTCTACATTCTGGCGCTGGTGGTGATTCTGCACCGCCGAACGCTGAGTGAAACAGCAAGATTCCTGCTGGCAGCTGCGGTGATCGGAGTTTTTGCGCTGCTGCTGCTGATCCAGCCTGACTTCGGCACCATGAGTGTATATTTGATTTCAGGAGTCGGGGCGATGTTCTTCTGCGGCGTAAAATGGCGCTATTTGCTGGGTACTGCCGCTTTGGCTCTGACGGGCGCTGCCTTAACGTTGCTGCACTACGACTATATGCGTTACCGCCTGATAAATTTTTTTGATCCCTCCCTTGATCCCACGGGCGGCAGCTGGCATTTACGGCAGTTTGCCATTGCCATTGCCCGCGGCGAATGGTTCGGGGTCAAAGGCGATATGGCGGTATGGAGCAACAGTTTTCTGCCGCTGGCGCACAACGATTCGATCTTTGCAGGAATATGCGAAATGACCGGCTTCTGCGGCGGCTTGCTGCTGCTATTGCTGTACGGAGCATTCTTTCAGCAGGCATTTATGCTGAGTGCGTGGAAAAGAGAACCGATCCGCCGCAGCGCCATTGCCGCGCTGAGCTTTATGCTGCTTGCCCAGACCATTCTCCATATATGGGTGAATTTGAATCTGCTGCCGCCTACGGGGATCACGCTGCCGCTGATAAGTTACGGCGGCAGCTCGATGACTGGAACGATGCTGCTCCTGGCAGCTATCCTTATTGCCGCCGGGAGCAAACGTTCATAAGGTGGTAAAAATCAAAGTTTTTTCAGGCGGTAGCCGCCGCCGGGAACATCTTCCACAACGTAGCCCAGACTTTTGATTTCATCGCGCAAACGGTCGGATTCTGCCCAATTCTTATTTTTGCGGGCTTCAACGCGGGCCGCGGCCATAGCTTCGATTTCAGATGGGATCGAGTTATCAGCCTGCAAAGCTGCATCCACATCCAGACACGCCCAGACCTTGTCGAAGGTTCTGAACGCATCCAGCAGATATCCGGCGCCCTGCCCGGACAAACCTTCTGCCGCCAGCAATTTATTGGCTTCGTGCAGCAAACTGTAAATCGCAGCCGAGGCTTCGGCGGTATTCAAATCGTCGAACATAGCGCTCTTGAATGCTTCAATGGCCTTGGCAGCAGTTTCCTGCGCGGCGGAATCCGCCGAACCGTCCCCGCCGGCAGCGCTCAACCGCACAAAGCAGTCATCGAATTTGCGCAGCGCTTCCCGCGCCTGATCCAGCGCATCAAAAGTAAAGTTGAGTTTTTTGCGGTAATGAGTCCCCATAAGCACATAGCGGATCTCGCGTCCGCTGCGGCCCTGAGCTTCCAGATCGCGCAAAGTAAAGAAGTTGCCCAGCGATTTGGACATCTTTTCGCCATTGACCATCAAGTGGGCACAATGCAGCCAGTAATTGACATATTTACATTCGTTGGCGCCTTCGCTCTGGGCGATTTCATCTTCGTGATGGGGGAACATATTGTCAATGCCGCCAGTGTGGATATCAAAAGTTGCCCCCAGATACTTCATCGCCATTGCCGAACATTCAATGTGCCAGCCGGGGCGCCCCTTGCCCCATGGAGAATCCCAGACCACATCGCCGTCTTTTTCATCCCACGCCTTCCACAGCGCAAAGTCGGCTACTGAATCCTTGGCGTATTCGTCGGTCTTGATCCGCACCCCTGCCCGCTGATTTTCGCGGTCGATATTGGCAAGTTTGCCGTAAGCGGGAAATTTGTCGATGGCAAAATAGACCGATTTATCTTCGGCGCAATAGGCATAACCCTTTTCAAACAACTTGCCGATAAGCTCGATCATTTCCGCAATATGTTCGGTGGCAGCAGGATATACCGCTGCCGGATGGATCCGCAATTTAGCCAGATCTTCAAAAAACGCCTTGATATAGCGGGCGGTAAACTCTTTGAGCGGCAGATTTTCCTTTTGTGAATCGCGGATCGTTTTATCATCCACGTCGGTCAGGTTCATCACCTGCTTTACCTCATAACCAGCCAAACGCAGCGTGCGGCAGAGGATATCTTCAAAAGTGTAAGCGCGGAAATTCCCGATGTGGGCGTAGTTGTAAACCGTCGGCCCGCAAGTGTACAATCCGACTTTATCCGGATTGATGGATTCAAACTCCTGCACCTTGCGTGCCATAGTATTGAAAAAACGAACTTTATCAGCCATGTTGTGCTTCCTTTTGCTTTGTTTTTAAATAGACTTGCTATAAGATACCACCTCAAGGGAATTATCGCAAGCATTTTTTTTACAAAAGAACGTTTTTTTAGTGTAAGAATTTCTTGCCGACTGTGCCAATCCGGAAGAAAAACCTTCCTGGTGGAAGGAGTTTATTGCCAAAATCCGCGCCTGGCTGCGGGAGAAATACCCCCAATTGAAGTTTACCAAGGGCGATATTGAAGGCATTATTTCTATGGCGAATCGCCGGATCCGGCAGGGGGGAGTTGTTAAGGAAAACTTAACAACTGAAAACGCGGACGGGAAGACTGGGAAGACTGGGAAGACGGACGGAAACGGACTGGAACGGACGGAAACGGACGGGCAGGATCTTCGGTTTTTGCTTTCGGAGTATTCGGAGGAGGAGCGGGAGCTGATCGCGGCGGTGCTTAAACCGTTTGTCGGGTTCAATCTCAACCGGACCGATGAGGAGTATCAGGAGTATTTGCGCAAAAAGGGTGTGGCTGTTTCAACCCGCGACGCTCACGCTTTTGCCGTAACTGCCATGCGGGGCAATGTTGCCGACTACAATCAGCGCAAGGGCGCTGAAACACGGGGGTGTTGCAAAACTCTGAATAGTTTTGCAACACTTTTTTTGTAGTAATTAAGCTCAAATATGTAACATATCCGGTTATTCTGCGTTATATTTTTGCATTTTCTCATAAATTTGCTTTGATGGGCAGCTGTTGGCATCATTATAAATGCGCTTCAAGACTTGTACGGGTTATTCAGCATTGTAGAGTTTGCGCATCCCAAGAGGGCATTGGCATTGCCCTCCTGGACCTCCCTTGCTCGTTT
>SUWJ01000021.1 GCA_015061545.1 Lentisphaerota bacterium | reverse complement strand
GAACTTTTCCGCTCGGTTTGCCGGAATATATCCGGCAAACTGCCCTCTCATGCGTTCGCGGCCCTGACCGGGCTTTGCGGCGTTCCGCCGCATGAGCTGTTGGCGAGCTTCATTGTGTTGCAAAACTATTCAGAGTTTTGCAACACCCCCTTGCAGCATACATTTATACGGGATCATTTGCGGATTATCGCTGCGGAATAGCCGCCCGGGATCCGGATTTCCGCATAACGTTTGCCGTTACGTTCCACGACTGGAACAGAATATTTGGGATCTTCTTTGCCGCTGCGGTCAAAGATATGCACTTCAAAGTTCGATTGGTCACCCCAGCCGAAAAGTCCGCTGCAGTTGGTGATGATACGTTCTTTGCCGATTATGAATCCGTTACCCATCCGCATCGGAGTAATGGGGAACATATATTCCGTAAGCGTCGGATAATTGCCGAAGGTGGGGCTGTAGTAGTAATAAACACAGCCGAAATCCAGCGCCCGCAGCATATCTTTATAGGCATCCAGCGGAGTGCGTACCGTCAGATGATCGCCCAGCGCCAGCGGCGTGTAAAGCTGCCCCAGAATCAGATTGGTAATACTGCCCGTTTCGATGAAACGCACCGTATGCAAATCGCGCATACGTTTGGTGAAGGGCGCTCCGTTGCCGATCAGCAGACCTTTGCCGCGTTTGATGAGTTTTTCTGCTACAGGTACGCGCCAATCTTCGGTCAGCAGCGGTACAGAGCTGATTTTCCGCACCATACGATGAGTTTTGGGGCTGATAACGGCGGTGGTGTTATCCCAGTATTTATCCGAAAAACTGTAGAACAACCGCGAATATTCAGTTTCATCCCAGTAGATGGCATCGAAGCCCATCTGCCAGCGTTTTTCCAGCAACTCTTCCTGCGCGGCGGCAAATTTGCTGCCGGGGTAGGGCACATACAGCGGATAATTCCCGGTGCTGTAGTCGGCGTGATTGCCGTTGGAGTCGATCAGCCGATCGTCGGCAAATCGCTCTTTATCGTTTTTACCGTTGGAAATAAAGCTGTGGAAATAGGGCAGCACTTTGATTCCCGGTTTTGCCTGACGCAATTTTTCCATATTATCTTTGTAGCAGCTGAAATCCTGCTCGGCAAAACTGAGGCCGTGAAAAGCGGCATATTGACCGTTGAGATTGCCGTAAATACCGCTGAGAATAGCGATTTTGGCGCTGTAAGCGTTCAGCTGGCTTTTCAGTTTTGGCAGATCGGGCAGACGGCGTCCGTTCATAAAAGCGCCCGCTCCCGGCAGGGTAAAGTTGACGTTCCACGCCTGGCGGGCACGGTTGATAAAGTACCAGTAATCGGGTTTTTCCAGCACATAGAGTTCTATGGCAATATCCAGCGTGCGTTTGGGAGTCAACACCAGCCGTTCGTTTTTCATGCCGATAAGATTGCCGTGACTGTATTCGGTGCTGAGTACCTGAGTTATATCGTCGCCCGCCAGCATCACCACGCCGCCGGTGGTGTTCAGCGCGGCAACTGCGGGGTGAGGGGGCAGATTGTTGACACCCGACTCGCTGCGTCGCGGATAGCCTGCCACATAGGCTCTGGCAAGTCCTGCAAAGTCGATTTCGTGTTTGTACATCAACGGCAGAATATTGTCGGTAAGGTTGATGAGTTTATCGCGTACAATGATCCGGTCGGCAAGTTTTTCGATAGTGCGGACCACTTCAAACTCCCGGGTTTTCAAAGTCACCTGATTGCCGATACGTTCGCGGTAGCCTTCGCCCGCACCGCCGAAACGCGCCCAATCCGGGGTCTGGGTGGAGTAACTGCTGACCATCTTGCGTTCAACTCCGCCTGCAGTTACATAAACTGCTCCGTCATTGCCCATGCGCCATGAAAAATCCACTTGCGAAGGTATATCGGGTTCCACGGTGTCGAGTTCTCCCGTCGGAGCCGCTTTAAGTGTGCTGCGCAGAGGCTTGGTTTCGTATTCTGAAACCGAAATCTGGCAGATCAGATCTTCCTGCCGATTGGTTACGCGTTCGATTTCAACAATATTATCCTTGCCTGCAATCAATTTATCCTTGAGTTCAAACTCATATTCGCAGGGGTGGATCTTTACCCCGCTGCTGTGGAAATCAACGTAGCCTTTACCGGCCAGATTACCGTAAGTAGTGAACCATCTGCCGTCGTTGGTACAGGTGGCCATATCGTGATTGCCGAATTGGATCCTGCCGTCGCGGCTGATGCAGTCCTGCGCCATCATCCGCTTGCCGTTTACGGTTATATACATAGCAGGCTGACCGCCGGCGAACACCTTGTAATCCAGAACGGCGGCAACTTTCAGCGTGCGGGCTTTGGCGGTCAAAGCAGCCGGAATGACAACTTTCAAATTTTTGTTGTTGGCATTGAGCCGGTGTTCAGGCGTTTTCATCAAATATTCCTGAGCCAACGCTGTGCTCGGGAA
Source organism: Lentisphaerota bacterium (assembly GCA_015061545.1). Taxonomy (GTDB): domain Bacteria; phylum Verrucomicrobiota; class Lentisphaeria; order Victivallales; family Victivallaceae; genus SIG78. The sequence continues at coordinate 36,791 of SUWJ01000021.1, read as the reverse complement.
GGTTCCGTCCGCCTTGGCAAAGACCCCTTCCAGCTGGCGGGCAATGTGCCACGGACGACCCTTGCGGCGGATCGGACTGGTGCTGAGGATTGCTTCCTGAAATTCCGAATCGGAGTCGCTGAGCATTAGATCAAACCGAAGCCGATCAAACCGTTTGGGCGCTTTTCCCAGCAGTTTCCACGGAATCGCCGCTTCCAGCGAATAGCCTTTATCGGTACGGCGGGAAGCTGTACGGATTCCTGCCGGATCGGCGGTTACAGGATCAAATATGTAGACCTGCGGTTTGATATCATCAAAATTACCCGGCGAAAAGACAAAACACCAGACATTTTTACTTTCGCGCAGCGGAGTGTAAGGGTATTGCAATGCCACCATTACATGGTCGCCTTTCCAGATATCCTGACCGTGAAAATTCTGCATCAACTTATCATCGCACACATCGGCAGCTATGTAAAGATAATTATTGTCGTAACCCATTACGGCGGTGCCCGAGAGATCCTGATTGCCCGCCCATTGTTTTTCGCCGAAGATCAAACCGCTTTTATCCTGCAAAGTAAAACTGCCCGCCAAACGCGCCATCCGCGCCATTGAGCCGTCCATTTCGGGCGGCGGGTCGGAAACGAAGGCGATCGGATAGATCTTATCCTGCGCACCAAGAGCTGTATTCAACAGCAGCGCTGTTGCCAGCAATAATAAATTTTTAATTGATTTTTTCATAAAAGTTGTTCCTTGATTTTATTTGAAACGTTTTTTCCAGATATAATCCAAACTCACGGGGCGGTCGGTCACGATGTAATCGACCTGCATTTCCGCCATCTTGCGCACCAGATAGAGATCGTTGACCGTCCACATACCCAGCTCGAATCCCGCGGCTTTGATTTTACGGACGAAGTTTGCGTCATATTTTATGCGCGTATCACCGCCGCCGAAGGAGAGACCCGTGCAGCCGATATCCTGGAGTTTGGCAATGATCTTATCGGTGATAACGTTGACATCGTTGGTATCTTTCATCCCCAGATCGCGGCAGGCTTTAAGTCCCATAATCAGCATATTCTTCATGCCCGGAGTCTTTTCATTGAGGTTGCGCAGTTCCGACTCTTCAAAAGAGATGACATAGACTCTGGATCGGTCGATATTGTATTTTTTCAGGATCTTCTGCAGTTGGAACGGAAAATCTTTATTGACTGCTCCCGATTTGATTTCCAGCTGCACGATCGTATCCGGCGGCATAACGGCAAAAAACTCTTCCAGCAGCGGCGGCTTTTCATCTTTGAACATCGGGTGCTTTTTGCTGCCGATATCAATTTTCAGGATCTCCTCGTAAGTCAGATCTGCTACTTTACGCTTATCTTTTGACATACCTGAAAAGTTCGGATCATGAAAACAGATCAATTTGCCGTCGGCGGTGGTGCGGATATCCAGCTCCACGCCTTTGCAGCCGTTTTTCCACGCGCCCTGAAAAGAACTCATCGTATTCTGCAATCCCAGTTCCCGGTCGCCGCGGTGACCGAGAAATACGGGTTGTTTTACTGTATCCGCCGCCGTAATTGCCGTGGAATCAAATAATACGATGCCGAGTGCAGCAAGCACAGTCAGCTGTAATTTTTTCGCAAGCATTGTTTTACTCCCTTCGATGATGAAAATCAAGTCTTGAAAATGACTTTTTTTTATTTTACAAGTCTAATATAGTCAGAATTTTTATTTTTTCAAGGAGCCGATTGCTGATAGATTTAATTTAAGTTGAATATATCTTGGATATTATTGTTGCGGATGCAAAAAATCCCGCCCTGAGAAAAATCTCGGCAAGGCGGGATCCGGGGAATAAAGGTTGTCAGTAATCAGAATTTTTCAATTCAAAAATTCTGGTTTCAGGGAATTTATTCTGCCATTTGTATTCATGCAGCCATTGGGCGTTGTCGGTTTGCGGCCAAAGTTGCCGCATCAGCTTGCCCTGCGGCGCTTTGAATACAAAATTGCCGGTGGTTTTATTGCTGTGGAACCCGGCGTAACTGGCGTTGGCAAAAGCGGCAATATCGTTGCGCGAAAGGATTTCCACCTTTGAGCGATCCGCGATTTCCCTGAGCAGCGCAGACGGCAGATTTGCCAGTGCCGAGAAGTAGATATTCCCTTTGCGCACGATTGCAGGAGTTCCGTCGGCATAAGTTGCCAGCAATTCATCAAACTGCTGCGGTATTGGTATCGGCGAAAAATACTGCCCGGAATTGCCCAGCCATGTATTTTGAGGCGTTTTGCCAAGAGCCTTAACGGTTTTGACTCTGGCTTCGCGGCGCTGTTCAGAAAGCTGAAAATCCATGCCGGTCAGCTTGTTGGCTTTATCGAGATTGATCGTATCGCTGCCCACGATGCCGGGAGCATAGATAAAGAGTATTGTTGAACTCTTGTCCTGCGCGATTTTCCGGATCGCTTCAAATTCATCGTCGTGCAAACGGTAGGGATTGAGGAAAATATAGAGTTTATATTTTTTCAGATCCTTGCGGGCAATATCAAACTGCAGATACTCATCGAAAGGAGTACCCAGTCGGCTGATGGCGTGGCGCTGATTCAGTGCATAGCCCATAAGCAAATCGTCAACGTTGCTTCTGGAACTCGGGAGCTGACGGAGTACAGATACGCTTTCGTCGGAAATAAACACCGCTACATCGGCGGTACTTGAGTTGTCTTTTTCCACCGCCTGATCGGCAATCCCGGCAAGTTCGCTGATCGCCTGCGACATTTCAGGATCGTCAAACCAGTTCATATGGCTGCCCAGCGCAAAGAGATAGAATCCGGCCCGGGAGCAGATCGCTTTAAGAAACTCTCTTGCCATGACCTGATTGGAGGCAAAGGCGGTTTGAGTAGTGTAAGCGTATCCGACGGTGTGTTCGGTGTGAGTACGCAAATCGTTTTCGTTGATCCAGAGTTTGCCGCGCACGGCAAGGGTCTGCGGGCTGGGCATATCGTAAGAACCGGTCCCGCCGTAATCCCGCGCCCATTGTGCGTAGTTGATCGGCCCGAGGAAGTAGTCCACATAGGGTGAATCAATTACAGAACGCTGGCAAGTGTAGCCCACCTGTTCGCCCAGAAATTGGCTGCCCAGGTCGATCAAATGCCCATACATAGCACCGTACAGCGCGCGGTTGCCGGTAGCTTCTTTAATGATCCTGCCGTAATAGTTTATGCCGTCAGTAATGCAGTCGGCAAGGGCAAAACCGTAGTCGATCGCCATCTGGTGTCTGGCGGGATCCCGCAGCGCTCCGGCGCCTGCGGTGCGCATCTTGTAATCGGGTATCGGTGCAGTATCCAGCGTTACATCACTATTGTTCCACGCCTGCTGCAGCGCCTGATTTGTCCCGTATTTTTTGCGTAGGTAGCTGCGGAAATACCGTTCCATAGGTGCGCTGTAGTCGGTCAGAGTGCCGGGTTGGGCGGGATCGTCCCCCGACCAGTAGTGCATCCATTGACCTTCTTCGCCTTCATTGGCCTGATAAGCGATCACGCGGTCGGCGTAGGGAGAGGCTTGAACGTGTTTGATCATTTCCTGCAGATATCTGGTAAAATATTTCCGGCGTACTTCGCTGGCAATTGACATATGACCACCGGTTTTGCCGTTGCTGAATTTGACCATATCTTCCGGGTGTTTTTCGCGCATCCAGGCAGGTGTACCGTCGCGCATACCCACCTTTACCACGAACATGGCTTCCGGATTGTTGGCAAGAGTATTTTCTGCCAGTGCATCCAGCTGGGCAAAGTTGCAGGAACCGTCTTCCCGCATATACGGATTGTGGTAAAGCTGATAAAGCTCTATTCCAGCATGGCGGAAGATCCGCGAGTGAACCGCTATTTTCTGCATGGCAAATGCAGGAATTGCCGAAAATACGGGAAAACGCGGCTGACCGTTGATCGTCATAACCGGATTCCCGTTGACCCGGCTGATCTTCACCTCGGGCGGAACCGCCTTGCGGTGATTGCGGATAGTGAGCTTGCGGCTGGTGACATCCTGATTATTTTCCATGGGGCGGCAGCCGGTCATAATAAAGAAAAGCTCGTATTCCCCGGGCTGGATGAAGTCGGAGAGTTTGATCTCGAAACTGGCGCTGTAATTTTCGGCATCGGCAGGAAATACTCCCAGATCGTACTCCGTAAAACTTACACCGTTACGGCGCAGCTGCATCTTTATCGGAGTATCGGGCTTATTGTTGTTTTTCAGCTCAAGATCAATATTGCACAAATAGGAATTGCCCGCTTCAAGTTCCGTGGGCAGATTATGTTTAACGACTGTAACAGCCGTTTTAGGTGAATTCATCCGGTAGGGTACATGACCCCAGATTTCGGGCGGACGGGCGATTTCAATGCAGCGATCCCACGCGGAATCATCAAAATCGACCTGCTGCCAATTTTTTTCAGGTTTCTGAGTAGTACAGCGCCAGGTGCGGTCGGTGATGATCTTGCGGTTTTTGCCGTCCGGGAAAAGCATATCCATTTCCACGATCAGACCTGCTGCGTAACGCGCCTGATTGACTTGGGCGGAAATAACATTTTTGCCGATTTTAAGGTGTTTGATAACATCTTCGTTGGGCGGAGCGGAGCGGCCGAAAATGCCGACTACCCGCTTGCCGTTCAAATAGACCACGCCGCCGTCGTCCACAGCGCCCTGCATCATGGCGCTGGTTGGCAGTTCAGTAAGCTCAAACTCTCCGCGCAGATAACATTGGATATTTTCAATGCGTTCTCTGGTAAACCATATCCAGAATGCCTGCCAGTTTTCCTGCGGATATTCAGGCTGATAAAGGCGGATACTGTCCAGCTGTACAAGCTCCCGGCCGGGAAATTCCAGCGCCAGTTTGCGCCATGCTTTAAGATTTTTTACATCAATAAGATACCCGCGTGAAATCTTTTTGAATTCAACCGGCTGGCAGGGGGTATATTTATCCTGATCTTCTTCCCAGACCGCCAGATTGATTTTGGTGATGTCATCGCCGGTCACCAGCTGCAGATAATCATTTTTCTGCGGTTCAGCTTGCATGATTTCCACGCGGCATTGCGGCAAGGGGGCTGCAAACGGGGTTGATTTAAGTTTACGGTCATAGAGTTTTACCTTATTCAACTTTATGATCGTCTGCTGGATGTGTTCTCTTCCCGGCATGGTCGGCAGGGGTTCCGTATGCGCAAATTTAAGATTTTTGAAGTAAGCCGTGCCCGTGCCTTCCGCAGGTCCTGCCGCCGGCTGCATGGCAATTTGCACATGGTCGGCGTCAACGTGGAATTTATCGACTTCCAGCGAAAGGCGCTCCCAATCGGAATTGCCGCTGATGGTGTTGCTGGAAAGAATATCAACACGCTTGTTGTTCCGGTCAAAAACAAAGACGTATATCTGAGTGCGGCTGGTGACATTTTCGCACTTGACATCGGCGGTAAGCTGCCACGGTTTTTTTGCATCGACCTTTATGGATTTGCTTGTTACATAGCTGGCACCGGTGGTACTGGGATCGACCAGTTTCATGGCGCCGTCAACAATTTCGTATCTCATGCCCGCCCAGGCTTGTTTCTGCATGGGATCGACCGCAGGCGGCGTGCTGACATCCACTTTTATATTGCGGAAACTGGCTTCGCCGACTCCTTCAGCGGGCCCTGCGGCGGGCTGCAGTATAATGTAGTACCCCGCAGTATTTTCAGGCAAGGCTCCTGCGGGAATGGTAACTTTAAGCGGTGTCCAGTCCTGCTGACCTGCGATGCTGTTGGTGGAAAAACTCTTCAAGCGCTTTTGTGCTTTATCTACAGCCATTATTATAATTTCGCTGCGGGTAGTGACTTGATCGCACTTGCCTTCGGCAGTCAGATTTATCTGCTGATTGGCTGTAACCGGGTAGGTGGGGCTGATGATGTAGACTCCGCCTTGCGTGGAGGTATCCTGAATCCTGATGGCACCATCGATTTTCTCGTGCTTGGCGCCGATCCAGTTTTCGTATTTCGCCAAATCAGGTATTTGCGGCTTGCCGATGTAAAGATCAAGATTGCGGAAATCGGCTTTACCTGTTCCTTCAGCAGGCCCCGCGGCGGGTTGGAGCACCAGCTGGATATCGGTGGTGCCGGCAGGAAGTTTGCCGGGCGCCAGAATAAGTTTGAGCTGAGTCCAATCCCTGGTGCCGGTAATGGAATTGGAGCCGAAACTGGTGAGCCGGTTGCCGTTTTTATCCAGCGCAAAGATCATTGCTTCGGTGCGGGTGGTGACTTTTTCGGACTTGGCTTCGCCGAAAAAAATCACCTGATCCTGCGGTCGGGCGGCAAACTTTTTGCTGACAATATAGTTGCCGCCGGCTTTACTTGTGTCGGTAACGCTCCACACTCCGTTGCTGCGGGTATGATTTCCTGAAAAGGGAGTGGTTTCCGGTAACGGTGCAGCGTTGAGCACCGCCGCCGCCAGAATCGGCATGGTAAACACAAGAGTTTTTTTCATAGCCTAATCTCCTTGTTGGGTATTTTTATCTTTAACGCTGTTACGTTCGATCAAGATGGGTTTGCACAATATTTGCATAGGTTCACCTATGGAGCGCAGCGGTCGGACAAGCCGTCGGGCGGTAATAGCTGCCAATTCTTTGTACGGCTCTTCAAAGGTGGTCAGTCCGGGGGAAAAGAGTTTAGTAAAGGTATTGTTGTCGTAACCTATTATGGAAATATCATCCGGAACTTTTACGCCACGCTCCTGACAGTAGACCATAAACTGAACCGCCAGCCGATCGGTCAGACAGAAAACCGCATCAAAAGCTGCATCGCTGTTAAGAATTTGTTCAAAACACTTCTGCTGCACGGTTTCGTCGGCAGTGCTCTGGTTATCGCCCAAATCAAATATCTGCAATTTAAGATCTTTTTTGCCGACCGCTGCTGCTTTGACTCCCCGCACACGTTCGTAAAAAGATATTTCCGGCACTTGGCTGTAGGCAATAACGCCGATCTTGCGGTGGCCGCGTCCATAGAGATACTCTATTGCTTCTTTGCCTGCGAAGGCATTATCAACTCCGATCATCTGAATATTGGGCGCAAAGCAATCAAAGTAGTATATTTTATCGGGCATGATATGATTTTTCAGCTCCGAGAGCTTCTCGCCCTGAATGTCGCGGGTGAAGATCAATACCGCCTGACAGGTGGCGGCATCAGGCAGCGCATCGTGCATGGAAATAGCTATGCCGATGTCGAAGCGCGCCAGTTCCTGCTGCAGATTGTCGATAAATTCATACAGCACCGGATTGTTGCACTTGACAAAGTTTTGCATATAGAGCGTTACGATCTTGCGGTACGGGGTGGAGGTTTTGCTGCTGATAAAAATGCCTGATCCGTTGATGCTGTAGACCAGATTGAATCGTTTCAGCTCGCCGACCGCCCGCTGAATGGTATTGATATTGACCTGAAACTCTCTTGCCAGAGCGGTCAGGGATGGCAGTCGTTCAGTATAAAAATTACTTTCTATACGCTCTTTGAGCACCGCAAAAATTTCAGGATACCGAGCCATTGCAAGCCTTGTTTTTTACCTTATTAATAAGGTTGGTTTGTAAAATCCGCTTAATATAACGCATTTGGGAGCAATTGCAAATTTATAGGAAAAAATCGTTAAAAAATATTTTTACCGCTTTGCATTGCAACAATGCAATGTTATATTACCTCAAAATATTGAAACTGATCGAGTAAAAATAAGTTTAAAAAATTGATAAGGAGAGAAATGAAAAAAATCATCATCGTCATGCTGATCCTTTGTGTCGGGGCATTGGGCTTTTATGCAGTAAAAAGTTATATGGAAAATGCCAAGTATAACCGCAAAGGTTTTGCCAGCGGCAACGGGCGTCTGGAGGCTACGGAAATTTCGGTGGCAGCCAAATTGGCTGGCCGTCTGGAAAAAGTTTATGTGGAAGAAGGCGCGCTGGTCAGAAAAGGCGATAAACTTGCTTTGATGCAGCTGAACGTTCTGGAAGCGGAACTGGCTCAAGCCAAGGCGCAGAAGCTGGAATGTGAAGCCCAGCTGGGCGTTAAGGAAAGCGAACTTACTGCTGCTCAGGCAACGCTCAAGCAGAAGCAGAGCAGTTTTGCGGGAGCTGAAAAACGTTTCAAGCGTCATGCCGAATTGAAAAAGCAAAATACCATTTCAACTCAGGAATACGAAAATGCCGAAACCAATTACCTGACCAGTCAGGCCGAACTTGCCGCTGCCGCAGCAGGGGTCAAGCAATCGGAAGCTGAAATCGAAGCCGCTAAAGCCAATATCAAAGTGGCTGATGCCAAGATCGCCAGAGTGCAGGCCGATATTGATGACTCGCTGTTGAATTCGCCCTGCCGCGGACGGGTGCAGTATCGGGTGGCAGAACCCGGCGAAGTGCTTCAGAGCGGGGCCGGGGTGATAAATCTGGTAGATATGCACGATGTATATATGACCTTCTTCCTGCCCGAAACTCTGGCGGGTAAGGTCAAGATCGGCGCGGCGGCGCGGATCGTGCTGGATGCATTACCCGAAGTGGCGATCCCCGCAACGATCTCCTATGTTTCCAGCGTGGCGCAGTTTACGCCCAAAACCGTCGAAACCAAGGAAGAACGCCAGAAGCTCATGTTCCGCATCAAGGCTAAAATCGCGCCTGAACTGCTGGAAAAATATGTGGACTACATCAAGACCGGTCTGCCCGGCGAAGCATGGGTACAGCTGGATCCCAACGCTCAATGGCCCGAATTTCTGATGCTTAAAAGCGAAAGAGAGCAAAACGTCAAATGAGTAACAGCAATGCAGCTCAAGCACCTGTAGTCAAGCTCGATCATGTGAGTTTCCGCTACGGCAAAACCTTGGCGCTGGATGACTTTTCGCTGGAGATTGCACCGCGCAAACTGGTGGGATTGATCGGGCCTGACGGGGTGGGCAAATCCACTATGCTGTCGCTGATCACCGGCGCCCGCGCCATGCAGGAGGAAGGCAGTATTTCTGTGCTGGGCGGCGATATGCGCAGTCGGGAACACCGCAACCGGGTCTGTCCAAAAATAGCCTATATGCCGCAGGGATTGGGTAAAAATCTTTACTTTACCTTGACTGTGGAAGAGAATTTGCAGTTTTTCGGCAAACTTTTCGGGCATGACGCGGCGGAACGCAGACGGCGGATCGACCATTTGACCAGGAGTACAGGGCTTTACAATTTTCTTGACCGTCCTGCCGGGAAACTTTCGGGCGGAATGAAGCAGAAACTGGGGTTGTGCTGCGCACTTATCCATGACCCGGATCTGCTGGTGCTGGATGAACCGACCACCGGGGTTGACCCGCTGGCGCGGCGTCAGTTCTGGGATCTGGTGGACAGCGTGCGGATCATGCAGCCGCAGATGACCGTTATTGTAGCAACTGCCTATATGGACGAAGCGCAGCGCTTTGAATGGCTGATCGCTATGGATGAAGGCAGAATTCTGGATACGGGTACGCCGCAGGAGATCTTCAATAAAACCCGCTGCGACAATCTGGATGATGCGTTTATCCAGTTGCTGCCCGAAGCCAAACGTTCCGGCCATAAAAAACTACTGGTGCCGCCGCTGCCCGAGGAAGGCAAAGAGCAAATCGCGATTGCGGCGGAAGGATTGACTAAAAAATTCGGCAGCTTTACGGCGGTGGATCATGTGAGTTTCCGGATCCGCAAGGGGGAAATATTCGGCTTTCTCGGCTCCAACGGCTGCGGAAAAACAACCACCATGCGTATGTTGACCGGGTTGATGACTCCCAGCGAAGGCAGCGCCGAGCTTTTTGGCAAACCCATCGAAGCGGAGAGTATGGATATTCGTCTGAAACTGGGGTATATGACGCAGCTCTTTTCGCTTTACAACGAATTGACCATCCGCCAGAATCTGGTGCTTTATGCGCGGCTTTACCGTATTGAAGAAGCGCAGGTGGAATCGCGGGTGGAAGAGATGCTTCAGCGTTTTCAGCTCGAAAGTTACTGCGATGTTACTCCCGCTTCGCTGCCGCTGGGGATCAAGCAGCGGTTGTCGCTGGCGGCGGCGGTGATCCATCGGCCGCAGATATTGATTCTGGACGAACCGACTTCAGGGGTTGACCCCGTGGCGCGGGATTTGTTCTGGGAATTGATAATTGAACTCTCAAGAAACGATGGTGTTACCATATTTATCACCACTCACTTTATGAACGAGGCTGAACGCTGTGACCGTATTTCGCTGATGCACGCGGGTAAATCGCTGGCGTGCGATACACCGCAGGCGCTGGTGGCAAAACGTCAGGCACCTACGTTGGAAGCGGCGTTTATCGGCTATTTGGAGGATGCCGATCCAACTTCGCGGGAAAAGGTGGAACTGGAAGCCGTGCCCGAAGCAAAAGTTGATGATGTTCCCGAAAAATGGCATCAGAAGATTGCCCGTAAGAATAAAATATTCAGCTTGAAACGTTGTCTGTGCTGCAGCTGGCGCGAAAATCTTGAACTTATGCGTGACCCGATCAGGGCCACGCTGGCAATTTTCGGTGCGCTGCTGCTGATGCTGGTAATGGGATTCGGGATCAATATGGATGTGGAAGACCTCTCCTTTGCGGTGCTGGATCGTGACGGCAGCGGTTTGAGCAGCAATTATGCGCTGAATATAGCCGGTTCCCGTTACTTTATCGAACAGGAACCGCTGCGGGATTACGACGATCTGGAAAAACGTATGCGCAGCGGAAAACTTTCGCTGGCGATCGAGCTGCCGCCGGATTTCGGTAAGGATGTGGAAGCGGGCAGGTCGCCCGAAGTCGCATTCTGGATCGACGGAGCTATGCCGTCGCGTGCCGAAACGGTCAACGGCTATGTGAGCAGTTTGCACAATCAATGGCTGCAGCAGCAGTTGCGGGAAAATGGCAAAGGCTTGCAGAGTACAGCTTTGGCAAGCGTGGAAACCCGCTACCGCTACAATCCAGATGTAAAGAGTCTTCCGGCAATGGTTCCTGCTGTGATCCCGCTGTTGCTGCTGATGATCCCTGCGGTACTGGCGGCGCTGGCGGTGGTGCGGGAAAAAGAGATGGGGTCGATCATCAATCTCTATGTAACGCCATTGACCAGAACCGAGTTTATGCTGGGTAAACAGCTGCCCTATGTGGTATTTGCCATGCTCAGCGGAGCCTTGCTTATTGCTATGGCAGTTACAATATTTGATGTACCTGTAAAAGGCAGCGTATTGGTGCTGGTGCTGGCGCTTATACTGTATTGTATGTGTTCAACCGCCATGGGGCTGCTGGCGTCGTCGGTTACGCGCAGTCAGATTGCGGTGATCTTTATGACCATGCTGGGTACAATGCTGCCGGCAGTGCAGTTTTGCGGTATGCTTGACCCGGTTACTTCGCAGGAAGGGGCGGGCAGGATCATCGGTATGCTTTATCCGACAACCTATATGCTGCTTATCAGCCGCGGGGTGTTTAACAAGGCGTTGGGATTTGCCGAGTTGTATCCCGAACTGCTGGCGCTGCTTGTTACGGTTCCGATCCTTACCGCCTTCTGCGTTATGTTCTTGAAAAAACAGGAAAAGTAAGTCAATGAAACAGACTGTAAAAAATATCTTTTTTCTTGGAGTCAAGGAGTTGCGCGGTCTGGGCCGCGACTGGATGCTGCTGATTCTGATTGTCTACGCCTTTTCGCTGGGGGTATATATTACGGGGGTGTCCAGCAACGATACGATCACTCATGCGGCAATCGCAGTGGTGGATGAAGACCGCTCGCTGGCATCACAGCGGATCGTTGACGCCTTTATGCCGCCGATGTTTATTCCCGCTGCGGATATTACTCTGGACGAAATCGACCCCGGTATGGACGATGGCAAATATACTTTTGTGCTGGTGATCCCGTCGGAATTTGAAAAAGATTTGCGCGGCGGCCGTCAGCCTGAGATCCAGCTGAATGTGGATGCTACGCGTATGTCGCAGGCATTTTCGGGCAGCGGATATATTCAGCAGATCATCAACCGGGAATTGGCGATTTTCAACAACAAGGGGCAAATTCCGCCCACGCTGGTGAAAAGTGTGGTTCGCAACCGCTACAATGCCAATCTGACTCAAAGCTGGTTCAAAGCGCTGATGCAGCTGGTGAACAATATTACCATGCTGGCAATTATCCTGACGGGGGCGGCATTGATCCGCGAGCGGGAAAACGGCACGCTGGAACATTTGCTGGTGATGCCGGTAACGCCTTTTGAGATCATGTTTTCCAAGATATGGTCGATGCTGGTGGTGGTACTGGCGGCTTCCATGCTGTCGCTGGTGGTGGTGATCATGGGCTTTATGCACGTCCCGGTCAATGGGTCGATCTGGCTGTTTATGCTGGGGGTGGCGCTGCACTTGTTTGCGGTGACTTCGCTGGGGATATTTCTGGCGTGTATTGCCCAGAATATGCCTCAGCTGGGGATGCTGCTGATTCTGGTGCTGCTGCCGATGCAGATGCTTTCGGGCGGCTCAACCCCCATGGAAAGTATGCCCAAATGGGTTCAGTATGTTATGCAGATCGCGCCTACGACCCACTTTGTGGAATTCTGTCAGGCGATCCTTTTCCGTGGCGCGGGCATGAGCGTGGTTTGGAAACCGTTTGCCTGTCTGCTGGCTATCGGGGCGGTGTTGTTTACCTTTTCGCTGCAGCGTTTCCGCAAGAGCGTTGCCCAGTAAAAACAATATCGGTCAGTATTACTGAAAAAATCAAGTGCGCTTCAGAAGTTGAGAACGGCTTGGGAAGCGCACTTTAATTAAGGGCGGTATTGACCGGGCGGCTGCACCCACCGGCGCTGTTGACAAGGCGGCAGGCGGCATTTGCCGCATTTGCCGCATTTGCCGCATTTGCCGCATTTGCCGCATTTGCCGCATTTGCCGCATATTGGACAAATCACAATATATATTCTATAAACTCTTAATAGTGTTCCTGTTCAATAAAGCTGACCGGTTTTCACAAAAGTCGGGAGATTATCAATATATTATTTCTGTAAATATTTTTGCAGAAAGCTGTACCCGCGGAACAGTACATCCTGCGGCGGACGGTGCCCTGTAGCGTGATTGATGATTTGCAGTTTTTCCGGCTCGCTCTGACCGGTTTGTGATTTTTTCATCGAGTCAAAACTTGCCATATTGTCGAACTGACCTGCCAGAAGCATAAACGGCTTGCCGACAGCAAGATCCAACAGTTGCCATTGTTCAAGACCTGCACCTTGCAGTATGGAGCACTTCTCTCCCCAGTACCAGACATCCTGCCAGTTGCTTTGATCGTAGTTCAAGCCGAAATCGCTGGCCATTATCACTTTGACCCGTTTGTCCAGGCAGCCGGTATAATATGCCATCTTGCCGCCCAGCGAGTGTCCGGCAATGCCAATGCGTTCTTTATCGACTCTGGGATCGGCTTCAAGCATATCCAGCAGCAAACGCGTATCAGCAACGAGTTTGCCGACTCCGCTCCAGTCGGGGTAATCGTGCAGCAAGGCTTTCCCGGCTTGCTGCCATCTTGCCCACTCCCGCCGCGGAGCATCACTTTTTATGTATGTCAGGTGATAGGCTTCGGCAGAAATAACAATGAATCCCAGCCGAACCAGATGGGTAAGCATGGCGATTTCTTCAAAGGCTTCTTCCCGCTGCATCGTTTCAGGATCGAATCCCAGCATGGCTTCGGGGTAATAAAACGGCGCTGCCACCGCGGGGGCAGCACCTGACAGATTGCGGGGAATGGTTTTTATGACCCGCTGAACTGTATCAGGCCCGTTGTTCTGAATATAAAGTTCGGCAGTAAAATCCTCGTAATCATAAGTTTTTATCAGCTGAAATGAGTGTTCAAAGTGATAGTTTTCAGGCATTTGCAGCAACTGCTCCCAGACTTCTGAGGCAGTGCCGCAAAAATTTTTGTTATTCAATACAAGTTCCATGATACACCGTTGTTTACAAGTTCAATAACAGAATGGTATAAAGATAACAAAACCTTTCTGCTATAGAATCAATACTGCAAATTATATTTGTTTATTATAATATATCCGTAAATTTTTTAAAACAAGTTTTTTGACATCAACTTGAACGAAAAATCATTGCTGACCGCCGTTTTTGCGGACTTTCATAATAGTTTCGTAGGCGTTGGATATTTTAATAAAGCGTTCGTGAGCCTCCTGGATGTAAGCGCCTGAAACATTAGCACTCTGCACTTTGTCGGGGTGAAATTGAGCCGCTTTTTTCCGATAGGCTTTTTTTACTTCCTGATCGGTTGCATCAGGAGATATTTCCAAAGCAGCATAGCATGATGCCAGGTCAGTTTCATTGGTGCTGCTGCAATCGGCGGAGTCAAAGCGGTATCCGCGGAAAAATGCTTTCACCATCTCCGGATAGCCCAGCAGTTCCGATGCTTGCTTAAGCATCTCATTTTCAGCTGACGAGAGCTGGTGGTCGGCTGCAGCTAAAATGCAAAATACATGAATTGCATTCTGTTTCAATTCTTCTGCTTGCGGAAAGAGTTCGGCATAGGCTTTGAACATTATCACCAGTTCGGCAAATGATTTGCTGCTGTCTCGGCCATGATTGAATTCTGCAATCAACTGCGTCCGCAACTCTTTTTCCTGACAAAGTTCATGCAGAAGCTCCCGCACCAGATCGGCTTCGGCCTCGCTGACTCTGCCGTCGCTTTTGGCAAGTTTCCCCAGACAGCGGAAAAGCGCTTTTTGCATTTCAAAGTATTCTCCGGCGCTGTACGCAGGTGATTTACTGTTATTTTGTGGCAGTATAAGCCCGATGCCGCCGCCGATAATCGCTCCCAACGGTCCGCCGAGTATTCCGCCGAGAAAAGCACCCCAGAAACCGAACTTCAAACTCATAAACTCTTAAATCTCCAAACTTATTTGCGCAGCTGCCCGTTGCCGACTGCCACCCATTTGTAGGTGCAAAGTTCGTCAGGTCCCACGGGACCGCGGGCGTGCAGTCGGTCGGTACTTATGCCTACAACAGCGCCCATGCCGTAATCGCCGCCGCCGGAGAGTCGGGTGGAGGCGTTGACCAGTACCGATGCGGAATCCACGTTGGCGATAAATTCGTCAGCCAGCAATTTGGAAGATGTAATGATCCCGTCGGTATGCCCCGAACCGTGTTCAGCAATATGCTGTATGGCTTCGGCGATATTTCTGACTATGCGGATCGAAAGAATATTACCCAGATATTCTGTATCCCAGTCGCTGTCAAGTGCTGCGGTGCAGTCGGGGACAATTTTTCTGAATTCGCTGCAGCCGCGGATCTCTACAGATTTTTCGCGCAGAGCTTCTGCAATCGCCTGCACCGATCCAACGGGCAATGCCGCATCTATCAGCAGCGTTTCCAGCGCGTTGCAGACGGCATTGTTCTGGCATTTGGAATTGATTACCAGCTCAACTGCCATCCGGCAATCGGCATCCGATGCAACGTACAGGTGACAGATCCCATCGTAATGTTTGAGTACAGGAATACGGGTGCCTTCCGCAATGGCTTTGATCAAACTCTTGCCGCCGCGGGGGATCACCAGATCAATATACTCATCAAGTTTAAGCAATTCATTGACAGCCGCCCGGTCGGCGGTATTGATAAACTGCACCGCATCTTCGGGCAATCCGGCCGCCGCGGCGGCGCTGCGCATAGCCTGTGCCAACACCAGATTGGTACGCAAGGATTCCGAACCGCCTTTGAGGATCACCGCATTGCCGCTTTTAATGGCAACCGATGCCGCATCGGTAGTTACGTTGGGGCGGGCTTCGTAAATCATGGCGATCACCCCGATCGGCACACTTACTTTGCGCACCTCCAGACCGCTGGGCATCAGGCGTTCTTCCAAAACTTTACCCACCGGATCGGGCAGTTGAGCCGCTTTTTGCAGACGGCTGACCATATAATCAAAAACTTTGTCATCTACAGTCAAACGCTTTTTGAACGCAGCGGGCATGGCTGCGGCATCAGCCAGATCGGCGGCGTTGGCAGCAAGGACTGCTTCGCGGCATTCAATAAGTTTCTGAGCCATAAGGTTAAGCGCCGCAGTACGGCTTTCTGCCGATGCCGCCCGCAGCTGCGCCGCTGCCTGTCGCGCTTGAATTGCCATTTGAGTTATCAAAGACATGGTAAAATCTCCCTGTTATATCAATATTGATCGCATAAGTTTAATATACAATATCCAAAGCGATTATGCAAATAAAAAACAAGGCACCGGACTTTTTACTGCCGCAATAAGTCCGATGCCTTGAAAAGTTTTTTCAGAATTTACTTTTTCATTTTTTCCATCCACGATTCCAGCAGTTTTTCAGCAGTTGTTTTGCCGCCGATACCGAAGGCGATGGCAAAGGCGACCGCAGCGGCGCCCAACAGCAGCGTAAAGGCTATCTCCACGATTCCGTCGCCCAGATCAATATTGCTTACTGCCAATGCCAGAGTAAAGATTATAACTACACTTTTCAGCATCGAAACCAACGCTTTGTTCCATTTGTCCCGCACCAGCGATGCCGAAAATTCTGCCAGATAAAGTCCGATAGTCACTACGATCATGCTGATAATAAGATTGCCGCCGAACACCGCAAAGGTTTTCAACAGTTTAGCCAGCGATTCAAAATTCAATATATCGCAAATGGCAATAAGCCCGAACAGCATTAAAGTCAGCATAGCGATCTTGCCCGCAATCACGGAAGCTGTTATGCTGTCAGAACGGTTTTTCCAGAGATTGGCAGTAACTTTATCCAAGCCCCACGCCGCAGTCAGTCCGGTTATAAGTTTGCCGCAGAAATGCGCTGCCATCAAGCTCAGTATGGCAATGATTATTGCGCCGATGATATTGCCGGTACTTGCCAGCAGCTGTTCCAGAAATGCCGCGATAGTTTGCGAAAGAACCGTTATCTTGAGCGCATTTAATGCGGCAATAAGAATCGGTATGGCAATGAGTATATACGCTGCTGTGCTGCAGCAAATTGCCAGCGTATTGCTTTTCAGTTCTTTACCGAAAGGCAGATCCTGCAACAGATTCTGGATACGGCTGGCTTCAACCAGACCGTGTACTGCCTTACGCACGATTTGTGCCGCCCAGAAGCCTGCCAGCAGGATAAAACCCGCAGCGATAAGGTTGGGCAGATAGGCAAAAAACTTGAAAAACATATTCTGCAATGCCTGAGTTACGCCGTAAATACCCAGCGCATTGAGTATTCCCGGCAGGAAAAAGAGCCATACTGTATAGGCGGCGGTCTGGGCGGTGTAATCAGCAATATTTTCTGCCGTTTTACGATTGGCGGCGGAGTGGGCAAGTTTTTCGTGCAGATGGTTTTTCTGCATAATCATCCGCACCGCGCTGCGGACGATCCCCGCCAGGATCCACGCCGCCAGCGCCAGCAGCAGCGCACCGGCTATTCTGGGCAGGTAAGCAATGATCTGCATAACAAATTCCTGCAGCGGGGCAGCGGCACCATGCAGTTTAAGCAACGAAAAACACCCCAGCAAAGTTATTATCATAATCAGATAAAATACCGCTTTGCCTGAAAAACTGCCGATGTGTGTAAGGGCTTTGCCCGAAACATTGCTGTTGCGTTGATGGTTGGAATTGGTTAATTTATTGAGGATGCGGGTGGTTCTGCCGGAGAGGATGACTGCTATCAGCCAGCCGATAAGCAGCACCAGAACCGCCGCCAGCAGGTTGAGAAGATTGCTGTCAAGAATGATCTGCCAGAGTTGTTTGAAGAATTCGCTCATAAGTTGCTTCCTTTCTTTGAGGTTAAACGGGTTCTCCGGTGGAAAATAGACTGGTTCGAAATACTATTCGTTCGCTTTTACTGAAAAAATCTGTTGCAAATAAGTTTGCCCGATGCTATATTATTTTACTTGATCATCAAATATTGAAAGGTTGGTTATGTTGAAAATCAAAGCCGGTTCCGGGGCATGGCCCTTATTTTTGCTGGTGTTTTATCTGGTCGAATTTATTATTCTTGCGTTCGAGCCTTACAGTCGGGTGATCTGGATAACCGAAAATTCCATTTCGCTGCTGATCGTGTCGGCGCTGATCGTGCTTTATTGCCGCAAGGTACGTTTTTCCAATACGGCTTATACCCTTATGGCACTTTATATTTGTCTGCATACGGTGGGCGGGCATTATACCTTTGAGCGGGTGCCGTTTGGGGCAGTAACGGAATTTTTCGGCTTTGAACGCAATAACTTTGACCGCGTGTGTCACTTTATGGTGGGATTTTTTGCCTATCCTGCAGTAGAATATTTTGAATCGCGGCAGCTGATAAAGTATCGCAGTTTGAATATTTTTCTTATGATAATGGCAATTTTCGGCGTAGCCGGATTGTTTGAACTGGTGGAGTGGATCTATGCGGAGCTGGCGGCACCGGAAGCAGGCAGCGCATTTCTCGGCAGTCAGGGCGATATCTGGGATGCCCAGAAAGATATGCTCAGCGACGGTTTGGGCGCAATTTTCAGCACCTCTCTTTACGCCTTGCTCAATATTAAAAAAACTGTCAAGGCAAAGTGAATCCGCAGGTTTTTTCCATGATTAAAAAGTTTTTGTTGGGGTTGAAAAGAGTTATACGGCAGAATCTTGAGCTGTCGGAACTGGCTTTTTTTATGCTCCTTCGGCAGCGGGGCAGGGCGAATGATCGGGTGTTGGTTATACAGAATTCCCATTTGGGGGATTTTGTGCTTTCAATCACTTTTTTTCAGCGTTTGCAAAAGCATTATCAACGCAAACTGGTTTTGGTCAGCGATGGCGGAATGAAAGATCTTGCCATGGCCAGCGGATTGTTCGAGGATTTTATTGCGCTGGATATGAAAAAAGCCTCCAGTTTGAAACATTCTCTTTACCGCTGGAAAAAACTTTTTCAACTGCGCAAGATCTCCGCGGCGGCGGTGGTTCAGTTGTTCAGCGTTGGCGCAACCGATCTGGAAGATTGTATAGCATCGGTAATTGCTGCTCCTGAAAAATATGGTATGGTCAATGGTGTTTACAGCAGTCAACGTTGGGGTAAACGCTACAAGTGGCTGCGGAGAAAGATTTTTACGCAGGTTCACGAATACGATGCAACTGTATCGCTGCTGGCAAATGAAAAACGTTTTTCGGATCTTATTTGCGGCGAAAGCGGATCGGTTGATACGGGCGGCTTGAATATGTTTGACCCATTGCCGCCCAAGGATGTAAGTTGGGGTGATTATCTGCTGTTGATTCCGGGTTCCAATGATGTTCGCCGCCGCTGGGAAGCTGAAAAGTTTGCCGTTCTGACTGCCCGGGCGGTTCGGAAATATCAACTCAAGGTTGTAATCAGCGGTTCGCCCGACGAAGCTGCGGCGGTTCAAAGTTGTTACGATGCGTTACCTTGTGATGTAAAAAAGTGTGTTTTGCTTCGGCAACCACAAGTTGATAAATTATCTTCGTTGAAACAGCTTATGAGCGATGTAAAGCACGCAGCTCTGGTCATTACCAACGATACCGGACCATTGCACCTTGCCGCCAGATTCCATGTTCGGACTTTTTGCATAACAGGCGGTTGGCATTGGGGCGTCTTTTCGCCTTGTGCCGAATACAAAAATGTATGTTTTATCCATCATAAAATGGAGTGTTACGGCTGCGGCGGATCGTGTAAATACCGCTCCATCCCCTTCAAGTGTCTGCAGGAATTAAGTGCCGAAGCCGCCGCAGATGCCGTTGGACTTGAAGAGTAAAAAATTATTTATTCAGCACGCAAAGTTCCATGGCGTCATCGTGGGAGATATTGATTTTTTCCACCGAGCCTGAGAGATGCCCCAAAACTTTGAGTTTGCCGTGAAGTGTTTCGTTAAAACTGTTGCTGGGAACGGCAAAGTGTCCGTCGTCGGTGGATTCGGGGGCTCCTTCTTCCATTACCAGCGGAATCATGGGGTTGCGGATAGCGCTGAGATTTTTGTCTTTGAGGTTGCTGTTCAAGGCGTAGCTTACAATAGTGCCGTTGGTTACTTCGGGGCAGACGTAAACCTTGGGATTGTTCACATAGGTGTATAATTCGCCTTTGGTTACATCGCCGTACATTACATCGTTGGTGCCGCTTTTCCAGCCTTCCCAGTAGATCCAGCCGCCGGTGATCCCGGCATAGGGTATATCGTAAATACGCGGCAGATATTCGCGGTTATCGTTGGCATACATATTGGCACCGAGGCAGATCTGTTTGACCTGATTGACGCAGGAAATCGTCCGCGCCGCGCTGCGGGCAGCAGAAAGAGCAGGCAGCAGCATGGCAGCCAGAATTGCGATGATGGCTATCACTACCAGTAGTTCGATCAGCGTAAAAGATTTGTTTTTCATGATATGTTCCATATTTCAGGTTTATAACAGTATTACCTTGTAAAAATAGCACTTTTTCGGTAAAATACAAATTCCAGAATGGGATTACCGATCTGTTTTACTGATGGCTTTTTGTTGCATTTTTACTTTTTTGATTTATATTATAACTGATAAGTTTTAAAAGATTGCAACGGAGCATGAATTTGCTCAGGAAAAAGGTTGATATGAAAGAATATAAAAGTTATTTCCGCAGCTCAGTGGATGCGCTGGCCGGTTATGCCCCCGGCGAACAGCCCAAGATGCTGGATCTGGTCAAGCTCAATACCAATGAAAACCCGTTTCCGCCTTCACCTGCGGTATTGGGCGCGCTGGAAAGTTTTGATGCCACGCTGCTGCGCCGCTACCCCGACCCCATGGCGGATTCGCTTTGTTCCGCCATTGCCGAAGTTAATCAGGTGACGCGCAATATGGTTGTGGCGGGGAATGGCTCCGACGATATATTGACTATGACTTTCCGCGCTTTTACCGCGCCGGATAAGCCGGTGGCGATTCTGGATCCAACTTATTCGCTCTACCCCGTGCTGGCAGCTATGCAGGAAGCACCTGTTATCAAGATCAAGCTGGATGAAAACAACAACTTTGCCATGCCTGAGGATATTCTTGAGCAGGCTAAAGGCGCCAATTTGCTGATAATTACCCGCCCCAACGCTCCCACCGGCAACAGTTTCCCCAAGGAAAATATAAGAAAAATCGCATCTGAATTTGATGGTATTCTTTTTATTGACGAAGCCTATGCGGATTTTGCCGACGACAACTGTATGGATATGGTGCATGAATTCAGCAATGTGATCGTCAGCCGCACTTCCAGTAAAAGTCTGGCGCTGGCAGGACTGCGATTCGGTTATGCAGTAGCGAATCCGGTTATTATAGACGGGCTTAACAAGCTCAAAGACTCCTACAATATGGATATGATAACCCAGAAACTTGCCGAAGCAGCGGTACGCGATCAGGAGTATTTGCAAACAACAGTTGCCAAAGTCAAGAGCTTGCGTACTGAGCTGGCGACAGAATTGAAGAAACTCAACTTTGAGCTGGTGGATACTCAGGCCAACTTTATTTTTGCCGCGCCTCCCGACGGCGATGGCGAAAAGGCGTTCCGTTTTCTGCGCGATCATGCGGTGATCGTCCGCTATTTCCCCGGAGGGGTTACGGGTAAATATTTGCGTATAACTGTTGGTACTGCCGCCCAGAATCAGCGATTGATCGAAGTGTTGAAAAAACTTTACCAATAAAATAGGAAATAAAATGAAACGATTTTTTGTATTTGCTGTTGTCGCAGCATTGAGTGCTGTCAGCGCTTTTGCCGACGCCGTAACGTTGAACAAACGTTCCGATTGGAGCAAACACCCTCATATGAAAATAGTTGATGGCAATATTCTGGAATTCCGCGGCGGCAGGGTGGATGTTTTTTCGACACCCTTTGTGATCGAACCGGGCAAGAAATATATTTTCAGCGCTGAATTCCGCAATAAACCGGGTACCCCTGCCGGGGTGATCTATATCGGTAACTGGTCGATGCGCGGCAGCTGGCGGCTGATTCCGGAAAATGTGCTGTTCGTCAAAAATTCTGACGCCAAAGTGCTGGAAGATGCCGCCGCCAACAGCAATACGATTGTAATTGCCAAACCCGCCTGCTGGACGGCCAAAGGCGTGCAGCGCACCTGGAATCTGGCGGTAAATACCCAAGGCGATTTCAGCGATTTGCCCAACAAAAATATTTATAGGATCGACAAAGCGCAAGTTGAAGGCGACCGCGTGATCATTACGCTCAAAACCAAGCTGACTGCGGCGGTAAAAGCCAACAGCAATGTCCGTTTGCACAATTCCAGCGTCGGTATGTACGGCGGCGCCAGCAACGTAACGCCGACTGAAGAGTGGCAGCGTGTCGGCTGGAGTGTTTCAAATATTGCTCCACTTGGCAGCAATCCAGCCAATCAATGGTGGGCGGGGGCGGATAAGGGCGCCATCCGGATCATTGCCAATTACAAAAAGACTCAAGGCGCGTCGCTGCAGGTTCGGAATGTTACGATGGAAGTTGCCGAATAAACGCTCCGCCGATTGCTGCTGCGTGGTCCAAGCCTTGCAGTAATCAAATCAAAAGCATGAAAACTGCTGTTCCGCTGATGATAGACACCAGCGGATTTTTTATGAACCAATGCAGCAGAACGGTAACGGCTGCTGCAATCAATGCAGGTATGATTCGACCGCAGCCGAAGGCATTGTACTCCAGATTGCTGTATAAACTGTAAACTACCAGCATGGCGATTGCTGCAGCGGTAAGCACTCTGCCCAGATAAAGCAGCAGGACGGGTACTTTGCATTTCCCGGCAAAAATCACAAAGGGTACCGCCCGCAAAGCTATTACCACCAGCGCCATAACCAGAATCATTCCGTATTGATGAAGTGTCATTTTACTGCTCCTTCTGCCATGCGGGATATTGGCGCAGTTTCAGCAATATTACGATCATCAGCAACATTGCCGCCAACAGCATACGATTGACCTGCGCGGGGAAAAAGATCACAAAAAATACCAGCGCAGCCAAAGTGGAAACTCCACCCGTCAGCGCAGGAACCCGATTGGTACGGCTGCGGACAAGATCGACCAGGATCACCAGAAATAATGCGGTCATGGCAAAATCGATACCGGTGGTATCAAAAGGTATCCACGAACCTGCCACCGCACCGATCACCGACCCGGTCAGCCAGTAACAATGGTCAAACATTGCTACAAAAAGCGAGTAATACATACGTTTTTTTCCCCGCAGAAGGGTAGAACTTTCCAGCGCGTAGGTTTCGTCGGTCAGCGTCCAGATCAGGTAGTATCTTATGTACCACGGATAATTGCGGAAGATCCTTACCAACGATATACCGTACATACTGTACCGCACATTGATAAGCAGCGCCAGAACAGCCGTTATCAGCAGCGTATAAGCCGCGGAATTTTTCAGCATTTCCACCGAGGCAAACTGCATACTGCCTGATATGGTACTGAAACTCATCAATATTGCGGTCGAAAAATCGCTGTTTTTAACCTGCGATACCAGCAATATACCGAACGCCGTCCCCATAGTCACATAGCCCATAAGTACAGGTAAAGAATCGGAAAATGCTTTTTTTATGATCTTGTTCATCTTTTTAATATACACCCGAAAGCGGATTTCAGCAATAAACAAACCGATCCCTGATAAAAAGTATAGCCAGGGATCAGTTTTATTTATCGGCAATGGCGATTTATCGGTTGTTCAATTTTATAAGCGCTGCTCCGCCGGGCGTGGAGATCGTTACAGTACCATCTTTGCTCAGAACCGTTGCGGCATTGGAATAGATCACTTCGGCACTTTCAAACTCAGGCAGCTGCAGCTGAACCGATTCCGGAGCGGATTTTTCGCGGAAAAGCAAAAGATAGCCGCTGTCGGCATAAAAACCGGTGATTTCGCTGCCGTTGGGACGGTTGCCGACGGGAGTGATGATCGAATTTCGCCATTCCTGACGGTATTGCCGGTAGATTTGCAGCATTTTCTTTATAGTGGCAGTATTTTCCGCACTTACCAGCGACGGAGTCATCCACAACAGCGGACTGGCAAAAAACGGGATCATCAGCCAATATTCAAAATCGTATTCCGAGGGCAGTGTCATCTGCCGCGACTGATAACACTCTTCCAGAATGTCGCCGGGATTGGGTACTTCGATCTGCAAATTCTGAATTCTGGTATATTTTGCCAGATTCCACAGATTATCCAGCGTATTTTCAGGATGATAGGGGTGAGTTACCCAGTTGTGGCAGCAGTAGCGGTTTTCCAGAAAGAGCAGCCCGTATTCGGCAAATTTATAAAGCCCGCCGCGGGTGCCGTTGGTCACGTCAAGGTTGACCGTGATCTTGCCATTGGATTCGTTATAAAGCGCATTCAACAGTTTACCGAAATTTTCCTCCGCAGTATAACTGTTGAAAATTACAGCATCGAGCTTGAAACTTTCAAACTTCTCATCCCGGAAGCGATTCAGCAATATATCTGCACTTTCGCGCCAGTCAACATAATCGCGGTTGCAGGAAGCGGCAAACCAGAGCGAGAGTTTGACATCGTTTTCGGCAGCCAGCTGCTGCAGGGGGGTAAAACCGTTGGGCAGCAATGCATCGCTGGTCTGCCAGAAATTTTTATCCAGCTTGCGGTTGTGCAGCGAGAGATCCTGCAGCAAGCCATGTTCATAGCCGTCATCTATCTGATAAACATCGGCGCCGATATCCCCGGTTGCAACGATTTCTTCGCCGAGGAATTTTTCGTTGAGCAGCGACGGGAATTTGCCGCAACCCCACGGATTGACGGTAATCTGCCCCGCGACAGCGGTGTTGCCCTGCTGACGGCAGCGCAGATATTCTTTGATAAGTTTTGCAGCATTGCCGTCGGCAGCCAGCCCGCAAACTGTCCGATTGGTCTTCAGCTGACGATCGGGCGTTACATCGGCAGGAGTTATGCCGCTGCCCAGACTGGATACAACATTATCCTGAATAAGAAAATCACCCGGTTCATTGCCGCGGCGTTCGGCGCTGGGCGGTGCTTCCTGCAAAAAGAAAAATTGTTTATGTTCAGGCTTTTCAGCAATAAGGATATTGCCATACAAATCCTTGCCTTCGCAATATTCATGCTCCAGAACCGGTTCGTCAAAGTAATCGGTGCGCATTTGGAATTCAACCGATTTTATTTTGGTAAAATCCGTGAGTTTCAGCGAGTCGCAAATAGTATTCACCCCCATAGCTTCATCAAAACAGCGGAAGGTATCGTGACTTTGGCGGGGATTCCAGTACAAGAGCGGTGTAACTGCTGAAGCAACTTTGGTTTCAACAGCCATCCACGGCATATCGCAATAAAGAATATAGCAGAATTCCAGCTGCAGTTCCCGAATCGACTCAAACACTTTTACTCTTATTTCAGCACCGTTGCCGTCGGGCAGACACAACGGGGCAAATTGGACATCTTTGAGTTGATAATCGGTCAGAAAGCGTTCCGTTCCCGGTGCGGGAAATCCCGCCAGATGAAAATCAAAAGCGCTGTTTTCTCCCGCAATTGCTGTCTTGTCGATGACCAGTTCAAGGGTTTGGGGCATACCTTGTGCAAAGTCGATTTTGCGGTACAGACGGGAATTTTTGGCAATCAGAACATTCTGCTGCCACGAAAAACTTATATCCTGATAGGTGAATTTATCCATAACGGCTCCTTGGTTTTATTCTGTGTATGCTGAAATAATATATCTTGTTAAAAATTTTTTTCAAGGTTTATACCGCATTATAATGGGGTATGCCGCCACTTTTAAGCATGAATCGGCGGATTTTCAGTATAATAAAACAACGCAGATGGAAAAAAACAGAAATTGTGCTATATTATTTGAATTGTTTTTTTTATTAACCATATAAAATACAAAGGAGAGTTATTCGTTATGAATGATGGCAAGATGTCAGTTGCCGAGCTGCACGCACGCCCGGCAATTGAAACTATCAATGGTAAAACCGTTTACCATTGCGGAACCTTGGATTACACCAGGAAAACCCTTATCTACCTCTTTGTCTGGATGCTGTGGGGTGATTTTTGCTATACCATGATGGAAATGCTGATCCCAACCTTGCTGCCGGTGGTGCTTAAACAGCACGATGTCAGCAATACTACTATCGGTTTGCTGGTGGGCAGTATTCCTGCACTTATCAACTTTATTCTCAATCCGATCATCAGTACTTCCAGCGACCGTACCCGCAGCAAGTGGGGGCGGCGCATACCGTATCTGCTTTTCTCCAGCCCCTTTGTGGTGATGTTCCTGATCCTGGTGGGCTGGTCGGATCAACTGGGCGCATGGCTTTATAACCTCGCGTGGGGCGATGGCGGCAGTCCGGCAGCGGTAATTGTGGTTATGCTGGCGATCTTTTCGGTCGGTTTTCAGGTGTTCAACCTTTTTGTGGCTTCGGTCTTTTATTACATCTTTGCGGACGTGGTGCCCAAGCCGTTTGTCGGCCGTTTTATGGCGTTTTTCCGCGTAGTCGGTACGGCGGCGGGGATCGTTTTCTCCAAATGGGTGCTGCCGCTGGCGGACCAGCGCGAAATGGTTCCGTGGATCTTTACCGGGGTGGCGCTGGTTTATCTGGTCAGCTTTACCCAGATGTGTTTTATGGTCAAAGAAGGGGATTATCCGCCCCCGGAAAAGATCAAAAAGGTCAGCATTATCGGCATGATCAAGAAATACTCGGTGGAGTGCTTCAGTATTCCTTTCTACCTTTATTTGTTTATCGGTATGGCGATCAATACCACCAGTAACGCCTGCCGCGTTATGTTCAACTTGCTCTATGCCAAAGAAGACTTGGGGTTGAGTATGGAACAGTACGGGCACATTGCTGCCACGGTTTCGCTGGTGATGCTTTTTGCGTACATTCCGCTGGGGTGGATCGTGGATAAATGCCACCCGCTGCGGGTATTTATTTTTGGCGGTATACTGATTATCTGTGCCAACGTCTTCGGGTTCTTCTGGTGTCACGATTATACCACGTTCTTTATCGTAACGTTTATGATCTCAGGGACCTATGTGCTGCAGGGCGCCAGCAGTCTGCCGCTTACGGTGCGGATTTATCCCAGCGAAAAGTATGGTCAGTTCTGCTCTGCCAACGCCATGATCGGGTCGATCGTGCTGATCGTTGCCAATGCCGGCGGCGGTGCATTTATTGACTTGGGCAAAAAGTTCGGATACGGTTACAATCTGATCTTTGTCTGGGACTTCTTCTTTACGATCATCGCCACGGCGCTGCTGTTGATGGTTTACTTCAAGTGGAAGAAATACGGCGGCGACAAAAACTATGTTGCCCCGATCAAGAATATTTCGCTCTGAAGTATATTTGAATTGTTAAGAAATTCCGTGCAGAGTATGAATGCTGCTCTGCACGGTTTTTTTCTTGCCTGAAAAAATATATTGATAAAAAAAATCCGCGCAGAGTTATGTTCACAACTCTGCACGGTTTTTTATTGTTGGTGAATAACAATAATTTTTAACGGCGGTAGAGATTGCCGCCTTTATCATCAATGGCGGCGATCACGGGAAAATCCTTGACCGTCAACTTGCGCAGGGCTTCAGGACCGAGATCTTCAAATGCTACCACTTCGGCATCCACAATGCAGCGGGCGATCAACGCACCAGCACCGCCTGTAGCGGCAAAGTAAATGGCGTGGCACTCGGTCATGGCATCGATTACCGCCTGATTGCGTTCACCTTTGCCGATCATGCCCCGCAAGGCACAATCGCGGATCAGCCGCGGCGAATAGGCGTCCATTCTGCCGCTGGTGGTGGGGCCTGCGCTGCCGATGCAGCGGCCCGGCGGTGCAGGGCAGGGGCCGGCAAAGTAAATAGTTTGATCTTTCAGTTCCACGGGGAGCTTCTCGCCTGCATCAAGCATGGCAACCAGCCGCTTGTGGGCTGCGTCACGGGCGGTATATATTACACCTGTGAGTTTTACGGTATCTCCGGCGTGGATCATGGCGACTTTTTCTGCCGTCAGCGGCAAATCAATCTTTATTTCCATAAAAATACCTCGTATGCGTGTTACAGCTCAAACCCGGCATGGCGGGCAGCGTGGCAGTTGATATTTACCGCCACCGGCAAACTGGCAATGTGGCAGGGGTGATGGTTGATATGTACCGCCAAGGCAGTTGTATCGCCGCCCAACCCCTGCGGACCAACTCCTGAAGCATTGATCTTGCTGAGGATCTCCTGTTCCAATTCGGCATATTCGCGGTCGGGATTTTCGCTGCCGACTTTGCGCAGCAGCGCCTTTTTAGCCAACAGCGCCGATTGCTCAAAGGTTCCGCCGATACCTACGCCCACGATCACCGGCGGGCAGGGGTTGCCGCCGGCTTTGACTACCGATTCCACCACAAAGTCCACCACTCCGGCTCTGCCATCAGACGGTTTGAGCATTTTCAACGCACTCATGTTTTCCGAACCGCCGCCTTTGGGCGCTAATATAACATTGATGCGGTCGCCTGGAACCTGCGTAAGATGGATGATCGGCGGCGTGTTGTCAGTGGTATTTTTGCGTTTGAACAGCGGATCGCTGACGATGCTTTTACGCAAAAATCCATCCTTATATCCCTGCCGGGTACCTTCGGTGATAGCTTCGCAGATCGTGCCGCCGTCGATCTTGACGTGAGTGCCGATTTCCACGAAAAACACCGCAAAACCTGTATCCTGACAGATCGGCATATTTTCTTCACGGGCAATCCGGGCATTTTCCAGACATTGCCCGATCAGCTCTTTAGCCAACGCATTGGTTTCATTCTTATAAGCATTTTCCAGCGAAGCAAGCACATCTTGCGGCAGATTTACTGCAGCTGAAAGGCAGCACAAACGGACGGCTTCCACCACTTCGGCAAAAGGAATCGTGCGAATGGAATCACAAATGGATCCTGAAGCGATTTTTATTTTAATTTTTTCAGACATAATAAATACCTGTTCAAAGATTGATATAATGTTTTTGGATTTCGGGGGTACGCTCGGCGATGTTGCTGAGGTGATCGCCCAGCTTTTCCAATTCGCCCAGCAGTTCAATATAGATCACGCTGTTGGCAAGACTGCAGGAGCCTTTGCGCAGACGGTCAATATTTTCCTGTTCAAATTCCCTTGTCAGCTTATTGATCTTGCGCTCGCTTTTCAACGCCGCTTTCACTTCATCAGCATCGGTGCTGCCCAGCGCCACCATCACGCTGGAGGCTTCGTGATTAAGAATGTTCCACACCTTTTCGATAGCTTTTATACTGGCATTGGAGAGCTTTTTATCGCTTTTGCTCAACCGTTCCGCCAGCACAATGATATTGGCGGTATGGTCGGCAATGCGTTCCGCATCGTTGGTACAATGCATCAAAAGCGGAATCAGTTCCGACTGATGGTCGGTCAGGTTGCGCCGTCGCATGATCTTGACCAGATATTCAGTAACATCGGCCTGCATACGGTCGATCTTATCTTCTTCTTCGGCTAACTCATCAAAGGCATCCTGATCTATATCCAGCTTGACAAAGTGGCGATTAACTGCCTGATCGATCATGCGCCACGAATCATTTACCATATTGCGGATCGCCATGACCACCTGTTCAAGAGCGGCAGTCGGGGTCGCCAGCAAGTGCGGTTCCAAAAGCTGGGTGGAATCCTGAGTTTCTGTTTTAACGGGAATAAGTTTTTCGCACAATATGGCAAAGGGCTTGATGAACGGCATCAGGATTATAGTGTTGATAACATTGAAGATAGTATGGGCCATGGCAATATGCCGCTCGATATTCTGCGGAACTTCGGCAAACACATCCCCCGGAGTAATACTGTCGATAAGCGCCATGAATACAGGTATATGGCTATCGCTGATCGTTATGTACAGACTGCCTATCAGCAGCACTGCACCGATGGTGTTGAACAGAAAGTGCGCCAGTGCCGCCTGTTTGGCATGACGGTTGGCTGCCAGCGATGCCAGAAATGCTGTGATCGTTGTACCGATGTTGGTTCCCAGCAACAGCGGCAATGCCGTGTAAAAGTTGATAAGTCCGCCGCCGGAAAGAGCCAGTACGATCCCCAGCGCCGCCGCGCTGCTTTGCACCAGCATGGTGAAAACTGTACTTACGATCAATGCTCCCAGCACGGGCAGCAGCGGTATGAACCCGGCTTCGCTGGTGGGGGCACAGTCAAAGAGTTGGAAGAAATGCTGAAAACTGGGCAGTACGCTCAGAACTTTCAATTCCGAACTCATCAGACCGATGCCGTAAAAGATCAAACCGAATCCCACACAGGATTCCCCCCAGCCCCGCACCATGCGTTTGCTGGCAAAAAGACCGATCATCCCCAGCGCAATAGCAGGCATGGCAAGCACGCCCAGATTGAACGATATCAGCTGCGCGGTAACGGTTGTACCGATATTGGCGCCGAAAATGATCCCGATCGACTGAGTAAGATTAAGCAATCCCGCATTGATAAAACCGATCACCATAACCGTTGTAGCGCTGGATGACTGCACCACCGCAGTAACCGCCGCTCCTGCGCAGACTGCCACAATACCGTTGCGGGAGAAGAAGTGCAGAATTTTTTTCATGCGGTCGCCGGCGATTTTCATCAAGCCGTCGCTCATGAGTTTCATCCCGAAGATAAAGAGTGCCAGCGCCCCCAGCACATTGATCGCCACTTTCCACACATCCAGCGCCAATATACGGACTTGAATTTGCCGCATATAATAATTTTCTTCGGGATCGGCAATTTCCACGCCCAGCACATATTCGCCGCTGACTTTGCCGCTTTTGACCATAGTCTGAGCTTCGCCCTGACCGTTGGTATGGGCTGTTTCGGTTGAAACACCGGCACCGGCAGTACCTGCCACCGGTGAACTGATTACCTTGAAATATACCGGCACATTGACTGCCGGAGTTCCATCCTGACGCACCAGTTTGACCGAAATCGGTTTAGGCGCAGTTGCACCCACGCCGATTTCCTGTTCGCCGCCGGTGATTTGTGCGCCGATAGTAAAGTGGACCGTCAGCGGTTGTTCAGGATTGCTGTCGGGCGTGATCGTGAAATAATGATCGCCTACTTGGGAACCTGCCTTGATCTTGAAGCGGGCGGCACCGCCCAAATCGGTTTTGCATTGCATCGGATCAACCTGCAATGCTGAATTTTCAGGCAACGTAACCGTCAGCGGAGCATTTACCGCCGGGCGCACGCTGGAGTTGCCGAAAAATCCGCGTTCAGCAACCCCTTCCGCCACGATCACCAGATCATGAGCAAACTCTTCCCCCGGCAGAGTATATTGATTGGCTCCGCTGAATACTTTGAGCTTGGCAACTTTATTGTTGCCGCCGTTGGGGGAACACCCCGCAATAAAAAATGTGGATAAAAGCAGAGTAAGCAAGAAGGTCAAACGCAATGAATTTTTCTGCATCATATCATAACTTTCAGTTATTGTTGAAAATCAAAAATCATACACGCTTTAATATACACTCTAAAATGCATTTACTCAAATTTGCAGAAAAAGAGTTTGGCTTTTTTTAGTTGTTTTTATTGTCCGGATGTCAAGCTGCTGCTTTAAAAGCAAAAAAAATCCGCCCGAACTTAATCGGACGGATTTTTGAATCAGACTTGTTCAGTCGATCATTTGCCGTAGCGGGCAACGCTGCCGAGCATTTCTTCGATGCGGAGCAGCTGGTTGTACTTGGCAATACGGTCGGTACGGCTCAGCGAACCGGTCTTGATCTGACCCGCATTAGTGGCAACCGCGATATCCGCAATGGTGGTATCTTCGGTTTCGCCGGAACGATGGCTGACCACGGCGGTGAAACCGGCCTTGTGCGCCATTTCGATCGCGTCCAGAGTTTCGGTCAGAGTACCGATCTGGTTGACCTTGATCAGGATGCTGTTACCGGCACCCATTTCAATACCCTTGGAAAGGTATTCCACGTTGGTCACGAACAGGTCGTCACCAACCAGCTGGCAGCGGTCGCCGATCTTGTCGGTCAAAAGTTTCCAGCCATCCCAGTCGGATTCGGCCATACCGTCTTCGATGCTGTCGATCGGGTACTTGGTGATAAGTTCTTCCAGATAAGCAGCCTGTTCAGCGGCGTTGCGCTTGGCGGCGTTGGGACCTTCAAACTTGGTGTAGTCGTAGATGCCGTCGGCGTAGAATTCGCTGGAGGCGCAGTCCAGACCGATCATCACGTCCTTGCCGGGTTCATAACCGGCAGCCTTGATGGCTTCGATGATGCTGGAAAGAGCTTCTTCGATACCGCCGGCAAAGTTGGGGGCAAAGCCGCCTTCATCGCCGACCGCGGTGGAAAGACCCTTGTTCTTGATGATCTTCTTCAGAGCGTGGAAAACTTCCGCACCCATGCGCAGACCTTCGCGGAAGCAGCAGGCACCGACAGGACGGATCATGAATTCCTGGAAGGAGATCGGAGCATCGGAGTGGGAACCGCCGTTGATGATGTTCATCATCGGAACAGGCAGCACTTTGCCGTTCACGCCGCCGATGTAGCGGAAGAGGGGCAGATCCAGATAGTTGGCAGCCGCGTGAGCGCAGGCCAGCGAAACGCCCAGCAGAGCGTTGGCGCCCAGATTGCTCTTGGTCTTGGTGCCGTCGAGTTCGATCATGGTCTTATCGATCGCGACCTGATCCATCACATCCATACCTTCCAGTTCGGGGAAGATCTTGTCATTGACGTTGTTGACCGCGGTCAGCACGCCTTTGCCCAGGTAGCGGGACTTATCGCCGTCACGCAGTTCCAGAGCTTCGTTTTCGCCCGTGGACGCACCGGAGGGAACCGCAGCGCGACCAATGGTGCCGTCTTCGAGTACGACTTCGACTTCGAGGGTGGGGTTGCCGCGGGAATCGAGGATTTCGCGGGCATGGATATCATAGATTACAGATGACATCGTCCTATTCTCCTTTAGTTTGGTTGAACGAATTTTTGTATTTAAGGTTTATATTATTCTATAATACAATAAACAAATTCTATCAGACATTGACCTGATCGGCGATCGAATCGTCGATTTCAAAGTTGCCCGTGACTTCCTGCACGTCGTCCAGATCTTCAAGTTTATCGATCAGCTTGAGCACCTGTTCGGCGGTATGCACATCGGTAATGGAAACCGTGTTGTCGGGACGGCGGGTAACTGCCGCTTCGCTGGCGCTGATACCGGCAGCGGCAAGCGCATCGGCAATAGCTTCAAAAGCGGAGGGTTCACCCCAGATTTCCGCTACGCCGTCTTCCACGATCAGATCTTCCGCTCCGGCATCCAGCACAATATCCATGAGCTTGTCTTCATCGGCATTTTCGCCTTCGATGACAAAGTGACTCTGACGTTTGAACATATAAGCCACCGAACCCGAACTGGCAAGGTTGCCGTTGTTGCGGTCCAGCGTGGTACGCACTTCGCTGGCGGAACGGTTGCGGTTATCGGTCAGGCAGTCGATCAAAAGCGCCACGCCGCCGGCGGCATAGCCTTCGTACTGGATTTCTTCAAAGGTGACATCACCGAGTTCGCCCAGACCTTTTTTGATCGCGCGGTCGATGTTGGCGTTAGGCATATTGGCTGCTTTGGCAGCGGCAATGCCTGAACGCAGACGGGGGTTGGTATCCACGTCGCCGCCGCCCATCTTGGCTGCGACCATGATTTCTTTACCCAGACGCGAGAAGATACGACCTCTGGCTTTATCGGCTGCGTCTTTTTTGTGTTTGATGTTTGCCCATTTGCTGTGTCCGGACATAAAAACCTCTTCTTTCTTACTTTTTCGACTGAAAAACACACGCTTTTATATAAAATAGCGCCAAAACTCAATTTTTTCAAGCCCAAAGAGTGCATCTTACTTGCATTTTGTGCAAAATGCGGTACATTTTACTCAAGCACATACAAAAAATGTTCCAAAATTGCAAAAAATGGAGAAGAATTATGTCAGAAATTGCCGATATGGTATTGATGGATCTGGAAGAAAAAATGGAAAAGAGCGAAAGCTCCATGCGTCATGATCTCGGTGCGATCCGCACGGGGAAGGCGTCGCCTTCGCTGGTGGAAGGGCTGATGGTAGATTATTACGGCGTGCAGACCCGTTTGCGCGACATGGCGCAGATCAACGCGCCTGAACCGCGTCTGCTGACGATCCAGCCCTGGGATGCTTCGGCGGTGTCGGCGGTGGAAAAAGCGATCAAGGCTTCCAATCTCGGGATCATGCCCAACAGCGACGGCCGCTTGATCCGTCTGCCGATCCCTGAACTTTCCGAAGAACGGCGCAAGACTCTGGTCAAACAGGTCAAGGCCAGAAGCGAAGAAGCTAAAGTCGCAATCCGTAATGCCAGACGCGATGGCAACGAAGCTGCCAAAAAATTCCAGAAAGACGGCGAGCTGACCGAAGACGAACTCAAGAAGCTGCTGGATGATATCCAGAAAGCTACCGATAAGCACATTGCCGATATCGACAAGATCGTCGGTGAAAAAGAAAAAGAACTGCTGACGGTCTGAACTGCTTCAGGAGTTTTCAGTTTATGAAAAAAACGCCGCTTGTTCAGAGCAATACGCCTCTTCTCAGCAAGCGGCGTTATCTTTTCTGGTTGTACGGAGCTTTTTTTCTGGCGCTGGCGCTGCGGTTGGCGGCAGCCTGGGAGATTGCTCACGGGGCTTTTGCGTCCTCAGTTTTTCTGCCGCACGAAGCTACTGATTTGCGTACATATATGGATTTATCCGGACAGATTGCCGCCGGGGAGTTTTCCGGACCGTTCTACTACCAGCCGTTCTATTACTCGGTATTTCTGGTGTTGTGCCGCTGGATTTCAGGCGGTTCGGTCTGGGCGGTAATAATTCTGCAAGCGCTGCTGGGGGCGTTTACCGCATTGCTGGCTGGCCTGACGGCGGCAAGGTTGAGCGGAAAACGCGCCGCGCTGATTGCTGCTTATCTGACTGCGTTGTGCAATATACTTATATTTTACACACCTTTTCACCAGATCGCCACATTGCAGACTTTCAACATTACCTTGCTGGCATATTTGTCAGTGCTTGCCGCGCAAACAGGTTTGTACCGCTATTTTATTGCCATGGCGGCAGCGGCGGCGGTAGGGGCGTTGACCCGCGGAAACGTTCTGCTGGTGTTTCTGCCGCTGCTGGCAGTGCTGACTATTGTTCAAATCAGGCGCAAAAGCTGGAAAAATGCTTCGGCTCGTTGCGTGGTGGCGCTGGCAGTATTTTTATTGGTCGAATCGCCTTTTATCATTTACAATTCGATTCAACTGGGGCGTTTAAGCGGACCCTCCACCGCGGCAGATGCGGTTTTGGCGTTGGGGAATACCCCGGAAGCGCCGCCGGGCGGAAGAGAACCCGGTTTGCCCGCAGGCCCGATGGAATACCCGCAAGCCTATCATATCTGGATGCAGGATTGTGAGGAAATTCCGGTCTGGAAAAAGATTCTTGATTATCTGGCAAGCGAACCCGCAGCTTATTTGGAACTGACGGGCCGCAAACTGCTTTTATTCTGGGATTATCGGGAGATACCCAACAATGTAGCATTGGCAGGTGAGGGCAGTACCTCCCAAATCGTCGGCTGGACATTGCCCGCCGGAATCATTATAGCATTGGCGCTGGCGGGATTGTTTTTGATGATAAAAAGATTGCGTCGGCTGGATTTTACGGTTATATATCTGATTATTATTGCCTATTGGGGCGCGACGGCGGCATTTTACAATTTGTCGCGTTTCCGGTCGCCGCTGCTGCCGCTGCTGGCAGTAATGGCGGGTGTTTTTGCGGCAGCTTTGATCCGGCGTTCGCAGTTGCAGGATTGGCGCTTTATCCGCACTTACGGATTTTTGACGCTGGCGCTGGGGGCTTTTATCACGATCGGGGCTTACGAGTTTTACCGCAACAATCTGGAAGCTGCGATTTTGAAGATCGTTCGCCCGTCGGGAACTGTTTTGACGGACAACGCCGGCAGAACAGTTCAGTTCTACCACGGGCCGCAAACCTTCGGCGGATGGCAGGCGCTGGAAGTTAAGAGCGGTTCCGTTTGCAGCGTAAAGTTTCCGCCGCCAATCAAGGCTGATCGGCAGATCGATTTTACCGAAATTGAGCTTAGCGTGCAAGCATCCCGCGCCGGTTTGTTGAGTTTGAGCGTGAACAATCAGCCGTTGAGCTGCACTTTTGACCGGCCTGCATTCAAGAAAATCACCGTTAAAGTTCCGGGCAGACTGCCCGATGATACGGTGACAATAAAAATAAATTACAACAGCGCTGATGCGGTGTTGATTGCCGATATGCAGCGCAACTATCAGGCAACTTCGTTTAACGGCGAAACATTGCCCGGAGAATTGGTGATCCGCATTACCAGATAGAAAAAATCAATTTAAATTTGACAGCAGCGCACTTTGGAGTTATTTTTATTGAAATACAACATGGATGCCGTGCAAAAAATGGAGTGATTATTTATGGCAAAAAATCAGCAAATAACTGGAATTTGGACTTGGCTTGGTACAGTCGGGTTCATATTGCTGGTGATGGCTTGTGTGGCTATAATATATCCAGCGCGGCGTCAGTACGTTCGCCAGTTGGAGTTTTACACCAAAATCAAGACCGAAGCGGATATCAAACGTGCCGAGCGCGATGCTCTGCAGCGGGAAGTGACAATGCTGAAAACTTCGCCGAACGCAGTAGAAAAGATTGCCCGTGAAAAATTCCGGCTCTGCAAAGAAGGCGAAGTAATCATGTATTACAAGCGCCCCGCTTCCGTAAACGGTCGCTGAATAACGTTTTTTGCGCTCAGGCGCGGTGGCGTTTTTTTTATTACTTTTCATATTTCCTGCAGTAAATATCGTGGCAAAGCGGCGTTCCGCCGCAAAGCCCGGTCAGGGCCGCGAACGCATGAGAGGGCAGTTTGCCGGATATATTCCGGCAAACCGAGCGGAAAAGTTCCGCGAAGCCGAACGGAGTTGAGCGAAGCTCCCGGCGTTTGAGGGA